>JAXLWC010000008.1:0-123595 GCA_046328675.1 Anaerolineae bacterium
TACGCTGCATTCACGTCAGGCACGCGTTAACCGCCGAGCAGATCACCCAGGCCGGGGACGCTGCCCAGACCGCCGGTGATGCCTTCCATACGGTTGGCGGCCAGCGCTTGACTCTGTTCAATCGCCTGATTGACGCCAGCCACCAGCATATCCTGCAAGTCGTTCACCCATTCAGGGTCGGAGGTATCCACCACTTCAGGATTAAGCTTGATGGACTGCACGCGCTGATGCCCGGTGATCACAATCGTCAGTGCGCCGCCGCCTACCGACACCTCGACGGTTTCAGTTTCAAGCGCAGTGCGTGCCGTCTCCATGTCTTCCTGCATCTTTTGAAGCTGCTTCATCATCATGCCCATGTTGCCGCCCATGCCCTGTGGAATCTGGGGACGCTTCGGTCCTTTAGCCATGTTTTATTCTCCTCAGCAAAATCATAATCGCGGGTCGCCTAATGATACCAGAAGCTGAAGCGCTATTCATCATCGCGGATTACGCCGCCCAGTTCCTCAATGCCGAAACGCACCAGCGGGTCGTCAATCGTTTTGGGAGCTGTGCCGGCCTGTTCCTGATTTTCCGCGAGGATCACTTTGAGTTTCAGCACCACACCGTGAACACGTTCCAGCGCGTTTTCGATCAGGCGGATACGTCCAGCGGCATACTCGCCGGACTGGAACAGGCCAAAATGCGTGGCATTGCCCGTAGCGACAGTGAGCACGTTGCCATCGACGCGCACCGGAGTTAGGTGCTGGGCAACGGCGGGAGCCTGCGAGTTAAGCTGGAACAGCGCCTTGAGCATCACGCCCCAGTTATCGCGCACGGCTTCGATGGCGATGACAGGCGGCGCGCCGGGGTTTGCCGGAACTTCAACAGGCGGCGCAGGCACTTCGCGCGGGGTTTCGCCAGAGGCACGCGACAACTGTTCGCCGACCATCTGGCGCACCAGTGCGGCAATATCCGCAGGGGCGGGTGCAGCATACGAAGGAACGGATGCGGAATGGCCAGCATCGTCGCTGCCGCCGCGCAGGCTCTCGACAAGCGCGAGTTCCAGCGCAAGCTGCGGCTGCCAACCACCGCGATAATTGCTGACGGCGTCGTTAAATGCACGGATGGCACGCAGCAAAGTGTGACGTGGAAGTTTCGCCGCTTGTTCGGCATACAGCGCGCGTTCATCCTGCGAGGCGGCAATAATGTCCGGCGTGGCGGTTTGCGACAGCAGCACGGCGCGCAAATGCTCCACCACCTGCCTGCCCAAGCTGGCGCGGATCGCTGCCTGTATCGACGGCGTTGTTAATTTCCTGCAAGCCATCGGCAATATCGCCGCTGACCAGCGCGCCGCGACGACCTTACGCACGGCGTTGACGCTGGCGGTTCCGAGGATGCGCTGCGCCACTTCAACGGTGATTTTCTCGTTAGGATCGGGAGACAACCTGATCGAGCAGGCTGATGCTGTCACGCATGCTGCCTGTGCCCTGGCGCGCGATGAGTTCCAACGCGCCGCGCTCAATGTCCAGCCCTTCGTTACTAGCTATCAGTTCCAGACGATCCGCGACTTCGGTCACTGAGAAGCGGCGGAACTCGAACTGCAAGCACGGCGCGATAGTCGCGGGCACCTTGTCGATTTCAGTGGTCGCCAACACGAAGATGGCGTGCTCTGGCGGTTCTTCCAGCGTCTTGAGCAGCGCATCAGCTTGCTGCCGCTAAAACGATGCACTTCGTCGATGATGTAGATTTTGACTTGCCCGCCTCCCCCGGCGCGAAGGCGATGCGGTCACGCAGTTCACGCACGTCGTCCACGCCCGTATGGAGTCGCGGCGTCGATTTCAATCAGGTCAAGGTAGCGCCCTTCGTTGACGGCAATGCAGGCGGGACATTCGTTGCTTTGGAAGAGCCGGCTGTTTGTCCGGGTCGGGGGTTGTGTGCAGTAATATTTGTTAATATAATTGAAATTTTGACACAACCATTCATGGCTAGATATCTTAGCCGACAAAGACGTGACCGCCAGGACGCAGCACATGTGTCACCAACTTAGCCCACTCAACAAAGAAGTGATGTAACATCTCACGTTCTTTAGCGTTTAGTGCGGTAAAGCGTGGCAGCGGCGCGCGTTTATGTCCATCGAATGATGGGGGTATACGCCAAATGCCCCCAACTCCATTGTTGCGCTTCTCAATTTGGGATGCTTCATACTCCTTAACGCCATAAGGCGGGTCAGTGACAACCGCATGTAAACTATTTTCAGGCACACGTCTCAGCCAATCAAAACAATCAGATTGTAAAATGCGAGATTTCAATCCGACTCTTAGTGAAGGGTAATCAAACACAAATGGATCAAAGTTAGCGTCTTCGGTTTCGATAATGTGTGCAATCATGAAGACAATACTCCCTTACAGCGCATACGCCTTTTCGAGTTCTTCGCGCAGTTTGATGTAGCTGTCGTAGCGAGGTTTGCTGATGTCGCCATTTTGCAGCGCAGCACGCACCGCGCAGCCCGGTTCGTGGGTGTGCGTGCAGTCGTTGAAGCGGCACTTCTCCACCAGCGGCGCGATCTCGATGAAGTAGGCGTCGAGTTCTTCCGGCTCAATATCCCACATCGCCAGCGTGCGCAGCCCCGGCGTATCCGCCAGGTAACCGCCGCCTTCGAGTTTGACCAGTTCGCTGTCGCGCGTGGTGTGGGTTCCCTCCTCGGTGGCAGCGCTGACGCTTTTCACGGCGCGCCCCAAGCCCGGCTGTACAGCATTCAAGAGGCTGGTCTTGCCGACCCCAGAGGGGCCAGTCAATACCGAGAGGTGATCCTTGAGCAGCGCGCGCAGTTCGTCTACGCCCCGCTGTTGGAGCGCGCTGGTGTAGAGGATGTGATAACCAAGTTTTACGTAGGGAGCGAACTCGGCTTCAACGGCGGGCTGGTCAGCGAGGTCAATTTTGTTGATAACAATATACAGCGTGTCGATGCCGGACTTTTCGCCCGCGACGAGGAAACGATCCAACAGCTTGAGGCTGGGCCGCGGCTGGGCAGCAGCAAAAACAAAAAAGGCTTGCTCGGCGTTGGCGACGATCACATGCTCGCGTTCCGATTGTCCAGCGCCGCGATTGCCTTCCGTGCGGGCGGCCCGCGAGAGCGCGCTGGTACGTTCTTCGACTTCCTCGATGAGGCCCGTGATGGTGCCTTCGGGAGCGTTGTCCTGTACGTCCAACGTTTCGATTTTTACTTTGTCACCAATGGCCGCGATATCTGAGGACTGCGCGTCTTCAAGCAAGCGACCACGCAGACGACACACATAGGATTTGCCATCATCGGCTTCCACACGAAAAAAGCCGCTTTGTTCCTTTACTACAAGCCCTTTGACAAGCTGCGCCAAGCAGTTCCTCCTCATTATCATTACATCTTGAATCATTATACGTTCGTTACTCAAATTACGCGCAAGTAAAACCCATGCAACAGCGTCTAGTATTGTGATATGCTTATGGCTGAAAGTAAAAGGATAGACTCGTGGAAAATGTAACTGACACTCCCATCACCGATATAGACAAGCCAAAGAATGAGGCCACCGCTGCGGCCCCCACGCAGGAAATCTTTGTCATCCCCCGCGAGGCGTTTAACTACGTCATAGTGGCGATGGTGTTTCTGATTGTTGGAACGCTGATTGGCTTCGGGCTGGCAAACGCCAATGAAGCGGAAAACCGCGCAATCATCAGCCAGGCAGTCGCCGCAGCGCTGGAATCAGGCGGGAATATCGACACGGCTTCCGGCAACAACGCCGTGCAGTATGTTGACGTGAGCGCCGATAATGACCCGTCGATTGGTGCCGCCGATGCGCCTGTGACCATCATTGAATTTGGGGACTTCCGCTGCTCCTTCTGCCGCCGTTTTGAGTCTGAGACGCTGCCGCAGATTATGGCCAACTACGAAGGACGCGTGCGCTATGTCTTCCGCGATATGCCAATCCTGGGACAGGCATCGCTGGATGCCGCCGTTGCGGCAGAGTGCGCAAACGCTCAGGGACGCTTCTGGGACTACCATAATGTGCTGTATAACAATCAACAGTTAATCGGCGCAACCGCAGACGTATTTTCCACGATGGCGCAGAGCGTCGGTCTTGACATCAACACCTTCAATGCGTGTGTGAGCGCACAGACGACGCTGGGCGAAGTTGTCGCCGACCAGTCAGAAGGACAGCGCGCAGGTATTCAGGGAACGCCAACGTTCTTCATCAACGGGCGCTATGTCAGCGGCGCGCAGCCGTATGAAGTGTTCGCTTCGATCATTGACGAGGAACTTGTGCGCGCGACTGAAAGCACGACAGCCGGTTAGCCTCAAATCAACGGCTAGCGACTTTGAATCACCAACCAGTTTCCCGCCGGGCATTTTGGTGCTGGCGGGAAATTTTATTGATACACAAGCATCACATTTTCTACTATAAGGACAAGCTGTGCCGCAGAAACTGAAGACCGCAATGGAATTGATCTCGCGAGAAATTGATGTGTATCGAAAGGTACTGCTGCACAGGCACACGCCCTGGTACGCGAAAGTGGTGCTGGGGCTGGCGATTGCCTATTTCGTGAGTCCGATTGATTTGATTCCCGACCCGATTCCGGTGCTGGGGCAGCTTGACGACTTGCTGATTGTGCCGGGGCTGGTGTGGCTGGCGCTGAAGCTGATTCCGGCAGAGGTGGTGGAACAGTGCCGGGTGGAAGTGCTGGCGAGGGATTAGAGTTCAACCTCGCGATAGCATCTGCCGCGTTTGATGTCTCGGACAATATCGTATGTCGTATCAAACTCCGATGCGATATACCTCATCGAATGACTATCAGCCAGCATTTGTTTGATGCCTTTTGCCTGCTCAACGGTGAGGTGACGATGCGGGTTATAGGGATTATAATGCTGCAATACTCGATCAATCTGTGTTTGTCTGCGTTTTCCCAGCAGCGGATACAGTAAGCGCATCAAATCAATCGCTGGCTTGCCTCTAAGATGGGCGGTATACGGCGTTTTTGCGCCTTCCCGTCTAGCGCTGACCTGATGGTGTTTTGTACCAAAAATCGCCGAAACTCGCCGGATAATATCCTCATCAGTCATTGAAATGGTGATGGCAGGTGTATTCGGGCTTGAGGGCGGGGGTGCTAAAAATGAACCTTCGCCTTCCAACAATCCAGCCAACCAGTGAATAGAGTGATAATCGACTTCAGCAGGAGTTTCAGTGTGATGAGCCTGCATCTCATCAAGGTCATCCCAGGTTTTACCACTGCGAATATCCCAAATAGCATAATGGCTCACTGGGAAATCGCGCGCAATTGATTTCGCGGTTTCACCCCTGGCAATACGCGCCTTTATCGCCTTCACCTGTTCCTCAGTCAGTTTAAAACGTTTCTTGCGGCGTTCAGCATATGCTTGCAAGACGGATTTGATTTGTGCTTGCCGTCGCTGCCCCATCATGGGAAAGATAAGATGCATGAACTGATCTGCCTTCGCGCCCCTGAGCCGCGCAAGATAAGTATCATGCCAGTGTATTTGTTGAGCATGAACCTTAACAGGCTGAACGCCCCAGATTGAGGCGACACGAGCAATAACATCAACATCCGTCATGTTAATGGCGATGTTAGGGGTAGAATTTGTTCCCCGATAGGAAGCTAAACCAAAATAACCCTCTCCTTCTAACAATCCTGCGATCCAATAGAGGGTAGGGTTATCTAAATTCACAATTGAGCCTGATGGAAGATGGGAGCGGCAGGATTTGAACCTGCGGTCCCCTGTTTATGAGACAAGTGCCTTGACCGCTTGGCTACGCTCCCGTGTTAATCATTCTATTACCAAACTAGCGGGCAACCAGATTCGAACTGGTGAAAACAGCTTGGAAGGCTATTGTGTTACCGCTACACCATGCCCGCATATGGAGTGATTATACCATATATCTTCACTCGTCAAGTTGTTAATGTCGGGGCGACGGGATTCGAACCCATGATCTCTACAACCCAAATGTAGCGCGATACCAAGCTTCGCCACGCCCCGAGGTCAATCAAATCTTACCACTGTTGTTTTATAAAGTCCATCCAGGATTGTAACTTGGCGCGGAGATTGGTATCTCGTATAGAAATCTCCAAGACGCCATATACTGAACGGAATTGCCTGCCCGCTAATTTCCCACTATTTGACTTGCGCTGTAAACCGATGTCTTCTGGTCGGATAGCGAATGCTTCTGCCCAGTATTGTTTGATCTCATCCAAGTTTTGATCAACATGATACTGGATTCTATAGACAAGCTTCCTGGAACTTAATTTGGAAAGCCAACGCTGGGCAAGCTGCATTATCAACTTATCTGAATTGCAGATTGAAACTCGGTTTCGATCCCGTTTATACCCCTCCGCCATGTACAGCACCACAAAGTCGCGAAAGGTGGCATCCTGCAAAAGCGTGGGGGCTTCTGCCCAGCCCTGTTGATAGGCTGCCTCGCGCTGGGCTTTGTACTTCGCCTGCATGGAGTGTGTGCCTTTGCGCTGCGCAGCGTTCTGTTTATTCGTACGCGGAATGGGAAGATGTCGTATCCAACCGTAGACAGTGGTTTTGGGCAGTTGTAGGCGCTCGACGATTTGTTCCAGCGTCATGTGCTGGTCAGTGCGCAGGCGGATGGCTTTTTCGCGCAGATGAGTATCGTGGGACATGCAAACATCCGAAGATCATAACAGGGTCTATCCATAAATATAGATCAGAACGCAGCCTATGCCAAAGGTCGCACAGTTTTCGCTGGACGTTTAGTTAAACGTTCCTACTCACCGCCGCCGAACTTCTTGAGCCATTCTTCAATTTCCTGTGGCGAGATGTACGCAGGTTTATCGTCGGCGGTTTGCGGCGGTTTGCCTCTGGTACGCGGCGGCGCATCCTGTAACAGTTGGGCAAAGGCGGCTGAGCGCAGCGCACCGATTCCCTTACGGCGCGCCGCTTCAATGACACGCTGATCGGATGTCACCACCACCCACCCTTTTGTGTCACGCATCTGCTCGATGCGGCGCAGCATCAGGTCATCTGCTTCGCCCGGACGCGAGGCAAACAACACCTGAACGCTGCCCGTTGACATGCGCGAAGCACCGCCGGGAAGCCCATGATCGAAGATGACCACACAGCGCTTGCCTGTACGCGCAGCAAACCCGTTGAGCTTCTGCACAAGCTGCGCTTCGTCGTTGGGATCGGTCAGGGAGATGTCAGGCAGTTGACCGATGAGGTTATGTCCGTCAATCAGGTAGGGCATGTTTCAAAAGTTGATGAGTATCCGCTTAGGATACAGGATACCCTTTAGCTCAGTCAATCATCAACTCACGGTGAACATTGCAGCGATTTAAGTTTCTGTGGGGCGTTCAAATGAACACCCCTACAGATGGAACAGAAGTTAAGAGGCTAGCTGGCGGATAATGTCCGTGACCTGCTGCGCAAAGCCTTCGTTTCCGATAATCGAGCCGTGACTGGAGCCTTCGATGTAGTAGGCAGCACTGTCCGAAGAATACGTCAGGATGTCGTCCTGCAAAGTCCGGTAGCGGGCTGCATCGGCAGCGTTAAGCGGCGGCAGCTCAGTCGCCCAAATCGCGGCCAGCGGCAGCGTGCCCAGATCACTGGCCGCGTTTGACTGCTCCGTCAAAACTCGTCGCATGAGTGTTCCCTCAGCGTAGTAGGTGTCGAACGCGGCATTGCTAGAGCGCAGCGCCACAAGTTCGGCAGCCGTATCCTGCGGGTAACCAAAGGCATGTATCTCACCATCGATCAGCAGGTTATATACCCCCAGGCGCACCGCCGCCCACAACGCGCCCTGAAGAATATCGTTTTCGCGTTTCCACTGGTCAAAATCGGCTTGAGTCGGAAACTCATCTGGCAGCAGGATTGCGGTGTCTACCAGGACAATACCCATCACCTCGGCGGGATACTGATCGGCATAGATACGATTAAGGATGCCGCCATAGGAATGTCCGGCCAGGATATAGGGAGCAGCAATGTCGGCAGCGATTAACAACTCATGCAGTTCGTTGGCAACCTGAATGCCGTCGCGTGGGGCCGGACTCGCCTCGCTCCAGCCCATGCCCGCGCGATCATAAGCGCAGACACGACGGGTTGCAGCAAGCTGGTGCTGTACCCAATACCATTCGCTTGAATAACTGATACCGCCGGCCTCCAGAATGACCGTCGGACTGCCCTCTCCCATACAGGAGATGTGCATCATGTGCCCGTCAACGGCGAACAGTTCCCCCGGCGCTTGATAGGTGCGGCGCTGTGCGTCCAAGATCACATTCTGATAGACGACACCAAGCACAATCAGGCCAACGCTCAGCAACACAACGATGAACAGCGCACGTCGAACATAAACCAGACAGCCCCGTCTTCGTCCGGCAGCGTGATGACCTTCGCCACTGGAAGTACTCATTGGAAAATCCCCCAAGTTTGTTTTTTACCAACCGATTACTTTAATACGCAGTCCAGGTGAAAGATGTTGCAAAGCTGACGACTGCCCCACGTTCTAACCATACACATACCGACAGCGTTGCCGCGTCTGATGGGCTGTGCTATAGTCGCAGACAAATCTATCTGATATGGATTGACGGGTGAACTCAGGTGTTCGCCCTTACGATGTGTGTAAGGACTCTCAATATGCAGCGGCGTTCTGTGTTGTTCGTCATCTTAAACATTTTTCTGTCCATCGGCGTAGCGCTGGGGGCTATCGCGCTGTTTGGAGAGCGTTTAACGGGAAGCCAGCAGGCGGGCCAGGTCGTTGTCACCGTGCCTTTGCTCATCACCACGACGCCGGGACCTACGCAAACCCCCTGGCTCATTACCGCAACACCGGAGCCGGGTACCGTCATTCTGCCCCCCGGACTGATTACGCCAAACCCGCGTGTCACCCAACAAGGCACGTCTCCTGATTCCCAGTCCGTCAATCCGGCACAAGAGACACCCGGCGCGCAGACCGCCAGCGGCACACAGCTTCCCGCCAACTGCATTATTCATGTGGTGGAGTCGGGCGATACACCGTTTGGCTTGGGTGAAATATACGGCGTGTCAGGCTTTGAACTTATGGAAGTCAATGGGCTTTCCGAAGAAACAGCCACCAACCTACAGCTAGTGCAGGAATTGATTATCCCGCTGGAAGGCTGTACGCTGACGGTAGAAGACATCGCTACCGCTACACCTACCGACGAACCTACCGAAACAAGCGGCACCGGAGATGAGGAAACGCCCGAAGCAACTTCCGACGCGACGGCCTTGCCCAGCCCCACACCAACAGTCACCTTAGCGCCGACAGCCGCCAACGCCGCAGTCACCATCACCAACATCATCAGCGCGGGCGATGTGACCGCCGAAGGGGTGGAAATTCGTAACGACGGCGCGCTGGTTGACCTGACTGGCTGGACGCTGACCGATGCCGAGGGCAATGTGTTCACCTTCCCTGAGCAGCGTTTGTTCACAGGTGGGTTGGTTACGGTGTATACGCGCGTCGGTGCCAATACGTCGATTGCCCTGTTCTGGAACCGCAATACCGCCGTGTGGGGTACAAATGATGTCGCCACGCTGCGCGACGAGGATGGCGTAGTACAGTCTACGTTCCGCGTACAGAACGCGCGCAGTTTGCCCTAGGATAAATAACGGGCAGTAACAGGCGGAGAATGAAATAGCGTTGGGGCGGGGTATCTCGCCCCTTTTTGTTTCTGTCGCCCGATAACAGGCATAATAATTCCCGTAATAGACTTTAATTGTGAAAAAATATACAATGCAGTCATCCACAAAATCAATGCTCCGCGAGGTACGCCGAACATGGACAAATGGGAATCCAAAATCGAGGAAGCCATCCGCCAGGCGCTGCAAGATGGACGCACCAGCGCATTACCGGGGGCTGGCAAACCGCTGTCACTGGATGACGACGCGCACACGCCTGACGATATGCGCACCGCGTATAAAATCATGCGCGATAACGATGTGCAGCCGGAATGGATGATGGCTGGGAAAGAGCTAGAGGAAAAACAGCGGCGACTGCTGGCAGACCTGAAACGTGGGTTTGAAAGCTATCGTGGGACGTTGGGCGATATTGCGCGTATGACCGACGCTGCGCGCGCTGCCGAACGTAAACAAAGCGCCGATGCCGCATGGGGCCGGCTGTACCGCACGTTCACGACTGCGATAGAGGCTTATAACAAGCAGGTCATCACCTATAACCTGAAGCTGCCGCCGGGGCTGCCACACAAGGCACATCTGAACTTACAGCGCGAACTCGATAAGCTCAATCGCGCCTAATAAAACGAGGGGCGCGACACCCGTCACGTCCCTGACAGAAGAACATGAGACAACTAGCAGTTATGACTGCTGGTTCTGTTCCTGTGGTTGTTCGTTCTTATCCTTCGCACCTTCCGACAAACCCTTGCGGAAGTTTGCAACTGCCTGTCCCAGTTCGCCGCCGATCTTCGACACACGACCAACACCAAACAAAAGCACGACGATAATCAAAACGACCAGCAGTTCACCGCCACCGAAATTAGGCATAGTATCCTCCCGTCACTTAGACGGCTCACCCGTTTACCAGAACTCATTATAACACGTTCGATGCCCAAGTTGTGAAATTTCCGTAAAATGATTTAGGCTTGTGGGTGCAGGTATCGGTTAATGTTAAAATACTCAATGTGATGGTTGTAATCCAGAAAGTGAAATGCCGTGCTGCAAGGGCGAAAACTCGGTAAGTACGAAATCAAGGATTTACTCGGTCAGGGCGGGATGGCTACGGTGTATCGCGGCTATCAGGAGGATATTGATCGTTACGTCGCGATCAAAGTTCTGCCACCGCATCCGGGGCTTGACCCCACCTTTGTGGATCGTTTCCGACAGGAAGCGCGTACCATCGCACGTTTGCAGCACCCCCACATTCTGCCTGTCTACGACTATGGCACCGAAGACAATATCCTTTATCTGGTGATGGCCTACGTCGAAGGCGGCTCCTTAAGCGACATGATTAAGGAAGGCCCGCTGAATCTGCGGCAGGTCGAAAAGTTTCTGCGGGAAATCAGCGGCGCGCTGGATTACGCACACCGTCAGGGCATCGTACACCGTGATCTGAAACCCGCCAACATTCTGATTGACACGGAAGGTCATGCCCTGCTGGCAGACTTCGGCATCGCCAAGTGGGCAGAAGGCGGCGCAAGCATCACAGGTACTGGTATCGTCGGCACCCCGGCGTACATGGCTCCTGAACAGGGCAAAGGACTGCCCGCAGATGCCCGTTCAGACATTTACGCATTAGGGGTAGTCGTCTATGAACTGCTAACGGGAAAACAGCCCTATGCCGCTGATACCGCCATGATGCTCATCCTGCGCCATATCCAGGACCCCATCCCGAATATCAGCGAGTCCGTTGAAGGACTGCCCCCCGCGCTGGATGAAGTGATGAAGCGCGTGCTGGCCAAGGAGCCGGAAGACCGCTTCCAGAGTGCTGCCGATTTCGCCAATGCCTTCAGCAGCGCCCTGAAAGAAATCGAGTCCCCGACGGGGTTCAAACTGCGCGCGCCCGCATCCGGCGAAGGACAGGGCACCGTCAGATTTGATTCTACACAGGACGAGATGGCCACCTCGGCGGGTCAGGCAACACAGGTGCAGCCGCCGCCCACTCCCACCGTTATTGTGCATCCCGCCACGCAGCCAATCGTGCTGCTGGGGGGTATGGGCATCATCGCGCTGGTGATTATCGTGCTCGCGGGGATGTTCCTGGCTAACCAGAATGGAGCGCCAGCGGAACCTGCCGCGACACCTACCAGCAGTGTGCCCACGCCGACGCCAATTCCCACGTTCGGGCGCCTGAGTTTCCTGTCTACTAATGCCGCCGCCGATACGGTGAGCCTGGTCGCACAGGGCTTAACACCGCCGGGTGCGGGCAACATCTACGTTGCGTGGCTGCGCAACACGGAAACAGGCGGCACCATGCGCCTGGGCCAGCTCAACCTCGACCCCTTAGGCAACGGCAGCCTTTCCCTAACCGATATTCAGCGGCGCACGCTGCCCGCGAGTTTCAACACCCTGATTGTTACCATCGAAACAGAGCTGGGGAACACGCCCGGCGGAGAAGTGGCTTACAGTGGACAGATGCCGAACGCGGCGGCGCTGGCCTTCAACGAAATATTTGTCGCTTCCGAAAACGGGCTTTCGCCATCAGCGGGCGGGGGACTGGAAGGTTACAACCCGGCGCAGGTGCTAAACGCGGGCCTGCTAGCGGGAGCCATTTCCGAAGGTGAAATCGCACAGCAGCACACAGGTCTGGCTGCCGAAGCGACCACCGCAGGCGGTTTGCATCTGCACGCGGAACACACCATTAACACCCTGCGCGGCACACGCGATGACCTCGACGGCAACGGGCGCGGCGAAAATCCGGGACGTGGGGTCGGCGTGTATCACTTCCTTGATCTGATCGCCGAACAGCTAAACGCAGCCGGAAATGCGCCGGGCGTATCGCTGCGGCTGCAAAGTGATATGGAACTGGTACGGGTGTGTCTGGACAATGCGCGTGCGTGGGCCGATGACATCGTCAACCTCGAAACCGAACTGCTCAGCGCACAGGATGTCGCGGCTGTAGAGGAACAGAAAACAGCATCCACCGCTGCCGCTGACCACATGATGAACGGTTTCGATCAGAATGGGAACGGGCAGGTTGAAGCCTTTGAGGGCGAATGCGGCCTGCGCCAGCTTAACGACTACGGCGTGCTCATCAGCAGTATTGACCTGATGGCGGGGCCGCTGTCCGAAACGCCGTGACAATATGAGGACAAGGGGGATTAATCCCCTTGTTCAGCTACCATCTATGTACTTATTTGGCGTCCAAAAGATGCTGTAAACGTCAGCACATCTGAACAAATCTCATCACTCTGCGTACACCAATTGCCTGTATGATTAACGCTGGATTGATTACACCGAAAGCGCAGCCTGTGAAATATCTCATCCTGATTCTGACTGTTTTAACGCTTGCCGCGTGCGGTTTCGAGAGTGTGCCCACTGTCGCCGTTGTTGGCGGCGCGACGGTGACGCCAACACCTGTTCCCCTTGCAGAATCGATTGAAGCGATCAGCCACGACAACATTAACCGCATCGAACCACTGGGACAGCTTGTAGGCGTAGATACGCCGACAACGGTGTTCGCCTACGACATTTCCATTGATGGCGCGCGGCTGGCAGGCCTCAACAATACCCAACTGCTGTCATGGGATTTGGTGACAGGCGCGCTGGTGTTCACCACAGATCGTTTGGAAGCTACCCGCGTTTTTTATTCGCCGGACAAAACTGAGATTTACACCATAACAGAGACCGGGCTGGTGAACGTCACCAATGATCGCGGTGTCTTCCAGACCAGCTTTCAGGGGCACAACCTGTTTAATGCTTCCGTGCTTGCTTACTACCGCGATGATGGCTGGCTGGCGCTGGGTGGCACAGATGGCACCGTGAAGGTTTGGGACACCGCCGAACGCACTTCACTGGCCACGATTGAAGCGCATCCGTTCCATGTGAACACGCTGGCCTTTTCCAACGACGGCACACTGCTGGCAACGGGCGGTGACGAAGGCGTCGTTAAAATCTGGGATTGGGAAACGCGGACACAGGTGACGGAATTCAGCATTAACACCGTTCCACTGCGGCTGATGTTCTCACCAGATGATACCCAACTTGCCATCAGCACGCTCGACAACATCCTGCTGTACAGCGTCGCCGATGCTACACAGAGCATCACGCTGGCAACGGGTGAGCGCGGCAGCGGCGAAGTCATGCTGTATTCCCCGGATGGCAGATTTCTGGTGAACGGCGGCGGTATCCCCAACATGCAGGTGTGGGACCCGCACAGCGGGACGATGGTGGCGTTGATACCGGGCTTCGGCAATCAGCGGCTGTCGGCAGATTTCTCGCCCGACAGC
Source organism: Anaerolineae bacterium (assembly GCA_046328675.1). Classification (GTDB taxonomy): domain Bacteria; phylum Chloroflexota; class Anaerolineae; order Aggregatilineales; family Phototrophicaceae; genus JACAER01. Next base: position 13,906 of record JAXLWC010000008.1, read on the forward strand.
ACCATGCTGCTCACGTCGATGTACAACGGTGGTGTGGCGCTGTGGGATATGACGCAGATTACAGGCGAGACGATCAACCGTGCGGAACTGCCGCTTGGCGTGAACACGATTTTGAATCTGGCGTGGACGGACGACAGCCGCCTGATGCTGTTTCTGGATGCGCTGGGGACCATTTATGTATGGGGGATCAGCCCGCAAAACGCCTCTCCGACGGAAACGCCTGCACAGTAGAATGCAGTAGGGCAAGGTCGATGATGTGCCTTGCCTTTATTCATCCTCTTCGATGATCAACAACTGCGCAACATTGAGCGAGAGTCCCTGAAACATGGCTTCCACGTCAACCGATTCGTCATTACGGAATACGCGTACATATCCCGGCATATCGCGGCGATATTGGTGAAGTTCCACCAAAATGGGGTGAATGACCCATACCTGCTCAGAACCAAACTTCAGGTAGTTATTGACCTTGTACTGCAACTTATCAACCGTTTGCCCTGGCGAAATCACCTCAACAGCCAGATCAGGCGCTCCGGGGAAAGGTTGCGAAGGGTCAAAATCTTTCGGCAACCGACCACGCCGAATGAAGGCACAGTCAGGGATGTGTTCGACTGGTTTCCCATCATCATCTAAACCGAGCGCAAACGTCAAACCATCACCCACAACACGCCCCAGTTTTCTTTCGCGCACCAGTGGTCGGAGGAGGTTATATACGTTGTCAATCACGATAAGATGCAGGAAGGTCGCAGCGCCCACTTCATCCTCCAACTGATATTCACCGTTGATCGTTTCCATCCAATCGGCGGCGTCAAGTGCCATCCGCTCTTCACGGGTCAGCTTTTTCGTAGGGGCATCAGTCATTCTAAATCCCTCACAGCTACGGGCGGGTTGCGATCTACTCCGCTTCGGAGGTGCGGCGGATGCGGAAGCGGCGCGGCTTACGGCCTTCCCCGGCGTCCTGCTGTTCCTCGTCATCAGGTTTGGATTCCCAGATTTCAGAGGCGATGTCGATGTAGAGGCGTCCGTCGAGGTGGTCGATTTCGTGCTGGAACACGCGCGCCAGCCAATCCTTGGCCTTGATGCGAATCTCCTTGCCATGACGATCCTGCCCGGTGATGACGATTCCTTCGTAGCGATCCACCTTGCCGAACCAGCCCGGAATGGACAGGCAGGCTTCGACACCTTCCACCATTTCCTTGCTGCTCTTGACGATCTTGGGGTTGGCGACGACATACAACACGCCCGCCTGATCGCCGTATTCCTTGCGGCTTTCCTCGTCATCGGGCAGGCGCACGACGATGACCCGTTCTTTGCTGGCAACCTGCGGCGCGGCAAGGCCAACTCCCGGTGCGTCGATCACCGTTTCAATCATATCGTCAATCAATTTCTGAAACTTCGGGCCGAAGTCGATCACTTTGATCGTTTTCTTGCGCAAAATCTCATCATTGGGATGTTTCACGATAGGCAGTACAGCCATAGTTTTGTTTCCTGTTGCACACTGTGTTTATGGAGCGCATTATAACATTCTTCGCTCACCAGACCTATTGAAAATTTCGTCGTGGATAAAATCCGACGCACGCCTGATGCTTTGCGGCTATACTGAAATGCGGTGAAGCTAAAGGGACGATGATGACATCTCCGCGATTACGCACGAAACTGCTGTTCTGGCTGCTGCTGGGCGCACTGTCGGTGATTCTGGCAGAAGTCACCAGCGGATCGGCATACTTTCCATTTACTGAGCCGTGGGGACTCTTGCTAACGTACCCACTCTATCTCCTGCACACGCTGGTGCTGGCGCTACTTATTTTTCGACGGAAACGCGTCACGCTGCACAGCCTGTTTCTTGCCGGGGCGGTCTTCGGCATGTATGAGGCATATCTCACCAAAGTGCTGTGGAATCCAACGTGGGGCGACGCCTCGGTACATATCCTGGGACTGGTACCCGTACAAACAGGCGTGCTGGTGCTGTATTTCCACCCACTGATGGCGTTTACGCTGCCGGTGATGCTGGGCGAACAGTTTCTTACGGGCAGCCGCGAGACCACGCCGATAGTGGATTTGCGCACGGAAAACCGCCGCAGGCTGTGGCTGTTCGCGCTGTATGCGGCCTATGCAGGCGTGGCGCATGGCATCAATGCGCCGGATGTGGGCACATCACTGCTGTCGAGTGTGATAGCGGGATTGGTCTTCGCGGGGCTAGCAGTTTTGTGGCAGCGTCACAGCCAGCAGCAGACCTACACGCTGCGCGAGCTGCTGCCGACAGGGAGGCAGGCGGTTGTCGTAACTGCGATTCTGCTTTGTAGTTATGTGTTGGAAACTTTCACCATTCGCCCAGAAGCGCTGCCTACGACTCTTGTGCCGCACCTGACCGTGTGGGTTATGTACGCGGTGCTGTTCACCCTGTTGTGGTTGAACCAGAGAAAGTCACCGCCTTACGAAGCGCCAACTTCGCCGGAGCCTGTGGCGGTTCCCTGGCGGCGGCTGGCGCTGCTGTGGGGTATCTTCACCATCAGCGGAGTGGCGTTTGTGTACCTTAAGCCGCTGGGGGGTATCATTACCCTGCTGGGGTGGGCGATTGGCATCGCATGGGGCGCCTGGCTGGCGGTGAGCGCCGCCTTTTCAGCAATTGCGGGTAGTATACGCGACACAAAGGCAGCCGATACGTATCTCCTGTGACCCATTAATTTCAAGCCGCTGCGAATCAAACGATGGAACTGGCTGCCCACCTACCCCTGCCGACGCGGGAACTTGGGCGGGCGTTCGGCGTCGGTGGGGCGCGGCGCGCTCTGTGCCTGCTGTCCGGCGGGCGGGCGATAAGGCTGGTTGGGATTCTGGTTGATGGTCTCGTGATAGACCGAGAGGTAATCCGCCACCGCCTGACGCTGCTGGCGCACCTGTCCTTCCTGTACGCGCTGGCGGGCGCGGGCCTGCCGTGTCGAAACTTCGGCAGCAACACCGCGCGGGTCTTGCACGCTCTCGAACTTCTTGGGCGTGTCCGCGCCTTCGAGCGCCAGCTTGACATCACCGCGATTCAACAACGCACTGAACAACCCCTGCTGATCGGTGGCCACGCTGTCCACCTGCGCAAGGCTGATGGTGTCCACTTTGTTTTGCAGCCACAGCGGGCGCTGGTGAATCAGGGTGATGCGGTCATCACCCACGATGTACTGATCGTTGCGCCAGTCCCAATCGCTCCAGTACAGCCACAGGCCGCCAAGAATCACGGGAACTGCCGACACCGCCAGCATAAACAGACGCACATCACCCTCGCGCGTCAGCGTGACCAGCGCCAGCGCAATCCCCAACAGAATGACGAGGAATGGCAGTGTCGTATGCTGCAACCAGATTGACCAGTGTTTGCGATAGACCGTTTCCCCTTTGGCATTGATGAAGCGTGTTGCCAGAGGATGAAAGCCGCCCGATGTGGATGGCGGGATATGGGTGACGGCTTTACCGGAGTCTTTGCCTTCCAGCATCTGATTGACTTCGGCGCGAATGACGCTGCGCTGCTGGCGCTCAAGCACCTGCCGATGGGCATCGCGTCCCGAAAAAATCACCTGCTGTAAGCCGCGCGGGTCCGGCATCAAATCCAGCGCCAGATTGCCCGCAGTGCCGGAGGTACGCAGCTTCAGCGTTCCGTAGTTGAAAAGACGCGCGAATGGGTCAATTTGGGGATAGTCCGCGACCACCTCAATGATGCTTTCAATCGGTAGTTCGAGGAACTTATTTTCAAACGATAGAATTTTGCGTTCAATCCAAATCACACGTTCGTCGGTGATAATCAGACGATCATTATGCCATTCACGATACAGATACAGCAGGGTTACACCGGGAATGAAAACCGCCGCCCCGGTGAACACCACCTGCAAAAACGGCACGGACACCACCAACGACAGCATGATGAGGCCAATCAGCAGAAACAGCGGTGCCCAGGCAAAGCGCCCAGCCGCCCACCAATGACGCCAGCGCTGCATAATCACGGTTTCGTTCTCACGCTGGCCAGCAAAGGTCGCAGGCGAAGACGCGGGCACGATAGGCGGCGGCGCGGCGGGTGATACAGGCGCGGCAGGCGAAGGCGTCACCGCGGCGGGGGGATTGACCACAGGGCTTGGTACGTTCGTTGGATTCACCTGCGGCGGTGCGATAGGGGTTACAGGAAGCGTGCTGGCTGTGGCGGGTGTTGGCTGCGGCGCGACAACAGGACGCGCCGGTTGGGTTGGCTGCGGCGCGGGCGGTGGCGTGGGCTGCGCTATGGGCTGTGCGGGCGGCGGCGCAGGTTGTACGGGTGCTGGCTGTACCAGCGGCACAGATGGTTGCGCAGCAGGAGTGGCAGAAGGGACTGTAGGCGGCGCGGGCTGTACCAGCGGCTGGCTGCTGCTGTGTGCTGGCGCAGGCTTGACCAGCGGCGGCGGTGGCGGGACATCAGCCGCACGGTTGCGCGCAGCAATGTAGCGGTTAAGCGCCGATGCCAGGCTCGCATCCTGTGCCGCGAACTTGCGCAGCACATCACGCGACAGAAACAGGACTAGCGCGGGTTCGACAATACGCAGCGTGGCGTTTTCGTTGACCACCGCGAACAGGGCATTTTCATTGATGTACTGCCCTTCGCCCACCATCGCAAGGGGGCGTGTGCTGCCGCTGGCGTTCGTTTGTGTCAGCACAGCGCTGCCATAGACAAAAAGATACAAGCCCTGTGACACCTGTCCCTGTTGAAACACAATCGTATCCGGTGCAAGCCGCAGTACCTGAAACGCATCTGACAGCAGTTCCAAATCTTCGCGAGTGAGCACCTGGCACAGCGGCAGGTGGCGTATACGCGATTCAACAAAAGGGTCAGGCATGGCGATGTCCCCCTGTAGTGATAGGTGGTGAGCTTATGCAGATTTTACCGGAAAACGACGCGTTTAACCTATATCTGTATTCTCGGCCAGTGGAAGCAGCACGCGAAATGTGGTTCCCACGCCCAGTTGGCTCTCTACACTGATACTGCCGCCATGCATCTCGACAATACGTCTGACGATTGCCAGACCTAAGCCTGTGCCGGAAATCTTGGTTGAGCGTGCGGTATCTGCTCGATAGAAGCGGTCAAAGATGCGTACCAGGTCCTTTTCGCCAATACCAATCCCTGTATCTGTCACATCAATCTGAACGTTATCCTCGATGACATAACTGCGTATCCATATCGTGCCGCCTGCGGGGGTATAGTTCAGGGCATTCTCAAGCAGATTAACCATCATACGATCCAGTTCACTTTCGTCCGCCAGCACGTTGGGCGGCTCGCTTGAAGGCTCTCGTATGATGCGCACTTCCTTCTTTTCGGCTGTGGAGTACAGCCGTTCATAAACATCCGAGATAATCCGATTTGCATCGACGGAGCGCAGCAGTAGATCAGGTGCGTGATCCAAGCGGGAAATGGTCAGCATATCGTAGATGTATTTATCCAGGCGCGCGGTCTGCTCTTTGATCGACGCCATTTTCTCCTTCTGGCGTTCAGGGTCTTTGATGCGTTCCATTAACTCGACAGATGTATTGATAACCGCTAAGGGCGTTTTAAGGTCATGCGAGATATTGGTCATGAACTCGCGGAATAACTCCAGGCGTTCGTTCGCCAGTGCCAGTTCCAGGCGCTGCTGTTCAAGTTGTTTGCGTTCGGTAATATCGGCAATGGTGGAGAGATAGTGCGGTTCGCCATGAAAATCGATAAGTTGGGTGGAAAGCAGCACGGTGCGGATTGTATCGTTACGCCCATGCACCTGAACCTCTACCTGATCCAACCGTCCCTCGCGGGCAAGCTGTTCAAACCGTTCGGCGCGCGCTTTTTCATCGGCCCAGGTCTGCAATTCAATGGAACTATGGCCGATAATTTCGTCCCGGTCAAAACCGAACATACGGATTGAAGCCTCGTTCACATCGACAAAACGGCCATCATTCACGGCACGGATGGTAATGCCAAAAGGGGCCATCTGGAAAATCCGCGCAAACCATTCCTGAGAACGTTTCAGTTCTTCTTCGGTGCGTTTGCGTGTCATCAGATGTCCCAGCGTTAAGCCATAGAGACGCAGCAGTTCAATCTGATAGGGAACCAGCGCTTTATGGTTAAACAAATTGTCTGCGGCTACCCAACCGATGCTGGTATTGCCATCCCAGATTCCAGTGGCAACATTCCAGCCGTGCCCCGCAACCTGGTTGAAATCTAACAGATCTGCATCCTCATTCACGTAGATGGCATCCCGATTCGCCAACAGCGGTGCAGTTCGAGGGTCATCCTCAACGTTGTAACTCAGGTTTTGCTCAATGTGCAGTGTATCGTCGGATTTGATGCCATAGCGATTCACAACTGAACGGGTCCCTGTATGAAACAACATCAGCCCAATGCGATCATAACCCAGCCTGTCGCGCCCCAGTTCAACGGCCCGCCGCCCCATCTCGTCGATGGAACCAACCTCAGCCAGTTCAAGACTCACGGATTGTAAAGCTTTAAGCTTCTCCTGAAACTCATGCGCATGTTCCTCACGTTCGCGCAGCGCCGCTTCCGCCCGCTTATGTTCGGTGACATCGGAGACCATCGTCAGATAATGCGGTTTCCCATTGAGTTCTACAATCTCAGATGAGAGGATTACAGAACGGGGACGGCCATCGCGGTGGTTCACCACAAATTCCTGCTGATGAATCCTGCCGTACTCTGTAATCAGCCGCATGAATTCAGCACGGTGATTGCTGCTCCACAGGTTCAATTCAACACCTTTTTGGCCCAGAGCCTCTTCGCGACTGTAGCCAAAGAATTCACACCAGCTTGGATTGACATCCACGTAACCACCATCTTCAGTCGCTGTGATGGACATACAAACAGGGGCCGCACGAAAGACCGTGGCAAACCATTCCTGTGAACGCTGCAAGGCACGCTCCGCTTCCATCCGCTCTGTGATGTCATAGGTCATCGTCAAGTAGAGCATCTGCCCGTGAAGCTCAACCATTTCTGAAGACATGATGGTGTGACGAATCGCCCCATGACGGTCTTTTAACTGCGCTTCAATCTGGTGGAGGTGCCCCTCCTGGGCTATGCGCTGCGCCAACTGCTCACGCTGATCCAGGCTCGGCCACAGCCCAAGTTCTATACCCGAATGCCCTATCGCCTCATCCCGACTATAACCGAATAATTCACACCAGCGTGGGTTGACATCAACATACTTAGCATCGGACACATTACTCATGGAAATACTCACAGGAGAAGACCGGAAAATATGTGAGAACCATTCCTGAGAACGCTTCAATGCTTCTTCCGTCCGGCGCCGCCCCAGGATGTTGCCCAGCGCCAAGCCATAAAGGCGCAGCAGCTCAAGCTCGTACGGTTTCAGGGGCTGTTGATGTACCAGATTATCTGCCGCCAGCCATCCTATGGTAATGTCCCCCGCCCAAAGAATTGCCAGCGCATTCCAGCCGCGCCCCACAGGCTGCCAGTTATCGTAGAGGATTGTATCTTCCTGATAATAGACGGTCTCGTGCTGACGTTTGACATCCAACACCCAGGGTTCAGGCAGGATGTCGCCACTTAAACCACGCTCATCACGCAGTTTACCCTGGGCATCGGTGCCGAAAGTACCCAGCATTTTGTGGTTTTGTTCGTCATAAAGCAGCAGTCCTAAACGGTCAAAACCAAACTGACCGCGCCCCAGTTCCACAGCACGGCAGCAAAGATCATCAAAGGATTCAATGCTAGACAGTTCGATACTGATGGTGTGCAGCGCCTTAAGTTTTTCCTGAAAATCGGCAGCCGCAGCTTCACGTTCCCGTAGGGCTTCCTCCGCCTTGCGACGCTCACTGATGTCCATCACTGCATACTGTATAGCAGGCAGGCCCTGATAGGTAATGCTTACCGGAAAGGTTTCCAGCCAGCGTATCTCACCTGTCCGATGAACAGCGCGTACTTCATAGCGATTCGGAATGACGATGTCGTGTAAATCATTGTCCAGAGGGATACGAAGTTGGTCACGGTCTGAGGGGTATACTAGCTGAGAAATATTCTCTACCGCGTATAATTCTTCGACGCTGTAGCCCAACATCTGGGCCATCGCGGAATTCGCGAAAACAATTTTCCCTTGCTGTGAAATCGCCAACCCCTGTAACGAGTTTTCGACAACTGTGCGATAAGCGTCTTCAAAATGAGACCGTTCTGCAATTTCGCGTTTGAGTTCGCCACTTTGCTCCTCAAGCTGGACTTCACGCCGCTGGGTGCGTACGCGCGCCTTACGAACACGGCGCTCATAGATCCACATCAGGGTGGCTGTAAAACCAAACAGCACACTATTTGCCGCCCAGTACAGCACCGCATCATTAATTTCTCTTGTAAGGACAGGAATGGTCAGCAGCATGATGAACCCGGAGAGGCTGCTGACGATAGCAAGCGCCATCCCTGCTGGCCCACCGATCAGGAAGCTCACCAACAAGATGGGGACAATATAGATGTTGAAGGCAATATCATAGACGCCGCGTCCGCCATCAAAACCCGCCGCTACCGTGAGCGCAGTCCACGTCACCACGCACAGCAGCAGGATACCCGCACGCAAATAACCACGTCGTGCCAGCAGATGTGCAATACCTGTGAGGAGGGCTACGACGGCAACCAAAACGCTGGTTCGAGGATTGTAAAAGAACAGGGTCAGTACAACTTCAAAAACCAGGGTCACCCCAATGATCAGCGCCGTGATGAGCATGAGCATCCGCACATCGCGCGTCTTTTCGAGATCGTCAAAAGCCGGAAACCTAAACCAGCGATTCATGTTAGACAATGATTACCTACGACATCCAAGGATACTGGGCTGACATCAGACTCAAATAACGATTGATATACTCAATTAACTCCTGACGGCCTTGAGGATTGAGTAATTGCAGCACCTGGCGCATTTGCCCCATGATGTCCTGCTGTACAGCACGGAAGCGGGATTGCCCTTCATCGGTGAGTTTTACCAGCACCGAGCGGCGATCTGTTTCATCTGGCTCACGCAGCACCAGCGGCGGATTGAAACTCTCCAAACGCTGCACAAGGCCACTCATCGTCGCGTTGGTCAAATGATGTTCACGCGCAATCTGACCGATAGGGCAGCGTCCGCCGTGTTCAATTAAAGTCTTCAGTACGAAAAACTGCGGAGGAGTAAGGTCATGGGCTGCAACTAATGCTGCTAAACGCTTTTCCGCATCAATTACAACCGCAAACAGCAGTGACCACAGTGTTTCAACATCACGGTCAAAATTGGCGTCCACAAATATACCAACCCACCTATTTAACAGTGTAACCTGATAGCAACGTCACGTATCGTTAAGACTCGGCGCTGGCAGAAATGAACTCGCGCACGACCTGAAAGTAAGTGTCGCGCTGCGTGGTTGCCGCCGAATGGCCCGCACTCTGGAAGGTGTACACCTGCGCGTGCGGGTAGAGGTTTTTTACAGCATCACGCTGTTTCTGGTCAAAGGTCGCATCATCGGAGGATTCGATAATCAGCGTTCTGGGCTGGTCGATGGGGGTCAGCGTGAAGTGGGCGGCAAAGTCCAGCAGGCAGTGATAGGTGCTGAGCAAATCGTCCTTATCCAGACGCACAGTGAACAGCTCGTCCAGATAGGCGCGCCAGAAGACACTTTCATCTTCTGGCGGCGCGACCATGTGATAAAAACGATCTTTGGCCCCTTCACGCACCAATTCAGGGGGGATGGGTGTAATCATGTCCAATTCGCTGCGATAGCGTGCGGCGGCAGTCTCATCCAGTACGGCTGTATTCGATAAAATCAAAGACTTTACAGACTGCGGATACAAACGCACCAACGCCTGTGCGACCATGCCGCCAAACGAACCAGCCAGCACATGCGCCTGCGTTACGCCCGCCGCCGCCAGCAGCCCAATCAGACCGTCACACAGCTGGCTCATGGTTAAGGCGCGCGGATAGGTCGGGTTAATCACGCGGAAAGTGCGTTCCAGTTCCGTCATAGAACGGAAACCCGCATCGGCCACGCGCAGCCCACCAACCAGCAGCAGAATAACTTCATCGCCGCTGCCCCCGGTAAGATATTCCCATTCCAATTCGCCGACTTGCGCCCTATGGGTCGGATGCTGCTGACGGAACTGGTGCAGCCGTTCGCGCTGCTCGATGGGAACCGCGCCATAGAAACGGTCAAAGGTATCCATAGGCCCTCACTCAGCAGATAGATAATAATCAACAGCAAAACGCGAATTGGCAGCAATGGTAAGTCGCTGGATTTCGCCGCGTGTTGCCCAATGATGGGCACAATGTTCATGGCTCAGGCGGAACTCGCCGCCCGTCACCGCACAATAGAAGGCGGCGACGATAAAGCTGGTATCCATCACTCGCCCATCCCGCAGCGTAAATTTCATCCCCTGCCGATCAGATAGGGCGACAAGCTGCCTGATTTCTACCGCCAGCCCTGTCTCCTCGTAAACCTCGCGCAGCAAGCCGGAACGCAAATCTTCGCCAAAATCCAGCAGCCCGCCGGGAAGCTCCCACTGTCCATCAGACAGTTGCAGCAGGAGCAGCCTGCCGTCGCTGACCATCAGCGCCTTCTGGCTCACCAGAAACATCTGCTGTGGTTTCAAATCATAATAGTCGGACAATGGATTCGCCATACATCCCCACCGATATTAACAGAACGCGATTCTAGGAGAAATTGCGCTTAGTGTCCACTATGGCTAATGGGTGAGAGTAGAACTAAAGCGGCTTGCGCGTGGGCACGCCGGGCTTGCGGGGATAAGCGTTGAGTGTCGGCGCGGTCTTTTCGACCACCACCAGCGCGTGTTCATCAGGCACACCGGGGAGCATCAGCTTGTGGATGGTTTGCAGCTTGCCGCCGAGAATCGACAGGGCCTTGCGCGAGTCGCTGGCTTCTTCCTGTGCCGTAACCCCTTTGAGTGCGACACAAAGCCCGCCCACCCTGGCCAGCGGCAGCAGATATTCCAGCAGCGCCGGAAGCCGCGCCACCGCACGCGCCAGCACAACATCATACTTTGCGCGGTGAGCAGGCAGATGTCCGGCATCCTCGGCGCGGGCGTTGAGGGTATCGCAGTTGGTTAACCCCAACGTCGTGATGACTTCCTGCATAAAGCTGATCTTTTTGCCTGTCGCTTCCATCAGCGTTACATGGATTTCAGGGAAGGCAATGGCCAGCGGCAAGCCGGGAAACCCCGCGCCCGTGCCCACGTCAATCATGCGCATTCCAGCGCGCGGCGTGACCCCCTTCACCACCGACAGCGAGTCGAGAAAGTGACGCACTTCGATCCCTTCCGGGTCAGTGATTGCCGTCAGGTTGATCTGCGCACTGCGTTCAACCAGCAGACGTGCATAGGCCTCAAACTGGGCAGTCTGTTCAGCAGTGAGATGAAGGTCAAAGAGGGCAGCAGCACGCTCACGGAGGGCCATCAGTGTCTACCTGAATCTGTAGGGGCATGGCGGCGGCCATGCCCCTACGAAAAATCAATCTAAGAGTCTAGCGGGTGACGGGCGGCAGGTTGCCGTTGGGCGTCAGCCAGGGCGTGAAGCTGCGATCTACCGAGGGAATAAGCCCGAAGGGGTTGCCCTGAATGCGGAAATCGCACTGCGCAGCCAATTCCTCAAAGTCGGTGCCGGGGCCGTAGTCGTCATAGCCATCGTTCACGGCCTGATCCCACGTCAGGCGATAGGCCACGCCGTAGTAGCCGGGCAGCAGGTTGCCGATGCGCACCACCCAGAACGTCCAGTATTTGCCGCCGATGAGCTGCGGTGCCATCTGTTCGACATAGGGGAACGTGGCGTTGTTCAGCGTCACCGAATACTGCGCGTGCGCCAGATGATCCTGCATCTGTTCGGCGGTGCGCGTGAACCATGACCAGAAGATGACCACATTGTCGCTGTCGTAGAGCAAGCCGGGAGCCGCAGCCGGGAAATAGTCGTTGCATTCGGCGAAAATCAAGCCGGGATTAGCGGTTCGCGCAATGGGGTTGGCTGCATCGCGCGGGCCAATCGCCACCTGTGCCTGCTGGACGTAGCTCGGGTTCAGATAACCGCCGAACGGGGACAGAATGCCGGAACCCACGCCGCTGGGCAGCGTAGTGAAGGGAACGGCTGTGCCGCCGGGGTTAGGGAACGCGCCTGCTGACGAGGTATCGACGCTGGTGCCGGGCGCGAACTGCGGGCTGTTGCAGCCGTCGTTCACGTCGTTGACCGTCGTCTGATAGAGGGTGCTGGCGGAGTTGCTTTCGCGGGCGATAGAAACCTGCACGCTGGCGCTGCCGCCTGCTGCCAGTGATGAGCCAGTGAGATAGGTAGCGGTGTCGCTGACCTGATAGGTGCCATTGACCTGCACCTGACGCAGCGAGGTGAGCGCTGTACCACCCGTCGAGACGACATAGAACACATCGTAACCGGACTGCATTGTACCGCTGAAGTTAAGAATGGCGCGGTCATTGCAGGCGACGAAGTAAATCGTCACGTTGGATGTGGCAGCCGACGATGAGGTGGGTACAGCAGTTGCTGCCTGCTGCACGTCATAAGGAAGATCACGCGCTTGCAGCGGAATAACAATGCTGAAGATGAGTAGTGCTGCGAACGAAAGGAGCGGGATAAGTCTCCGTCCCATTGAATACCTCCTGCTAGTTCCTGTATTTTGCGGTAATCATAGCGCAAAAATGGGATTGGGGAATAGCGGCAGGTAAAATAGTAGGCATATCGAAGGGAAAAGATGCCGATGAAAACGTTTGATACGCCCCGCCTGACCCTGCGCCCCTGGACTGCCGAAGACCTGGACGATGCCTACAGTACGCTCATCGTGGAACAGGATAATGAGCCGCTGACCGCTGAAGCGGTGATTGAAGAGTTACAGTTTGACGCCGCGCTGGCCCAGCAGCAGTTAGGCGAACGTTTTGCGCGACTGGCAATCATCCTGAAAGCGGAAAACAAGATCATCGGTACCGTCGTCCTGATGCCTGTGTTCTGCAAGGCCGAGGAACTGGCACTTCTGTATCCTGATGTCCGTTATAACGGCGTCGAAGTGGAAATCGGTTTCGCGCTGTCTAACCATCATCGCGGGCAAGGCTACGCAACGGAAGCAGCGCGGATGCTGCTGGAGTATGGCTTCCGCGAACTGAAGCTGGCGCGCATTGTAGCGTTTACCAGGCGCGATAATCCGGCGTCGATGCAGGTCTTACGACGGTTAGGGATGCGCCTCGTCGAAGCAGCGGACGGCAGAACAGTGATTGCCGGGTTGGAAAATACAGTTTGAATCCATGCGCTGCGTCCCCTACAATAAACATATCATTCCGTATGATGCGTCTTAAGGGGAGGCTCTGTGAGTAAACGAACCATCGTCGTCATGAAAGGCGACCAAACCGGACAGGAATTACTGGATGAGGCGCTGCGGGTGATCGACCCTGCGGTCATTCGTGTCGATAACATTGACTTTGAGTCCTTTGATCTGTCGCTGCAACACCGCCGCGCTACCAATAACCAGGTGGTGCGCGATGCAGCGGCGCGTGCTGTTGAAACCGGGCTGGGCTTAAAAGCCGCGACCATCACGCCGCCGGAAAAGGGTGACGTGGGCAGCCCGAATGCCCTGCTGCGTGAACTGGTTGACGGGCAGGTGATTCTGCGGACGGGGCGGCGTATTCCCACCGTGCGTCCGCTGGCAGGTGTCTATGCGCCGATTGCCGTGGTACGTATGGCCGTAGACGGCGTCTACAGCGCGAAGGAATGGCGCGAAGGCGAAGGGCTGGACGAAATCGCCTACAGCACGCGGCGGCTGTCGCGGCGCACCTGTCGCAAGGTGGCGGAGTTCGCCTTCAGCTATGCGCGGCGCACTGGCTCAACGGTGTTCGGCGGGCCAAAGTTCACCGTCAGCCCGACCTACGAAGGCATGTTCAAGGAAGAACTGGACGAAGCCGCCAAGCGTTATCCCGATGTGCGCTACAACCCACAGTTGATTGACGCCACCTACGCCCTGCTGATGAAAACCACAGGCGATACGCCGCTGGTCATCCCGGCGCTGAACCGTGACGGGGATAACCTCAGCGACCTTGTGCTGGAATTGTTCGGCAGCATCGCGGGTTCGGAGTCGGTGATCTTCAGCTTTGACGACAACAACGAGATTAAAACCGCGATTGCCGAAGCGCCGCACGGCACGGCACCCAGCTTGCAGGGCAAGAATCTGGCGAACCCGATGGCGATGATTCTGGCAGGCGCGTCCCTCCTGCGCTACGTCGGGACGGAAGCCGCGAACCGCGCCAGCCGCGCGATTTACGAAGCGGTGATGGAAGCGGTCAACGACGGCGTGCGCACGACGGATTTGGGCGGACACGCGATGACCACCGAATTTACCGACGAAGTCATCCGCCGCGTTAAGGGTAAGCTCGACGTGTGGGCGGCGCTGGGACAGTAGTTTAGTCAACAGCAAATCAGCGATTGTGATGCAGGGGCTTGAGGGTATCAGGCCCCTGTTTTGTTGTTTGTGCCCATGCCAGGCTCGACACACTCATCAACTGCTGATCTTTCGAGGGTGCAGGAAACCAGAGGATTGGGTATTCTCGTATATATCATCATGACAAAACGGGTTACGACTTTATATTGATTTAAAGTTGGCATTGATTACATTCATCTTGATTTATCAATTTTTCATAAAGAATTGACAAGGTTACAAAATCGTCAGAATCATTCAACGTTATTTTTTGGTATACTTTCGGTATGGTAGAAATTCGCAATTGAGGAATACCCGATGTCGTCACCGGTGATTGAAAACCCACAGCAAACTCTGGTCCTTGCCGCAGCCTTTGCCCGTGCAGGCAATCACGAGAAGGCGCGCGGGATGCTGCGTCAGGTGGTGCAGGCCATGCCCGACGATGAGCGCGGCTGGTTGTGGCTGGCGTTCGTGGCCGCCAGCACCGAAGAAAAACGTACCGCCCTGCGCAAAGCACTGCAACTGCGCCCCAACGACGAGCGCGTGAAGCAGGCGTTTATGCAGCTTCTGGATACGCAGCATGTACGCCAGGCGGCGAAACGCGGCGTCTTCATCAGTTACAGCCCCAGTGATGATTTGTTCGCCATCGAACTGGCGGATGAACTACGCGCGGCGGGAATCCACGCATGGTTGGATGTCGCAGAAATTGACGACGAGGATGATTGGGATAACCGTGTCAGCGCCGCGATGCAAGCCTGCGGCGTGATGCTGGTGATCATTTCGCCAGAAGCGATGGATGACGAAAACGCACAGAAGGAACGCTTCCGCTTTGGCGAGGCGGGCAAAATCATCATTCCGGTGCTGTACCGTCATTCCGAGTATCGCATCCTCAACATCTGGCATCCCCCGGTGGACTGCCGCTACGACCCCAAACCCGGCATCTACAGCCTGATTAAGCTGCTGTCGTCCAGCCAGACAATCAACGCTTAAGACCTACAGACTTCGATTTTCAGGGGCGTTCGTTTGATGAGCGCCCTTATTTTTTCTCCCTCAAATCATCATGACACCTACCATTTTTACAATTGAAGAACTGCGAATGCTGCGGCTGAAGGCGCAGTATCTGATGCCGCGTGCCCACACAACGGCGCTGGTCGATGTGGTCAAGGCGCTGGTCGGCGTGCAGGCGCAGCTTCCCTCGGCGATGGAACTGGCGCTGCGTGCGCGCGTCGCAGGGCTGACGCTGGATGATGTAAACCGCTGTCGTATCGAGCAGCGCGCCATCGTGCGCACATGGTGTATGCGCGGCAGTATGCACCTGCTGGCAGCCGATGAACTAGGCTGGCTGCTGGGAGCGATTTCGCCGGGGATTCTGCGCGGGGCGTGGCGCTGGTTCGAGCGCCGCCATAAGCTGACACAGGAACAGGCCGCGCGCATTGTCGAGGACGCCTATCAGACGCTTAAGGCCAAGGGCGCGATGACTCGGCGCGACCTGATGCAGCAGGTGGCAGGCGGTGACAAAGCCATCGAAGCGACTGCGCACGGTGTCATGCATGTCAACGCGATGCTGGGGCGCGTATGCGTTGGGGACGATGACGGCGCAGAACCGACCTATGTCGCGCTGGATGATTGGCTGGGACACACGCTGACGCTTGAAGACGCCGACTACGTGCGGCTGGCGCGGCGCTACTTGCAGGGTTACGGCCCCGCCGACGCCCGCGACTTCGCGGAGTGGTGGGAACTGCCGCTGACCGAAGCGAAGAGAGCATTCGACGCGCTGCTGCCCGAACTGCACGAAGTCACTGTAGACGGTCAAACGCTGTGGGCGCTGTACGCGGAAGTGCCCACAGGCAGCAGCCCCACCGTCAACCTGCTGCCGGGCTTCGATACTTATTCACTCGGCTACGCCAACCGTGATGTCGCTGTGCCCAAAGCGCAGCAGGCCAGCGTCTTTCGTGACGGCATGACCGCGCCGATTGTGCTGGTGGATGGAGGCGCGGTGGGCACATGGCGCTACGAAAAACGCGGCAAACACATCATGCTCCGCGTGGAGGCGTGGCAGACGCTGACCGACGCGGTTCGCGACCTCATTGCTGAGGAAGCCGCCGACATCGGGCGCTTTTATGGACTGGCGCCGGACTTACGTTTTGAAGCCTGAGCCACGCTTCGGCCCATCTTCGCTTTTTCGCTTGCCTGCTCAATGTCATGCCAGTGCATGGTGTTGTGATACACCGTAAAGAACAGCATCTCGCGCACCGTAAGCATCCCCACCGCCGGATGCGGTAGCTGGTACGTGTCTAAGTCTTCCTCGGTCCACGATTCAAGTGCCTGAAGCAGGCGGTTGTTGGCATCGTTCCAGGTGTCCACCAGATACTGCTTCTTATCGTCCATGCCTTCAGGAAAGCGATAGGTGACGGGTGTAATCGCTTCATAATCCTCGGCACGAACGCCCTCCTCCAGACGCGCTTTGTAAGCGGCGACCAGTTGGGCATAAGTGCGCGAAGGCTGCTCTGGCTTGCCGAAGGTTTTGCGTAACTGTTCGGCAGGGAGTTTCATGGCTTTGCCAAAGGGTTTCACCGACAGAATTAGGTGCTGCAAATAACCAGACGCCGACCACGACTGTGCCGTGCCGCTGTTGAACTGCTCGTTGGGCATAGCCTGCACCGTCTGCGTCAGGGCGTTCTGAACTTGTGTCAGCGCAGCAACCAACTCAGCTTTTGTTTGTGGATCGCTCATCAGGAAATCCTTTCGTCAACACATGATGTCAAGACGCATGAACACTGATGGGCCGCGAACGATGCTGTCTTACTGCTGCTGCTGTTGTTCCTGAATACGGCGCTGGTTGAGGCTTGTCTCTGGCGGCGCGCTGTACACAATCCACTGGCTTGAAGTCACCAGTTCATCATGCGGCGGCAGTTCATCGGAATGCCGTACCTGTACCGCAACCTTCAGTTCGTTGACGCCGTTGCCTTTATAAACACCGCGCGTCGGCGGCACATCCGCGTAATCGCGTCCGGCGGCCACGCGGATATGATACTGCCCTGCAATCTGATTATTGGTCGGGTCGAAGCCAACCCAGCCTAATCCCGGCAGATGCGCCTCAATCCAGGCGTGGGAGGCATCGGGGGCGGAGCGTGCGTGATCGTCGCTGTAGCGCGCCAGATAACCACTGATGTAACGGCAGGGAATCCCCAGGGGCCGTAGCAATGCCAGCATAATGTGGGCAAAATCCTGACAAACCCCTTTGCGCGATGTCAGGGCGTCATCAATCGGCGAATCAACGTTGGTGCTTTTCGGCTCGTAATCGAAATGTTCGTAAATTGCCGAGTTGATTTCATGCAGCAGGTGCAGAGGATCGCCACGCCGTTCAACGCGCAGTTCCTGTGCCAACTCGCGCAGTAAGGGCGTTTCCCGTACAAACTGACTGGGCATCAGGCAGTCCCACAATTCGGCACTCTTGGGTTGGTTGTCGATGTGCTCCCAGGCGTTATCTCCCAGTGTTTCGGGCAGCAATAAAGGCTGTTCCATCTCAACATAAGACTCGGCTGTAATGGTTAGCTGGTTGTGATGTTTGGGAATGTCAAAATGATGGACAATATTGCCCTGATAATCGCGGTAGCCCATCACCTGAGCATGGGGCTGTACCAGCAGTTTGAACGAGATACACTGCTGAATCCCTTCGGTACGGGGCTGTTTGCGTACTTCCATCACGCTCTGGCTGACGGGGGTACTGTAGTTGAAAATGGTGATATGTCGGATTGAAAAATACATAAGATGGCTTCCAGATGTCAGTAATCAGCTTATAGGTGTCAGCTTACAGCTTTCAGTTTTTGGATGAAAGCTGTCAGCATTTGTTTAACTTCGACAGTTTGCTTGTCTGCCGGTCAGCTTTTGATAGCCTTCTCAACACTCTCTACGGAGGGAATATCGCTTTTCCACGAGACGCCTGTTAAGGCATCGCGTGCCGCATCCTCCAATGCCACCAGTATGGCAATGACTGCATCATCATGACTGGCATAAGCTTCCTCTACCAGACGCCCAAAAGTGATTTTGAGGTCTTGCAATTTGTTCTTGTCATTGTGTTCAATCGCATCAAGCACACTCTGGCGCAACGAAAGCAGCAAATCCTGTAACGTTAATTTGGGAGCAGCAGACATGAGATTACCTCTCACGCAAATCAAAAAAGGACTGCAATTGACGAGAAATTTTCGGCGAACTTAAGTTCTCAAAGTCCGCCTTATACCATGCATCCCAGAACTCTCGATCAGGGTGATAAACGGTAAGATGCCCTTCTGGATATGACCAGTTTTCGCCAGAATTCGGCTCTATTTATAGCTCACTACCGAAAAAGGGTAATGTTCTGGCAGGCTGTTCCCCATCCTGCACTACGATGTAACCCGCTTTACGCAAGGTCGTGATCCTGAAAATGATGGGTTCGACACCGTAAGCATAATTCAAAAACGATAATCCCGTAAGCGAATCTCGCTGTCGATGTAAGCTCAAGTCCTTAGCATTACGATTACCGGGGGCGCGGTAAACAAAATCATCCGGCAATGAATACAACTCCTACAACGCCGTCTCAATGGCATAGGCGATGTAGTATTCGTACAACGCCTCATGAATCTCCATACACTGCCCCTGAAGCTCCTGCAAATAGTTATGCAGGTTCTCCATCAGTTCGCCGACACTGGTATAGGCGACTGTAGACAGCAGCCTTCCCGCGAAGCGGTGGACGCGCCCACTCTTTTGTGTGCCTGTATGTTCGGCGATGGCATCCAGCGCGTGCTGAATACGTTCCACCGAAAAATGTACTGAATGCGGGAAGCTGCGGTTGCAAATCAGAAACTCCGCGATGTTATCAGGACGCAGTTCCGCACTGTACACTTTGCAGTAGGCCTCAAACGCGGTGCAGGATTTGAGCAGCCCCAGCCACTCGAA
The DNA here is from genome assembly GCA_046328675.1 of Anaerolineae bacterium. Classification (GTDB taxonomy): domain Bacteria; phylum Chloroflexota; class Anaerolineae; order Aggregatilineales; family Phototrophicaceae; genus JACAER01. Next base: position 33,262 of record JAXLWC010000008.1, read on the forward strand.
GTATTCTTCCAGCGAAACCGCACGCCCCGGCACCTGTGGAAACATACTGAAATGGGTATCAAGCAGGGCCGCGATGGCAATTGTGCGTTCCAGATAACGCCCAAGCTGGATGTAGCGCCAGCCTTCCGTATGGGTCAGCGTCGAGTCGGTAATCCCCTGGAACAGATGCGCGCCTTCCTTGACCTGCTGGAAAAAGTACTGCGGCTGGTCATCCCAGGTTGCGGCAGTATCCGCAGCCCGCGCATACAGGTAAAGGCGGTTGATGTGTTCCCACATCTCGGAACTGATTTGCTCACGCACCTGCCGCGCATTTTCACGCGCCGCCGCGATGCAGGCCACAATTGACGCGCCGTTGTCCGCATCGAAACACATCATGCGGATGAATTCGTACGGGTCAGCGCCGTTCCTGTGGCGCACCGGATTACGCAGCGAACCCAGCAGACGACTCCAGCGCTGCCCGGCGGTAGGTGATGTCGCATCCAGCATCAGGTTAAATTGGACACTCAACAGGCGTGCGGTGTGTTCTGCACGCTCCAAATAACGGCTCATCCAGTACAAACTGTCGGCAACTCGCGAGAGCATAGTTTTCCCCCGACGATTTTCGTGCGATTCTAACATTGTAACGAAGTGTCCCCTTGTGCGATTTGTGAAAAACTCACAGTACCCGATGAGTGTTTTTGCTATTTCTACCAAAAATCATATCTCATTTATGGACTTCAACAAATGCCGGAAAATAAGGGGTGGACTCACTATCGGGCCAATGACGCTTCAAGCCAGCGTAGACCTGGGCCAGTGTCGTGCGTAAAGCAGGCAACTGCCGGAATTCGTCGGCGCTGGCCACAAAGGCTTCAAGATATGAGAACATTCGGCTGCGAAAGTAAGTGGTGCTTTCGTTGGTGTGCCCGTTCTGCGTATCGTAAGCTGCATCCTGCTGCAAGCGCGGCTTGAAGTACGGCTCCCAGGTGCCGCCGACTTCGGACAGCACCCAGTGCGCGCAGGCGTGCATCAGCGCCGCCTCAAAGAGCGCATCGTCGGCAGCGGCAGGCAAAACGTTCGCCAGTTCTGCGCGATAGGCGTTCTCGATTTCCCGCACCAGCGCCAGCGGCAGCGCGCGCCCATGATAGGCTGGCGGATACGTCATCCGCGCGCAGACGATATCCACCAGCGCATGTTGATACTGGGCGAACTCAAAATCCACGAGGCGCACCTGCCCATCGTCGCGCCACAGTACATTGTGCATTCCGGCATCACAGTGACACAGTGCGCGAAAAGGGCTGTCCCCGTGAATCGCCGCGCCCACCGCCAGTACTTCATCATCGAAGCCAGCGACAGGAATGATGTTCAGCGCCGCGCAGAATTCGTGCAGCGCGGGCAGCAGCTTGCGCACATCAATGTTGCCATCGGACAGCGGCGTCACCGCCCCTAACGCTGACCTCAGTTCGCGAAAGTGAGATTCGTGACCGATGGACGCAGCCTGCAACTGTCCAAGTGTGCGGGCGTAGGCAGTCAGCGCCAGACGCGCGCTGGAGGTATCGTGACTGAAGAGTAAGTCCTGAATGGACGGATGATCGCCAAGGTCTTCGACGATCAGCATTCGCGCGTCACTGTCACCAGCCATCCAGCGTGCGCTAAAAGCACCGGGCAGCGTGTTGATAAACTGTAGGCTGGCCCACTCGTTGAAAAAACGCTGCTGATACCACGAATGGCGCGCTTCCGGCACGTCATCCAGCCGCAGTTGTTTGATAATCACGCTGTTCAGGGTTGGGCTGCCTGCCACGCCACAGCGCAGCACCAGATGATTACTCTTCAGGGCTGGCTGTGGCTGCAAGGTTACGGATTGTCCGAGGGTATCCGAAAGCAGGGTTTGCGCGCGGCTTATGACGTGTTCAGTATCCATCAAGCGATCTCCTTTTTTTCAGGTATTACGCTTGAGGAGTCGCGCAGGTTCAATCTCGACGGTCAGACTTGCAGGACGATCTTGCCCCGCACATGACCACCCGCGCTCAGGGCATGGGCCTTACCCGCCTCCGCCAGCGGGAACACATGGTCAACCGTGACCTTCAGGTGACCGGAGGCCATGAGGTCGGCAATCTGCGCAAGCTGGCTTTCCTCCACGCGCACAAGAAAACTCTTGGCGTGGATACCGCGCGCCGCAGCCTCGTTCTGGTCGGGTGAACCAGCGATGGTCACAAGACTGCCGCCAGATTTGACCACGCTGAACGAACGGGGGATGTTATCGCCGCCATAGGTATCGAACACGATGTCCACAGGTTCAACCACTTCCTCAAAGGGGCGCACGGAATAATCAATCACCTCGTCTGCACCCAGCGAACGCACATACTCGAAATTGCGCGCTGACGCCGTGCCGATGACATACGCGCCGCGCCACTTCGCGATTTGTAGCGCCAGATGGCCCACGCCGCCCGCCGCCGCGTGAACCAGCACCCGCTGTCCCTGTTGCACAATGACCGCTTCCATCAGCCCCTGCCATGCCGTCAGCACAGCCAGAGGAATCGCCGCCGCGTGTGCATGATCGACATTCCCCGGCTTCAGCGCGAAGTGACTTTCGGGCGCAGTCACGTATTCGCGTAGGCCGAACCCACTGCAGGGAAATAGATCATGCCAAAAACGGCATCGCCCACCTTGAATTTGCGGGCACCCGCGCCCAGCGCTTCAACCACGCCTGACACATCCCAACCGAGGATCAGCGGGAAGGGATTGGGGTATCTTCCGGCCATGCCGCGCCCTTCGCGTGTTTTCCAATCGACGGGGTTAATGCCCGCCGCGTGTACCTTGACCAGCACTTCGCCAGCGGCGGGTTCTGGTCGCGGCGCCTCTTCATAGCGCAGCACTTCCGCCCCACCAAATTCATGCTGTCGTACTGCTTTCATAGTCGCCATGTGTTTCGCTCCTTTGTCCTTCACCGTCATCATTGTAGAAGCATGGTATCATCTACGGAAGTACGCACATTTTTGTGATGTAGTATCAATTTGTATACTGTGAGAAGGCCATGAACAGCAAACGCCTGCGACGTTATGATTGTCAGTTTGGGTGCAGTGTTGAGGTGACGCTGGATGTCATCAGCGGCAAATGGAAAGGCGTGATTCTGTTCCACCTGCTGAAAGGCGAACGCCGTTTTAATGAACTGCGGCGTCTGCTGCCGGATGTCACGCAGCGTATGTTAACCTTGCAACTCCGCGAACTGGAAGAAGACGGCATTGTGCAGCGTAAAGTCTTTCAGGAAGTGCCGCCGCACGTTGAATATTCGCTGACGGAATTCGGACGCACGCTGGAACCCATGCTGCTGCTGATGCGCGACTGGGGCGACGAATATACAGCCAAAGTCAAGGAGCAGCGCAGCGCAGCCCATGCCCGGCTTGAGGTAGAATAGCCGGGTATTATGCCTGAAGTCAGTAGGAGCTACGCTCATGCGTCTGAAAGTCGGCACCGCTGTTTTGCTGTTGTGTGCGCTGGTGGGTTTGACGCTGCCGCGACATACATCGGCCCAAACCCTCAACGTGATCCCCATTGCGACAGAACTGCGCAACCCGCGCGGTGTCGCCGTTTTCCCCGATGGACGGCTGCTACTGGCGGAATCGGGCGATGGCGCGGGCAACTTTGACAGCGGGGGACGCATCAGCGTTTTCAGCGACAACAACGCCGACGGTGATTTTGACGATGCCGATGAACGCACAGTCGTCATGTGCTGCACCATTGGCTACAACAGCCTGACACGCTACGGCACGGGACAGGATGAAGTCGGCGGGCTGGGCGATGTACTACTGCTGGACGATGGCCGCGTGTTTTATACACAGGATGACCCATTGGGCGGTTATGTACCCGATGGCAGCACAGGCGGTATCGCCATCATGAGCCTGACGCCTGCCCCGGAATGGCGGCGCGTGGTCATCAGCGTGCGCAACGCCACGACCAACGCCCTGGTCTATGACCCGGACGCCAATGTGCTGTATATGGCAGAAAGCGGCATGAACCGCATCAGCCGCGTGACGCTGGACGGGGAGGTTACGCCGCTGGTGGATTTGCCTACGCTGGAAGATGGGCAGCAGGCGGTTCCGGCGGGGCTGGCGCGCGACCCACGCACAGGTGATCTGCTGGTCGCGCTGCTTTCGGGTCAAATCCGCGATTATTATGGCACGGTGATTGCCTACATGCCTGAAGCGGCACGCATCATCCGGCTCAACCCGATCACAGGCGCATGGGTTGATGAAATCGTGGGGCTGACAACAGCCGTCGATGTCGCCACCGATGAGTTGGGCAATATCTATGTGGTTGAACTGGCTACAGGCTGGCCCGCAGCAGTGATGCCGCGCGACTTCCCGCTGTTCGACCCTGATGCCCCACCGGATTCTGGTGGCTATCCACGCTTCAGCGGGCGCGTCACGATGTATCCCGCAGATGGCAGCGCGCCACTGCGATTAGCGGAAGGACTCGACGAGCCAACCAACATCAGCTATGACAGCGGCGTGCTGTACGTATCAACGGGACAAGGCACACCCGGACGCCCGATTATGGGGCCGAACGGACGCACCCGTATCACAGGAACGCTTTACCGCATTACGGGGTTTCGTCCATGACTTTTAACTGCTGGCATCCACCATATAGTTCGCCAGCAGCTTGGAACTGTCGATGATACTGTCGGTGTGGGTGCGCTCGTAGGCATGGGAGGCATCAACGCCGGGGCCGACCAGCGCCACGCGTCCAGCGCCGCCCGCGCGCCAGTAGGCTGAGCCATCCGAACCATAAAACATGTAGATGTCGGTCTTGAGGTTGACACCGCATTCACGGGCGAGGCGCCGCAGTTTGTTGCCCAATTCAAAGTGATAGGGGCCTGTCGCATCCTTGACGCACAGTGTACAGGAGTACTCATCCGATGCCTGACCGTCGCCAATCGCCGCCATATCAATCGCGACCAGTTCGGCAAGCTCTACCGGGAAACCCGCTGAACCGCCGTGTCCCACTTCTTCGTAGTTCGCGATAAGGATATAAGTATCCTGCGCGGGAATTTCTCCCGTGTCCTTCATGGCCAGCAGCGCGGCATAAATACAAGCCACACTCAGCTTATCATCCAGATGGCGCGAACGAATGAAACCGCTGTCGGTCACTTCGACGCGCGGGTCAAGGAACACAAAATCGCCCACTTCGATACCGAACGCCCGTGTTTCGGCGGCGCTGCGTGTCACGGCGTCGATACGCACTTCCATGCTGTCCTGCGTGCGCTTGGTGTCAGCGATGTCGCGGTTAACGTGGGTGCTGGGGTTCTGCGGCAGCACCGTGCCCCGATAACGGCGGTTGTCGCTGGTACGGATGGTCACGCCTTCAAATTCGACAGCCCCCCACATGAAGCCGCCTAACTGCGTCGTCTTCAAGCGGCCACTGCCTTTAATTTCCTTGACCATCAAGCCCAGGGTATCGACATGCGCGGTGAGGCCGCGAGGGGCATCGCTGGCCTTGCCTTTGATGCTGATGAGCAGCGCGCCCTTGTAGGTGACGGTCAACGTAGTGTTCGGAAACGCCAGCGCCTCAAAGGCTTTGCGCGTGTATTCAATCGCCTCGACGGTGTAGCCTGTCGGGCTGGGAGTGTTGAGCAATCCGACCAGAAAATCGACTGTGGTCTTGAGGTTGATCTCAAATGCAGGCATAAACGGCTCCTGTTGAATGGGCGCTGGGACAATACCTCTATAGTAGCAATTATTACGAATTCATGCGAAAGCAAATCAGTTGCGTCTATAGAACAAATAAACTAGCCACCTGGTTAATCCGAAGGCATTCAAAGTCTAGCCGCTCGGAGAGTGTACAGAAACAGGGATAGGACTTATTCTAGAGTGGATGGAAACGCTTCAATATTCGCGTTTGATACGGAATGTAGGCTGAAGATTAGAAAAGTCGCATCCTCAAAATTCTTAAGGTTAACGAAATAGGTTTACTTTTAAGCTTGATGTATATGGTTGGCAGATAAATGTGCAAACCGAAGTCAGCCCACAGCGGCAGGCGGCGGGAATTGAAAACGCGGATAGATTACAACAAGCGAACTGCTCTTAAGAAGGACAACAAATGCTAAAAAACTTAAACCTGAGAGCCAAACTTGCGTTGGGCTTTGCTGTCCCTCTCATCCTGTTGATTCTCAACAGTCTTCTCGCAAGTTATACCAGCAATCAGCTAGAAGCCGACCTGCTGGATGTCAACAATTTCAGCGTACCCATTATCCAATTGCTGGAAGAGGTAAAGTTTGCTGGATCACGCGTAATTTCATCGGCCAACGAACTGATTCTGGATCACATCCTTGCGGCTCAGTTCAATTTACATGAAGACGAATCATCGCAAATCACTACCGCTATTGACGACCTCATGGATCCCTTGCATCCATTCAAACGCTGCTGCTGACCAAACCGGAACATGCCACCGCTGATGCTGAACTGATGGCAGAGATTGAGGAGCATATTCAAACGCTGGTGAGCAACATGAATGAACTGGAGGTCATTCTTAGCCAGGATGAACTTTCTGTGGAAGCCCTGGATGAGGCCCGGGCAAACTGGGAAGATATCGAGGTCGTGTTTTTCAGTTCAGTGGATAATGCACTCCAAAACGAACATCAGGAACTAACCCAACATCAGGAGCATTTTGAAGCCGCGAAACGGAATGCGGAAATTGTCTCTATTGGTCTGGGTCTGGTGGGTCTCATGGTCTCCGTTGGAGCCGTCCTTTTCATCTCTCATTCAATTACAACACCCATCACTGGGCTGAAGGAAAGTGCCGAAGGATTGGGGGCTGGCAAGCTGGATCTGCGTGCTAAAGTACATTCCAATGACGAAATTGGTCAGCTTGCCCAGTCGTTCAACAGCATGGCGTCTGCCATCTCCAACCGTGACAACAACCTGAAGCTGGTCTCCGATGTATCAAAACAATTGAACACGGAGCTTGACCTTAATAAGCTGCTGTCCGAAATTGCAGAGATCACGGCCAAAGCCTTTAACATGTACTATGTGTCAATCTTTCTCTACCGTGACAATAAGCTGAAACTGCGCAAAGGCACAGGTGACGCTGGCTCCTGGATGGTCGATGCAGGACTGGAATTTGGCACCAATGATCGTGGTGTCGTGCCCTTTGCGGCTCGCAGTCTGGCCCCTGCCGTATTTAATGATGTGCGGGAAGACCCTCACTATCTGCCTAATCCCTTTCTACCAGACACTAAGTCCGAACTGGCGATTCCCGTTTTGTTCATGGGACAACTCGTCGGCGTGCTCGACATTCAGGCGCAGGAAACCAACCGCTTCAAGCCAGAAGATATTCAGACGCTTTTGGCCCTGGCAGAACAAATCGCCGTTGCCGTGCGTAACGCTCAGTTATTTGACGAGGCCAAAACCGCCCGCGAAAATGCCGAACAAGCCGATCACGTCAAATCGGCGTTCCTTGCCAGTATGTCCCACGAACTGCGCACACCGCTGAATTCGGTCATCAACTACACCAAGTTTGTGATCAAAGGGGTGATGGGGCCGGTCACAGACAAGCAGGTGGAAACCCTGACCAAAGTCGCCGATAGTGGCAGGCACCTGCTGAACCTGATTAATGATGTGCTGGATATTTCCAAAATTGAGTCAGGCGCGCTTAGTCTGTTTATCGAAGACAATGTGGACATGGCAGAAATCCTGCGCTCAGTCGCCTCTACTGCGGAAAGTCTGCTGGAAGGCAAACCTATCGCCGTACAGCTTGATGTACCGCCTACGCTGCCCATGATCAAGGGGGACAAGCAGCGCCTGCGTCAGATTCTGCTGAATATTCTGTCGAACGCCTGCAAATTCACTGAAGAAGGCCATATTAAAATTGGCGCGAACGTACAGAACGGCGAAATTCTGCTGGCGATAGAAGATACCGGACCGGGCATCCGCTCCGAGGATCGCGCGGCGGTATTTGAACCCTTCAAGCAAACCGACACAGGTCTGCGTCAGGGCAAGGGCACTGGATTGGGAATGCCCATCTCCAAGAGTCTTGCGGAAGCGCACGGCGGACGCTTGTGGTTCAAGAGTACACCGGGTACGGGCACAACCTTCTATGTTGCGCTGCCCGTAAAGTCGGAATTATTGATCCCTACCATAGCTTAACTACGAGGCAATCATGAGTCACTATCCCGCTGTTCTCTATGTCGAAGATGATCCGCAAAGCCGCGAAATCATGTACTTGCTGCTCGTTGATCAGATGGGGTTGGAAAATGTCACAATCTATGAAGACAGTACCGACTTTATGGACCGCATTATGGGCCTAAACCCCAAACCGGATGTTATCCTGTTAGATATCCACATGCGCCCGTACACCGGCTTCGACATGCTGGAAATGCTGCGGAACCATGAGGATTTCCGGGACACACCCATTGTCGCGCTCACGGCGAGCGTCATGAATGAGGAAGTGTATAAACTCAAGACGGCGGGTTTCAGCGGCGTGATTGCGAAACCGCTTGATCTGGATGCATTTCCCCAGATTTTAGACCGTATTCTGCACAGTGAAACTGTTTGGTATGTTGTTAGCTGAAAGGAACCAGGCTGCTATGGCGAGCCTCGATAAAAAACGCATCTTCATGGTTGAAGACAATCTTGAGAACCGCATCATCTTCCAGTTAGCGCTGGTAAGAACCACTGCTGTTCTGGAATTTGATCGCTGGGGGCGGGACACGCTGCGCAAACTGAACTGGTTCATGCCAGTTGATTTGATCCTGCTGGACCTGATGCTGCCACACGGTGAAAGTGGCTATGATATTTTCGACCAGATTCGCAAAGTGCCGGAATTTGCTCACATTCCCATTGCTGCCGTCTCTGCTTCTGATCCTAATATCGCCATTCCCAAGTGCCGCGAGAAGGGCTTTTCAGGGTTCATTGCCAAGCCGATTGATGATGATCTGTTTGTCGATCAGCTTGAAAAACTGATCAGCGGTGAATCTGTGTGGTACACCGCACACCAGCACTAAAAGCTGGCACATTTTTTGAAAGGGATGGGGAAGAATCATGACACAAGCGAATGCGCTGCTGATTGACGACGACAGCAACAATCTTGGCATTCTTGCAGAAATGCTGTCTATTGAAGGCGTACAATACACCAAAGTTCAAAATCCGCTGCATCTGAATGCTGCTCTCAACCAGATAGGCAAAGTTGATGTGATCTTTCTGGATTTAGAAATGCCCGGCATGAACGGCTACGACATTCTAAAAATGCTCAAACAGGACGCACGCTTTAGCTCAGTCCCGGTGGTGGCCTATACCGTCCACGTCAGCGAGATTAATACCGCACGTAAGCTGGGCTTCCACAGTTTTCTGGGCAAACCCATTGACGCTGAGCAGTTTCCAGCTCACCTCCATCGCATCCTGAACGGCGAACACGTCTGGTCGCTGCCCTAAGCTGGACGCCGCCCACCGAACAGCGCCAGCTCAAAAATCTTCAGATAACAGTCTACGTCGCTAAAGCCAATATCCCGCAGCCAGTGGCATTGAGTTTCCACAGGGGCAAGGATATTGGCGTCCTTGTCGGCGCGTGCATGGAACTCTGCGGCCACCTGTTCGCGACTCTTCCCGGTTCCGCTGCGCTGATTGTGGGCGTAGAGGGTGTCCACCATGATTTCATCGAACAGTGTTTCCACCCACTGATTTTCCGGCGCGACATGTTCCAGATTGAGAAAGACGCCGCCCGGTTTTAGCAGATGAAACAACTCGCGATACAGTTCGCGCTTGCGTGCATCCGGCTGATGGTGGATTGAAAAGCCGGACACAATCGCATCGAATGGCGCATGGGCTTCAACAGTTTTCAGCCACTCGACGGTGCCATAATCCTGCGTGATAAACGTATGACTGCCGCTGGTTTTGGCTTTCGCTGCTTCAATCATAGGTTCGGAGAAATCAAGGAAGACGCCCTGCGCGCTGGGATACTGCATCAGCACCGCGCGCCCCATGATGCCATCGCCGCAGCCGACATCGAGAAAGCGCTCGATGCTAGGACAGGCCGCGCGAATCACCCGCAGCATCACGTCGATTTGTTCCCCCGCCAGCGGAATACCGCCACGCACGTTGTCGAGAAAGTTGTAGGCAACCTGTGCCGACTGCCAGATGGTGTCATTTGTGCTATTGGTCATTACGGCAACCTGTTGGCTAATCTGAGACTGTCCAATAATCCGGCACGCGTACTGCTTCGTCCGCGCCGGGCCAGGGTGGCAGCGTGACGAGGATGAAACACAGCGGCTCATCGCCCGTGTTGCGAAACTGAAAATGCGTGCCTAACGGAATCGTCAGCGAAATACCCGCGTAGACTTCGACGACTTCTTCCTGTGCGCCCTGCCTGCGATAGACCTGCCCGCGTCCTGAGAGAAAGAACCAGATTTCCTCGACGGTTTTATGGCGCACCGCTTTGGACACCCCCCCAACAGGCAGCGTGCAGTGAACCATATTGCCGCCGCTGATTCGCGCCAGATGACGAATCTCAGAGCCGTCAGGAGCGAGATTATGATACTCAAGCGGAAGCGGGACAGTTGTGAAGTGATCCATCACGCAATCCTCGTAGCGCTATTGATGCAATACCCAGGTATCCTTGCTGCCGCCGCCCTGCGACGAGTTAACCACCAGCGAACCCCGCCGCAGCGCCACACGCGTCAAGCCGCCGGGGACAATCGTCACCTTGTCGCCGTAGAGGATGTAAGGGCGCAGATCGACATGGCGCGCTTCCACCTGCCCATCAATGAAACATGGCGCGCGCGATAATGCCAGCGTGGGCTGTGCGATATAGTTGCGCGGGTTGGCGATAATCTGCTCGCGGAATTTCTCCTGCTCAGCGGGTGTGCTGTGTGGGCCGATAAGCATCCCGTAGCCGCCGGACTCGCCCACCGCTTTCACCACCAGCCTGTCGAGGTTTGCCAGCACAAAGCCCCGTTCTTTGGGATCGCTGCACAGATAGGTTTCAATGTTGGGCAGGATCGCATCCTCGCCCAGATAGTATTTGATGATTTTGGGCACATAAGCGTACACGGCTTTGTCGTCGGCCACGCCCGTGCCGATGGCGTTCGCCAGCGTAACATTGCCCGCGCGGGAGGCATTAAAGAGGCCGGGAATACCCAGCGTCGAATCGGGCCGGAAGGCCAGCGGGTCAATAAAGTCGTCGTCGATGCGGCGGTAAATCACGTCCACACGACGCAGCCCTGCCGTTGTGCGCGTGTAGACCATGTTGTTGTGTACCAGCAGGTCGCGCCCTTCGACCAGTTCGATACCCATCTGGCGCGCGAGGAAAGTGTGCTCAAAGTAAGCCGAGGTTAAACACGCGAGAGTCCAGCAGCACGGTGGTTGCGTCCTGCCGCCCGCGCCAGGAGCCAGCGCCTTGAGCGTTGACAGCATCGCCTTGTCCCGTAATTGTCAATCGGACGCACGTAGTTGCTGAACATGCGCGGGAACACATTGCGCATCACGGCACGGTTCGCCAGCATGTAGGAGACGCCGCTGGGCACACGCAGGTTGTCTTCAAGCACCGCGAGAGCACCGGACGGTAAACGTACCAAATCTGTACCCACCACAGAGATGTAAATATCCTGCGGCACATGCACGCCGCGCATCTCACGCCGGAAATGCTTGCAGGTATAAATCAGTTCGCTGGGCACAATCCCATCGCTAAAGATTTGTCCTTCGTGGTAGATGTCATGCAGGAACAGATTGAGCGCGGTAATGCGCTGCGTCAACCCACGTTCCAGCGTGTCCCATTCGTCAGCCGTGATGATACGCGGCAGCAGGTCGTAAGGAAAAATGCGCTCTGTACCCTCGTCACGTCCATACACGGTAAAAGTAATACCCTGATGCAGAAATGATAAGTCGGCGGCACTCTGCCGATGCTGGAGTTCTTCGGGAGACAGTTGCAAAAGTGCGTGATACAACGCCTGATACTGTTCCCGTGCCAGCGGCCTGGTTCCACCTGCAAACATCTCGTCGTAAGCATCATCCAAATAGTACTGCGTAAACGGCGGCTCAAGGGTTATCATCTCGGTTATCCTCAAATTAAACGCGCAAGATTGTACAAAGCTGCTCAGCAGGACACAAGTCATTTGCGTCACTGTGCTTTGCCGTTACAATCCTGATAAATGTTGAAGCAAGCGAGAGGAACCGTCTCATGAAACGAGTAATCCTGATTTTCGCGGCGCTGCTCCTGATAGTCGGCGGGCAGGCGTACGCCAGTTGCAGCGATGGAGAGCTTGAATATGGCGATTCGTGTGAAGACCGTTTTCGCAGCAGTGATGATCCGCACATCTACGGTTTTGAGGGAGAACAGGGCGATATTGTCACCCTCACATTAACCTGGGAGGACGACGCTGAAGGACAGCTTGTGCTCGCCGGGCCTCTGATTCAGGGGCAGGATGTTTTCGACGTTGACGAGCGCACGTCCGACGACAATGGCGAAGTTGTGCTGGAAGAAATCGAACTGCCGGAAGATGGCACTTATGGCATCGTCGTCTCATTTGATGGCCGTGTCGATTATGAACTCACGCTCGAAGGCGAAAGCGGCGGCGGCAGCAGCGATAACAACAACGACAACGAGGAATTTGATACAAGTTCACTGGGCGATTCGCTGCTGCTGTTCCAAGCCGCCGCTGTTCCGCGCCGCCAGAACGATGGCTACTACTACGATATTGAAACGACGACAGCCGATGGCACTGAAGTCGTGCTGGATACCAATCGTGACCGTTACAGCAACGGCTGCGGCGATGTCTCGGATGATGGGCGTTTTATCGTTTACACCACCAACGCCGACGGCAACGGCGAATCCGATTACACGCACTTTGAAATCTACAGCGCGCGTATCGATGGTTCCCGAACCGAGCGCCTGACAGAGACAGAAGCCGATGAAGGGATGCCGCGCTGGTCGCCGGACGGTGAGCGCGTCGTCTTTATGTCCAGCGAAGAACCTGCCGACATCGACAGCTACGAAATCTTCGTGATGGACGCCGACGGCGACAACCTTGAGCAGATCACCGACAACAACGATGCTGATCGTTTCCCCTCATGGTCACCGGATGGCGAACGTATTATCTTCCATTCCAACCGCGACGGGGACTATGAACTGTACACCATGACACCCGAAGGCGATGATGTGGAGCAGTTGACCGACAACGACTGGAACGACGCCCGCGCCGCCTACTCCCCTGACGGCGAACAGATTGTTTTCAACAGCGACCAGTTCGGCTTTGACGACCTGTTCATCATGGATGCTGATGGCGACAACATCGAGCCATTGACCGAAAGCGACGACAACTATGAATTCGGCGCGTTCTGGTCGCCGGATGGGGAGAGGATTGCCTATACCTCGACACCCGATATTCAGGCAGAAGCCAACGAAATCTGGGTGGTGAACGTCGATGGCTCGGACGCGCAGCCAGTATTTGGCGATGATGACGTGGACTACGGGCTGTGCGATTGGGGCATCATTGAGGACTAGTCCGACGAACAAGGGGATTAATCCCCTTGATCTAAGCTGAGGAAACGCATGAAAGCCAAAGTCTTATTCTGGTTCCTGCTGGCGCTGCTGTGGGTGCTGCCCGCAGCGGCGCAGGATATGCCAGCGCCGGATGCCGCGCGTGTGCGCTTCGTCCACCTTTCCGCAGATGTCGCTAACGTCGATGTTTATGTGGGCGATGAACCTGCGGCGGCTGACATTGCCTTCGGAACTATCAGCGATTACACAGCCTTCACGCCCGGCATCTATCCTTTTTCGGTGGTCGAAACAGGTTCAGCCGATGCTTTAATCACGCCTGCTGACGTTGAACTGCTGGCGAATCATGACTACGTTTACGGCATCATGGGGTTAGCCGAAGAAGGCACCTTTCAGCGGCTGCTGATTGATGAGACCGCACAGTTCGATGATACACGCGCGGGGCTGGCGCACGTGCTGTTCCTGCACGCCATAAGTGGCGTTGCCCCGGTAGATGCACGTATTGAAGGCTCAGATCAGCGCTTCGCCAGCGGCTTGGAGTTTGGCGGCTATGAATTTCACAGCGTAGCGGCAGGCGAATATCCGCTGGTCGTGTCACTGTCCAGCGATACATCAGCCATTCTGCTCGACCAGTTGAATCCAGTCACACTGTATCCTGATCGCCTGTATTTCATCGCAGCGCTCAATACGGCAGATGGCGGCATCGATATGTTGGTGAGCGTCACGGGCACGCTGACTATCAGCCAGCTTCTGGCCAACGGCGATGACTTCAACACGCTCCGGGCCTTCATTGAAGCTGCCGGACTCATGGAGACCTTGAGCAATCGCAGCGCGCCGCCTGTCACCGTGTTCGCGCCCACCGATGAAGCGTTCACGGCGGCCTTCGACGCGCTGGGACTGGAACCGGGCACGCTGCTGGATGCCCCTGACTTACTCAACTCCATCCTGCTGTATCACATTTCGCCGCAGCTTATCATCAGCGCCGACGCCAACCAGATCGATACCATGCCCACGCTGCAAGGCGGCACCATTCAACTTACACTAGAGGGCACGACGATGCTGCTCAACGGCGGCGCGCGTGTCACCCAGGCCGATATTCTGGCCGCAAACGGTGTGATTCACCTCATCGACGGGCTGCTCATTCCGCCCGCGCCGTGAGTCAACAGTTTTCAGTTATCAGTTATCGGTTGCACGACAAGCAACTGATAACTGACGGCTAAAGTTGCCACCGCCTTCAACTAAAGGTGAAGGCTATCAGGCTCACCGAAGGAGCTGTGTCTCGCGCAGAATGCAGTAAAACCAGCGCCTTTAGTTTACTTACCATCTTCTTGGTTAGCCTCAACCTTTAGCTTGAGGCGGCAAACCACACCTGTTCACCGGAGCGAACGAGCACAACGCCTGGCTAACTTACCACGCCGCGACTTCTGGAATGATGTCCTTCGCCACCATTTCAACGGGCTTGACTTCATGGACGTGCGGCATGTTAAAGATCATGTGCTGCACGCCAGCGTCCGCCGCCTTCCGAATGTGCTCCAGAATCTGGTCACGGCTCATCTTAGGCGTAATTGAGCCTAAAGTCGTCTTTTCAATCTGTTCATAGGGACGGCCAACGTCAGCGCAGTGCTGCTTAAGCACATCCAGCTTCTGCTGAACCATCTCCCAGCCCATGCCGTCAAACAGGTTGCAGGCGTCGCCGTACTGTGCCACGAAGCGCAGCGTTTTCTTTTCGCCTGTGCCGCCTATCATGATCGGCGGATGCGGATTGCTCACAGGCTGCGGGCTGCATAAGGTCTCGGCAAGCTGGAAGTGTTTGCCGTTGTACGCGCCGTTGTTATCCGACCACATCTGATGCGCGATTTGCAGCGTTTCTTCAAGCTGTTCAAAGCGCACCCCGGTTGGCGGGAACGGCGTGCCCAGCCCCTTCGCTTCCTGCTCGAACCATGCCGCGCCAATGCCGAGGTAAGCACGCCCACCAGAGAGCACATCCAGCGTTGTCACCGTTTTGACGAGGATGCCGGGATAGCGGTACACCACGCCCGTCACCAGCGCGCCGAGCTTGACCTTTTCCGTCACACCCGCGAAGTAACTCAGCGTCGAATAGGCTTCCAGCATTTCCAGTTCCGGCGCGCCGACAAAACCAATCTGGAAATGATGATCCATCACCCACAGACTGTAGAAGCCGCCGTCGTCTGCCGTTTGCGCGATCTGCTTAAGGATGTCGCGCAGCGCGGGCGAACCGGGATAGGTAAAATTCGGAATCTGCAAACCGATACGCATAAATTCCCTCCATTATTCCTTATGATTGAGCGCAAGAAATGGGGTATTCAAAAGACATCAGATGCATTATAAGCATTCGCATAAGCACACGCACTACACTTATGGCTAGGTAAAGCGCGCTCAAACTATTACATTTGCTAATGCCTTAACCCAACAACTATGAAAATCGCCACCTTACACCCCACACCACCCTACAACTTCCCGCTGATGCTTGATCTGCTATCGCGCTATCACGTCGCCGTCGATCTGAGCCGTAACGACTTCAGCGAATACTGGCGCACGCTGCGTCTCGGCACAAGTCTGGCACTGGTGCGTGTGGTGAACAGCGGAACTATCGACGCGCCGCAGTTGGATGTGCATCTGATGGCGGCATCCGGCGCTGTCAACCACACTGCCATTGTGAATCAACTGCGGCAGATTCTCAGCGTCGAGGTGGACAACCGCGCCTTTTACGCCTATGCACGCGGGGATAGGCAGTTGTGGGAGATTATCGCGCCGCTGGTGGGCATCCGGGAGGTGCGCAGCGCCAGCGCCTTTGAAGCGCTTGCCACGACCATCATCGAGCAGCAGATCAGTCTGCGGGCGGCGCACAGGGCGTTGCGCTGGCTGGCACAGTGGGCAGGCGACCATCTGCCGCATGAGGGCGAAGCGTACTATGCCTTCCCCACCGCAGCACAAATCGCCGCCGCGACGATTGACGACCTCCGTCCGCTGAAAATCACGTTTAAACGCATGGCGCTGCTGATTGAGGTGGCACAGCGCGACGCCAGCGGTGAGCTGCGGCTTGATGAGCTGTGCGCGCAGCCTGACGCCTACCACACCTTACAGCGTATCAAAGGTATCGGGCACTGGTCAGCGGCGCTGACGCTGATTCGCACACGCGGCGACTCCAATCAGGTGCTGCACAACGATGTGGCGTTGCAGGCGGCGGTCAACACCGCGTTC
Organism: Anaerolineae bacterium; assembly: GCA_046328675.1. Classification (GTDB taxonomy): domain Bacteria; phylum Chloroflexota; class Anaerolineae; order Aggregatilineales; family Phototrophicaceae; genus JACAER01. Next base: position 49,942 of record JAXLWC010000008.1, read on the forward strand.
TTTGGCAAAACAGGCCGCGCCGCACCGGAAACGGTGATGGAGGTGTTTAAACGTTATGGGGAGTTTGGCGGACTCGCCGCGTATCATACCGTGATGCGCCGCGTGCTGGATTATTTCTGAGCCGAGCAAATGGATTACTTCTCCCCCATCTTCCGCCAATCGTCCGCCGTCAGCACATACAGCGCGTGCTCAACGTACTTCTCGTTGGGCAGCCAGTGTTCCTCGCGCGCCACTTTGTCAAACCTGAAGCCCAGGCGCTCGGCCACCGCGCGGCTGCGCACATTATCCACCAGCGCTTGCAGTTCGATGCGCCGCATCCCTTCCTGCTCGAACAGGTCACGCAGGATGAGCTTCGCCGCGCGCGTGACGATGCCCTTGCCCACCACATCCGCCGCCAGCCAGTAGCCAAACTCGGCCTCATGCGTCTCATGGTTGATGAACGGGCACGCCATGCCGCCCAGCAGGCGCGCCCCCTGCCATATCCCCGCGTGGAAGCCGCCGCGCTTCGGGTAATTGCGGATATAAATGCGCGCATCATCCACGCTGCGCACACGCCCTACCCATGCCATCCAGGGGTACAAGCGCGCGCGATTGGCATCTACCACCGCAAAAAACGTTACCGCTTCCGGCTCTGCCAGTGGGCGTATCTCGATCTCGTCATCCAGTCGATAGGGAAACATAAGGCACACCTTATTGGGAATGAATCAGGGGTTTCTGGGTTCAGCGGTCAACAAACTGTCTGACAATTCAGAGTTGTAATATTTTGTTATTATTAATTTGCGTCCCTTTTTCTCTGTGTTCTGTGCGTCTCGGTGGTTCAAGGTTTCTGTTACTCTTGGCGAACTTCGTTGTACTCAACGCTGCGTCCTGGCGGTTCAACAGCTTCGTCGTGCAGTTAACCCATCCCTACCACCGCCCGCAGTCGATGTTCAAACTCGCTCAGCATAATTGCCGTCGCGCCCCACACCTGCTGGCCGTTCACCGCGTAGTAGGGAATTTCTACCTTGTAGCCGTTGAAATCGCGCGTTTCTGTGCGTTTAATGCTGTGATCCAGCAAATCCCGCAGCGGCAGCGCGAACACTTCTTCCACCTCGCGCGGGTTCGCCGTGATGTGCGGCACACTGTTCATCGCCGCTACCGTCGGGTGTACCTCAAAATTGCTCGGCGGGATATATATCGTCGTCAGTTCACCGAGAATCGTCATTGGCTCATCACAGATGCCCAGTTCCTCGCACGCCTCACGCAGCGCCGTCGCCGTGAAGGACTCATCGTGCGGGTCACGTTTGCCGCCCGGAAAGCTGATCTGTCCGCTGTGGTCGCGGATGTTTTTGGTACGCCGCGTCAGCAGCACACACAACCCACTGTCCCCAGGATACAACAGCACCAGCACCCCGGCTTCACGCGGCGGCGCGTCCGGTTTCGGAAAAAAGCCGCGCGTTCCCGGTGCCATGTGTAGCTGCGCAGCGGAAACATCAAACTCCGTGAGCGCCAATGCTGCGCGTACATCGTCAAGCGTAATCATGAACATTCCACTACGTTACATTTTATAAACAGGGAAATTATGCACACTGTCAATTAACGGTAAGCAATGCGCAGGTTAAAGTTACATCGTCAGGCCAACCCAGAGGAGCAGCGCCCTACTCGCCGTTAGGTGCCTGCACGCCATCGAGCCACACATGCATATAATGGTCACGACGCACATAAAATTTGCCATCACGCATCATCGGCGGCTCATTGTCTTTAGGAATCATTTCCAGCCGCAGTTTATCGGTGCGCGGTTGTCCCGCAGCCCCCCACGCATCAAGGCAGTCCTGCACCGCCAGAACAGCATCGGCTCCCGCATAGCAGTGGGCATTGCCCAGCCCATTAAACGGCACAAAACAGGCGCTGCCCTGTGTAATCAGCGCGAAACCACCGCCTTCCATACCATAGGACTGACGGTTCAGGGTGTAGGTCACAAAGAAATAACCAGTCGGTGGATACAGCATCAGGTAGGGCAAAAAGCCATGCCAGTAGTCGCTGGAACTGAGCGGCGTTCCCAGATAACAGTCTTCATGGTCGGACGACAGCAGCAGATGCAGCGCCGCTGTATCAATCGCATCCACACTATCGGCGGCCAGCGTCAAATCGCTGCTGGTGATACGCGTCGTCACGCTGGGGCCTACCGCCACCCCACGCAGCGGCACAAAGCCACAGGGGATATTCTGTGGGCTATACAGCACCCCATCATTACGCTTCTGGAATGCCGCACTGATCTGAATGCCATCCATCCACACAGGGGCAACAATCACGCCTTCATCCCTGAGCTGCTTCACCCAGGCCGGCGGAATATCCCAGATACCTGCCGTAGCGATGATGCGGTCATACATCGCACGCGGCGCATATCCCTGCGCGCCATCCGCATGAACCACCACCACGCCGGAAGCATGTGCCCGCGCCAGATGATCCCTCGCCTGATTAGCAAGGTCACGATCCAGTTCTACCGTCGTTACCTTACCACCATCGCCCACAAGCTGCTGCATAATCGCGGCGTTATAACCGGAGCCAGTGCCGACTTCCAGCACATTATCACCGGGACGCAGTTTAAGCTGCTGGAGCATCAGCGCCATCATGCTCGGCTGGCTGGACGAACTCACGACAACACCGTCCATCGTGCGTTTGATGGGCACAGCTTCGTCAGCGTAAGCTTGTTCAACCGGAACACCGGGCAAAAAAAGATGACGCGGCACAGTCAGGAACGCTTCTTCCATGCGTTCATCCAGCAGATCACCACGTTTTTTGAGCGAATCGACGAGGGTACGCAGTGCTTTCTTATGTTGCATCATACCACGCCCGACGTTTACGCAGCGATACGCCAGCTTCCGCACCGCTGCGGCGCGTGGTCTTTACACGTCCGCGTTCATCAATGTGTACTTGTCCCTGGCGCTGCAACCGCGCGAATTCTTCGGGCGTAATCACCGGTGCCGGTTCGCCGCCGAGGCGTTCCAGACGCTCATTCATACTCAAATCAGCACTGTTATCGCTCGTATCCGCAGGCGGTGTGGCCGCAGGTGGCGTGGCTGTGGCCGCAGGCGGTGCTTCATTGGTCGCTGGCGGCACTGTCGGAGCTTCATCACCCGTCACCGGGGGCGTCGTCGGGGTATTGGCTTGTTCATCCATAGGTTAATGTCAGCGGCGGGTACAGCCGCATTACTCCTTATCCATACATTCTACAGTATATTCGCTTTTTTCAGTTCGTCACCGTAAATTTCGGATAAAAACGAAGTCCCTCAAGCAGGGTATCCAGGTTCACCAACAAATCCTGAGGTTCGCCGTCGTTCAACAGGGTATAGTCCGCCATCGCAATCGGGCCGCCCTTCTCCAGGCGTTCGATCTCCTGAAAATCGCGTTCTTCGGCTTCGGCTGCTGTCAGCGGGCGTTCATCGCGCTCTGCCAGCCTCGCGTAGCGCGTCGGGCGGGCGCTGATAATAGCGACCACCACCAGTCCCCCTTCAAATTCCCGGTGCAGCGTCTTATATTCGCTGAAACTGTACAATCCATCAATCACAATTACAGGATGCGTCTCCAGTGCCGCGCGCAGGTACGGCAGCGCACGCTTGGCCATCACATCCATGCCTTCATTGCTGCGGAACTCCTCGCGCACAATCCGTTCATTCTCCGGCGTAATCGGCAGTCCGCGCCGTGTGACTTCGTCAACGACGATGCTGCCAAAACGAAACTGGTAAAACCCGCGTGCTTCCAGATGTTTCGCACAAAGAGTTTTTCCCGAACCGGGCATACCGACCAGTGCCAGTGCGCGCAGTGCTGTTGCTGAACTTTCCATCCATTCCTCATCATGAATCTGGAGACAGTGGTATCCGTGCAGGGACGTTTAAAGGAACGTCCTCAGGCCAAATCATTATCTCTACATTATACCCGACGTGCGCGCATTGTTTAAGCTGTATACGGAACAAAACGTCATAGAGTTGCGTCATTGAGAGTAGACAATATAAAGCCATAAGGAACATCATAATGCGTACCCTCACACATAAACGCATCGCGTTCATCGCGACTGCGGCAGTCTTCAGCTTGCTTGCTTGCGCTTTGGTCAGTCTCATTTTTGGCGGCGGTAATGCAGGCTATGCGCCGCTTGATATGGCGCTGATGAGCGCGACCAGCAGCGCCCCTTTTCCTACCAACGTCGCCTATGCGGCAACCGCATCGCCGGCACCCACAATGGTCGCCGCAGCAGCAGAAGCGGGTGGCGCAAATGCAGCCTACCGTCAGGCCGCCAATGGCACAGGCAGTATTGACCAGGCTCAGCAGGTTGAACCCGGACGCCGCATCGTCATCCGCAGCGCCACCATCAACATCACCGTCGAAGACACAGTAGCGCGTGTCAATGAAATCGGCTCAATGGCGGAAGGGTTTGGCGGTTGGATCGTGACCTCCAGCACCAGCGTCAGCGGCGGCACCCCCGACCACCCCAACGTCTACGGCAACATCACCATTCGCGTCCCGGCAGAGTCCTTCGACGCGGCGATGGTCAGCATCCGCGAACTGGCCGTTGTCGTCAACAATGAACAGATTACCGGGCAAGATGTGACACAGGATTACGTCGATACCGCCAGCCGCCTGCGCAACCTCGAAACTGCCGAACAGCAGTTGCAGACCATCATGGCAGGCGCGACCACCGTCGGCGAAGTATTGAGCGTCTACGATCAGTTGGTGTCCACACGCAGCGAAATCGAAGTCGCACGCGGGCGTTTACAGTACTATGACGAAGCCGCGTCCTTCTCCGCCATCGTCATCACACTGAACCCCAACATCCCCACGCCAACACCTGCACCGCCGCCTGTCACCTACGGTTGGAATCCGATGGTCACGGTCACGCGCAGCCTCGACGGCCTGGTACGCTTCGCCCAGAACGCGCTGGACACGCTGATTGCCATCGCTATTTATCTGCTGCCTGTCGCGCTGGTCTTGGGTCTGCCCGCCTCCATGCTCTGGCGTCAGTTCCAGCGCCGCCGCCGCACTAAACGTCAAGCCCCGGTGCAGCCCACGCCCACTGTTTCCGACACCGATACTACATCGTCGTAAGCTCATCAGGATTACAATTACGCTGAAGGGGCGCACCTGTGTGTGCGCCCCGCAATATCCAAAAGGATTATCCAGGTTGACCAAAACCAGACTCATTATTCTGTTATCCCTCCTGCGGCTGGCAGTTGCGGCGGCAGCTTAGGTGGCGGCGCACCCAACACTGCCCCCTCGCCCCGGTTGTCGATGTGGTCAGCAGTTCCGGCGGCAATGACGAATACTACGGCAGCCAGCTCGCCGATGGCGACTTCGCCGTTAATCAGGGACAGGTTAGCGAAACCGAACTCATGGCAAACGAACGTGTCATTCTGGTCGATGCCTCGCTTTCGCTGGTGGTCGATGACGCCAGCAGCAAGGTCAGCCAGATTCGCGCGCTGGCGGTGGAGATGGGCGGCTGGGTCGTCACTTCCAGCACCAGCTTCAGCACTAACTCCGCAGGCGTGGAAGTCGCCTACGGCAACATCACCGTGCGCGTGCCCGCCGAGCGTCTCTACGAAGCGATGGATCGCATCAAGGAAGGCGTCGGGCGCGTCGTCTCGGAAAATATCAGCGGGCAGGATGTGACGCAGGACTACATCGACACCAGCAGCCGCCTCGCTAACCTCGAAGCCAGCGAAGCACAGTTGCAAAACATCATGGACTCGGCGCGCACCGTCGAAGATGTGCTTGCCGTACAGAGCGAACTTTCGCGCGTGCGGGGTGAAATCGAAGTGGCGCGCGGACGTATCCAGTATTATGACGAAGCCGCCGCCTTCTCCTCGATCAGCGTCTACCTGTCGCCGCCGGATACGGCCCTCGTGCGTGTCGGCAACTGGAACCCGCTGGACACGGTGGGCAGCGCCTTCAACACGCTGCTCGGCTTACTGCGCGGGCTGGTCGATCTGCTGATTAATCTGGCGATCATCGTCCTGCCGCTGCTGCTGATCGTCGGCATTCCGCTGCGCTTGCTGTGGCGGCGCTTCGGGCCGCGTCTGCCGCGCCCATCGGCTCCGAAAGAAAGTTAACCTTCCTCTGTGATGATGCAGGTGGCATGTAACATCATCCCCCACCTGCATTCCTTTTAAGCTCCCTTTGCGCCTTCGTTGTACCCAACGCAGCGCCTTTGTGGTTTAATTGCATCTGTATTTCACGCGTTGCTCATTGCTCGTTGCTCATCACTTTCCGGCGGTGTCCATGACCTTCGACAATCCCTATCGTCCCGCAGCCGATGACGGCTATGTTCCCGCGCCCTTCGCTGGAAGGCAGCAGGCGTTTACGCGCATTTACGGCTACCTCAGTGATGTGGAACGCGTGCAGGCATTCGCGCTGGTGGGACGGCGGCAGATCGGCAAGACCGCCTTCCTGTGGCAGTTCGATGCCGTGTTTGGCGACACCTATGTTGGCGTGTTCGTGCCGATGGAAGCCCTGCCCCTGCGCAGCGAAGGGCTGTGGCTGGCAGCGCTGGCACGCCAGATGATGACTGCCATCGCCCGCCGCGAATACACATTGAGCCGCGTGCCGGAAATTCCTAACGAAGTTGAGCGCGTCTGGTTCGCCAATGAGTTCCTGCCCGCGATTTATCATGCGATTCGTCCGCACCGCCGCCTCGTGCTGCTGCTGGACAACGCTCACCTGCTGATCGACCCCATCGCGCGCGGCGACCTGCCGCCGGACACCTTCGACCTGCTGGCGGAACTGTTGCAGCGTGATGCGCAGCTTGCCGCCGTGCTGACTCTCGACGCCGAGCGCGAACAGGACATGCCTGCCATGCAGCCGTTAGTGGGTGAAATCCACCGCCTCGGCAATCTAACGCAGGACGAATGCACGCTCCTGCTGCCGGAAGGCGCGCCCGCCGACGCCGTGTACAAGGCCACCGCCGGACAGCCCGCGCTGGTGCAGCGCTTCGCCTATCGTCTGCTGCAAAACCCCAACGCCAAAGCCGCCAGCGCCGCCGTTTATGCCAGCGCCCAGAACGAATTCCGTGACGACTGGCAGCGGCTGACGCGCAACGAACGGCTGATTCTGACGGCGGTCAGCAGCCTGCTCTATGCCGACCCACTGCGCGGCTGCGAAGCCGACGCCATCAGCAAGTGGCTGGTGGAAACCGACTACCCGCTGGACATCACCGCCATCAACGCCGCCCTGCGCAGCCTCGAATACCGCGAAATCCTGACGCACGACAGCAAAGGCTACGTGCCCGCCGCCGGACTGATGCAGCGCTGGCTGCTGGAAAACGCGCGCCTCGAAAGCGCCGCCCACCCGCCCACCCGCCGCCGCTGGTGGCTGGTCGCCCTGGTCGCCGCGCTGGTGTTTGCCGCGCTGCTGCTGTTCATCGCGCTCAGCGGCAGCACGCCGTCCTCATCCGGCAGCGTCCAGCCTACCGTGACGCTCGTCGGGACACCGTAAGTACACCGTGAATGGCAACTCGCAAAGAAAATGAGCGTGGGTTGAGAGGAAAACGCCGATGACTCGCCAGAAAATCCTTGAAAAAATCAACGCCTACCTCAACCATCAGTTAGCGCTGGCGGAACTGGTCAACTGGGCGGAAACAGCGCTCATTGAACCTGATTTCAGCACAGATGAGGACGCCGATATACTGATGGATGTGTTGATGTACCTTGGCGCAGCCGATACACGCGGCTTTCCCCTGACGTGGGAAGTTCTCTCCGGCTTCATGACACGTTTAGGCGGCAGCGTGCGTGTGATCGTGGAGGTTGCCTAATCGGGGAAAATATCACGCACCGCAAGCTGAAAACCCGGCAGCACGCCGTCCTCGTCCGGCAGCGCCCAGCCCACCGTGACGCTCGTCGGGACACCGTAGCCCAAGCGTCAGGCAGGGCGTGTCCCTTTCACGCTACAATCAACATAACGCGACTCTTGTAGGGGCAAGACATGTCTTGCCCTGATATTCTCTGGAAGGCTGACTTTGCCTCGTATTCCCCTGCTCTGCTGCCTGCTCCTGCTCACCGTCACCCTCGCCCGCGCACAGGAGGCCACACCCGCAGCCGCCGTTGGCTGGACGATGGAGCAGCGCTGCGTCGGCGAACCCAGCACCCCGCCCGACGATTGGTCGTTCGAGGGAACACTATTTTTACGGGGTGAGGATTTCAATGTTCGTGGCTATCGCAGTGATATGGACACAACCTATATCATCGCTTTTCATGGCGCGGATTTCACTTTATCCGGCGCACTATCGCCAGATGGACATTGGTTTGCTGTACCTCATGGCAGTACTTCGCCTAGCACGGCTTACCCGATAGATACATATTTCATTATTGACCGAATCCGTATTTACGATACAAGTCCTGCGCGTGAAACCCACGAGATCGAGTGGGACAATAGGCGGAGTGTTGGTTCTGAAGGAAGTCTAGAAGATGTCGTCTGGCTAGATAATAGTCACTTTATGTACGCTTATGGGGGCGGATCTTATACTGATGGCGAGGCGTACATATCAGATATTGATGGCACTACCTATCCAACAAGTTTTTCAACGCTTGCTCAATTCTCCCCTGACAGTAGCCGAGTCATCGACTATACCTTTCACGACGGGGCAAACGATTGGGCGCTCTTTAGTGGTGAGACAGGACAAGTGATAAACGATTTACCTAATCGAGGAGGAGCGCTTTGGCTTCCCGATTCTTCAGGATTTTTTCGCTATGGACAATCAAACATGAACCGCGAAAACCTTGAACTTTATAGCCGTGATGGCAATGTTTTAGACACCGTTGCTGTACAACCTTTTTCATTCTTGGGAATTTCGCGCGATGGTCATTATTTAGCCTTAGCTAGGCGGGATACAACCCAAAATGCTTCAACATTATTCATCGCTGATTTAGAGCAGTACAACATTACAGATACATGTCTGCAAATAGACATTGGATTTCCAACAGGGCAATTTACATGGGCTTCTGATTCTACAATAGTCTACACATACCTAGCGGAGAGGGTACGACAAATAGCCGTCCTAAATTTACAGACCCAAACAAACTACATTTTAGAAAATGTGGATGGCACTATTCTCGGCTGGCGCCGACGACTAACCTGCCTTTTCTCTTGGCGCTCTACGTTGTACTCAACACAGCGTCTTGGCGGTTCCAATGTATTTTCAGGTACATCCATATATTACATTCCGCATTTGCGGTTCAATTGAACCGCAAATGACCCCTCATTTGTGCTACGCTTCGATTAAACCAGCTACTACAAGGCATCCATCATGACTTGTCTTCACTCATCACTCATTGCTCATTGCTCATTGCTCATCACTCATTGCTCATCACTCGTTACTCATCACTCACCACTGACACAAACTGACACACCACGCTCACCCATTGCGACAGTCCCCCTTCACTGACACAGCACGCTCACAAGAGTCAGTAAAACGGTAGGGCTGTGTCGCTGCCCTGCTCGTTCATGTACCCTCAGTCGCCCGTTGTGGCAGTATTCTCAAGCATTTACTGTCACTCCCGGCGTGTTGTAGCCGATTACTCGTACTTAAAGCGTCGCACCGCCAGCGCGAACAGCAGTGCCGCCGCGCCTGCCAGCACCGCTATCGACGGCAGCACGTTCATCAACCCGCCGCCGTAGAACAACAGCGAACGGAAGCCGTCCATCGCCCACGCGACGGGCGAGAGGTGTCCCACCGTGCGCATCCATTCCGGCACGATGTCCAGCGGCCACCACGCGCCGCCCAGCGGGGCCATCGTCAGCACGAACAGCAGGCTCAGGCTGGCGGCCTGTTCCGAGGTGCGCACCAGCGTGCCGACGAAGAAGGCCAGCGCCGTGATGCACAGCACGAACGACACCATCAGCAGCACCAGTGCCAGCCAGTCGCCGCCGAAGTTCACACCCATCACCGCGCCGACGGCAAACGCCACACTGTACTGAATCATGCCCATGATGAAGCGCGTCAGCATCTTGCCGCCCAGGATTTGCCAGCGCGCCAAAGGCATCATCACCATGCGCTGAAGCGTCCACTGCTTGCGTTCTTCCAGCAGCGCCGCGATGCCCGCCAGCACGGTAAACATCACGTACATGCTGCCCATGCCCGCCGTCGATTGCCCAAAGCCGAACTGCCGCCGCGAGCCTGCTGCCTGTTCCGTGCTGACTTCGCTGGTGCTGTACTGCACCGTCACCAGATTCTCCGCCCACAGCGTTTCGGCGCGCTCGTACACCTGCTGGCCGAAATCGGCACGGTCAGCCTCGTCGTCAAATTGCAGCGCCTCGAAGTTGTCGGCCACATCCAGCCCGATACGCTGCGCAATCAGCGCGCCGCCCAAACGCTGGGTCACCGCCTGCACCGCTTGTTGAATCAGGCTCGGCGCAACGGCGTCCTCGTTGGAACGGTAGATAATGGTCGTTTCATTGCCTGCCAGCACGTCCGCCTCAAAGTTCGCAGGCAGAATCAACAGTGCCAGCGATGTCGTATCCAGAAGCCGCTGGCGCGCGCGTTCCTCGTCCAGCGTGAGTTGAGTGTCGCCCTCGCGCAGGCCGCAGAAGTCGGCGTCGTCGTTGTCCATCGGGCACAGCACCAGCGTTGTGTTCACCGCGCGCAGGTTCGTGAGGAACTGCTGCGAAAGCGCGCTGTTGTCGTAGTCAATCACATCCACACGCAGACGCGGCGCGTCACCACTGCTGGCAAAACCGCCGTTTGCCAGCCCGATAATGAACACCAGTGCCGCCGGGATCAGCACCAGATTAATCCACACGCCGCGATCCGCGAAGATCACGCGCAGGTCATTGAGGGTAATCGTCAGTAGTTTTCGCATGATAAGCCCCCATTAGACGTTAAAACGGCGGTTGAACAGCCAGAAACCAGCGAGGAACATCACCACGCCCTGTACGAGCATGACGGCGATGTTCAGGCCAATGTCGGGGTTGCCCTGCGCCAGCTTGGTGAAAGCGTCCGTGCCCCAGTGTACGAGCGACAGCGCCGTAAGCGGTTGTAGCGCCGGGATGGCGGACACCGAGAAAAACGCGCCGCCCAGCACCGCCATCGTGATATTGATGACGCTGCCCATGGTGTTCGCCATCTCTGGCGTGCGCGCAATCGACACCAGCAGCACGCCCAGCCCTGCCACCGACAGCGCCGCCACCGCAATCATCAGCACCAGCCCGGCGAAGTTCGTGCCGAAAATCAGCGTGAACTCGCCGCGCATCAGCGTGCCGACGACGGTGAAGGCCACGATCAACAGCGTAATTTGCACTGCCGAGTTGATGAAGGTCGCACCCAGCTTGCCCAGCAAAATCGTCAGCCGTGAAGTGGGTGAGACCAGCAGGCGCTGTAACGTCCCGGTGCGCTGTTCTTCCAGCACGCCCGTCGCCACGCCCTGCGCTGTGAACAGCATGAAGAACATGGCGTTCGCCGTGCCGAAAATCACCAGCGGGTCAAACGTGGCGCGCTCGCCGGAAACAGTCTGCGCTTCGAGGCGCAGCGGGTTAAACGCGGGCGTGAAGGCGCAGGCAAAGTTCGGCTGGAAACTGTCGCCAGCACTGGCGAAGGCGATGCCAAAGTCAAAGCGCTGCGTGGCGCGCGCGATCAGCGTGTCAATCGTCGCGGCGATGGCGATGTTGCCCGTCGCGATCTGGTTGGCGATGCTTTCGGTGATGCTGCGGATCACGCTGGCTGAAATTGAGAACCACTGTTGGCGTAGACCTCGATGGAGGTTGGTTCAAGCTGTAGGTGCTGCTGGCTGTAGCTGATGCGCTGGCTGAAATCCGCCGATGATAATGGCCGCCGCGTATTCGCCGGAATCCACTGCCGCGCGTGCCGCATCAGCGTCGTTCATCTCTACGGCATCGGTCAGGTCATACAGCACATTGCTGCCACCTGTGCCATCATCCGCGTTGGCTGCCGCGCAAACGACGCCGCTGTCGTCCGTTGTGCTGTCGTCGGCCTACCCTCGGCGGGCGGCACCAGCACCTGCGCAAAGATTTGCCCGTTATTGACTTCCCCTCGGCAGGCGTGTCAAGGTTCACAATCACCACCGGGATGTTCTCAATCGACACATCGCCGTTGCCCGCGCCGCCGAACGCCAGCCCGATGATGGTGGACAGCGCCAGCGGTGCCGCCAGCATAATCAGCAGCAGGTTGCGGTCAGAATAGGTGTTGTACAGCGATTGGTAAATGATCACTAGTATTTTACGCATGGTGTTAGTCCCTCAACGCGCGCCCGGTAAGCTGTAGGAACACCGCTTCGAGGTCGGGTTCGCGTACTTCCACCGAGAGAATATCAATGCCCGCGTCGTTGGTCATCTGGATAACGTGCGGCAGGGCTTTGCGTCCACGTTTGGCGAACACGGTAATCAAACCATCGGTGGTTTTGTCGGCACCTTCGCTCACCTGCTGCGGCGCATCGTACAACGCCCGCGTCACGCCCTCGATGGTCTGAAGCTGCTGTAACAGGCTGTCGTTAACCGGTTGACTGCCGACCTTCAGCAGCAGACGATCTTCCTCGCCTACCTTCTGCACAAGCTGCCCCACCGTACCCATCGCGATGATTTCACCGTGATCGATGATCGCGAGGCGGTCACTCAGTTCCTGGGACTCTTCCATCAGATGGGTGGTATACAGCACCGTCATCTTGTACTCGTCGCGCAGACGAAACACCGTATCGAGGATGCGGCGGCGGTTCTGCGGGTCAATGCCTACCGTTGGCTCGTCCATATAGACCAACTGCGGACGATGCAGCAGCCCCACGCCGATGTTGACGCGCCGTTTCATGCCGCCGGAGAACGTTTCGATTTTGTCCTTCTGGCGGTCTGTCAGGTCGATAAATTCCAGCACTTCATCGACGCGCTTGTGCAGTTCCGCGCCGCCCAGCCCATACATGCGCCCGAAGAACTCAAGGTTCTGGCGCGCGCTCAGCGTCAGGTACAGCGCGATATCCTGGGGCACGACGCCGATTAGTTTTTTGGCTTCGATAGCCTGCCGCGTGATGGAATAATTGCCGACTTTGGCGTCGCCTGCCGTCGGCATGATTAAGCCGCTGATCATGGAAATCGTCGTCGATTTGCCCGCGCCGTTCGGACCGAGCAAACTGAAGATTTCGCCTTTATAAATATCAAGATCAATCCCTTTTACCGCGTGGACTTCAGTGCCGTCCTTGCGTTTATAGGTTTTGACTAGTCCACGTGCTTCAACCATTATGTCTGGCATCAGGAATCTTCCCCCTTGGTAGATGTTGATGCATGTTATATGTGATGTTATACGCCACAGCCCGTAAATAGGTTGCACGTCGAATCAATATTCCCTGCTGCCCCGTTTATAGACGATGCGCGGTCAGCAGCAGTGGTTTCGTGGAATCAAGCGATACACTGACCTGTGCCTCAAGCATGAGTTCGTCATCCTCAAGGTGATACACCAGCGTATAGAAAAACGGTGTCTCATAAAGCCGAATGATCATCGTGAAACAATCATCGGCTGTCCATGCGCCGCTGCACGCGACTGGTGTGAACATATGGGTAAACAGTGTCGTTTGCCCCCGCTGCCAGTCACCGTAACCACAGGGGATCGTTTCGACGTTGGCGGCTGATTTGAACGTAACTGTGCAGTTGTTTGCCGCAAAGCTCAGCGTGATACGTTCGAGGTTTAGTTCATTGTCATCAAAGCCATAGGTTTTGCCCGAAACCCGCGCCGCCAGGGGTGATGATGAGCGCCCCTGCGCCGTCGGCAGCATGAGTGTGGCTAGTTTTTGAGTGAGAAGGTCATAAGCAGCGGCATCTTCCATAAGTGGAGCTTCGCCCATCGTCGGCAGCAGTTTCTCCCAGACGATGTCTAACATTTGCTGTGCGTCAAATACATCTATACCCGCCGTAATCGCTAGTACCGCATCCTGCTCTGGCATGACGACACAAAACTGCCCGAACACACCATCACCGCGATAAGCGTTATGCCGACAGCGCCAGAATTGATAACCGTAACCCTGCGCCCAATCGCCAACGGCATAGGTGTCATTGGCAATCTGCGTGGTAGTCGCTTCCGTCGTCCATGCTTCTGGCAAAAGCTGCTGCCCCTGCCACATCCCTTTTTGCAGATACAGTTGACCGAAGCGCGCTACGTCCTCCGTCCTGATGCTCAAGCCGATGCCACCCATATTGATGCCTTGCGGGGATTCTTCCCAGGTAGCATCCTCGATACCCAGCGGCTGGAAAAGGCGCGGTTGCAGATAATCAACCAGCTTCATCCCTGTGGTTCTCTGCACAATGGCCGACAGCATATAGGTCGCGCCCGTGTTATACAGAAAGTGTGTTCCCGGCGCGTGGACGACAGGCACATCAAAGAACGCTTTAATCCAGTTGCCATCGGGACGCGCCAGCATATGACCCCATGTATCGTCAGCGTGTCCAGTGGACATCGACAGCAGATGGCGCACACGTATCGCTGCCAGCAAGTCGTTCCCATCAGCAGGGGTTTCATCAGGGAAGAACGACAGCACCGGATCGTCAATGCCGAAATGTCCCTCCATCAATGCCAGCCCGACAGCGGTTGCGGTAAAACTTTTGCTCAGCGAAAACAGGCTGTGTCGATGTTCGCGTCCATAGGGCAACCACCAACCTTCAGCAGCAACGCAGCCATGCCGCAGCAGCATAACGCTGTGAATTTCCTTAAGCTGACTTTCGAGCGCCTCGACAAGCTGAAGCACACCAGCAGAGGCGATGCCCTGTTGTTCGGGCGTGGTACGTGGCAAATCAGATGCAAGCATGGTCACGAATCCCTAAATTCAGGCGAAAAACGACGCTGATTATATATCAACGCCCACTATGCTAATCCCCACATTTCACGTTACACTTTTGTCCATGACAAGCCAGACTTTACTCATCGACTCCCATCCTGACGGCGTAAGTGTCCTCACCTTCAACCGACCCGAAGCGCACAACGCGCTGACGCGCTGGCTCTGCAGCTTTTTCGCTGATGCCATTGACCGCTGCGCCGGGGATGCTGCGCTGCGCGTGTTGGTCATAACGGTGCAGGCACAAAATCATTTTGCAGCGGCGGTGACCTGCACGAACTCAGCACGCAGGTGACAGCCGACGATGCCAGCCTGAATGATTACGCTGATGGGCGACGCGCTGCTGAAGATGGAACGCCTGCCCATTCCGGTCATCGCCGCGATTAACGGCCATGCACTCGGCGGCGGCAGCGAAGTCGCGCTGGCCTGTGACCTGCGCATCGTGGACGCCAAAGCACGTCTTGGATTTGTCCAGGGACGCATGGCACTCATTACAGGCTGGGGCGGGGGACAGCGGCTGCTGCGGCTGGTGGGGTATGCGCGCGCGCTGGAATTTTTGACGCAGGCACGCATCCTACAGGCCGAAGAACTCAAAGCGCTGGGGTTGGCCAACAGCATCGCGCTCGAAGGTGAGGCGCTGATTTATGCGATGCAGCTTGCGCACCAGATTGCCCAGAACCCGCCGGAACTCACCCGCGCGCAGAAGGCGCTGTTACAGGACGGGCTGCACAGTACCTATGAGGACGCGCTCAACTATGAACGTGGCCTGTTCCCGCCGCTGTGGGAAAGTGAACCTCACTGGCAGGCAGTGGATGAGTTTTTGAACAAGCGCAAATAGCTCGCCCTTTTCTGCCTGTGGGTCTGCCTTTACCATAGATTGGTGATTTGCGTAACAAAGGTTAACCGCAGTGACCGGATTTTATACCACCATCGCGCGTTATTATGACGCCGAAAACGACGACAAGACCGACGACCTTCTGCTTTACACCGATCTCGCAGAGGAGTACGGCAGCCCGATACTGGATATTGGCTGTGGTACCGGACGCGTGATGATGCATCTGGCGCAGGAAGGCTGCGAGGTGCATGGGATTGAACGCGATGGTGCCATGCTGGAACGCGCACAGCACAAGCGCGCCGCCCTGCCCCATCTGCGCAGTAAGCTCATGTTTCATCAGGGCGATGTGCTGCGCTACGAATTCAAGCAGCGTTTTAAGCTGGTGCTGCTGACCTACAATATGCTCACCCACTTCCATGAGCAGGACGTACAGCTCAATCTGCTGCGCCGAATGCACGACCTTGTCGAACCCGGCGGCCTGCTGGTGATTGATGTGCCCAACGCTGGCAATGTCTTCGCCAGCGAGGACACCGACGCGGTAACGCTGGAACGCACCTTCATTGACCCGGAAAGCGGACATCTGGTCATGCAGCAGTCGGTCAGCACCCTGGATCGCGCCGAACAGCTTCTGCATGTAACCTGGATTTACGATGAGGTCACCGAGGATGGCACCGTCAAGCGCACCTTCGCGCCCGTGATTTTCCGCTACTTCTTTCTGTCAGAAATCCGCCTGCTGCTGGCGCTTACAGGCTTTGAGGTCGATGCAGTGTACGGCGATTACGAAGGCGGCGAGTACGTCGATGGCTGCGAGCGCCTGATCGTGCTGGCAAAACCTAGGCCATAGTGAGCAGTCAGCGCAGTATCTATGTCATCCCAAGCCTCAGTTTCACGTCAACCAGCACCGGACAAGGGGATTAATCCCCTTGTTCAGAACATCCGTCACCTTACCACACACCCTTCACTACTCATTGCCCATTGCTCATTGCTCATTGCTATATTCCTTTCCGCCTGTGCCACAGACCCGACGCTCACCCCGACACCGACTCATGTCCTTACAGGGCCAACGCTGGAAGCCAGCGCCACTATTGACCCGCTGCCCTATCCCTCACCGATACCGGGGGACAACTACTTCGCGGACTATTTCGATCCTACCGCCGCAGGGCTGCCCGCAGGCGCACAACTTCCACCGGAACTGATTGATACCCCTGTGCCCAACCAGCTTTTTCAGGAAATCGTGCTGACGGCCACCGACGGCACACAGTTATTTGGCGACCTGTATCAGCAGAACTTACGCGTGCCCGGCATTCTGCTGCTCACACGCAATCGTCTAGAATGGGATACGCTGCCAGAACAGCTTTACACCACAGGCTTCACCGTGCTGGCGATGGATATTCGTGCTGGCGCAGGATTGGAAGACTTTGAAGTGATGCTGCAAGCGCTGGCCAGCGGTATTGCCGACCCCGGCAGGCTTATCGTCATCGGCGGCGGCGAAGGCGCAGACCTGGCGCTCATCGGCTGTGCCACTGATGGCTTGTGCGATGCGGCGGCGCTGCTCAGCCCGACAGGTGGACAAACGCTGGTCAACCTTATGGCTGATTTCAACCCGCGCCCTCTGCTGCTGGCGGCTAGCGAAGAAGACGCCGAAGCCTACAACACCATCCTCGCGCTGCAAACGGCAGCCACAGGCGAAGTGCTGTTCCAGCCGTTTCAGGGCGCGGGCAGCGGCGCGGTCATCGTCCAGAACCGCCCGGACATGATGGGCTTGCTCGTCGGATGGGTGCAGCACGTCCTGACTGAAGGCTGAGCATCTGACAACTGCTGCGAAACTTTTTGCCCCTTTTCCAGACTGTCTCACCAGGGAATATATTGGCAGGTGGGCAAACATCTATGATTCTTTCTCGCACAAGCTCAACGACGCACAACCTGATTGAACGGTCTGCGGTGAACGACAAACTCAAACTCTGGCTGTACGGCGCGGCATTATTCGCGCTTTCCTTTGGCTTATTTTTCGCGCTGCTGTCCAGCACCGCCGGGTTCGTGGGCAACGACGATTACTATCACGCGCGCATCTCCGCCGAAATCATCGAACAGGGGCAGATGGCGGTAGACTTCGTCTGGCTGCCGCAGACCATCCTCAGCCCGGAACAGTTCACCGACCATCACCTGCTCTATCATCTGTATCTCGCACCCTGGGTTTACTACGGCGGCATCAGCGGGGCGAAAATCGCGCAGGCCGGAGTCGCCGCCGGGGTTATCGTCGCGCTGTGGGCGCTGCTGCGTTCGGTGCAGGTGCGCTTTGCGACGCTGTGGGCCTTTGCGCTGTTGGGCATGTCCATCCCATTCATTGACCGCCTGCTGATGATCCGCACGCAGGGCGCATCACTGCTCCTGCTTCTGCTGGCGCTGTACGTGTTGTTCACGCGGCGCTACCGCTGGATCGTGCCGCTGGCCTTCGCGTATACCTGGCTATACGACGGTTTTGTGCTGCTGCCGGTGTTTACGGCGGCTTATGCCGGCGCGACGTGGATGACCGAACGCCGTATTGCGTGGCAGCCTATCGTTTACAGCCTCGCGGGGATAGCACTGGGGCTGGTCATCAACCCTTACTTCCCGCAGAACATCCAGTTCATCCTCGACCATCTCGGCGCAAAAGTGGCCTTTGAAGGCGGGATCTCCGTCGGCAACGAGTGGTATCCCTACTCCACGGGCGTACTGCTGGAAAACTCCACCGGGGCGCTGCTAGCGCTGGCAGCAGGCATCGTCGCTGTTCGCAAGCGTGACCGTATCGAGATGACCGCGCTGTTCGTCACGCTGATTACGCTGGGCATGGTGTTCAAGTCGCGCCGCTTCATCGAGTATTTCCCGGCGTTCGCGCTGCTGTTATGCGCAGTGACCTGGGGCAGAGGTCAGGCGCTGGATTGGCTTCCCCATGTCGCATTGCGCAGGCTGGCGCTGGCAGCAGGCATCGGCATTAGTGTGCTGTTGGGGGCAAACACGCTGCGCGCGGCCTACGGCGAAATCATCAATTCTACCGATGTCACCTACATGGCAGGCGCGTCCGATTGGCTGCGTCGCAACGCGGAACCCGGCGCAATGGTCTTCCAGACCGATTGGGACGATTTCCCTTATCTGTTCTTCCACAACACGCACAACACGTACCTGGTCGGCTTAGACCCCACCTATCTGGAAATCGCCAACCCGCAGTTATGGACGCGCTGGGTTGCCATCACACGCGGGCAGGTAGCGCAGCCCTCATCCGTAATTGTGGATGAATTTCAGGCAGTTTATGTTGTTAGTGACGTTTATCATGATGACTTCTTAGAGCAGGTACGGCATGATGCAAGTATGCAGCTTGTCTACCGCGATGCCTACAGTTATGTATGGCGCATCGTCCAACAGTAAGTGATGGACTGACTCATCATGATTTTGATTGTCTTACCGGATGTCTCAGTTGAGCGTGATTTGTTAGCGCAGGCACGGCAGAATGACCAATACGCCATGCAGCGCATTTATGAGCAGTATTTTCCGCCGATTTATCAATTCGTGCGTCTGCGCGTGAATGACCGTGAACAAGCGCGCGATATTGCCAGTGATGTGTTTTTCGACTTCTTTCTCTCCCTGCGTGGTAGTCGTCCGCCAGAGACCAGCCTGCGTGCATGGTTGTTCCGCGTGGCGCGCAACAAGGTCTACGACCATTACGGCAAGCGCAAGCAGTTCCCGACGGAAACCCTTGAAGAATGGGTACCCGCCGCCTCCGACAGCAACCCGGAAAACGAATTTATGCGCACGGTCAACCTTGAGAAAGCACGCCGCGCGCTGCAAATGTTGGCTGCCGACCAGCAGGAAGTGTTAATTCTGCGCTTCGGCCAAGCCTTAAACCTTCAGGAAACCGCCGACATCATGGCGCTTAGCGTCAGCGCGGTCAAATCACTGCAATTTCGCGCGGTCACCAAACTGCGTCAACTGCTGGACAGGATGGGGATAGAAAAAATCTATGACTGAGCAAGAGTTCATGGAGGTTTTTAACGACTGCATCCAGCGGTTGGCAGGTGGGCAGAGCATTGAGGACTGCCTGAGAGCGTATCCGGCATATGCTGCACGTCTGCGTCCGCTGCTTGAAGCTGGGGTGATCGTCGGGCAAATCAGCTTCCCGATGACCGAAGTGCTGGAAGATCAGCAGCGTACATGGCGCGAACTTGAACAACGTTTACAGGGCAATCCCAGAAGGCGTGTGATTCCGCTGCGCCTCACACTGGTGCTTGCGGCGGTTCTGGTATTGATGGTCGGAACCGCGATTGTCGTTTATTCGCGCATCACGCAGCCCACAGAAGAAGTACTCACCACGCTGACACCGACAGCTACGGCCACTAGCCAGCCAACAGGTACGGATACGCCGGGGATGAGCAGCACGCCTACCGCTTTGACTTCCACGCCGACGGCCAGCGCCAGCCCCACATCCACGCTAACCAGCACATCAACGGCCAGCGCCAGCCCTACGCCCACATCCAGCCGAACTCACACGGCAACCGCGATGGTTACCAATACACTGCGCCCCAGTGCGACACCCAGCATGACGCCGACGCCTAGCGCAACAGCAACCGTCTCACGCACGCCGACGCCGCAGGTCATCAGTGTGATTATCCAGGGGCCAATTGCTGAGATGGACAACAATGTGCTGACCATCTATGGCATAGAAGTGATTGTGCCGATTGATAACCTTGTGCTGCCCAATCTGCGCGTCGGCGATGTGGTATACGTCGAAGGATATTATGAAGACGGCACTGTCATTGCCGTGATTGTCACCCCTGTTGCGACTCCCACGCCCACGAGCAGCAGCGTTCGCCCGCCGCAGATAGCGGGAACGAGCACGCCCGCTGGCACTGGCAACATCAACAATAACGACAACAGCAGCGGCAATGACAACAGCCACGGCAGCGATAACGGCAATGATAACAGTAACGACAACGGCAGCGACGACAGCGGTATGGGATCTGGATAAAAACTCGTGCGAAACTTTTCCACATCCTTCCAGACTGTATCCATAGCAAAAGCAAATTCGCATAAGGAGTGCGTTATGAAGTTCCAATCGTTCCGTCGTATTCTGTGGGTATTCGTCCTGATGCTGGCTACGTTCGTGTTTGCTCAGGGAGTATTCGCACAGCAGACTGCAGAAGTACAACTCGTAGGCATTATCGAAGCGATGACCACCGACAGCCTGACCATCAATGGCCGTCTGGTGGACACGTCGCAGGCCATCGTTCAAACTGCGTTGGAAGTCGGCGCTGTCGTTCATGTTGAAGGCACGCTGGGGGTGGACAACGTGATTATCGCCCGCGAAATTCGCGCCGCCGACGCAGGTTTGCAGCCCGGCGAAGTGGAAATCATCGGCACTGTGGAAAGCAGCGCAGGCACGACGATGACCGTCAGCGGACAAACCTTTGACGTTAGCGCGGCTGAAATCGGCGCGGGTGTTACCGTTGGCTCACTGGTCAAAATCCACGCCACCGCAGCCGCCGATGGCACATGGATCGCCCGCGAAGTTGCGCTGTTTACCGTCAGCGACCCCAGCGCAACGCCCATGCCCACAGGTGAATTTGAACTGGTTGGCACGCTGGAAGCCATCGGCACGCAGACGATTACCGTCTCAGGGCAAATCATCAGCATCGTCGGCGCAGAAATCAACGACCCACTGGTGCTCGGTGTACTGGTTAAGGCGCACGTCAGCCTCGTCAGTGGTCAACTGGTCGCGCGTGAAGTGGAACTCGCGGGACGTGACACAACCGTAACCGTCGTGGTTGTGGGCGCAGTGAGCAGCATCAATGGCAGCGTCATCAGCATCAATGGGCTGACAATTACTCTGACAGCCGGTGACCCGCTTCTGGCGACCCTTCAGGTTGGTGACGTGCTCTATGTGGAAGGTTCGTTACAGGCCGATGGCAGCGTGCTGGCCATTCATGTCCGCCTGGCCGCAGACGACAACCGCAACGCCAATGACAACCCTAACGCCAATGGCAACGGCAATGACAATGGCAATGGCAACGGCAATGACAATGGAGACGACAACGGTAATGACAACGGTTCAGTCGGTACCCCGACCATCACCTTGCAACAGGCGAGTGAAATCGCCCTCGGCGTCTACCCGAACGCGACCATCACCCGCATCGAACTAACCGTGAAATTTGGCGGCACCCTGGTTTGGGAAGTGCATCTGAGCAACCGTATCGAGATGAATATCGACGCCAGCGACGGCACCATTCTGACCATTGATCGCCCCGGCGACGACAATAACGCCAATGCCAATAGTAACGGCAACGACAATGGCGACGATCACGGTGGTGACAACGGCAACGACAACGGTAATCACAACGACAATGGCGACGATCACGGCGGTGATAACGGCAACGACAACACCGATGACAGCGGCATGGGATCAGGTGGCTAATTGAAACACAGAGGGCGAACCGTGTGGGTTCGCCCTCTTCATTTTGCGCAGGCTATGATGAGTTCTTCTTCTTTGCTGCTTCATAATGCTCAATGGTTTCCAGCGCCTGTTCCAGTGTATCCACATATCTGTAACGGCTGGTCAGTTGAGTCCAAGCGATAAGCGCGGTCAACAATTTCGATTAACGGACGCAAAATGACATGTTTGCCGAGCAGAATTGTCAAATCCTCGTTGCGGTGAGACAGATCCATCAGACGTTTCATATTCAGCAAAGCATTTCCGCGCGGCACACGCGAATTCGCGCTGCGCACATCAAAAATGCTGTGTGCTTTGTGGTCGATGGCGTTGTACCACTGCTGCTGCGTTTCGACAATCCTTAACACTTCATCCCATGAACCTGCTTGCCCTGTAACTACAATGAGCAAGATGGTCTGCTCGGCATCGTACCAGGAAAATACCGCTTCCATCATCCCCCTTATCTACCTAAATTGTGCAGACACCCCCTCTGTATGGACCGTCGGAGTCGTTGAGTAACGCGCGTTATTCAAACAAATCAAAATGTACACCTTTTTTTGAATGGTAAATGTTACAGTTTACTAATGTGTAGAAAAGTTGTTGAAGATGATAACGCGAGGAATGAAACAGCTTGCCTTCTCAATGACGTTTCCGAGAAGGCAAGCGTGTTAGGCAGAACTGCGAACGCTGCGGCGTTAGGCGCGCAGCTTTGCGCCAAGCTGATGTTCACAGGCACGCACAATCTGCGTGTGAACTTTAGCAACTTCCTTGTCGGTCAGTGTGCGATCATCGGCCTGATACGTCAGGCTGTAGGCAAGGTTCTTGTGTCCAGCCGGAATCGGGTCGCCACGATACACATCAAACAGGCGCACCTCCTTGAGCATATCGCCGCCTGCCTTGCGGATCACCTTTTCGACAGCCGCATTCGTCGTCTGCTCAGTGACCACCAGCGCGATGTCTTGCAGCACAGGCGGCGTTGTCGGCAGGGCACTGACGGGATGATTCTCCTGCGTCGAACTGAGAATAGTATCCAGGTCAAGCTCCGCCAGCAGCAGCGGCGCATCCGTCAGCGCGAACTCACGCGCGATAAGGGGATGTAGTTCACCGAACACGCCCGCCGCCGCACCGTTTACCAGCAGTTGTGCCGAGCGCCCCGGATGGAAGGTGGGATGGCTGGCACGCGCATAACTGCCTGTAACATGCAGCCCTTCGAGGAGTCCATCGACCACGCCCTTCAGGTCGAAATAATCGGCATTCTCTGCACCATCGTTTCCTGTCCAGTCTGCCTGACGGCGCGGCCCGGTCATTACAATACCGAGTCGGCGCGGCTCATCCGGGAGCTGCTGTCCGTCGCGCGGGAGATAGACATTGCCAATCTCAAACACCTGCTGCCGACGGGTGAAGCGTGCGTTCTTCTGCGCATTTTCCAGCATGTTAATCAGCAGCGTGTGGCGCATGACCACCTTGTCTGCCGTCATGGGATTCGCCAATGTGATATACGGCATATCGCCAAATGGTGATGATGTCCCCGGCGGCAGCAGGCGTGCTTCCGCTTCCGGTGTCGTCAGGCGGTAGCTGACCTGTTCACGCAGGCCCAGCGCCACCAGCACATCCCGCGCGCGTTCCTCGCGCACCAGTTCGACATTCGTCCACTGCGGCGGCATGGCATCTGCAATAATCGTATCCGGCAGATTGTCATAGCCCAGAATGCGTCCGACTTCTTCAATGAGGTCTGCTTCGCCCACAACACCTGTGCCAATGTCCATACGATGATCCGGCGCTGTCACCAGCAGCGAATCCGTGCCGCGCACGACATCGAATTCCAAACTGGTGAGGATGCTCGCGGCGCGCCCGGCATCCACATCAACGCCGAGGATACGCCGCACTTCGTTCAGATGCAGTTCAATCTGCGCGCGTTCCAGCGGCTGCGGGTAAATGTCGATGATGCCCTTCGCCACCGTACCGCCGCCTGTGATGCGCATCAGTTCCGCGCCGCGTTTGCTGCCCAGGGGCGACTGTGACGGATGCACACCTCGACTGAAGCGCAGTCCTGCGTCGGTCTGCACTTTTTGCGTCTGCATGGTGCGGCGGATGTTGATGAAGTTCCAGTTCGCCGCTTCCAGCAGCACGTTGCGAGTGCTGTCGCTGATTTCGGTTTCCGCGCCGCCGATCACGCCGCCCAGTCCGAGCGCGCCCACCGTATCGCACACCAGAATGTTATGGGGTTCCAGCGTGCGCTTGTTTTGATCGAGTGTTTCCAGCGTTTCACCGGGATTAGGCAGGCGGGTGATGATGGTTGGCACTTTGCCGCCCGCACGTTCCACCAGCTTGTCGTAGTCGAAGGCGTGCAGCGGCTGGCCGATTTCAAACGTGATGTAGTTAGTCACATCGACGATGTTGTTGATTGGACGCTGGCCCACCAACTGCAAACGGCGCTGCATCCATTCTGGTGACGGCTTGATGGTGACGTTGCGAATCAGCGTTGCCGTGAAGCGCGGGTTGAGTTCCGTATTGCGGATTTCGATGTGTACCTGCCCATCGATAACGTCGCCTTCCATCAGCGCATCGAATGAAGGCGGGCGCACCTGCTTGCCCAGCAGCGCCGCCGCTTCCCGTGCGACCCCCAACACACTGTAGCAGCGCGCCAGGTTCGGCGTCAGTGCGATGTCCAGCAGCACATCGCCCAGCACATCCTGTAAGGCAGTGCCCGCCGGGAACGGATTACCGTTCACGTCGCGCGGCTGTTCGTGCATCAGGATGATACCGTCATGTGACTCCGATAAGCCCAGTTCCTTCTCGGAACACACCATGCTCTTGTTGGGGATGCCGCGCAGTGCCTTCTCCTTGAGAATCATGCGTTTCGGCGTATCACTGTGCCCATCCCACACTTCCGCGCCCTCTGCTGCGAATGCCGTCCACAGCGTCGGGCTGAGCTTGCCCTTGTCCTTGTACTCGAACAGATTGGGCGCGCCCGTCACACATTGTTCGATATGGTTGCCCGTGTTGACCATTGCCAGCACCAGCTTGTCGGCGTTGGGATGGGCTTTCACTTCCAGAATTTCGCCCAGCAGGAGGCGTTCTCTATCCCACACCAGATGGTCGGATTTGGGATAGTACGTGCCATCGACATGCACCTGCGGCAACCCCAGATATTCAATGGCTTCGACTTCCAGTCCCGCCAGTGTCAGACGTTCCGCCAGCAGTTCAACAGGTACATCAATATCTACGAATTCTTTGAGCCAGGAGAGCGGTATGATCATGTTGAAAGTCCTCAGTTATCAGTTTTCAGTTAGGTCTCTCCAAGTACGTGGAGAGGGAAAATCAGGAGCGCGATAAATCAGGTATATCTGGAATTGGGTCGCGCAAGGCATAAAAAAGCACTTGTACGATTGCCTGCTGCTGCTTAAAAGCAACTCGCCATGCCGAGACCAACCAGCCTGTCATCATCAAAACCCCGACTAAAAGTAAGACGGCTTCGAGCATTTGTTGGTAGACGAGGGCTTGAATGCCGAAGGCCACAGCCAAGGGAATACCCAACGTAAAGAGAATGATCGGATAAGCTTGCCCCACAGCAAACGACAGTACACCACGCAAACGCCATTTTGCTGTATAAGTCACCAAGGTTTGATTGCCATCGCGGGACATTTGTCCAGCAACAATCCCAATTCCATAGCGCGCAGACAATTGAAACGCCACACGTTCTGTATCCAATCTTTCGACACGAAGATACACACCTCGTCGGGTCACATTCTTGAGCCTCGCCACAGCGACATCCAAGGTGAACGGTGATGAAAACACAGTGTCAGAATCCAGTTGCTCTTTGTGCTTCATTTCCCTTAACCCATCTTAGATGGCTTACCTATCCGCTTCAATCTGCGGCAAGATAATCGCGGCGATGGTGTGCGCCATGATCTCGTTCCCAATCGGCAGCAAATGCGCAGAGTCGATGAACATTTCACCGTCAGGCACCTCCGACCACGATGCGACAGTAGAAAGATCATAGAGATTGTCATCGGGATTAGCAGCCGTTTCGTGCATGAGGTTGTAGACGCTGTTGTAAAAAGCATGATCGGTGGTTGATGTGCTAAACTGGGCTTCTTCATGCTCGGTGCGCGCTTTATCAACAGTGATAAGCACTGGCTGCCAAAAGAAGGCATATTGGAAACCATAAGTTTGTGCGAACGATTCAACCAGGCGTGTGTTTTCGACATAGGTATGAACAACTTGCGCGTCTAGATCGGGAGCAAGTTCGATTTCTGGAGCAACAGGCGCTGGTTGGCGCGCGATGAGATAGTTCACAAGGTAAAAATTGCGCCGCATCATGTCGATGATTGGGTTTGTCACTGGATTGGAAATCTGCTGCACACCGGACAGGTCATAAGGAATCCCGGCTTCGTTGCTGACAAAGGCGCTGCGGGTATCGTTAATGCCATCGTAGAACAGCACAAGGTCGGGGATATTACCTTGCCGAAGTTGAAGCGCTAAATCAATCACTTCCTGTGTTGAGTTATAAGCAAGCTCACCATAATTCACCACACAAACCGGGCCTTCAACAGCACCATCCAATACTGTCTGCAAGTATGCTGGAATCGTGCCAAAGTCAGGTACACCGTAGCCCTGCATGTGGTTGACCCACCAAACATGTATACCCGATAGACACCCTCCACGCTGCAATTACTGTTAGGAGTTACACGTCGAGAATCTTCGTCCACATTCACATATTCGCTGACATAGGGGGAATAATCCCAACCAACGTAAGGACGGTCAACCAAACTATTTACGGTGATTTGATACGTGCTTTCCCACATCGAAAGCGACCAATCCTGATCGACAAAGCAAGGACTTTGAGCGCGCGCAAGGTAAGCTTGATGCAGCGCAGCGTTTGGATCAGGTCTGCCGAACAGTGATGCATCCGGCAGCAGCACACGGTAGCCCAGTTCCATCGCCAGGAAAATCACAATCGGCGCAAGCAATAACAGTGCTAGCACACGATAACTATGAATCAGTATTTTGCCGATGAATTCAACTGCACGTAGAATCGGCGGGAAAAATGGCAGCTTTGCCAGCCGCCGGAACAGAAACGCGGTTATGATCAGCAGTCCACCAATACCGATCAGCAGCATTTGCCCCAGCCCAAGCCCCGGCGCACCACCAAACCAGTCAAGCGCAAACGCGCCAATGATTGCCAGAATGCCTAGCGCTAACAGGCTGGCGATCCACTTCAGGTCAGATGCGAATTGTTTTTCCTGCATGTTGTCACCTTCCAGTTGAGTCGATAACAGGCGTCACCACCTGCAAGATGTCCGCAGCAACGGCCAGATTGCCCCATGCCGTCAGATGATTGAAGTCAATCCAGATGACATACGGCTGTTCATCCAGCACATTGGCGAAGTAATGCACATAATCCGGCGCAGCGTCGCGGATACGCGGATATACTGCACGAACAGATCCACGAGACCGCCCGGCGTGTCCCAGATGAAGCGCTGTTCTTCCTCTGTATAATCCTGTTCGACCATCGGCACAGGCTGGACAAAGGCATAGAATTGGAACCCATACTCCAGCGCAAGCGCATGTGCCGCTTCGACGTTAGTCAGATATGCGTCTGCACGATGCCACTGACGAATTCTTCTGCAAACGGCGGTTGTGCCCACGTTTCAGGTGCAATCACAGGCGGCGCAAAGAGACGATAAGTCGCGGTGCTGTGAAGCCAATCCAGAAACGGTGAGGTTGACGGGCATCGGGTTCAACCAAGGTGCCATCGACCACAGCGCTGATTTGTTCTTCATAGAAATGGGCACCGACCTGTCCCAGGCGCTGCGCCGCTGTCACATCGTTGCTGCCGTCATAAAAATCACTACGTCCGGCACGTCACCCGCTTGCAGCAGTTCCAGCAAGCGCAGCAGGTTTTGTGTCGAGTTAAAACCTGATCGGCATAGTTCACAAATGCACACGCCATCAGGCACACTTGCTTGCAGATACGCCGCGATTGTGCTGCTGTCCGGCACGCCGTAACCCCACATGTTGAGCCGCCGAACGTGTACACCTGATATGAGTCTGCTGCATACAGTTCGAGCCAGGCGTCAGGCGCACGCCATTGTCATCAATATTGATGGACTGTCCATGAAACGGCAGTGTGCGCCAGATGGTATACGGTTGATATGCCCAACGGTCAGGATTTGCATGTGTTCATCCCAATAGGCACGCGACCAGGCTTCTTCCTGATAGTATGACAAGTTCAATACCTGCTGTTTGAAAGTCTCGATGCGCTGTGGCAGAGACGGTTTTGCGCGCTGTGCAGCACCAGCGTCGAGCATCCCTCGGCGACACACACCAGCAGAACCGTATTCAATAATAGAATCGCCAGCATTTTGGTAGAGACGGCTGGCGCGCATCAAAGTATTGCGCAAGAACTGCTCCAAGAAGCAGATCATTGCCCCAGAAGTAACGAATGTCTGGGATGGCGTGCTTGAGCATCGTGATACGCTCCGGCCCTGCGCCGAACGCGGAAACCACTCCATTCCTTCGGGTCGTAACCGCCGTTTTGCAGTACCGTCGGATGCACCATGCCGCAGCCCGCCACTTCCAGCCAGCCCAGCCTTACCGACAGCATCCGAGCGCACATCCACTTCCATACTTGGCTCGGTGAACGGGAAGTACGACGAGCGAAAGCGTACAATCACATCCGGCCCAAAAACACGCCTCAGGAATTCGGTCATCGTGCCTTTCAGGTCGGTAAGCGTGATGTTGCGCCCAATCGCCAACCCTTCCACCTGATTGAACTGAATCTCCTTGCGCGCCGACATCTGCTCATAACGATAGACCATGCCCGGCAGGATGACGCGAATCGGCTGCGTGCCGTTCTTCCCTAACTGGCGCATGGCATGGATTTGTCCAGGTGACGTGTGCGTGCGCAGAATCACGCCGGGCGTTGTCGTGTGAAACGTATCCCACATGTCGCGCGCCGGATGATACGGCGGGATGTTGAGCATGGTGAAGTTGGTATCGTCATCTTCCACATCACGGCTGCGGAACACCTGGAAGCCCATGTCTGCCCAGATGTCAGCAAACTGGCGCAGCGTCTGCGTCGAAGGATGCAAGCCGCCCACCTGCCGCGAACGTCCAGGCAGCGTCACATCAATTTCGCCTTCTTCCAGATCGCGGGCAAGCTCCTGCTGCCGCACGACTTCTTCGCGCTCAGTGAACGCCACGCTCAGGGCTTCTTTGACTTCATTTGAGCGCTTGCCAAAACTCGCACGTTCCTCTTTCGGCAGCGCACCCACCGCGCGCAGCATCTCGGTAATCGCGCCTTTCTTGCCGAGATATTTAATCTCCCACTCACGCAGCGCGTTGCTGCTGGTGCAGCTTGCCAGCGCGCTCGCCGCTTCCTGATACAGCTTTTCCAGTTGTTCCAGCATATTCCCTCCAGCTAGTTGTCAGTTGTCAGTTGTCAGTTGTCAGTTTTAGATGAATCAAACTAACGACTGTTGACTGTTAACTGAAGCCCCCGAATAAAAAACGCCCTCGTCCACATAAGGGACGAGAGCGCATCGTTAACAACTCCCGCGGTACCACCCTACTTGTTGCCCACAGGCTTCTGTGAGGCAACCACTTGATCCCCATCACGTCGGGAACACGGAGCAAGCTAATCGCGAGTCTTCAGTAGTCAGTGCTCAGTTTTCAGCATAAACAGGGTTGACTGATAACTGACAACTGTTTTTCACCTGCCCGGCTCAGGAGCGAATTCCGCAGCGGCTGCTTATTGAGGCTCTCAGCCTATCGACCTCAACTCTCTGTGAGCGCGGATGCTGCGCATGTTCTCCTTCAGCGCCATTCGTGGAACATTATTACGCCGAAAAACGCCCTATGTCAAGACTCTAATCCGTTTTGACCCCTTGACAGTGTTTAACAACAAAATTTGTCCCTTGACAGTGCTAAAAGCCTGTGTTAGTCTGTTATTGGTTGTAAAGGATGGGTTTTGATGTCGGATAAACCGCGTATCGAAGCAGGAGCTGTATACTCCAGACAAGAGGCCGCTGAAGCCTTAGGCATAAGCTTAAGCACGCTCAAGCGCCTTGTCCGGAAGGGCTACCTGAAAATTAGTAAACCACAGGGTATGCGGCGGGTATTCATAACGGGCGAAAGCATCCTATCGATGCTTCAGGCGACAACAGTCGAGAAAGGCGCGTAGCTATGGCAGCGCAACTCAACCAGTTCATGGGACGAATTTCACAACAACTGCATAGCCTTACTGTCTCTGGCGATCAGCCATTTGAGGCATTCGGTTTGGCGTGCCTGCGCCCCACGACTGATTGGGTGTCGAGCGCCGCCCCGCGCCGCAATGACGGTAAGCCGTATACGCCACATAGGTCTCACGAGAGGACTCGGAGTCGTACCGACTAACAAGTACCTCTACCCCGCAAACGGTTCCCAGCACAAAAAGGGACGTGAGATTGGCAAGCAAAGCAACTCACGTCCTTTTTTATTTCTGCGTGTGGTCGATACACGAAGAGGAAAATATGTTAAACAAGACCTTGCAACTGCTGTACACTGACGCCCGCCTTTTTGACCTGATCGACGTGCTGGACCAACTGCACAGCGCAGCCAGCGAAGGTTATGTCCATAAGCTGACCACGCTGGACACGCCCGAACTGCTGGAGGTTCTGCACGAACTGGTGTACACCGCCCAGGAAACGATCAGCGAACTGGAGGCCGATCAATTAGCAGATGCAAAACCCGCCTTGAGAGTGCTGCCCAGAGCAGCCGGGGACGCGGAACTCCATCACTAGCTCCAGCGTCTAACAGACACAGGTGAGTGCCAGCAGCGCGCTCCCCCGTTTAATAAATGGAAGCGCGGGAAATCCCGCAGAGGAGGCAGACGCCGTGCAAGACATAGACGGCAGTGCAGAGAAAAGCGAGCCATTCGCAGCACAAACTGGCGGCTGTGCCTCAACACAGTCGCCCCCTTAACTAACAGAGCGACTGATTGACTAAATGACAAAAATCCGAGCGGGCGAGTTTTATTGGTATGTTGCGTAATCGGGTTCAGTACACGCTCACAGGGTTTATCGGAAGCACTTTAACAACGGCAGCAGACAGCTTTGTACCCATCGGTTGCAGAGTGTCATGATTTGCGAGTGACGAATGACGGGCAGTTTAACATTTGAGAGGCTGGGGCGAGGGAGTTGTACTGCGTCAATATGGGTGTTGGCTGGGCTTCCTCGCCAATATTTAGCACTGGTTTAAAGCGATTTGTGAAAAAAAGTGATATACTCATAAAGGTAAGTGGATGTAATTTTGAGAGGTTATCGTCGGTGACTGTCAGTGCAGCTCTACAGGGGCGCGTCCTGCTGCTCAACGGGCAAACGTGGGAACCCCTCTCTGTCATTACCGTGCCTCGTGCCATGAACTTATTGATGGCCGGAAAGGCGATTGTCGTTGAGCAAACCGGGGTGTTTTTACGCACCGTTGCCGAGCAATTCCCCATTCCGTCGGTTATCGCGCTGCGTTCCTACATTAATGTCCCACGCAGGCGCGCACACTGGAGCCGTCGGGGGGTGCTAACTCGCGACAGCTTCACCTGTATCTACTGCGGTGTTCAGCCCGGCGTCCAGCTTAAGGGGAAAGTTTTGACCAAAAGCGACTTCACCGTTGACCACATCATCCCACGTTCACGCGGGGGACGCGATCAATGGACCAACACTGCCTGCGCTTGTTACGCCTGCAATCATCGCAAGGGCAACAGGCTGCCTCATGAAGCAGGCATGAAACTCGCGTGGGAGCCGAAAACACCGCGCACCAGCTATCTGGTCATCGCCGTTGGCAGTGGCCCGGACGCCTGGAAACGTTACATAGAATACTAAAAACAGAGGACGCAAAGCCTCTGTTTTTAGTTGATTCCCCACCCTGGAGCAGGGCCAGTAATTCCCTGTTAGTTTGCTTTCCATTTGCCAAACAAAAATCGTTCTGATAAAATGCCGCGCCATAAGTGAGGGGTATACTTTTGCCTCTATGAGGTGGAAGCAGTTCAAACTTTAACACGGGGGCGCAGCGGCAAACTTTTCTTGCGGTTTGTTGGTGCGCTGTTTTTTCGGATAGCGGTTTATCCCATCAGGGGCACGCAAGCCCGGATACCGCACAGTACATGCAGGTGAGTGCGCAGAGGTGACGATGCGACGTTTAAAAATTACATTCTCCGCTCTTCTTCTATTGCTGGCTTTTTCTTCTTTCTCTGGCAGTTTATTTGCCCAGGAAATCAGCAGCCTTCTTGCTCAGGTGACAACAGGTGTATCGCTACGCGCAGGCCCCGGCACCGAATGGCGGCGGCTGGAAGTGCTCGACGCTGGACGCGCAATTCTGCTGGATGGGCATGACCCAACAGCCACTTGGGCGCGCGGCATTACCTCTAGCGGTTCTGTCGGTTGGGTTGCCATTAGCTATCTCAACGTTTCCAGCGATCAGGCGCTGGCACTGCCTCAGATTTGGGTCGATACGCCCTTCACGCTGACTGCCCCGCCCACTTCTGCCGACAGCACCACAGCACCTGCCGCAGCCACCAATCCCACGCCCGTACCCGCAGCCTCCAGCGATAACGGCGCGGCCAATACAGGCGGCGGCTTGCTCACCACGACGACCACCGTCATCAACATGCGCACAGGGCCGGGTACGACCTATGATCGCGTCATCGGTCTGGCACGCGGCACCACCATCCTGCTGGATGGCCGTGACAGCAGCGGCAACTGGGTACGCGGCATCACCTCACGCAGCAACGTTGGTTGGGTCAGCAGCGGCGGCGTTTCCATCACGCTGTCACAGTTGACCGCCCTGCCGATCATCGACGTGAATACACCGTTCCTGCTGTCTGCACCCGGCGCGGCAGCCCCCAGCACCACGTCCAACGCAACGACGGACAACGCCAGCAGCGCACCAGTCGCACCCGTGCAGGCCGTCGTCGGCACAGCGCCCGTCTCTGGTTTCGCTTATGGCGGTCATATCCGCAACTTCGACAGCAATACCTACAACGCCATGTACCGCGCGGGCATGACCTGGATTAAGGTACAAATCCGCTACGCCGCCGGGCAAGACCCCTCAGGACTGTCGGGCCTCATCAACAACGCCCACAGCGCAGGTTTCCGTATCTTGCTGGGCATCGTCGGCTACAACACTGAACTGAATAACCCGGGCTATTTTGACCAGTACGCCGCCTATGTCGCGGGCGCGGCAGGCCTCGGCGCGGACGCCATCGAAGTCTGGAACGAGCCAAACATTGACCGCGAGTGGACGCCGGGCCAAATCGACCCGGTACGCTACACCGATTTACTGCGCGTGGCCTATAACGCCATCAACGCGGTGAACCCCAACACGATGGTCATCAGCGGCGCGCCCGCCCCCACTGGCTACTTCGGTGGTTGCAGCGGCGGCGGCTGCGATGACAACGCCTTTGTCTCGGCGATGGCGGCAGCAGGCGCGGCCAACTACCTGGACTGCGTCGGACTGCACTACAACGAAGGCATCGTCCCACCCTCGCAGACCAGCGGCGACCCGCGCGGCAACAGCAGCCACTATTCACGTTATTTCTGGGGCATGGTGAACACCTACACTGCCGCGTTCGGCAGGTCACGCCCCCTGTGCTTCACGGAGCTTGGTTATCTCTCACCGGAAGGCTACGGTTCACTGCCCGGCGGTTTCGCCTGGGCGCAAAGCACCACCGTTGCTCAGCACGCCGCCTGGCTCGACTCGGCAGTTTCGCTGGCGCGTAATAGTGGTCGCGTCCGTCTGGTGATCGTTTGGAATGTTGACTACACAGGCGTCTTTGGCGATGACCCGATGGGCGGCTACGCAATCATCCGTCCTGACGGTTCGTGTCCCGCCTGTGATGCGTTAGGTAGTTAGGAACCTCAGCGCCGTTCTCAGCGTCAATGAGAACGTGCGGTAAGGGTGCAATAGATTGCGCCCTTACACCATCGAGGTAGAAATGTTGAAAGGAACTCAATGTCCGATTTGAACAGCCCTGAAAAAACTCCATCTGGCGCAATGCGCGCTGTCCGTCTGGAAGACAGCCAGTCGCCAGAGAAAACCCCTTCAGGGACGATGCGCCCTGTCGTTGCCCCACCGCCGACAACTGGCTCAACCCCAGCCGTCCCTTCCACCGGGCAGTATCCCCCAGTAACCGGACAGATGCCGCCCGTGCGCGAACCACAGGGCAGCGGCTGTGGCTGCTGGCTGCCTGCCATGATTACGGGCTTTCTCGTCACGATTCTGGTGGTCGTCGGCTTGTTCTTACCGCCGATTAGCCTGCTGGATCGGTTGCTCGGCACGCAGTACACCATGCTCGATGCCACTGGCAACGGCGTACAGGTCGACGGCATGAGCTTCGTCGTCGATCCGGCAGCGCTGCAAGGGGAATTCGGCGTGCAGTTGAACAGCGTCCCGCTGAACAGCTTCACGACGGGCACAGGCGCTGATTGGGTGCCCGCCGCGCAAGCCGCTGTCCCATTCTATCTGGCGCTGCAAAGTGCCGTCTACAGTGTGGAAAGCACCGGACAGACGCCCGACACCATCACGGTTTCTGTGGATATTCCGGCGACAGTAGGCGATCACGATTTGCTTGACCTCTACACCTGGGATACCGCAACCAACCGCTGGACATTCACCCCATCAGAAGATGTCGGCACCGCGCTGACGGCAACTCTGACTTCTGTGCCGGACGCGGTGGCGCTGTTCCAATCCTCGCCGC
Organism: Anaerolineae bacterium; assembly: GCA_046328675.1. Taxonomy (GTDB): domain Bacteria; phylum Chloroflexota; class Anaerolineae; order Aggregatilineales; family Phototrophicaceae; genus JACAER01. Next base: position 84,750 of record JAXLWC010000008.1, read on the forward strand.
CCGACCAACCCGTCGTGCTGGTAGCGATTGACAACGAGCCGCTGACCAATGATGTAGCGCAGTTAGCGACGATTATCACGCCCGCCGGGATGCAGCCCACGACACAGGGCACGCTCGTCGGCAGCCTGGCAGGCGGCTACGATCTCAATGCTCCCTACCGTGTGCTGCCCGTTGTCCGCAACTTCGCTGACCCGCGCGCCGTTGACCCGCAGACCGTGACCGCAATTCTCGCCAATACCGAGCTGCGCATGGAGCACGTCCGCCAGATTACCGCGCTGGCCATCAACGGCGGCTTCGACGGCATCTTCATCGACTATCGCGACCTACCTGCCGACGCCCGTGACAACTTCACCGCCTTCATGCAGGAGTTGGGCGATAATCTCAACCGCGCAGGGTTGCTGTTGGGGGTTGTCGTGCCGCAGGCGCAAAACACCGCAGGCACATGGGATACGGGCGCTTATGATTGGCGCGCGCTCGGTGCCAGCGTCGATTATCTGCAAATCAATCTGGGCATTGACCCCAATACCTACTCTCCCGGCGAAAATCAGTACGTCGAAGCGCTGCTGCGCTGGGTCGTCGGTGAAGTAGACCGCCACAAGATTCTCATCGGCTTGTCAGCGCGTTCCATCCGCGAAGTATCCGGCGTCTTCACCACCATCGGCTACGACGAAGCGCTGTCCGGCCTCGGCAACGTCAGCGTTGAAGCCGCCGCCACCACGGACACGGGCATCGTACAACCGGGCACGGAAATCACCGCCAGCCTCGACGGTTTTGCCGCCGCTTCGGGCATGGACATGAACGTTCAGTCCCCCTTCATTGACTATCTCGATGACAGCGGCAATCGTGTTTCCCGTATGTGGCTGACCACAGGTGAAGCGCTGCGCTTCCGCATGGATCGAACGCTGCCTTTCGCGCTGGCAGGTGTTGGCTTAGGCGACCTGCTTTATGACGGTGTAGCCAATGATGTGCTGGAAACCGTGCTCAACTACAAGCTTGGTCTTCCAGCCGTTCCTACCGAAACCGAACTCGCTCTACGCTGGACGATTGAAGGTTCTAACGGTGTCATCGGTCAGGTTACCACTGACCTGAATGAACCACTGGTCGCCACCGTCAACGCGCCTGACGGCAACTACGCCGTCAACGTCGATGTGGTCGCCTCGGACATCGAAAGCGCGCGCAGTGGTGCGGCAGTTGCGGTCTTCGCGCCGACACCCACACCCACGCCGCTCCCGACTTCTACACCGACGCCCACACCCACGCCAACCTACACCCCCGTACCGATTGTGGCGACATCCGCTGCACCTAGTGGGGGTAACGGCTCAGTCGTCGCTCCGGTTGCAGGCAGCATCGCCGTCGGCAACTTTGAATATGGGGGACACGTCACGGGTACATCCACAGGGGCCAGCGATGCCATGCGCCGCGCGGGCATGTCGTGGATGAAAGTCCAACTGCGCTACACGCCCGGCATGGACCCCTCAGCGGCAGCCGGGCCGATTGGCGAAGCTCACGCGCGCGGCTTCAAGATTCTGCTTGGTATTGTCGGCAACCCGGGTGATCTGGCAGCAGGCGGCGGCGGATACGTTTCCGGCTTCGCCAGCTTCCTCGGCGGCGTTGCCAGCCAGGGGCCAGACGCCATTGAAGTCTGGAACGAAGCCAACATTGACCGCGAATGGCCCAACGGGCAGATCAGCGGCGCGACCTACGCCGATATGCTGCGTCAAGCCTATCAGGCCATCAAGGGCGCAAACGGCAGCGTCATGGTCATCAGCGCGGCCCCAGCCCCCACCGGCGCGGAAGCCGCCTACCCCGGCGCTGTCGTCAACGACAACAACTGGGTCAGCCAGATGGTGCAGGCGGGCGGGCTCAACTACATGGACTGCCTCGGTGCGCACTACAACGAAGGCATCGTCGGCCCCGATCAGCGCTCCGGCGACCCGCGCGACGACTATTACACCCGCTACTTCGGCGGAATGCTGGACACGTATTGGAGTATCAGCGGTGGCGCGCGTCCCATCTGCTTCACCGAACTCGGCTACCTCACACCGGAAGGCTACCCGCCGCTTGACCCGTACTTTGGTTGGGCGGCCAACACCACCGTCGCGCAGCAGGCCTCATGGCTGGCGCGCACAGCCGCGCTCGCCTCGCAGAGTGGCCGCGTGCGTTTGATGATTATCTGGAATATCGACTTCACAAGCTACGGCGCAGACCCGATGGCGGGTTACGCCATCATCCGTCCCAACGGTAGCTGCCCCGCTTGTGATGCGTTGGCTGCTTCACGGTAACGACCTCATCGTAGGGGCATGACGCTGTCATGCCCTCTACCCTAAAAGGAACGCGCGCCGCATGATGCGCGTCTTTATTGAGGGACACACAGACGAAAGGACTAGGACTTGGCAACGCGAACCTCCATAGTGCGCCGACAGTTACGTGATTTCGTACTCGTCTGGACAGGCATCACGCTGATGCTGGCAGGCTGTACTTTTTTTGCGATTTATTTGGCTTATGGTGGGTTGGTCACTTCTGCCAGTGACACCCTGACCCGCAACAATATCCCCAACACGCCCAACGCGACGGCAGATGTGCAGGTCGCGGCGCAGGCGACGGTGCCACCCACGCGCCAGCTTGAACCGACGGCCACGCGCACACTGGAACCCACCGCTACTGTTCCGGCAACCGCCACCAACGCCGAACCGCCCACCCCGACTCCCACGACCTTGCCCGTCGATGACCCTGTGTTTCAGGTTGGCATTCAGGTACAGCAGAGCCTTGATGGCAGCGTCGATAATCAGCGGGGTTGGATGAACGATGTCTACACCAACCTCGGACTGCGCTGGTACAAGCAGCAGGTTCCCTGGGATGAAATCGAACCTGCGCAGGGACAGTATAATTGGCAGATTCTTGATCTGGTCATTCCCACCGCTGCGACTTTCCCCGGCCTGCACACCATGCTGTCGGTTGTCAGCGCCCCCGATTGGGCACGCGAAGCTGGCGTCGATTTGTCGCGTCATGGACCGCCCGCCAACACGCAGTACTTTGTCGATTTCGTCAGCGCCATTCTCAATCGTTACCCCGGACAGGTTCACGCTATCGAAGTGTGGAACGAACAGAACCTTGACCGTGAGTGGACATCCACAGGTGGCATCAGCGCGGTAAACTACATCTCCCTGCTGCGCGCCACTTATCAGGCGGTCAAGAACATCGACCCCGGCATCATCGTCATCAGCGGCGCGCTCTCGCCCACTGGCGTCAGCGGCCCGAACTCGCTCGATGACTTTACCTACATGGATCAACTCATCGCCGCCGGGCTGTTGAGCTATTCAGACTGCGTGGGCGCGCACCACAACGGCTACAACATCGGGCCGAGCGTCACATGGGACGCCGTACCCAATGACCCATCAGCACAGTTCCGCGGGCCATTCGCCAACCCGCACCACAGTTGGAGCTTCCGCAGCACGCTCGAAACCTACGCCCGTAAAATCGCCAACGCAGGGGGCACGCAGCCGCTGTGCGTCACCGAATTCGGCTGGGCGGTCAGCCAGGGCATCACGGGCTTCGATACGCAGGGCTTCGAGTTTGCCAATGACAACACGCCTGATGAGCAGTCCACCTTCACCATCGAGGCTGTCAGCAACATGCGTGATTGGGGTTTCGTCTGGTTGGCCTTCCTCTGGAACCTGAACTACGGCCCGCAGGCTGGCTGGTCGCCGGATAATGACAACGTCCCTTATTCGATCATCGGCCCTAATTGGGAGCACCGTCCAGTCTATAGCGCGTTGCAGACGTGGCAGCGTGACTACATGGCGAGTATTGGCCGCTGATGAAAAATTGGTTTTCGCGTGGGGGCATGGTACGCCGTGCCCCTGCGGTCATCGCTGTTCTCATTGTGCTCCTGCTGCTCCTCGGTATCGCTGCCTTTCTGATTATCCGCCCTGATGACCCATTTCGTGCCAGCGCCATCACCAATCCGCCCTTCCCCTCGCTGACTTACGGCGTGCAGACCTTTCTGTGGTGGGATGAAAATGTGGCCTCCATCCATCTGGCATGGACGCGCATGATTGGCTTCAGTCATGTCAAGCAGATTTTCGCGTGGGATGACATGGAAACGGAACAGGGCGAATGGTCATTCACGGCATCTGACCGTATCGTGAATGAAGTTGAACGCTACGGCTTGCACCTTGTTGTGCGCCTCAGCGATGCGCCCGATTGGGCACATCCCGCCGTCGAAGGCGTGCGCCATCAGGATTATATCGACGCCCCGCCCGACGCCGACCACCTGGACGTCTGGGCCAACTACTGCTCCACCATTGCCGCCCGTTATCGTGGCCGTATCGATGCCTATCAGATTTGGAATGAACCGAACCTCGCGCGTGAGTGGGGCAACAACCCGCCCGACGCTCCCGGCTATACCGAACTGCTGCGCGTGTGCAGCGAAGCTATCCGCGCCGCCGACGCCGACGCGATCATCATCTCCGCAGGGCTGTCGCCGACAGGCAGTTTCGACAACACCGCTGTCCCTGATGACCGTTTTTTGCAGGCGTTGTATTGGGCAGGCTTCCAGCAGTACATTGATGTGGTCGGGATGCACGCACCGGGCTACCGCGCGCCGGAATACGGCCCCGACGACGCCGAGCGCGACGACAATGGACGCTGGTCAACCTTCCGCCGCGTCGAAGACCTGCGCCGTATCATGATCGACAACGGCGATGCCGCGCGTCAGGTGGCGATTCTCGAAGTCGGCTGGACAACCGACCCGCGCACCGACTCGTCCTATAACTGGTTCGCCGTCACCCAGGAGCAGCAGGCGGATTACCTGGTGCGCGCCTATCAGTACGCCTACGAGCACTGGCGTCCCTGGGTCGGCCTGATGTCCACGATCTATATCGCTAACCCTGCCTGGACGCCTGACGACGAGGAATACTGGTGGGCTATCACCGAAAACGTCGATTGGTCGCCGCCCGGTGTGCCGCGTCCCGCCTATCTCGCGCTCGGCAACATGGCCAAATACTGCGGCGATGTTATCATTCCTGAACGCGGCGCAGATTACCAACTCCCTACAGATATCATGCAGGTTCCCATCTGTGGAGGCTAAACGAACAATGTCATTAGAACCCATCATCAAGGGTGTTCAAATGAATATGCTCAAATACGTTACGCTTGTGGCCCTCTTGCTGCTGACGAGTTTCAGCATCACCCACGCGCAGACCAACCCGCCGCTGATTGCCATTCGGCAGGGCGAACTCTATGCTATAGCCGCTGATGGACAGGTCACACAGCTTACGCACATCAACGGCTACTCCGGGGCCTATCCTTACAGTCAGGAAGACATTCACCTGTCGCCGGATGGGGGTAGTCTGGTCTTTCACAGCACTCCAGCGTTCTTCACGCAGGCCATGGCCGATAACCTCACGGGCAATCTGGGGGATATGCCCAGCGACCTGATGCTGCTGGATTTGAACACGCTCGCAACAACGCCCATCGCCGTCCACGAGCCGGATACCCAATGGAACGAACAGGGGCGGTTGTACTACCGCAGTCCGTGGGGTGTGGACTGGTCACCAGATGGCACACAGATTGCCTACCTGGAAGCGCGCAGCTACGTTGGTGCCCCCAACTTTGTTTCTCGCCTCGTGATCTACGACATTGCCAGCGGCGAGTCGCACGTGCTGGCAGAAGACACACAGAACTTTCTCGGTTACAGCCTTGATTGGAATGAAAGTGGCATTCTGATTAACACCACGCGCTATAATCCCATTGATGGCAGCACCACCACGCTGTATCTGAACAGCAGCGTTCATCAGGACTCTGGCATTCACGGTTACGTGCGCCACGATGGACGCGATTATCTGGCGCTGTTCAGCCTGGATGTGGATGTGCCCGATGGCACAGTAATCCTGTTTGACATTCAATCGGGAGAATACTTCCTCGCCGAAGCCGTGATTTCCAGCGTCAGCGCTTTGTCGCCGGACGACTCCATCATCTTCGCCGATGACACCAACGATACCCGTCCCGCCGGCGTCTACAGCCCCAACGGCGACTTGCTCTTTCGCCAGTCCAGCAACCCGCCCTACGCGGTGGACTTCTCCATCTCGCCCGATGGGCAGCAGTTTGCCTATCATCTGGTGGGCGAAGGTGGCGGCGGGCTGGTCATCGCCGATGCGCAGGGCAGCGAACAAAGGCCGGATTTCAGCGCTTCCGCCATCAATTGGGGCGTGCAGCAGTACATGCTGTTCCAACCGGGCAGCACGGTAACACTTGAACCCACCACTATCTTTGAGACTGCCGCAGCTTGCGGTACATTAGCGCCTGTCGGTTTGGCAGCAGGTGGGCAGGGGCGTGTGCTGGAAGGCTCACCCAACCGTGTACGCAGCGCACCATCCACCGAAGCTGAGCAGATTGGGCAGATTCCGTCCGGCGAAGTCTTTGATGTCGTGGATGGGCAGCAGGGTGTGTGCGTTGACGGCATTCGTTGGGCACAGGTCAGCTATGATGGGGTTACAGGCTGGACAGCCGAGGGCGCAGACGGCAGCCCGTTTGTCGAACCGCTGAATTAGCTGAAGGTATGAGTGAGCGTGCAGCATACGCTACTATCGGCCACCTTTAAGGGGAGTTAACGCACACGCTTGCCTGCCTTTTGCCTGTGACTATCGACTAAAAGACTATTAACTAAAGACTATCCCATGTTTGAAATCGTCTTCCTCGGCACTTCCGCCTCTGCACCGTCCATCCATCGCGGTTTGCCCGCGCAGGTTGTTCTCGCGGGGGAATACCGCTTCCTCATCGACTGTGGCGAAGGGGCACAGCGCCAGATTTTGCGCAGTGGCATCGGCTTCAAGCGCCTCAATCGCATCCTGCTCACACACGGACACCTCGATCACATCCTGGGACTCGGCGGTTTGATTTCTAGTTTCGCTAACTGGGAAGCGATGGAGGAAATTGAAATCTGGGGCGGCAAATCCACGTTAGACCGTGTCAGCCGTTTGCTCTACGGCGTCGTGCTGGATTTTGAGCGCCTGCCCATCAAAATCAGCATGTACGATTTGCAGAAGCCTGCCACCTTCTTCGAGTGCAAGGAATACACGGTGACGGCCTTCCCTGTCACGCATCGCGGCAGCGGCAACTTCGGCTACGTCTTCCAGCAGAAGACACACCGCCCATTCCTGCTCGAAAAAGCCGAAGCGTTGGGCGTGCCAGCCGGACCCGAACGCGGCAGGCTGGTGAAGGGCGAATCCATCACGCTGCCTAATGGCACCATCGTCACGCCGGACATGGTGCTGGACAAAGAGATTCGCGGCGTCAAGCTGGTACACATCGGCGACATCGCGCGCCTTGATAACATTGGCGAGTACGTGCAGGACGCCGACGCGCTGGTCATCGAAGCCACGTTTCTCAAGGATAACGTCGAGGAAGCCCGCGCCTTCGGGCACATCACCGCGCACGAAGCCGCGACGCTGGCGCAGGAGGCCAACGTCGGCACGCTGCTGATCACACACGTTTCGCGCCGCTACCGTGAACGCGACATCGTGCATGAGGCGCGCGCCGTCTTCCCCAACACCTACGTTGTGCGCGACTTCGACCATTTTGTGCTGAAGCGCGGCGAACCCGTCGAGAAAAAGGTAGCCACCGCCGCCGAAGACGAGGAATAGAACTTGAGCGAACCGGCTCATCCGATTGACTCACAACGAGCAGACCCCACTGCACCCCAGAAACGACATCGCAGACGCCTCCTGTTCGGTTGTCTGTTTGCACTCATCGCGTGTGTAAGCATCGCTGCGGGCGCTTTGGTAATGTTCTTGAATGCGTTTGCGGATGGGCTAGGCGAAATGTTTGCAGATAATTGTGCTACCGATGTACCTGATCATATTTTGAGAACTGAAGGTCTGGCGAATTTTGAGTTCCCGCCAAGTGCTGCAAACATCTGGACATCATGCGGCGGTCTGCAAGGCTGGTGGGCAGAAGCCCGCTTTGAAATGTCACCAGTCGATCTAGACGCATTTATCCAAAGCACACGCATACGACGTTTACAATTAACCACAAGCGCCCCCGCCGATTTACAAGGATCGAATCCTCTGCTGCGTGATGTTCTGAACGTACCGGAACCCTACCTCTACGGTTATTACTCCTCAGGCAGCGACTACTTGCAAGAGGTTTTCATTGACACCAGTGACCCAAATCTGTATCGTGTTCATATCTTATTGTCGGCTGGCTGATTCCGCTTAATAATCGCTGATTGTCTGGAAAAACCTTGCGCACACACTCCCTCAAACACTTTCTTGCCCTCATCATCGTCCTGCTCGTCATGACCTGGCTCGGCGCGCGTAACCTTAACGCCGATGGCGTCTGGTACGACGAATGGTGGTCGCTGTACAACGCGGGCGCGGGCTGGTTCGGCGCGCCCCTCTCCCCCGCCGACATCTGGAACCGCCTCGCCGAAGAAGACCCCTGGCAGCTTCCCGGCTATCCCTGGGCGCTGTCGGCATGGGGTAACAGCGTCGGCTGGACAGAATACAGCGCGCGCGCCCTCTCGCTGCTGGCAGGCGTGCTGGCAACCGCCGTCACCTACCGCCTCGGCTGTGAAGTCAGTCGTCAACGCATCGTCGGCTTAGGTGCGGCAGCGGCACTCGGCGGCAGCACCTGGCTGATTTATTATCTCCACGAGATACGCGGCTACACGCTCATCGTCCTGCTCGCGGCGCTGCTCCTGCTGCTCTACTGGCGCATGACCCGCCGCAAGCCGACCCCGCTGACCTACGCCGCCTTTCTGCTGGCGCTCGTCGCCCTGCTCTACATCCACTACTTCGCCGCCTTCTTTGTCGCCGTGCTTGGTCTGTGGCATCTGCTGCGCCTGCGCGTCGGGCTGCGTGACCGTCACTGGTGGCTGACGCTGGCATGTTTCGCGCTGGCCGGGGCATCGCTGCTGCCCTTCGTCGCCAATGTGCTCTATGCCACCAGCGTCACTCAGACTCAGCAGCGTGCCGTCATCGACCCTGCGCACCTGCTGGCAATAGCGGGGGACATGTTCTACACCTTCAGCAACACAGGTGCAGCGCTGCTGGTGGTACTGGCATTTTTCAGCCTGCGGGCGCGTGCGTCATGGCGCTTCTGGGCATTTGCCGCGCTGCTGCTGGCGCTTGATATGTTTGGCTTCTACGTCCTCAAGGTTAACGAAATTCGCTACGCCATGGCGATTCTGCCGCTATTCGCCCTCATCGCAGGCTTCGGCGTCTACGAACTCTCGAAGCTGCGCCTGCCGCCTGCCCTGCTCATCAGCATCTGGCTTATCAGCGCCGTCGCCGTTGACCAGAATTACGCCGTGCGCAGCATCCTTAACCGCACGCAGCCCCAGCCCTTCCGCGAGATGGCGCAAATCCTTCTCCCGCGCCTCAGCGAAGGTGATGTCGTGCTCAACGTCGTCGGCGTCGGCAGTGAAAGCAGCCACGCGCTCCACCCGCTGACGCAGTATTTCGGCAGTTCGCCCGCCCGTATCGAAGTGCTGGAAATCCAGTATCGTCCCAACGTCCAGAACTACGTTGCCCGCGTCGAGGAAGCCGTCGGCGCGGCCCAGCGCGTCTGGATCACCTACGACCCGCGTCACATCAGTACTGAATGGTCGCTGCTAACTTATTGGCTCAACGAACACCACATCGCCCAGTGCGCCACCATCACCGATCAGCAAGATTTGCTCATTCTCGCGTTCGGACGCCTGACAGACGGTGCGCCGCAGTACACCTTTGGACAGGATGGGATACAGGTGCAGCCTATAGGTGCCATTGGGACGCAGGATGATGTTTTGCAGGTGTGGTTGGGCTTCAATGTATCATCGCAAATCCCTGCCAACACCTACTCCGTCGCGCTGCACCTGCTCGACAGCAGTGGACAGCTTCGCGCACAGGCCGATTACGCCCTCGCCCCCGCAGGGGAAAGCTGCCATCTGGTCGAAATCCCCCTCACCGATTTGCCACCCGACAGTTATACCCTGCACGCTGCCGTCTACAACTGGCAAACAGGCGAACGTCTGCCCGCCATCACACCGGACAGCATGACCAGCGACAGCCCAACGCTCGCCACCCTCGAACGCTGACTCAAGCACCCGCGCCAAAAACAAATGCACGCTACAATAACACTATGATTCGATCATCTCTAACGCGACTAAAAACGCATATCGCCAGCGAAAGCAAAAGCCGCCTGCTGGCTGAAGGCGTCGTCATGCTGGCAATGCTGCTGCTGGTTGTGGGCAGCATCGCCGCCTGCGCCTACACTGTACTGCTCGTCATCGCCACGCAGGACTTTATGGCGCGTTTTTAGCCTGATATTCAACTGAGCATCCAATCACGTAGTTGAGTTATAAGCTTATGTCCGACTCAGTGGTCAACTTCTACGACGAACTCGCGCAGCACTACACGCTGATTTTCCAGGAATGGGACACATCGGTTCAGCGGCAGGGGGAAGTGCTCGACAAATTCATCCGCGCGCATTTCACCCCATCCGCATCAGCATTGCCTGAACTGGACGCCGACGAGGACACTCCCACCGAACCCATCACCGCCCCGTTCAACGCTGCCGATGTCCGCGTACTGGATTGTGCCTGTGGCATCGGCACACAGGCGATTGGGCTGGCGCTGCATGGTTATCAGGTTCACGCCACCGACATCAGCGCCGGAGCGATAGACGAAGCGCGCAAGCACGCCCAGCGACTCAACGCTGCCCTCACCTTCGACGTTGCCGACATGCGCACGCTGCAAAAGCAGGTCGAAGGCGAATATGATCTCGTCGTGGCTTTCGACAACGCCCTGCCTCACCTGCTGCACGACGAGGAACTGGCACTTGCTGCGCAACATGTCTACGCCAAAATCCGACCCGGTGGACTGTTCATCGCCAGCATCCGCGACTACGATGCCATCCTGCTGGACAAGCCCCAGTCTACAGAACCCCGCGTCTACGACTCTGGCGGCGAACGGCGCATCATCTTTCAGGTGTGGGATTGGGAAGGCAGCCTCTACACCTTGCAGCACTTCATCGTGCGCGGCAGCGGCAGCACATGGGTCACACACCACGCCGAAACACAGTATCGTGCGCTGCGCCGTGACGAACTCACCGCTTTTCTGGCAATCGCTGGTTTCGACAGTATCAAATGGCATATGCCTGACACCAGCGGCTACTATCAGCCTATCGTCACCGCCCGCCGAGGGTAGAGTACCCGTAGGGATCGGGTACAGTTTGGGCAGACTTTTCCATGATATAGTTACAAAAAATATGAAGGAGCTTGCCCATGCCCCGACACAGACTCGTGCTGCTGTTCGCCAGCCTGACGTTTGCCCTGTTAATCTCGATTCTGCATGTCAACGCACAGGACAGCACTCCGACACCTGCGCCTAACGCGCTGGCCTACTTCGACAGCAACGCCCTGATTGTCCACGACCTGAACACCAATGTCCGCCAGGAACTCGCTTCTCCGTCATTTTACATCAGCCGTCTCATCCCTTTTACAGATGGTCGTTTCCTGAGCGATGCCGGCTCGCTGTCCCTGTGGGATGGTTCAACCTTCAGCGATGTCAGTAGTGACGACCTGCTTCAGGTCTTTGATATTGTGCCCAACAGCGATGGTCGCGTCGCGCTCATCGTCCGTTATCGCGATGACATCGACACGTCTGACTTTAGCCTCACTTTATGGCACAACGGCACTTATCTAGGTCTTGGCTTGACCCTGCGTGATGCCGCAGTCGTTTGGAGCGCAGATGGTCGGCTCGCCTTCGAGTCCACCCGTGACGGCAACTACGAAATCTACATGTGGGCAGACAGCAGGCTAACCAATATCACAAACTCACCAAGTGCAGACGCACATCCTGTATGGAGCGCTGACGGACGACTCGCCTTTGAATCCAGCCGTGACGGGGCTGCCGAGATTTATGTATGGGACGGTACGACAACAGTCAACATCAGCCAGTCCGACGCCTGGGATGAAAACCCAACCTGGAGTCCCGATGGGCATTTGGCGTTCACGTCCAGCAGTAACGGCATTCGCACGCTTCAACTGTGGGACGGCAGTGTAGTCACCGATCTCGGTCAGGCTGATGGATTTTATATGACCTGGAGTGCCGACAACCGCCTCGCCTTCACCGCTTTGCGCGATGGCCGCCGTCAACTCTACCTCTGGGATAATGGCAGCATCACCACCATCAGCCCACCAGCGGACGATGTATGGCAGCCTACGTGGAGCGCCGACAACCGTCTCGCCTTCACGACCCGTCATGACTCTGTGGAAGAACTCTTCGTGTGGGATGGTACAGCGCTTGCCAGCCTTGGACAGTGGTCAGCAGTCAATGAACTCACATGGCATGGCGATGGCCGGCTGGCTTTCACTGCCACAGCCGACGGCGGTGCGGATATTTTCATCTGGGATGGTGTGAACACCACCAACGTCACCAACACCCCCGACAACAGCGAATACAACATCATCTGGCTGCAATGATGCTCTCTGACAACTTGATTCATATTGTGCTAATCAGCGTTTTTCTCTCTTGGCGACCCTGGCGTCTTGGGACTTTCTGGAGACTTCACATGATCCGCAACCATTTGATCCCCACATTCCTGTTCATCACATTTCTATTCATCTTCCCCCGTACCACGCCGCTGGCCGCACAGGACAGTACACCGCAGCCCTCAACAGTGCTGGCTTACATGTCGGACTGGGACTCCTGTTATGCTGCGCCCGGCGACATCACCGTGACCGTGCTGGACATGCCGACCAACATCCGTCTGGATGCCTACACCGCCATCTGTCTCTTTCCTACCTGGAGTGACGATGGGCGCTTTGCGACAGCCACTGACAATGGCATCGTCGTTTGGAGCTACGATTCAACCATCGCCATCAACCCAACCGAAACACGCGAATCAGGAGAGACCTGGAGTCCCGATGGTCGGTTGGCGTTTATCGCGGGTACAGGCAGCAGCAGCGAAATCTACATCTGGGACGACGGCGAAATCACCAACGTGATCAGCCAGTCAGCCGGAAGACTCGCCTGGAGCGCCGACGGACGTTTGGCGTTCGTGTCTTACGTCGGCGATGTTGGCGAAATCTACGTGTGGGATAACGGCACCGTCACCAATATCAGTCAGTCCAGCGCTCAGGACGACAATCTCTCGTGGAGCGCCGATGGCCGGTTGGCCTTTGTTTCCGAACAAAATGGGGTGGACACAGTTTTCGTCTGGGACGACGGCATTCTCACTAGCATCGGGCAGTGGCCAGACACCGGGAGCTTCAAATGGAGCGCCGATGGACGCCTGGCATTTGTCTCTTATGGCGAAACCGACGATGAGATTTATATATGGGATGGGACAAGCGCTGTCAGCATCGGCCACAGCTTCATCACCCCCATGGGGCTGGTGTGGAGTTCCGATGGTTATCTCGCTTTCATCACTGGTGAGCCTGACGCGACAGAGGTTTATCTCTGGGACGGCACAGCCCTCATCAGTTTAGGGCAGTGGCAATCCGCCTGGATCGCCGGATGGAGCAGTGATGGGCGGTTGGCGTTTCGCGGCTACAGTGAGGATTATGGGAGTACAGCAATTTATGTCTGGGAGAGCGGCGTTTTAACTGATATCACAGAGTCCGTTGGCGGCACAAGTCCCGCGTGGAGCGCTGATGGTCGCCTAGCCTATATGTCAAACCGTGATGGCAGCTACGACATTTATGTATGGGACGGCACCGGCACCACCAACGTAACCAACACGCCTGACATTGACGAATTTGACCCGCGCTGGCTGCCCTGACCAGCATCGGCCTTGCAGGGGTTTAGCGCTGCCAAACCCGCAACACCTGAACCCATAGGACATAAAAAGAGAGCTGTAATGCTCACCCGTCTTGTGCTTAAACTCATCCCGCTGCTGCTGCTTATCATCATGGCCTTGATTCTCATCGCCCGTACGTGGTACACATAGCATGTCCAACGAAAGGAATCCTATGTCCCTGCCTCAGCACGCCATGATTGCCACTCTTCGCCGCCTTTGTGAAGCGGATACTCGCCTTGAAGCCGCCATGCTCTACGGCTCATTTGCCTACAATGAAGCCGACGAGTTCTCAGATATTGATGTCCTGTTGTATTTCGCCGATGACTACCTGCTGGATATCGACCAGACAGCGTGGATTGAGCAGATTCAGCCTGTCGCGCTGTCCTACATCAACGAGTTTGGCATTCGCGCCATCGTCTTTGACAACCTCGTGCGCGGCGAATTTCACTTTGACCCCGCTTCACATCTCGCTAACTTCGAGAATTTTCGCGGCCAATGGTGGTTTCCGTCATCAGCTATCCTCTTTGACCGCAGCGGCAGGCTGGCGCAGTACCTTCAGGCAGTTTCTGAAAAGCCACAGCGCGATACACTGGAAACCCGTGACCATCTCTGCCATGAGTTCCTCAATCGTTTTGTCTTCGCTATGAATGTACTGGCGCGCGGCGAACTGGCGCGCGCGGTGGAACTCACCGTATGGCAGAATGACATCCTGCTGCACATGGCACGCCTTGAAGAAAACCAGACTGACCACTGGTTTACCCCCACGCGCGCGCTCGAACATGACCTTTCCCCTGCCGCATATGCTCGCTTTGTCCAGTGTACCGCGCCGCTAGACAAACTTGCGCTTTGGAGCGCTTATCGTAATGCATGGCAGTGGGGCAAAGCGTGGATTCAGATGTATAGCACAGCGTATGACGCGCTCGTTGACAAAATCGACCAGCGCCTTGCCGAACTGTACCATCAGGCCAGCTCGTGAACGCCAGTCTGAGAATCCGTGCGAAATCAGCTACCCGTTTCTCGCAGTTTCGGTGGTTCAATTCCTAGTGCAGGTTCAGAGTTGTCAGTATTCAGTTTTCAGTAAAATGCGAGGCTAAACTGCTCGGTTTTACCACATGGACTCGGTTGAAGATGCACTAGGAGACTGGCGGTTCAATGGCATTTATAGACAGCAAAAGGTTCAGACATGCAGCTTTCCACAACCCTCACTATTCTCGCGCCACATGAGGTACAGGCGGTTGCTGTGCCCATCATGCGCCAGTACTGTTTCGACTCGCTGCTGCGTATGGCAGCGCACATTACTGTGCTGTTTCCGTTTGTGTCTGTTGAGCGCCTTGACGCCGCCTGTTATCTGCTGCGCGAGTTATGCACCGAAATCGAACCATTTGAAATCACGCTGGAGTCCTATGGTCACTTTCCGCGCGTGACCTACATGCAGCCACAAAACGATGCTCCAGTACGCGCCCTCTGTCAAAAAGTATTCGCGGCTTTCCCTGAGTGTCCGCCGTATTGGGGTCAACACGGTAATGAGCCGATTCCCCACATGACCGTTGGCGAATTCGCCTCTGAAGCTGAGCAGGCCGCCGCCATCCTGTCATCCTACGAACCAGTTCGTTTCTCGGTCACTCGTTTGCACGTCATGTACGGAGTTGATAAAGTAGCATTGCCCTGGCTGACGCACGCTGTCATCCCTTTGAAAGGAAGTACCCTTTGAGCGATAAACCCATTCAGGACTTTTACCCTGATAACGTCGCCATCTGTTACGGTTGTGGCCGCCACAACGAACACGGCTTACATGTGAAAACCTACTGGAACGGCGAAGAAGGCATCGCACGCTTCACGCCAAAGCCCTACCACACGGCTTTTCCGGGTTTCGTCTACGGCGGTCTGCTGGCCAGCCTGATTGACTGTCACAGCATCGGCACAGCCATTGAGGCGATGTATCAGGCAGAAGGGCGCACGCCGAACAGCGCCCCGGAAATCACCTGCGTCACCGGCAACCTTAACGTCAGTTATCACAAACCTACACCAATCGGCACCGAACTGCTGCTGCGGGCGCGCATTAAGGAACTCACGCCCAAAAAGGCTGTCATCACAGTTTCTGTGTTTGCGGGTGAGCAGGAATGCGTGACGGCGCAGGTCATCGCGATACGCGTAAAATCGCGCGCGACAATGGGGGAAAATTCTACAGAATAATCAACGAAGCACAGGGCAGGCTAACGATTGGGGAGTACCAGTGTCGCATCAATGCCCTTCAGGTATTCCCCAGCCTGTTCAATGCTGCTGACGGTATGGTAGCGCATCCGGGCAAACCGCGTGAGCAGTGTCGCCATGAAGCGCAGCGTTGGGTCAACCACCACCAGGACTGACCATTCTACGTTAGCGGGAGATGAACGCGGCATGACCCGCATTATCATTGGCAGTGGAGGGTAGCTTTTCACTGCCCTGATTTCGATAATAAAATACACGGGCGGGCTGCTTTTTGCAGTCCACACCGCCGCATCATCGACAGCCTGTAGTATCTGCGCCAGCGTAACATCACCATAAACCCGCTGAAGGCATACCCGCTTTTCGATGTACCAGGATGTCTCTACAGGCATCGTCCGGATTCCTAACCTATCTCGCGGTACTGCTGTGCGTACACTGACTATGCGGTCAGTTCCCGACATTAAGCTGGCGTCAGGAAATCTGCCGCGTGTTAGGTTTGTACAACCGTAGAATCGTGCTGTTCAATGAAGGCAATCGCTTCTTCCAGCGTTGATACTGTCTTGAAGTGCTGCGTCGATAGTTGGGTTACTAACGCGGCGATAAAACGTATCAGATGATTGTCAATAATGAGCAGCGTCCAGCCTGTAGCCGGATGCTCTTGTTTGAAGGCGACTTTTTGCATTTCAAACAGTGAGGGAAAGCTTTCTGCTCCCAGCAGCGAGATCATGCAGTGAATGGGTGCCCGTCCTTCATCCAGTTTAGCCAGGATTTCATCTCTGGCTTGCATGAAATCCTCAATAGCGATTTTGCCATAGATACGCTGATAAAATACCCGGTTCTCGACGTACCAGGACGTTTCCACTGGCATGATACGGCTCCTTACTGTGGCGATTTACGTAGAGGAATCATGCCTTCACCATACACCATACCGGGCTGTATGACAACCGGACTGCTTGTATCCACAGTGGCAATCAGGTCATAAGTGGTCGCGCCTGTGATACGTACAGGCACAATCTCACCGACGGGAAGTTCGCCTTCGACAATCACATAACCATCAATTTCCGGCGCGTCACGGTAGCTGCGTCCCAGACTCAGCGAATCACCTGTTTCGTTGCCGTCTTCGTCCTCGCCTACGCCATGCCCCTCGACCAGAATGTCAAGCGTTTTGCCCACCAGCGCCTGATTCTTGGCCAGGCTGATACCCTGCTGTAGTTCCATCAGGCGGTTATAACGATCTTCCTTGACATCATCGGCGACGTGGTTGGGCTGTGTGGCGCTCGGCGTGCCAATCTCATAGGAGTATTTGAACGCCCCAACGCGGTCAAACTGCAAGTCGTTGACGAACTGCATCAGCCCATCAAACTCCTCATCGGTTTCACCGGGATAGCCAACAATAAACGTTGTGCGCACCGCAAGCTGCGGAATCGTGCTGCGCAGTTTGCCTACCGTCTCATATACCCATTCGATGTTTGCCGGACGCTTCATGCGTTTGAGCGTTTCACGATGTCCGTGCTGAAGCGGCATGTCGAGGTACGGCAGAATCTGCTTGTGTTTTGCCATCGTATCCATCAGACCGGGTGTCACGTAGCCGGGATAAGCGTACATCACGCGAATCCAGGGCACTTCAGGCGCAGCTTCAACGATGCGTTCCAGCAGATGCGCCAGCCCATCCTTCAGCCCCAAATCGTAGCCATAGTCAGTGGTGTCCTGCGCGATGAGCAGGATTTCCTTCACGCCCATCTCTTGCAGGCGCGCCGCTTCGGCAACAATCGACTCTACCGGGCGGCTGACAGCAGTCCCTTTGATTTTGGGGATGGCGCAGAACGCACACGGGCGGCGGCAGCCATCAGCGATTTTGAGATAAGCGCTGGCCCCCTGTACGCTGGCACGCAGCACACCGCGTTCATCCAACCCCACTACTGCGGCGTCCGTCGGTAGATGATACAGCGGTTCGGGATGCTTGCGCTGACGCAGCCGCCCCACCAGATCAAAAATGTCCATCCAGCGGCGCGTGCCGATAATGCCGTCCAGTCCCGGCACTTCCTGTATCAGGTTCTCGCCGTAGCGCTGGGACAGGCAGCCTGCCGCAATCACCATCTGGTGACTGCGTTTGTTTTCGACCAATTCTTTTAGCGCATCAATCGATTCCTGTTTGGCGCTGTTGATAAAGCCGCAGGTATTGACGATCAGCACTTCGGCTTTGTGAGGATCACCCACGCCGCGCATCCCGTTCTGATGCAGCACCTGTGCGATACTTTCGGAGTCCACCGTGTTTTTAGAGCAGCCTAGACTGAGCAGATAGTAGGCGTTTTTACGCGAAGCCATTGATATTCCTGTAGATAAATACAATGCCTAGATTGTGCAACAAAAAGAAGAGGAGAAACAGGGAAGATTTATGGATGTCAATGAAAACGAGGCGACTCACCGCCGCCTCGTCCATCATACACATAATTTGAACATGGAAATAATATTCCATGTTCGTCATTGAGCCGTTTAGCCGCCTTCTTCCAGCGTCAGCTCGAATTCACCTTCGCCCGTGCCATCTTCAAAGCCATAGCGTGTCGCAATGATGACATAGGTACCATCATCGGGAAGCTCGAATTCGGTGATTTGCGAGTCATATGAGTCAGGCAGGCGCGCGCTGCGTTCTGCATCGTCGTTTTCGGCAATCACATCACCGTTTTCGTCCACCAGACCCACATACGGGTCAAGATCACCGCTGCGAGAGGTATCCACCAGCGTGATTGTTACGACATCGCCTTCAGAACCCTCAAACGAGTAGTAGACGTAGACGGTATCGTCAGTGATTTCACCCTCAACCGTGTCGCCATATTCGATGGTTACGATATCAGCATTATCGTTATTGCCGCTGTCATTGCCGTTATCATTATTGTCGCTACCACCGCCACCACCTTCATCCAGCGTCAGTTCGTAGTCACCCTCGCTGCTGCCATTTTCCTGGCCGAAGCGGGTCGCTACAACGAAGTATGTGCCATCACTGTCCAGTTCAAATTCAGTGATTTGTGAGTCCAGCGAATCGGGCAGGTCTGCGTCTGAGTCAGCGTCATCATTTTCGGCAACAACATCGCCGTCTTCATTCACAAGCTGAATATAGGGATCCAGTGTACCACGACGTGAAGTGTCAACCATCGTGACTGTTACCACATCGCCTTCAGAGCCTTCAAAGGCATAGACTACGGTTGGGGTATCATCATCAATGGTACCTTCGACAGTATCGCCGTACTCAATATCCTCGGCGTCGCCTGTATCAACTTCACTACCACCGCCGTCGTTACCACCATCGTCACTGGCCGCGCCAATGTCGATGGTATCCAGCATAGCCTCAAAGTTTGCCTGCATATCGTCTTCGGCATCCGCAGGAGAAGCCGCCAGGATGAAGAAGGCAAAACCTTCGCCACCATCAACTTCCGCCAGCAAAATGAAAGCATCCTCAACATCTGGCGCGCCGATAAATGTATCGTAGCCGCCTTCAATATCAATCTGATCAACATCGCGGGCGCGCAGGCTGGCACCGAAATTATCAGCGAATGATGACAGACGATCAGCCGCTTCCTCACCCAGTCCACTAAGGGCTTCTTCAGGCAGGGGAATAATCACGACAAGCTGCCCACGCAGGTCACCAAAAGAGCCTAGATTGTCGAAATCACGGTCATCTTCTGCAACAGCCGCGAAACCGTCACTTGCGGGATCGCCGGACTGTTCCCATCCGTCGGGATAACTCATCGTAAAGCCAAAATCAGGCAGTTCAAGGGTTTCGGTCAAATCGTCCTGTGCCAGCACAGTAACTGTCGCAGGAAGGGCCACCAGTATTATGACCGCCAGCAACAATAACCTTTTAATCATGCTAGTTCCTTCTCTGTTAGAGGTTGTACAATAGCGATACCCTCAAAATACACCGAAACCAGTTAAAAATGCAACCTCGCATCTCTTAATTTACAGCTTTTTAGCGACGTTGACAGCCGAATTGAATCGCAGCGGCGTTAACTACCCTTGTGCATATCGGTTTGTAAGAAGTAACCTTTACAGAGGACATCGCTTTTATCTAAAACTACCAATGGGTAACGATTATGTCTGATTGGGATCGCCTCTTCCGTCTGGCGCTGATTTATCTGCTCAGCGGCAGAAGTCCTTATGCGATTGAGGGCATCTTCAACCCACCCTGGACGTTTGTGGTGCTGGTGCCTGCTGTCTGGCTGCCGGGGCTGCTGCCTAACCTCCTGCCCGCCGCTGCGTTGATTTTCGCCGCCTATCGCAAACGTAAATCCTATCTCATCCCCATCGTCGGCTTAAGTTTTCCTTTTGTCGCGCTGGTGTTTTATGCCAACCTTGATTGGCTCGTGCTTTTGGGAACACTGACACAGGGGTCAACCAGCCTGTTTTTGCTGACGACCAAGCCGCAGGCAGGCGCGCTGGCGTTCGTCGCGCAGCTCAAGGGTAAGACGTGGCGACAAATCATGCTGATGTTTGCACCGCTGGTCGCGCTGTCGCTGGTCTTTTTGGCTCTGTATCCAGATTGGCTGCAAAACACGCTGGTCGCACTCAATGATGACCAGCGTATCCGCAACTTCTCGCTGTTCCCTTACACTGTGCCGCTGGCGCTTCCACTGTTATGGCGCTGTTATCAACGACAAGACGTGCTGTACGGTGTACTGGCCACGCTGTGCCTCGCGCCCTACTACTACGTTCACAGCTATGTCCCTGCCCTGTTCCTCATTGCTGAACGTAACTGGAAGCTGGGACTGGCGCTGTCAATCCTGTCGTGGGTCGTCGTGCTGCTCATCCGGCAGGGCATCATTCCCCTGCAATTGTGAAGGTTACCCTGTCTTGGTAGCAGTAGGCTCTGTAGCAGGCACACGCGGCGGCAGGATTGCCGTTGGCGATGGGGTTGGGGTAATGCTGGGTGTGGCAGTGGGCGGGCCGGGCGTAAACGTCTCGGTGGGTGTAGAGGTGTTAGTGGGCGTGTCCGTAGCCGTCGGCGTGACCGAGGGGGTATAGGTAATGCTCGGCGTTAGCGATGGCGTAAACGTCGCGGTTGGGGTTGGGCTGGGGCCGGGGGTAACCGTCGGGGTAAGCTGTTCAATCAGCGCACCTACGTCAATCGCCGAGGTCGGCAGCGGCGTCGGGCTGAATTCTGAGGTTGGCTCAAAGCCGGGACCCATCAGCAGTTCCATGTTAGTCGGCGTAAAAGTGATGTCGATGCGCTGCCCACGCCCGCCGAGCATTCCCTGCTGCTGCCCGTTATAGATGACATTGAGCGCCTGTGCGTTGCTGGCGGTGACGACGATGCTGTTGTTGGCGTTGTATTCCAGAATCGTGCCCGGCGGCGCGATGCCTGCGTAACGCTCCACATCATCGGCCACGAAACGCACCCATGTACGCTGAGTCATCTCAATGGATACCAGCACGCCGCGCCCGCTGTAGGTGGGAATGGCACGCACCTGTTCGGCGGCGGCGGGTGATGGGCGTGGGGTAAAGCTGGGCGCCGGGGTAAAGGTTGGCGACGGCGGCAGCGCCCCTAAGACGCCGAAGGGCGTGTCATCATTTTCCTGCGCAGGCGCTTGTAAAATCTGATAGAGCACAAAGGCAATCACGGCCAGCGATGCCAGCCCGACCAGCGTCATGACCAACGAACTGAGCAGGGTGCGCGCACGGTTGGCGTTAGCGCGCTGTTCGGCAATGGAAACGCGCGGCAGTGAAGGGTTGGTGTCAGTAATAGAGCGTGGGGCGGTAAGTTCACGCTGACCACTGCGATCACGGCGAGGGTTTTTGCGTTTGCCACGCCGCTGCCCGTTTTCCAGGGCCGATTCGTAGAACATGACGACGCGGTCTTCGTCGAGGTTGAGGTAGCGGGCGTAGTTACGGATGAAACCGCGTATCTGCAC
This sequence comes from Anaerolineae bacterium, assembly GCA_046328675.1. Classification (GTDB taxonomy): domain Bacteria; phylum Chloroflexota; class Anaerolineae; order Aggregatilineales; family Phototrophicaceae; genus JACAER01. The sequence continues at coordinate 106,643 of JAXLWC010000008.1, forward strand.
CTGTGACGCCCCGGCAACGTTAAAATCACCGAGTTCAAAGGCTTCAAGGATGTGGCGACGGATGCGCAGGGCTTGTTCAGCATCCTGAAGCGTTTTTTCGCGGGCTTCGCGCGATTCACGCAGATAACGGCCTAACGCCTGAGCATCCATAGTTAGAAGTAGAGAGCAATGAGCGACGAGCAATGAGTTGTACGAAGTTCGTTTTCACTCATTGCTCGGTACTCGGTACTCGTTGCTTTATTCAGAAGCGGGTGTTTCTTCGGCAGGCGGGGTATAAGGCACATACGCGCCTTCGGGACGAGTCCGTTCTTCCATCGCCTTATCCGCAGCTTTTTTGGCTTCGGCTTCACGCGAGGCAAGGTAGCCCTTGAGTTCGCCTTCACGCACGATGGTGATGAGCAGTGCCGGAGCCATTTCGGTGCCGAGACGCACAGGAATGCTGTGGGTGCCCGTTTCACGCGGCATATTGGAGCTGATGCGGCGCTTGTTGATGTCGATGCCGGTCTTGGCGTTGAGGGCGTCGGCGATTTCGGTGGTCGTGACCGAGCCGAACAGCTTGCCGGTGGGGCTGGCGCGGCGCTCGAAGAACAGTTCCACGCCGTCGATCTGGCGGGCCAGTTCGTTGAGGCGGTTTTCCATCTGGGCGCGGCGGGCGGCGGACTGCTCACGCAGCTTGCTCGCGCGCTTGAGTTCGCCTTCGGTGGCCTTGACCGCCAGCTTCTTGGGGAACAGGTAATTGCGTGCGTAGCCGTCTTTGACATCGACGATTTCGCCAGCGACGCCTTGTTTGTAAATATCAGAGAGTAGAATAACTTTCATTGCCGGGATGTCCTTGCTTCAGGGCAGAATGACGGATTTTCAGACTTTACGAATAGGTGACTCATTATAAATGGCGCGGTAGGGGCTTGCCAAGTGCGAAGTCGCGAGGGGGCGGGACCAGGGCGAAGTTCCCCCCAAGATGGGGGTTAGAATGGGTTGGAAAAGACAAACTTTTCATTTTGAGGCTGCGCGAAATGATTGAGCAGTTGATCGAATTGATCGGGGATGCTGCGGAAATTGACAGCGAGGTAGATTGGGATGTCCATAAAAGTCATGGTGGGCAAAAAACGGGGCAGCAAAGGCAGTCGGTTAGAATAGGTTAGAAAAGACAAACGCTGCCGGGGCGTAAGACGACATGGAGTGATGAGGGGTGAGTGATGAGTGATGGGTGGGATTTATCCGCCCGCACCTTTAGCTGCGGGCTAGTCAAAAAATGATATGCTCGCTAAAGGAGCTAAGCGGAAGATACCGAGGCATCAATACCAGTACCTTGCGCGTGTGGGGACGGCCTCAACCTTTAGTATGAGGTGTAAACAGCGCCCAGGCTTGCCAGAATCAACGGGCATAACGCTTGCGTAAATATAAAGGCGATTGAAGCGCAAAGGCGCTGTGTTGAGTACAACATAGGCCGCAAAGTAACAAAGAAGAATTAGCGGGTGAAGTCAACTGTAGATTGCTACTGTGAAACGGGGTTGAATATATGTCTGCTTTCCGAATATTTACAAAGACACCATCGCCGCTATTTACTTTGTATCGCTTGTGCTGGAATTGAAAGCCATAAAATCCTGCGATAAAGTGTTCAAATGTCGTAAGTAAACTATTCCACGATGTCGGTTTTTGTGTCGGAGGGACCACTGCATGAGGTGTCTAGATCGTTAGTTGAAAGTGTATCTATAATCCTATTCCATGCTCCCCAGAGTATCCTCATATCCCCTTCAGCATAATCCAAGAACGTACAGCACCAGCATTAAAAGCAAAATTTTCCCACAGAGTTTTAGGAGCCGCTTTGATTTGATCCAGAACTGCTTTAAGTTGTCTTTCTTTTACTTCGCTATATAAGGTGAGTGCTTGAAGTTCGGCACGCTACTGGTGGAAGTGGCAATATGTCCAAAATCGGCGGTAATTTAAGGTGACTGGTGCGTCTGTACTGACAAGGTTTTCCCAATCATCAGAATACAGCGGATGTTCAGATTGAATAGGTCGTTTTAGCCATTCTAATACTGTCCAGTGTCTCAAAAGAAGATGCATGGCTTGAAGCGCTTGTAGATCCGTAAATTTTTGGAACCTGTGGGTCTGCTTTCCCCAGTGATAAATCATTTGTGCATATCCCATGTCTTCCAGATATGTGAAGGTATTGGTAAACAGTACCTCAACTTTTTCTTGTAGGTGTCATTTTGGGATATACCTTCAAGTAGATTGACTGACGCACGCTCTCCGTTCTGGCGTAGGTTTTCCAGAAGGGGTATAAACTCTTTCGGAGCATGTAAATTTTCCAATGTAAAAGCGAAATCATGGGCAATTTGTCGTATATTCTCTGGCGGATCAAAAGGAAAATTTAAATAGTCGTAGACTTGTTTGAATTGCTTGAGGCTTAGACTCATGAAAATATTTTGCCAATAGAGGATTTCTTTTCCGATGTTCAAATCAAATTTGTACATATATTCTATCTTAAGTATGTGTTAATGTGATTGATGATATTATACTCGATTGCAGGTAAAAGTGACTGACCCTACCTCGACTCCCCTACGATCTATTGGGTTGCAGCACAGGTTCCTTTTCGCGCTCGAAGCTGACGATGATTACCGCCGATAGAATCACCAGACTGCCGACGATCTGCACCAGTGATGACCGCTCCCCAGACAAGTTTTTGATCATGTTTGTTTGCCCATTGGTCATCTGATTCACTGGGGCATTGCTGAAAAAACCTGCTAATCATTTTCTGGTTTAGGTTCACGCAGGGCGTCTTCCAGAGACCAGACGGTAATAAACGGAGCAAAGCGGCTAAAGTCTGCTGTATTAAGTGTCACCAGATGGGTAATTCCATAAACTAGCATAGAAGCGACAATGTTGGTGTCGTGAACCTGTTTACCCCCGCCAGCGATTTTGAGCAGCAGTTCTAACAGTTTATCTGTCACCGCCAAGCCTTCGTCAGCAACATAAAAATGCGTTTGCAAGTGGACTACGACGACCCCGACATGAAGGTGGCGCAGTGGATGGATGGCGAACTGCTGGGCATGGTGGGCTACAGCGCGGAGGAAGCCAGCGAACAGCGCGAACTGATGGAACACATCCCTGGCATCGCACTCAGCGACGGCGGCGACAAATACGTGATTGAGGGCAATACGCTGTATATCAGGGTGGCGGCAACGGCAGACAACGCCGAGGTGTGGCGCATCTCCACGCCGTCGATGCTGCCGCCGGACTTCCATACGGTGCTGACGTACCGCTTCCTCAAGTCAGCGGCGGCGCTGTGGAAGAAGGCGCGGTAAGGTCATTGAGATGTTCGGCGCGGCACGTAAAAGGTACGTGGCTGAACGTGGGCACGAACGCAAGACGGCGGGAAACTGAGTTCACGGCGTCCGATAGTGAGCGTAAAAGTGCGTCTTCAGTTTTCAGTCATCCGTTTTCAGTTCAAAATGCGGTGCGTACAGGACGTTCTTCCCTCAAAAATCGGACGTAACAGGGTACGAACAGCTCAGCGTTTGTTAAGGTGCGGCGCGCGAGTACGTGCGGCGCGGTGGCAGGGGCGCAATATATTGCGCCCGTACAGATACGCAGCCTTACGATAGCACAAAAGGGAGTTCATTTGCGGTTCAATTGAACCGTTAAGGGGGAGTGTAATATTGCTAACTATTCAGATGTCGTTGTAACGTAATAACCCTGTTAACTTTTGCTGTATTTGTGTCTCACAGGATTTGAAGTTGTACAGTGTACGACTTCACAGATGATCCAGGCTGTCAAGAGAGTTCGAGCTAGGTAGGGACGAGATGACAATATTTGCATCAATTAAACGAATCTCAGCTATTTTGTGTTTGATCATGTTGCTTGCATTTAACAACTTGAGCGGAATAGCTCAAAACGAGACGGAAAATGAAATCCCATCGCACATCACTCAGGCACCTATCCCTCTGCAGCAAGGAATGGTACTCATGTTTGAACCATTCCCAAGGGAAAACCGCTTATGGCTTTTGGATACCCAAACATTGGAACGGACACTTTATCTCAACCTGAGTGAGTTAAACTCTATAGTCAACTCTATTTGGATTGATTACCCTTCGCAATCTGTATATGTAATTGTGTATCCTCAGATCCTAATTACCCCACAGAACGGAATTCCTTACGAAGATGGAACGTTTCTACGGATTGATGTAACTACAGGAATGGTTTATCACCTTTTTGACGTTTTTGCACCTGCCACACTTGAGGACTATCCTAGCGAGAGTCGGATACTTTTCATAAATTATCCAGAAGATTATGACGAATCAAATCCATTTGAGGGGTCTTGTGTTTTTAATTTGCAGACTGAAGAATGTGCTGCAATTGCTTCAGACACTGTGAGACTACTCATGTCCTTTGGTTATATTTGGTTCGATAATCATGGGCTAATCCTGACCCAAAATCGGCTAATTCAATTTGATATAGATACGTTTGAACAAGATGTCATACTTTCTTGGGAATGGGATTTTGTCGATGTGGCAACACTTATACCGGGAACCCATCGACTTGTTATCATTGGGAATTTAGTCTCTGATAATCGCTCAAGCCAACAAAATCCAAATGTCTTTGTCCTTGATTTAGACTCCTTTGAAATAGCAGATTTAGGATATGACGCTTTGATAAGTTTTGTCTACTCAATAAGTGTATCGCCAGATGGTCGTTATTTGGAATACGGCAATGGGGTTAGATATTACGTAGTCAATTTATCCACCGGCGAGGTGATACTTCAATTTAGTTCTTATAGCAACTATAACATAAATCGTCTCCCTATTTGGTTGCCCGATAGTGAAAATCTCGCAGCGATTACTGTTTCAGATGATTTGGCAGCATATACGCTCGTCAAAATCGACATTTTAACTGGAGAGACAGAGGCTATATCCTCTATTGATGGGGATATCGAGTTCATCGTTCTAAATTGAAGGAGTTAAGCTATGCCTAGTTTACCAACAGGGAATTCAACTGTACGTCGTCAAAAGGAATAGGACATCTGAAGGGTTTTGTTAGCGGCACAACGAGTATGTAGATTTGAACGTGTAAACAAAACTCGCGTTCTGAAAACCGACAACTGGTAGCTGTTCGCTGGCATTGTATAATGCCGCCGTGACACAAGCAACCCACCGCCTGCCTTACGATCTATTGGGTTGCAGCACAGGCTCCTTTTCGCGCTCGAAGCTGACGATGATCACCGCCGATAGGATCACCAGACTGCCGACGATCTGCACGAGCGTCATCCGTTCGTTGAGGAAGATGTAGGCTTCCAGCGCGGTCATGGCTGTCTGAGGTGGCAAGCAGGTCTGGCAACGGTAGGTACCCAGGGTTTTGAGATATTTGAACTGATGTGTTGTTTGTGTCGAAGGCAATTCTACCTCCATCAGGGCTGAATTTGGCGTTGTAAATTATTCCTGTGACCTGTGATGTGTTGAGAACGCTATAGGCTGTTGTGTCCCAAGTGCGAACAACTCCGCCACTAGTGATGCTTGTCAGCGTTTGCCCATCACCGTTGAAGGATATATCGACGACAGCACTTGCTGGCCAAGGCTCCGCGGACATTTGTGTGTCCGCTGCCTGGAGCGTTGTGACAAGATGTCCATCGTTTGCGTCCCAAATGCGTACGCTCCCGTTGATACTTCCAGTTGCGATAACGCTATTATTCCTCGCCCATGCAAGAGAGATTATCTGATACCCTTCCGCCGTGTTTTCTGTTTGACTGATTGTAAACAGTCGAGTTAAGTTCAAACTAGAAAGTACGCCTACTGTTACGTCGCCCTCAACAGTTATCCAATTGCCGTTGGGACTCCATGTCATGCAGCCAGTGAACTGGTTGTGCTGTAAGGGGTTTGCCCACGAAGTAGTATTCCACTCATATGTAATGGGTCGGGCTAGATTGCCGCTGGTGTACGTGAAGAGTCTACTTCCGTCGGGACTCCATCCGCTGACAAATACACCTTCTGGATGTGCTAGAGTAGCAATGGATTGTCCGTTGTTGGTGTCCCATATGTATACAGTTGAAGCATAACTTCCGGTAGCAAGTCGGCTTCCATCAGGTTTCCATCTAACTGATGTGACAGGGTCTGTGCCTCCCTGTAGCGAAAATAGTACTGCGCCCGTCGTTGAGTTTATGATTTGAGTTAATCCGCTAGTATATCCTATAGCTATATAGCTTCCATTGGGACTCCATGCGATATCCGTCACCAAAGGCTGCTGCGCGTATGCTGGCAGTGGGTGAAGTATTGTTAACAAGATAATCAGGCAGAGTAAGGTCACATAGTATCTAAGGCTCAGGTTTGTTTTCCTGATTTTCACCTGGCGGCCCTTTCATGCACGAAGGTGCGCGATTAAAGATGTGGAGATGCCCAACAAGCACCATTCTAGTACCCACATGCCTCACGCAAAACAACGCCTGCCCTACGATCTAGTGGGTTGCAGCACAGGTTCCTTTTCGCGCTCGAAGCTGACGATGATTACCGCCGATAGAATCACCAGACTGCCGACGATTTGCACCAGTGATAACCGCTCCCCAGACAAGTTTTTGATCATGTTTGTTTGCCCATTGGTCATCTGATTCACTGGGGCATTGCTAAGAAAAACCTGCTAATCATTTTCTGGTTTAGGTTCACGCAGGGCGTCTTCCAGAGACCAGACGGTAATAAACGGAGCAAAGCGGTTAAAGTCTGCTGTATTAAGTGTCACCAGATGGGTAATTCCATAAACTAGCATAGAAGCGACAATGTTGGTGTCGTGAACCTGTTTACCCCCGCCAGCGATTTTGAGCAGCAGTTCTAACAGTTTATCTGTCACCGCCAAGCCTTCGTCAGTAACATAAAAATGCGTTTGCAGATAACGAACACGCTCAACGACTGTGGCAACAGGTCGGGGATCAACAAATCCTTGCGGACGTGTGAGTACGGCAGCAAACTCGCGCAGCACCTGACGGCTCAACCACAATTCATGTCCTACAGCACGAAGATGCTGAACTGCGGTTAAACATTCGCTGTGAAATGGGGCTTCAGCGACATTGGCACGAATCACGATGTTGGTATCGAGAAAAACCTTTTTAGCGTTCTTCGTCACCGTACATATCCTCACGGCGCAGCGTTACGTTAGTTCGGCCACACGCTCTACAGGAATGGACATTGCCAAACTCCTTCCTAATCACTGCAATCATTTTAACTGGTTTTCAGTCCTGCTCCACCTAAACCACCGCCTGCCCTACGATCTAGCGGTTGCAGCACAGGCTCCTTTTCGCGCTCGAAGCTGACGATGATTACCGCCGATAGGATCACCAGACTGCCGACGATCTGCACGAGCGTCATCCGTTCGTTGAGGAAGATGTAGGCTTCCAGCGCGGTCAAGGCTGGCTCTGCGGTGGCCAGCAGGCTGGCGACGCTGGCGGGCAGATAATTCATGGACATGTTATAGAGACCGAAGCCCAGCACCGTCGGGAAAAACGACAGGATGATGAGCGTGAACCAACCATCAGCGGGCAACGACGGCAGGATGGCGCTAAGGGGCAGCGCGTTGTAGGCGATGGCGGCGAGGGTAAACAACAGCATGAACAACGCTCCAAAAGCGAAGGAATAGAGCAGCGTTGTCCAGGGGCTGATATGGCGACTGGCGGCTTCCTTGCCCAGCAGGTTGTAGGCGGCAAACAGCACGCCGGAGAGCAAGCCCGTAATGATGCCCAGCGGATTGAGGTTCCACATCTGCGGGTCGTAGGCGTTGGACACCAGCACGCAGCCCAGCAAACTCAGCGTGACGGCGGTGATTTTGGGGAGGCGAAGCTGCTCTTTGAACAGCCACCAGGCAAAAACAGCGGTGAAGCCTGCCGAACTGTAGCCCAGCACGGTGGCGACGGCAGCGCCGTTGGTCTGCACCGAGACTGTCCAGATGGAATTGAACACGGCGAGGATGAAGCCGAAAAAGACGTAAAATCGGATGAGGCGGCGCTCCAAACGCAGCAGCGAACGGCGGACGATGAACAGCGAGGGCAGCAGGGCGACGCACACGAGCAGGTTGCGCCAGAAGGCCAGCAGCAGCGGGGGCATCCCGTAATGGTTGATGAGGTAACCGATGAGAATGCCTGTCGTTGACCAGATGGTAATGCCAACAAAGCCGATGAGGTATCCTCTGGTGCGTCGTGACATGGGCGTGCTTTCTGTGTAAGGTTGGCGATAGGTCACAACGGTAGCGTATGACAAGTGGGCTGGCTAAGTCCATGTAGGGCTGGGGTGTTACGCGCTGGTCACGAAAACGATGATTTTAGACTTTCGGGGGATGATTTCCGGCAGCAATCCAGTTTCCTTGTGCGCGAACCAAACGCGGCTGATTCATCTTCAGGCGTTCGATGGTGGCTCTGCCGATGGCTGTTTTCCCAAGCAGATGTAAACCACCCTCTATCCATTCAAAATGATCATGCCAAATCTGATTACGGGGATTAAAAAGCGCGACTAGTTCACTGGTTGCAGGGTCGCGGGCGGATGTGGCAGTGGTTTTGATGAGGTTACAGCTTGAACACGAGAGGCAAAGGTTATCAACATCGTCACCCCCTCTGGGATCGATATGTTCGACATGCATGGGCTGCCCTGTGTTGTATTCACAGGCCTGACAATATTCGCAGCATCCATGTGCCCGTTCATAAACAAGCCGCTTCGTTGCAGCCCACGACAGTTTACTCACGCGCGGCTAAATCCTTCGGTGTTACGGCGTAGCCACGCCGCGTCAACAACGCCGCCGCTTCCGATTTACGCAGCATCAAACGCTGGCCTCTATCCACCAGCAGTTCCAGCGCCTGATATTCTTCGGGGGAAATTGTCCCTAAGGAGTTGTTGTCCATCAATGCGCTCATCTGCTGCTGCGCGTCGTCGGGCATCTGTTCACGGGCGATTGTCCAGAGGGCATCGTCCGACAGATGTTTTAGCGCGTCGAGTTCGGCTTCTTCATCAGGCGGCAGCACAGGCAGCGGCAGTGCGGTTTTCAAGCGGCTGAGTAACACCTGCTCTACAGGCTGCGCGGTTGCCTGCGCAATCTGGCGCGCGGCGGTCAGCACATCATCGGGGACATCCAGTGTAACTGTGCTCATGAAGTCTCCTTTCACTGCGCTTATTGTACAGCAGAACGTTTTACGGTGATGTGCGCCTGCTAAAAACTGACAACTGATAACTGCTGACTGGCGTTGTATAATGCCGCGCCATGACACAGAAAACCCTAACTCCCCTACGCTTCCATACGCTCGCCGCGCTGGCGCTGGTGTTCTTCGCCGTGTTTATGACGGCGCTCATCAGCCGCACGGTATTTGAACGCCTGCCGCACCTCGAAGACGAGATGGCGTACCTGTTTCAAGCCAAAGTGTTTGAGCATGGCGACATCGTGATGGCCTCACCGACGCCGCGCCGCGCCTTCTGGATGCCGTTCGTGCTGGATTACACGCCTCCCGGCGGCGAGTCGGTGCGCTTCGGCAAGTACACGCCGGGCTGGCCGCTGCTGCTGGCGCTGGGAGTCAGCATGGGGCAAGCGTGGGTGGTCAATGCCTTCTGCGCCGGGCTGACGGTGGCGCTGGTGTTCCGCCTGGGCAGTGAGGTGTTCGATGAGGACACAGGACTGATTGCCGCCGCGCTGACGGCTTTTTCGCCGATGGCGCTGCTGCTCAACGCGACGCTGATGAATCACACGTCGGCGCTGACGTTTACGGTGCTGTTTATGTACGGCTACTGGCGTATGGAACGTCCACGGCAACGCCGCCGCACTACGCTGCTGTGGGCGCTGCTGGCGGGCTTCGCGCTGGGCATGGTGGCGATCAGCCGCCCGCTGACGGCGATTGCGCTGGCGCTGCCGTTCGCCGCGTGGAGCGTGAGCAGGCTGATACGCGGATTCGTTGAACCGCCGAGTGACGATGAGTGGAATCACACACAGAAACAAAAATACTTTGGAACCGCCAAGACGCCAAGTTCGCCAAGAGAAGATTTTCAGAGCAGTATCCAAGAACACCGAGAAAATGCGGAGATAAGCGACAAGGTAGGGCTGCGAGAACGGTTTGCAGGCTCCTTGAAGGTGCTGCGTCCGCTGGTGGTGATGGGGCTGGTGACGATTCTCATCAGCATCGCCATTCCGGTGTTCAACTACGAGGCGACGGGCGACCCGTTCAAGAATCTGTACACGCTGGTGTGGTCGTATGACCGCGTGGGCTTCGGCGAGGGTTCAGGGCGCAACGGGCATACGCTGGAAAAAGGGCTGCGCCACGCACGCTTTGATTTGTCGCTGACGGCGGCGGATTTGTTCGGCTGGCAGGTGACGCCGTTTGATATTGGACAGGGACAGCTTCCGCAGCTTGCGCCGTTTACGCCTGACTTGCAGGAGCATGTGCGCACGCAAGCCAACTATTTCCCGGTGTGGGGCATCAGTTGGGTGCTGCTGCCGTTGGGGCTGCTGGTGGGCTTTGGCAAGCGCGTTCTGCCAGTGATCTGCTGGTGGTGCGTGGCGCTGATTGTGGTGGTGCGCACGCTGGCGGGTGGGCCGGATACGCTGCAAAGTCCGCAGTTCGCGTGGCTGTGGATTATTGGCGTGCTGCTGTGGATTAATGTGCCCGTGATGTTCTGGAATCATCAGCGTGCGCGCTGGACGTGGCTGCTGATGGCGGTGCCGCTGTCGATTATTGTCACGCAGATGAGCTACTGGATTGGTTCGCAGTTATACAGCACGCGCTATTTTTACGAAGGGCTGGCGGCGCTGTGCCTGATTAGCGCGCTGCCGCTGGCGTGGCTGGCGCGGAATGTGTTTAACCGCAAAGGCGCAAAGGCGCAAAGCAGAGAGAAATACGAAAACGGCGAGGATTTAACCACCGAGACGCCGAGAACGCCGAGAACACCGAGAACGCCGAGAGTAACAGTGGTAACACGCGTGATCGTGTATGGTCTGCTGGCGATGGCGCTGCTGCACAGCCTGTACAACTACAGCACAGCGCGTATTGAGGCCTTACGCGGCTTCAACAGCATCACGGGACAGGTGCTGACAGGGCTGGACATGCTGCGGCAGGATGATCGCCCGGTGCTGGTGCTGGTTACGGGGGCAGACAGCGGCGATGATCGCGTTACCTGGCGCGCGCTGGCGGCCCTTAACGCGGTTACCAGTCCTTACTTCGACAGTGAGATTGTGGCTGCGTGGAACTTCGACGGAGACGACATTCGCCAGCAGATTCTGGAACAGTTCCCGGATCGGCAGTTGATTGAAATGCGCGGCGAAGGCAATATCGCGGTTTTTTCATTAGGAGGCAACTAAGAAGGAGCCGTGAGATTCAAGGTGACATGGACGTTCAATTGAACGTCCCTACACGCAAAATATCCGCGAAATTTCCCACTCGCCAGTTAAGAAGGGGTAGATTTCCAATCTCAAAAAACTGTGGGGATTATTTAAAAGTTCCTTAACATTTGTACACTTTACACAAAAAAAGTACTATCCAATTTTCTCGATAAAGTTTAATGTTAAGAAGAAAATCTCTTAACAATCCGGGCTTATCGTAAATGTCCGGTACAACTTTTCGTACTATGCAGATTTTTTAGGAGAAAGTATGCGTAACCGTTCTTTACTGCTGGTTTCCCTGTTGGTGCTGTTGGTGCTGGTAACCTCAATCCCAGCATTGGCACAGGATGTCACCGAAGTGCGTGTGTGGATTGCCTTCACAGACACTCGTCTGGACTGGGCGCGCAATGTCGCAGCCGCGTTTAACGAAGCGCATCCCGAATATAACGTCGTGGTCGATGGCTATGCCAACTACGAAGAAATCCTGGATGCAACCGTCCTGGCACTTGATCAGGGCAACCCCCCCGCTGTCGTGCAGTGGTTTGAAGTTGGTACACAGCCAGCGCGTGATTATGGCTACTTTAAGCCTATCGAAACCGCTCTTGCTGGTCGTACTGAAGTCCTCGGCGAACCGGTTGTGCTGGACGACATCATTGACCCGGTACGCGCCTACTACACCCTTGACGGTGTGTTCACTTCAATGCCCTGGAACAGCTCGTCGGCCATTCTGTATGTCAACACCGCGATGATGGAAGCGGCGGGTGTTGCAGCGATCCCGACGACCTGGCAGGAGCTGGAAGCGGCTTGCGCGCTGGTCATGGCGCAGGACCCGGCTCCGGCTGGCTGCGTGACGTGGCCGAATCACGGTTGGTTCTTTGAACAGTGGATGGCACAGCAGGATGCTGCCTATGCCAACAATGACAATGGTCGTACCGAACGCGCTACCGAAGTCACGATTAACAGCGAAGCTGGTGTAGCGATTGCGAGCTGGTGGCAGAACATGTACAACATGGGCTACTACACGTACAGCGGCGTGCAGCGTGACTGGGGCGCGACTGAACAGGCGATTGAAACGGGTATCACGCCCTTCATCATCACCAGCAGCGCGGACGCAGGCAACATTACGCGTATCGCGGCTGAAAATGGTATCGAAATCGTTACGGCCCGTATGCCCTACAACGCGGACACCGGCTGGACTGGTAACCTGATCGGCGGCGCGAGCCTGTGGCTGGTTGATGGTCTGGATACCGCGACTGAAGACGGCGCGCTGGCCTTCATGCAGTTCCTGGACAACACCGAAAACGCGGCAAGCTGGCACCAGACCACTGGTTACCTGCCCATTACGCACTCGGCTGTGGCGCTGCTGGAAGAACAGGGCTGGTTCGACGAGAACCCGAACTTCCGTATCGCTTTCGACCAGATTAATGACACCACCGTCACGGTGGCAACACGCGGCGCACTGCTGGGGACGTTCCCTGAAACCCGCGACATTGTGACGCAGACGATGGAAGACCTGATGCTGCAAGGTGGCGATCCGGCGGAAGCGCTGAACGCAGCAGCGGAATCAGCGAATGCTCTGCTGGCGGATTACAACGCGCTGTACGCTCAATAATTCGCGGCTGCTGATCATGTAAGGTAAAAATAGAAGGGTGCGACGCTGTGTCGTACCCTTCTTTTATTTGAGCCAGAGGGGTTTTCTGCTTATGCAATCGCTCACTCCAGTTTTAGTAGCTGTAATTGCCGCTGTGATCGGCGCGGTGTTTATGGGCACGGCCTTTCAAGGGTTTGGCAAGCGTCCGGCGCTTGGGGCGGCCATTGGTGCGGTAGCAGGTATCGCGGGGGCGATGCTGTTTATGATGCCGCTGAACTTCTGCACGTTTAACATTTCGCCGGAAGAAGAAAGCGCTACGGCGCAGGCCATCTTTGGCGTCATTCTGATTGGTGTCGGCATGTTAATTGTGCTGCTGCCTGTACGCTGGCTGGCAAAAAACGGGCTGGCGGGGTTGTCTGCCGGACAGAGTTCGCAAGGGGTTTTTAGCGGCAGGCTGACGCCCTGGCTGCTGCTGCTGCCGACGCTGCTGATTCTGATCTTTTTCCTGTATTATCCATTTCTTGATACTTTCCGGCTTTCCACCCTGCTGGCGAGCCGCACGCGCAGCATCTCAATCTGCACGGAAAACTTCACCAATCTGGTTACCGATCAACTGTATCTGAACGCTGTTTTGCGTACTTTTGTGTTCAGCGGGGCCATCGTGATTATCGGTCTGTCGCTGTCGCTGGGTATCGCGATGCTGGCGTTCCAACCGATTAAGTGGGCAAGCATTTACCGGACATTCCTCATTTGGCCTCACGCGATTTCGCCCGTGGTGGCTGGTGTCATTTTCCGGCTGATGTTTAACCCACAGGGTGGTGTAATCAACTTTTTTACGCAGCGATTATTTGGCGTACAGTTTCCCTGGCTAAATGAGCCGGGATTCGCGCCGTTTGTGGTGATTGGGGCCAGTATCTGGACGCAGGCAGGCTTTAACATCCTCTTTTACATCGCGGGCTTACAGAGTATTCCCAAGGATATGATTGAAGCGGCCTCGATTGACGGGGCCAACGGTTTCCAGCGCTTCTGGTCAATTATGCTGCCGATGCTGTCACCGATTACCTTCTTCCTGATTATCACCAACATCACCTTTTCGTTCTTCGATACCTTTGGCTCTATCGACTATCTGACCGAAGGCGGCCCGCTGCACGCGACGACCACTATGATTTACAATGTGTTTGAAACCCAACGCGGCAACATTGGGCTGGGTGCAGCGGCAGCACAGTCGCTGGTGCTGTTCTTCGTGGTTGTCGCGCTCACCCTGCTGCAATTCAGAACGACAGAAAGGAACGTGAACTATGGAGCATAGTCAAGTTCAGTCTCAGGTTGCGGCAGTCCCGGACAGCGCAACACGCACATCGATTCTGCCCAAACGCTGGTATGTTCATGTGCTGCTGTGGGTCGCTATTTTCTTTGTGGGCTTCCCGCTGTTTTATGCGGTGATCGTCAGCACGCAAACCAACGCGAATGTCTATGCTTATCAGCTAACGCCGGGAGTCGACTTCGGGCATAACTGGGACATTGTGATGAACCAGCGTTTCCTGTGGAAGTATATGCTGAACAGTCTCGTCATGGCGGTGACTATCGCCACAGGCAAAACGATTTTCGCGCTGCTGTCTGGTCTGGCGTTCGTCTACTTCCGTTTTCCGGGCAAGTGGCTTGTCTTCGGCTTTGTGCTGCTGACTCTGATGATGCCAACGGAGGTGATTTTTATCGCGCTGTTCCGTTTCGTTTCCAGTTTGGACATGCCCGCGTATCTCAATGTGGTGCTGCCGTTCCTTGCCAGCGCGACAGGTACATTCCTGTTCCGGCAGCATTTTGCCAGCGTCCCGGCAGAGCTTTCGGAAGCGGCACAGCTTGACGGCGCAAGCCCGCTGGATTTCCTGTTCCGCATCCTCGTCCCGATGAGCTGGAACACGATTGGCGCGCTGATTGTTATTCAGTTCCTGTACGCGTGGAATATGTATCTGTGGCCGCGCATGATTATTACGTCGCAGGATTTTCAGGTGGTGCAGGTGGGTATGCGCAGCCTGCTGGGGGTGGAAACGGGTATCAGCTTTGGCCCGTTAATGCTGGCCGCCGTCGTGGCCAGTGTCCCGCCCGTTGCGATCTTCGTCATGCTGCAAAAGCAGTTTATGAGCGGCTTCGCGCTCACGCGCGATAAGTAAAATCAACGAGAGGCGTCAGTCGTCACCTCAAAGCCGACGACTGACGACTCTTTAGCCGAATAAGTTCACGCCGCGCATTTCCATCGGCAGGCTGAAAATCCACAGCGCCGCGAGGGCCAGCCCCAGCGTCAGCAGCATCCAGGGCAGCATCCCGGCAAACGCCTGCCGCCGATAGAGCCGCAGCGCCAGCCGCTGAATAAAGTAGCTGCTGGCCACCCAGCCACCAAACAAGGCCACTGCCTGCACCAGCCCAATCACGGCCATGTCCTGCACGCCGCTGAGCGACCAGTCCGGTGTGACTGCCGCGCCGTGATCGGCCAGAAATTTCTGGAACACGGGAACGACGGTCATGAAGCCAGTGAGGAAGTGGAAGCTGTAGTGCGCGACCCAGATGCCGAAGCCCAGCGGCACGAAGGCGGGCGCGAACGTCGCGGCGATTTCGCGCACGCTCAGTTTGGACTGCGCCAGCGCCTTGGACAGCCGCGCAATGGCAGCCGTCAGGAGCGCGGGCAGCAGCACACCGCCGCCGCCAAACAGCAGCAGTAAGGCCACGCCCTGCGCCAGCAAGTCGCTGACGCCGAGGTTCAGCAGCGGCGCGGCCAGCGTTTGCAGCAGGTCGTAGACGGGCGGCACCATGCCAAAGGCGTTCAGCACGCCCATAAACGTCAGGCACATGAACAGCAGCGCGATGTCCCAACGCTTGGGCAGCGCATCAGGGCGCAGCACTTCCGCCGCCGGAACGCGGGCCGCCAGCGCTACGTTATCATGCGGGCAGGAGCGCACGCAGTCGAGGCACAGCACGCAGTCCATATTGCTTTTGATCTGCGGCACGAACAACTGTGTGCCACAGCCCAGCGTGCCGTGTTTGTCGTTGGTGTGGCTGGCGATTGGCTGACCGTCGCCGCCAATCTGGTCGATCATGATCACAGGCTGCGGGCTGTAGCTGCCGTTGAGGCATTCCTTACCGACGCAGGTGCGGCAGACTTCGGCGTTACGGGTGGTGATTTGCAGCGGCGACAGCGTGGAGTAGACGAAGTTGAACGTGCCCAACGGACAGACGTACTTGCAAAATGGCGACTCGCTGAACACGGCTTCCAGCACGAAGGCGGCGACAAAGTAGGCCACGATGACCCAGGCTGTCAGCGCGGGGCTTGCCCACAGGTCGAGCCACTCGTAGATGAAAAACAGCAGCAGGAGACTCGTAATCGCCAGCCACTTGCTGCGCAGTATACGCGGGAAACGCCCACCGCGACTGCTGAGGCGCTTGGCCAGCGTGCGCGGCAGCGTAAAAGGACAGCTCATGCAGAACAGGTTGCCGACGAGCAGCAGCGCCAACACCACCAGCCCGCGATAGTGTATCCAGGGCACAACGGAGGCCAGATTCTGCGAGGCCAGCGTCGAACCTGTGAAACCGTCGTAGACCAGCAGCAGCGCCACCGTCAGCAGCGGCAGTTGAAACAGCAGCCGTCCGTAACGCCATTTCAGCACGCGCCCCAACAGCGGAATGCGCAGCACATCCAGCAGCGCGGGCGGGCGATAAATCTCCTGTGCCATCGTTATGACCCCACGCTCACATTGAACTGCACTTCGCTGGCGGTGCCATCGGCCAGCACCGCGCGCACCGTCAGAATCCAGTCGCCGCCCATGTTCCAGTTAAAGGGCACGCGATACTCACCGTCAACGCTGTCGGAAAACTCCGTTTCGACGGGAGCCATGCCCGCGTGTGTCATGTCGCCGCGCAAGAACAACGTGGCGTTATCAATCGGGAAGCCGCCCGAATCACGCAGGATCACAACGACGATGCCCTCGCCTACCGTCGGCGGGTCGGGTTCGTAGCGCACGTTGATGAGAAAGCTGGCGTCGGGG
>JAXLWC010000080.1:0-23428 GCA_046328675.1 Anaerolineae bacterium
CGCAGCACTTCTGCCAGCGTGCGCGACTGTGGAACCTCCAATATGCGTTCAATCCCGTTAACCGTCAGTTTTAATTCGCTCATCATCCCACCCCGAAATCACTTTATATCACTGGTTGACATCATGGGCCTTCGTTACCCCATGCCCACACCCTCGGCGTGCGCTTCGCCTGTTTTCGCGCGCTGTGACGCCAGAGGCAGCGTTTGCCGCAGCAGCGTCTCAATCATATGCTGGCGATACTCCGCCGTCGCGCGGTAGGCGCTGGCGCGCGGATGCAGCGTTTCGTGCGCCACCTTCACCGCCAGTTCAATGCTGTCCTGTCCTACCGCCTGTCCGCGCAGTGCCGTTTGCACTTCTGTCGCCAGCACAGGCTTCGGCGCAACCGGGCTGACGCAGATGCGCACATCCTCATAATGCGTGCGCGCTTCGTTCAGCCGTACCCACACCGCGCATCCCAGAATCGGCAGCGCCACGCCCTGCGGACGCATGATGCGCTTAAACGCTGTGCCTTCGCCTTCCCCGCACAGCTTAAAGCGAAACGCCACCAGTATATCGCGGTGATGGTCTAATGCCGATACGCCAGCCCCCTTAAACAGTGCTGGCAGCGGCAGCCACTCTTGTCTGCCAGTGCCATCGCCCCAGGCCACCAACCCCTGCGCATCCAGTGCCATCAGCGATGTGGTACCGTCACCCGCTGGCAGCGCGTGCGCCACGTTCCCGCCCAGCGTGCCCACGTTGCGCACCTGTGGCCCGCCGACCACGCCGCAGCTTTCGACGAGGCAGGTCGCCCGTGCTTCGAGCAGCGCGGACTTCACGATGCTCGTGTGCGTCACCGCCGCGCCCACCTGACAGCTTTCGCCTTGTTCGAGAATGCCGATCATTTCCTTGACCTGCGTGATGTCCACCATCGCGGCAGCCGGTTCTGCATGAGCGCTGTGTTGCAGGTCAATCATTAAGTCGGTGCCGCCAGCAATAATGCGGGCTTCACCCTGATGCTGCGCCAGCAGTGCCAGCGCCTCATCAACGTTCTGAGGAGTATAGTAAGTTTTCCACAAGGACATAATATGTGTCTGAATTCGCTAAAGATGCTACTATTGATTGCCAACACTTTAACATAGGCGTTTCATTAGGGACAAGTAGAATATGATAAATGTCGCACGAATTCGGTGATAATCTCCAAGGGTATCGGCAGTAAATTGTGTTAAATTCACACATTGTCATCGGTTGCTGATTTTGAATATAGTTTTGTGTCTATGTTTCTTTGAGACTTTTTATGGGTTTACCTTCTAAAAATCGATTGGCAGGCGATTGGTGGGCAGCCGTGATGCCGCTGCTGGCTACCTTCGTTGCGTTTGCGTTAGCGCTCATCATCGGCGCCTTCGTGCTTTTAGCCTTAGGCGCTAATCCTATACAGGCCTATGGCGCGCTGCTGGATGGCGCGTTCGGCACCTCCACCAACCTTCTGCGTGTCTTCACCCGTGCGACTCCGCTGCTGTTGGTGGCTATTGGCGTCTGCATCGCCTTTCGCGGCGGTGTGGTCAACATCGGCGTCGAAGGGCAGTTGTTTGTGGGTGCCATTTCCGCTACGGCCTTTTCGCTGGCCTTTTCTGACAAGCTGCCGCCGTTTTCTGTCGGCATCCTGACGCTGCTGGCGGGGACGCTGGCGGGCGCGGCCTGGGGCGCGGTGCCCGGCTTCTTGAAGGCGCGCTTTGAAGTGAATGAAATACTCAGCACGGTCATGATGAACGAGATCGCCGTGCAGTTGTTATTGTATCTGTTGAGTGGGCCGATGATCGACCCGGAACAGGTCGCGCAAGGGACAAGGGTGCCGCAGTCGGCGCGCTTGCCCGAAGTCTCGTGGCTGCTGGAACTGGATTCACGCTCGGCGCTGCACATCGGCGTATTTATCGCCATCGGCATGGCCATCCTGGCCTGGGTGCTGCTGTGGCGCACAACCATTGGCTATCGTATCCGTGCCGTAGGTCTCAATCGTGATGCCGCGCGTTATGCGGGCATCTCGGTGCAGCGTTACCTGACGCTGGCGCTGACCTTCAGCGGGGCGCTGGCGGGGCTGGCGGGCGCGGTGCATGTGCAGGGCGCGGAACACCGCATGGTCGAAGGCTTCGCGGTGGGTTATGGCTTCTCCGGCATCGTCGTGGCGCTGTTCGGGCGTTTGCATCCGTTGGGCGCAATCCCGGCGGCCTTCCTCTTTGGCGTGCTGCTGGTCGGCGCGGACAAGATGCAGCGCACTGTACAAATTCCCACCGCCACCGTCATTGTGCTGCAAGGGCTGGTGGTGATCTTTGTCGTCAGCAGCGATTATTTTGTGCGGCGCTGGCTGGCGCGGCGGGCTGCCCGTGCCATACAGGCTCCGGCTGTCACGACCACCACTTCACAGGAGGTTAGCGCGTGAACGACATTCTCACGATCCTCGTTGAAGCCGCAGCGCTTACCCTCTTGTACTCCTCTCCATATATCTACGCCGCCATCGGTGAAGTGTTCGTCCAGCGTTCTGGCGTGCTCAACCTCGGCGTCGAAGGCATGATGCTGATGGGCGCGTTCGCGGCGATCTATGCCATTTCCCCCTCTGGCTTGGCGCTGCCGCCGCTGGTTGGCGTGCTGGTCGCGGCGGCCATTGGCGCGCTGATGGGCTTGGCCGCTGCCGTCGTCAACGTCACCTTTCAGGCCGAACAGGGCATCAGTGGCATTGGCTTCAGCCTGTTTGGGCTGGGCTTGTCCTCGCTGCTGTTTAAGGTGCTGGCAGGCGGCGTCATCGTGGCGCGCGGCTTCGACCCGATTTATCTGCCTGTGCTCAGCGATTTACCTGTCGTCGGCAAAATCCTGTTTCAGCAGAATGTGATGGTTTACGCGGCGTTCGCGCTGGTGCCAATTTCGGTGTGGGTGCTCAATCGTACCCGCTGGGGCTTACAGATTCGTGCCGTCGGGCAGAATCCGGCGGCGGCGGACACGATGGGCGTCAACGTCGTGCGCGTGCGTTACATGACGCTGATTCTCGGCGGCGCGCTGGCCGGAATCGCGGGCGCGGCGCTGTCTACGGCGCTGACGGGCATCTTTCAGGAAAACATGACCGAAGGCAAAGGCTTTATCGCCGTCGCGCTGGTCTATTTTGGCGGCTGGTCGCCCTGGCGTGTGATGGCGGGGGCGCTGTTGTTCAGCGTCGCCAACAACCTGCAAATCTGGGCGCAGATTTATGATGTGCGCGTGGCGGGCACGCCGATTCCGCCGAACCTGTTGATTATGATCCCGTACATTCTGACGATTGCGGTGCTGATCTTCGCGCGCCAGCGGCGGCGTCTGGAACCCGCAGCGCTGACGAAACCCTTCCAGCGCGGCGAAAATTAGCAGCGGGCGATGATCTGCGTGTATACAAATGCTCATCACGCGGCCTGTCCCTGACTTGGTGAATCAGCAGAGGGAAAACCTCTGAGGACTGATAGTTCGTTTTAACACTTTTCTGTTTTGGAGGAGTAAGCTGTGGCAAAGAAGCGTTTAATCTCTGTCCTTGTTGTCGCCCTGGTGCTTCTAACCCTCACCGGTATCGTGAGAGCACAGGAGCCGGTTCGTGTCGCGATAGTGATGCCCAGCACCATTACCGACATTTCGTGGAGCCAATCCTTATATGAAGGTCTGGTGCGCGTCCAGGAAGAAATGGGCGGTGAAGGCGCACTGGAAATCGCTTATACCGAAGGCATGTTTGACGTAACGGCAGCCGCAGGCGCGCTGCGTGACTACGCCGAACAGGGCTATGACATCGTCATCGCACACGGCACGCAGTACGGCACATCGCTGTTTGAACTTGCGCCCGATTATCCTGACACCTCGTTCGCCTGGGGCACTTCCACCGACGTAGGCGCGGCACAGGGTTTGACCAACATCTTCGCCTACGAAGCAGCAGCCCAGGAAGGCGGCTATGTCAATGGCGTCATGGCTGGCTTGATGACCGAAAGCAACAAGATCGGTATCGTCGGCCCCATCCCGGCAGGCGATGCGCTGCTCTACATCAACGGTTTCCAGCAGGGCGTTCACGCCTCGAATCCCGATGCGGAAGTTCTGCTTGCCTACACCGGTTCGTTCGGTGATACCGCCGCCGCTGCCGAAGTCGCACAGACTCAGGTCAGCGCGGGCGCAGACATCCTCACGGGCACGGCACAGCAGGTCGTCGGCGCGATTGACGTAGCGCAGGCTTCCGGCGCGCTGTGGTTCGGCACGCAGGCCGACCAAAGCCCCAACTGGCCCGACACCGTCGTCTCCTCGCAGGTCTACGATTGGGCACCCATGTTCCGTGACATGATCGCCCAGCGCCAGAACGGCGTCAACGGCGGCGTGGTCTATCGTCTGACCCTCAAGAACGGCGGCCAGTTCTTCGCTTACGGCAATGTGGAAATCTCCGCCGAAGTACAGGCAGCAGCCGATGCGGCGACGCAGGACATCATCGACGGCGTGATTTATCCGCTGGCCAATATGCCTGCCGAAACCTTCCGCGTCGCAGTGGTCATGCCCAGCAGCATCACCGACCTTGCCTGGAGCCAGGCCATCTATCAGGGTTTGCTGACCTTGCAGGCGCAGCTCGGCGGTGAAGCGGCGATGGAAATTGCCTTCACCGAAGGCATGTTTGATGTGACGGCGGCAGCAGGCGCGCTCCGTGACTATGCTGAACAGGGTTATGACCTGGTCATCGCGCACGGCACGCAGTATGGCACATCGCTGTTTGAACTCGCTCCCGACTATCCCGAAACCGCCTTTGCCTGGGGCACGGCCACCGACACGGGCGCTGATGTGGGCTTGACCAATGTCTTCGCCTACGAAGCACGCGCTGAAGAAGGCGGCTATGTCAACGGCGTGATGGCCGGCTTGCTGACCCAGAGCGGCACGATTGGCGTCGTTGGCCCCGTTCCGGCGGGCGATGCGCTGCTGTACATCAACGGCTTCCAGCAGGGCGCGCTGGCCTCGAACTCCGCAGCCAACGTTGTCATTGCGTACACAGGTTCGTTCGGTGACACTGCGCTGGCGGCGGAAACCGCACAGACGCAGATCAGCGCGGGCGCGGACGTACTGACGGGTTCTGCTCAGCAGGTCGTCGGCGCGATTGACGCGGCGCAGGCAGCAGGCGCGGTCTGGTTCGGCACACAGAGCGACCAGAGCGTGAATTGGCCTACAACGGTAGTCGCCTCGCAGGTCTTCAACTGGGCACCGACACTCGGCCAGATGGTGGATAAGATTCTGATCGGCACCTACGGCGGCACGGCTTACGAAATCTCGCTGGCCAACGGCGGTCTGCGCATCGTCTACGGCGGCGTGGAACTCCCTGCTGAAGTTACAGCGGCGGCGGACGCAGCCATCGCAGGCATCATCGACGGCAGCATCGTGGTCGCACAGGAACTGCCGCAGTAAAAGCGATTAGCAATGGGCGTCAGGGCGAACCTGTGTGTTCGCCCTGAAACCCTGTTTGAAACTGTAGGGACGTTCAACTGAACGTCCCCGCTTAAAGAAACTATCTGATCATTCAAAAATGCATTTTTCTCGGTGTTCTCGGTGTCTCGGCGGTTCAATTCTGTTTCTGAACCTTTGTCTTCTTTGCGCCTTTGCGGTTCAAAATTGAATTTTCAGACACGCCCAAAAGAACCTTAATACTATTTCTTTCAGACCATCCAACGTTTCCCAACCTGTAGGTACGTTATGACTGAATCCCTCACCCTCCCCTCCGGCCACAAACACATCGACCATGCGCAGATGCGCGGCATCGTCAAGCGTTTCCCCGGCGTGCTGGCCAATGATCGCGTCGATTTCGACATCCGCGCGGGGGAAATCCACGCGCTGCTGGGCGAAAACGGCGCGGGCAAAAGCACGCTGATGAAAGTCCTCTACGGCATGTATCAGCCGAATGAAGGGCAAATCCTGCTCAACGCGCGCCCGGTGGCGTTCCATTCGCCTTCCGATGCGCTGGCCAACGGCATCGGCATGATTCACCAGCACTTTATGCTCGTGCAAACCTTAACCGTCACCGAAAACGTGGCGCTTGGACTGCATAAGGCGGGGATGCTGGTCGATTTGCAGCGTGTCCGTGACCGCGTGATCGCGCTGTCCAACACCTACGGCCTGAAAGTCAATCCTGACGCCTATATCTGGCAGCTTTCGGTAGGCGAGCAGCAGCGTGTGGAAATCGTCAAGGCGCTGTATCACGGCGGCGCGCTGCTGATTCTCGATGAGCCAACGGCGGTGCTGACGCCGCAGGAAGTGCGCGAACTGTTCGTCACGCTCAAGCAGATGCGCGAACAGGGTCACGCGCTGATTTTCATCTCACACAAGCTGCACGAAGTTCAGGAATTGTGTGACCGCGTGACGGTCATGCGTGATGGCCGCGTGATTGACACCGTCAAGAACGAAGGGCTGGATCGTCGTAAGCTGGCACGCATGATGGTCGGGCGCGACGTGCAGTTCCAGCCGGATCACCCTGTCGTTAAGCTGGGCGACGTGCGGTTGGCGATCAACAAGCTGACGGTGCGCAGCGATCAGGGGCTGACTGCCCTGCGCGATCTGTCGCTGGAAGTGCGCGGCGGCGAAATCCTCGGCATCGCGGGCGTATCTGGCAACGGCCAGCGCGAACTGGCGGAAACCATCGCTGGCCTGCGCAGCGCGGTTAGCGGCGAAGTGGTGCTGGCGGGTAAGCAGATTTTGCACGCGCCTATCTCTGAACGGCTGGCGGCGGGGCTGGCGTTTATCCCCGAAGAACGCATGAAACACGGCATCATCGGCGCCTTCTCGGTGGCCGAAAACGCTATTTTGCAAAATCACGGCGCGCTGCCTTTCGCACGCGGGCCGCTGATGAGCTTCGCCAACATCAACCGCCACGCGCACAAGCTGATCGAAAGCTTCAACATCAAGACACCCTCGCACCAGACGGCGGTCAAAAACCTCTCCGGCGGCAATATCCAGAAGCTGATTCTGGCGCGCGAACTCTCGCGTAACCCTGCCGTGCTCATCGCAGCGCAGCCCACGCGCGGCGTGGACATCAGCGCGACGGAATACATCCACAGCGTGTTGATGAAGGAACGCAGCGAGGGCGTGGCGATTATGCTGATTTCCGAGGACTTGGACGAAATTCTGGCGCTGTCAGATCGCGTGGCCGTGCTGTATGAGGGGCAAGTCGTCGGGATGCTCAACCGCAGCGAGTTTGATGTCGAGACGCTGGGCATGATGATGGCAGGCGTGCATCACGACAGGTAAAGGATACAAACGTTATGCAGTGGTACAACGAGCCAGCTACATGGCAGGCCATGCCCAACGGCCTGCGCCTGACGACCGGATGCCAGTACCGATTACTGGCTGCAAGACGCACTACGGTTTTATCCGCGACAACGGGCACTTCTATTATCAGGATGCCGGCAGCAGCTTTGTCGCGCAGGTCAAATTCAGCGGGCAGTATCGCGACCTGTACGATCAGGCGGGGCTGATGCTGCGCGTGGACCAAACAACGTGGATGAAATGCGGTGTGGAGTTCGTTCACGGCGTGCAGCAGGCGAGTGCAGTGGTCACGCGCGAATTCTCTGACTGGTCGGTGGTGCCGCTGTCCAGTAATCCGCCGTCGTTCTGGTTGCGCGTGTGGCGCTGTTGCCCGCCGTCGAGGTCTACTATTCGCTGGATGGCAGCGCGTATGACATGCTGCGTATGGCCTATCTGGCCGATGTGGAGCATGTGCAGGTCGGCATGATGGCCTGTTCGCCCGATGGTACGGGCTGTGAGGTCACCTTCGAGGAATTCAGCGTCCGCACCCCATAGTCAACGGCAGCCCACTATGTTATTCAACGATTTCACCATGTCGCCGTC
The DNA here is from genome assembly GCA_046328675.1 of Anaerolineae bacterium. GTDB lineage: Bacteria > Chloroflexota > Anaerolineae > Aggregatilineales > Phototrophicaceae > JACAER01. Next base: position 7,846 of record JAXLWC010000080.1, read on the forward strand.
ATCTGCGCCGACTACAGAACGCTCCAAACGCTTTTATACCGAGATTTTAGGCTTTCAGGTGATCGCCGAAACCTACCGCGTGGCACGCCAGTCCTACAAGCTGGATTTGCGTTCCGGCGACTGCCAGATTGAGCTTTTTTCCTTCCCTGATCCCCCGCCGCGTCCAGCACCCCCGAAGCGCAGGGCTTGCGTCATCTGGCGTTTGAAGTCGAGGATGTAGCAGCAGCAGCTGCGCGAACTGCAAGCCAAAGGCGTCGCCGTGGAGCCGATTCGCGTCGATGAACTGACGGGCAAGCCGTTCACCTTCTTTAAAGACCCTGACGGTCTGCCGCTGGAGTTGTATCAGCGCTAGAACGGCAGCTTATACCCCGCCACTGTCAGCAGCACCGTCAGCAGCCCGAAGCCAACCTCCTGAAAGCCGATGTGTTTGGCCGGAGTCGGGCGGCGGTAGCGCGACAGCCCGTGAGCCGCGCGCGCCAGCAGCACGACAAAGGCCACCACCGCCAGCTTCGGCGTGAACGCCAGCGTCGCCAGCACCGCGAATAGCAGCGCCGCCGCGACATGTGAACCCACAGCAACCCTTGTATCCACTGGCTTGCCTTTTTCCAGCCGCAGCCGCACGCGCACATACAGAATCGAAGTTACCGCGCGCGCCGCCAGAATCAGCCACAGGCCGAGCGCCTCTGCCAGCGTCCATCCGGCGATCAGCGTCAGCGCCGGGGCCAGCGCGCTCAAGGCCACCGCGCCGCAGATTTCCGCCACGCCTTCCCGTCCGCGATTGCTGGCGTCGTAGTACAACTGCACAGCGGCAAACGGCACCGCCAGCAGTATCGGCGGCAGGAACACCGTCCCTACGCTTAAATACGCCAGCAGGCAGCCCGCCAGCGCCAGCAGCACATACAGCGCGGCGAAACGTTCTGCCCATTGTGTGCGCAGGTAGCGTTTGCCCTTTAAACGGTCTTTTACGGCGATTTTCAGCGGCTGATGGATCAGGAACACCCCCAGCGCCGACAGGCTCAATAGAAACCCTGCCGCCGATGGTGCCAGCAGCAGCCCCGCCAGTATCGGTTCATACAGAAACGCCCATCCCCCGTGTTCGGCAGGCAGCGCCACACTTTTGAGGCGCAGCGCGGTTTCGACTTTCATTTCGGACATGCGCACACTACTCCATGAAACTCGGCGCGAATCATACCATGCAGCCTACCCACCGACACCATGATCTTCGGCCCGAATCGACGCTATACATCTCCGCTTGTGCCAGTCTTGAGCGGCGCGGAAAAGAGTGAGTATCTATCCGTAAACCACTCGCGAACATCAGATACTTGGCGGACATGCCCTGGTTCTCGGCGGGTTTGAGTCGGTTTCAACCAACTTCCCGCCGAAACCCGGCAGCCGGACGGCTTTAGCCTCTGGCGCTGTCATCCTCACCGCAGCCACTCATCCACGCATCCCGCCCCTCTCCTCCGCCCACAAACCTCCCCCTACGCTCAACTTTCTGCCGGGGGTAAGCGAAGCGGCGGGGTTTGGGGTGAGGTCAACGCGCGCGTTCGCCTACCCTTACACCATCCCCCAAAATTGGATACCACCAGTCCGCGCCTGAAATGGGTTGGACATAGCCGTGTCCAGCGTGGTACGGTACATTCATACCCCAAGTTCTTTTTAGCAGCCAAGGATGACCGCGATGAAATTAGTGACATTTATGCAAGGCACGCGCACACTGGTCGGTGAATTGGTGGGCGACACGGTCTATAACACCTCCATTCCCGGCAGTATGTTTGATGTGATTCGACGGGGCATCACCCCCACCCGTACCAGCGAGCATTACCCGCTGGCGCAGGTAGCCTTAGCCGCCCCGATTTTGCCCAGCAAGATTATCGCCATCGGGCGCAATTATGCCGAGCACGCCGCCGAACTCAACCACGACATTCCCCCCGCGCCGATTATCTTTGCCAAGTTCCCCAGCAGCATCATCGGCGATGGCGAAACCATTACCTGGCGCGCCTCCATCACCGAAAAAGTCGATTGGGAAGGCGAACTGGCGGTAGTCATCGGCAAGAAGGCGCGTAATGTGTCCGAAGCCGACGCCTACAACTACGTCTTTGGTTATTCGATTGCCAACGATGTCAGCGCCCGCGATTTGCAGCTTGAGAAGGACAGCCAGTGGACGCGCGGCAAAAGCCTCGACACCTTCTGCCCGCTGGGGCCATTCATCATCACCCGCGATGAAGTGGCTGACCCGCACGCGCTGACGGTCAAGACCATCGTCAACGGCGAAGTGGTGCAGGAAGCCTCCACCAGCACCATGATGTTCAAAATCCCGACGCTAGTTTCCTACTGCTCGCAGATGTTCACGCTGGAACCCGGCGATATCATCCTCACCGGGACACCGCCCGGCGTTGGGCATGGCCGCAAACCGCCGCAGTACCTCAAGGACGGCGACAAAGTGACGGTGAGCATTACGGGCATCGGTGAACTCAGCAACCCCTGCAAAATCCTGCCCGAAGCTTAACCCACCAGACCTGAGAAATGAGGGCTGAACACCGTATGAGTTCAGCCCCTTTCTTGCTTCTTTCCCTATTGCAATACAAGATGCTATTCTTAGCACAGATTATTCGATTGACTGAGAGGAGTTCGACCTCCTACCAGCGTAAATCTAATACAACATTTGTCTTGACAGAAACCTGATTGAGGCGATTTGTCTATGAGTAAAGCTGTCGTCATGTTGCCGGGTGCTCTTGGCGCATCTAATTATGGGGAACTGCTGGATAGATTCATAGAGGAAATTACAGAGAGTTTTGACTTGGTAAAGGCTGCCAATTCTACTGATCGTCGTGAGTGGACTACAGATTTTTGGGTTTACAAGTTAAAAAATAATGATGACATAACCTTGTGGCAAGCTACACCAAACAATTTCGCCTACTGGCGTAGTGTTAAAATCCCGCTACCTATAGTAGCTTCCATAATCATCGTTGCCGATCCGAAAAATGAAAGCTTTGGAATTGTCGATGATTCCAAGTTTTATACTTTAAATATTCAAAGATGGACAATAAAATCGAGCGTAGATCACTTTCGGCAAATTCATCCATCCTTGCCTGTAATTTTGATTTATCTTTCACTCAATAGAAATCCGGTACCGCTGGAGAAGGTTATTGATACAGAAATATCAAATACCGTAAAGGTACTTACATATAAAATTGAGGAAGCGCAAAATTTTCTAAATGACTTAAAAGAGCTGTTGAATTCCCCTGATAATAGATAACGAAAACTCGCAGGATATTTTTCTAGACATATGTTAATATTAACATCCCAACTCAGGTCATACCTACAACCCCGACGGCCTCCGGACCCGTCAGAACCTTGCAGTCACCGTCACCGCTACCTGTGGGACGAGCGCTCCGCTTGCAGCGATGTCGTCGTCAAAACCAACAGCAGTGCCGTCACCGCGAGTCACGTCCCACCGATCACACCCGCCCACCCCGCGCAGGTTCCCCACGCCGCCGCCCACCAACACTCCCCTACAGACAGACCTCTGGCGGGGGGAGAGGGGTGCAAGGGGTGGGAATCAACACACGCTCAAAATCTTTGCCATCCCCCTCACGAACCATTCCACCCTGTTCACTTCGAAGACGTGTCCCTTCGGCAGCCGGAAACTTCAGTTTCTGGCGACGAGCTTTCTACTCATCACTCGTTACTCATCACCCATTACTAACTACTCATTGCTCCCATTTGAGCGTGACACGAACGCCCCGTACTCAATTTCCCGCCGCCATTCGTTTGTGCCCCGTTCAACCGCGTTCTTTCCTTGTTCCTCACCCTGACTGCCCTGCCTCGGCGGCTGGCGTGAGCTGCTCGTCAATCCGCGAGGCCGCAACCCGCGCCAGTACAAAATGCGGCGAGATGGAAAGCATCAGCCCGAAACCAGCACCAGCGCCGGGGTCACGCCAATCCTATCGGCCAGCGCGCCCAAACCAAACGAAAAAACCGCCATCGCGATGCTGTCCGCGAAACTGGTCAGCGACCCCATCGTCGCCCGCTGCTCATCCGTGAACTCGCGCTGTAACAAACCACCAATCGCCACTGTCTTGACGCCGAAGAAAACCGAGGTTAGCGAAATCAGCGCCGGGGAAAACACCGTCGGCACCAGCATCCCGAACACATGAACAGCCTCGCTGATGGAAATCCCCCCAAGCAGCAGGCGCAGTTCCCCAAAACGCCGGATGATGCGTCCGGCAAAGTAGAAGCTGAAAGCGGCGGTGGCATTGGCCAGCATCTGCGCGAATGCCCAACGCCCACACCGGCCACAGCGTCGCCACAAACGCCGAACGAAACAGCCACGTCGACTCGCTGATGGCGAAATTGATGACCGACGCCGCCGTGATGGTGCGCAGGCGCGGGTTGTGCATGATGCTGCGAAAGGCGGCTCCCAGGTGGCGGTAGACGTTGCGCTCACTGCGGCTGTGGCTTTTCGGCTCGATGAAAGAAGCTCAGCACAATCGACATCGCCATCGGAATCACTGAAACCCACATCACCAGCGTGAACGAAATAGAGGCGATGAAACTGCCGATGAGCGCAGAAACGGCCCAGCCCGCGCAAACTGGTACATTGACGAGGTTTTGCCCAGATATTCCTGGAAGTGTTCCTGCTGTCCGTTTTCCGCAAGCGTGTCGTGCAGCAGGGCGTCGTTGTTGCCGCTGAAGAAGGCGCGCCAGCCTTCGCACGCCGCCCCCAACGCTAACGCCGCGTAGGTTCCACCGAACGCATACAGCACAATCGACAGCGTGCTGGCGACTGCCCCGCACATAATCGTCTTCCTGCGCCCGATCAAATCCGAGAAGACGCCCGTCGGCACTTCAAAAAAGGACTGTGCCAGCATGACGACGGAATACGCTCATCCCAGCGCATACGAGGCGGACACCTGCGCGAAATACAGAATGGCAATCGGCGCGTAGGGGCGAAAATCCGTGCGAAGTTAAACCACGCCAGCAGGCGCACATTGCGAGCCATGATCGTCATAAAATGATTTTCGGTGCAAAGAGTTCAGATAAGGTTACTATAAATCAAAACGGTTCATGCTGATAGGCTGTCTCTGTTTTTCGGCGCAAGTGCCGCCCGCTGCCCTTCAATGGACTCATATCGCCCCTACTTTACAGGGGTAGGTTTTTAGCGCTTCACCTCCAAACTCACCGCAAAACCGCCGCCTTCTCTTCAACGCATTCTCACGGCAACCACTCGTCCCCGAACCCGTTTTAAGCCCCTCTCCATGTGACGAACCTCCTCACGCTCAAATCCCCAACATGGAGAGGGTTGGGGGTGAGGCCAAACGCCATTCGCCCACCTGCCTTTCCGTTCCATAAAATACCTACCCTTGTAAAGGGATTTAGAGGTGAGGCCAAACGCGCTCGTTCGCCTACCAATAGCTGCGCTCCATAACATACCTACCCCCGAGAGCACCCCCTTATGCCCTTTCGCCTCTGTGGCGACACATTGTATGTCTTTCGCAATACGGGCGTTCGTATTGAGGTCATCCGTGCCAATCCTGAAAGAAGGCGAACTCGATATCATCAGCCACGGCGGGAACAAACGCTGGCTGCGGGTATTCACCGTTTGGGCGGTCTGCTGAAGCCGGCAGCGTGGTGTGCCTGTCCGGGGATATGGGCGCGGGCAAGACGGCGTTTGCCGTCGGCATCGGTCAGGGATGGGGAGCGACAACGCCGCTGACCAGCCCCACCTTTAACCTCATTCACGAACATCGGCGCAGCAGCGATAAGTCGCGCCTGTACCATCTCGACTGCTACCGCCTGCGCGGGCCTGCTGACGCCGAGACTATCGGGCTGGATGATGTCCTCAGCAGTCAGGGCGTCGTCATTCTGGAATGGCCCGAAAACATTGTTCCGGTGCTGCCTAAAGAGCGGTTGTGGGTGGAACTGCGCGTGCTGGAACTCACACGGCGCAACTTCATCCTGGAAGGCATCGGCAAACGTTACGAAGAACTGCTCAACAAATTTCGCGAATCGACATTCGGAGTATGAAGCAGCCAGTCTCACGCAGTTCTCAGCGGTGAATAGCCACCATCCTGCGCACGACGGTTCGCTCATGGCAAACTATGCTTCTAGCAATTGATACCGCTACGCAAATGATGAGCGTGGCGCTGCACGACGGCAGCAGTGTCCTCGCCGAACAAACCTGGTATTCCGGCAACAACCACACGGTTATGCTGGCGCCTGCCATACAAACGCTGCTGGCGCATAATGGGCTGAAAGTAGACGCCCTCACCGCGCTGGCCGTATCCATCGGTCCCGGCTCCTACAGCGGCCTGCGCATTGGCGTCGCCCTGGCCAAAGGCTTAGCCGCAGCGCGCAAACTGCCGCTGGTCGGCGTGTCATCGCTGGATACGCTGGCGGTGGGCACGCCCTATTTCAACGGCGGATTAGTGGTAACACTCCCCGCTGGCCGTGAACGCCTGATTGTCAAAACCTATCGCTGGCGCAAGGGGCGTTGGGCCAGCCACAAAAGCGAAGAACCGCAGCTTCTCGAAAACTGGGAAGCGCTCGTGGGCAAAATCGACGGCACCGCCTTTGTCACGGGCGAAATCACCCACGCGGGCATTGAAACGCTCAAGGCAGCACAGGCCAACGGGGTTCCCGTCACCGTCCTTCCGGCGGCTTTACGTTTGCGGCGCGCGGGTTTTCTGGCCGAAGAAGCCTGGTCGCGTTTGAATGACAGTTCCGATAAAAAGGAGTTCGAGCCAGCCCGTTTGGTGCCGTTTTACATCAAAACGAAGGATTTCCCTAAATGATGGGGAAATAGTATTGATTTTTCTTTACTTTTTCTGGTAAATTTTCACCAGATATTTATGCTGTGGTCGATCATAATTTACATTTGTGGTTTATGATTGTAATGTTTGAAAGTATTGTAAGCTTTAGGATGAATTACGTTGACCACAATCGATCGTTATGTTCGTTCCACCCGCATCGCATACGCTATGGCACTTCAGGCCATGCCCCGGCAGTCGGTCTATGATTACGATGCTAACTCCGTCGAGCAATTTGCAGTGACTAATCTCACTTTGCGTTATATGACTCTGGGCGATATTGCACAGGTGACCGAAATTGATCGGCTGGCCTTCGATACTCCCTGGTCACCGCGTTCCTATGCCTACGAAATTGAAGAGTCGCATTACAGCCACATGCTGGTGCTGGAAGCCGATGTCGTCCGCCCCGCCACTGGCTGGAAACGCTTTCTGAACACCTTTAACACCGCCAACAAGCCGGTTGAAGAAAAAACCATCGTGGGTTACGGTGGCTTGTGGAATATCGTGGACGAAGCCCACATCAGCACCATCGCTACCCATCCCCATTGGCGCGGACGCGGCTGGGGGGAACTGCTGCTCGCGGCAATGGTTCGCCGTTCCTTCACGCTCAACGCCAGCTATATCGTGCTGGAAGTCCGCGTAAGCAACACCGTTGCCCAGAACCTCTATCGTAAGTACGAATTTGAAACGGTTGACCTGCGCCCCAGCTACTACCGCAACAACAACGAAGACGCCTACGACATGCGTCTGCAACTGCCTGACGAAACCATGCGCCTGCGTTTTGAAGATCGCTGGCAGAAGCTGCTGGATGTTCACGGCTTCGTCGATGGTTACACCGAGAAACTGGAAGAATAGTCAGTAGGGGACTTCCCCTACTGTTTCACGCTCACTGGCTGGAGGCGACAGGCAGCCCCAGAACCTGACTCTCGAAGCTGGTCAGGTCCTCCAGCAGATAATCCGGCGCATAGGCGGCCAGTTTTTCCGCGCTGACCAGTCCGGTAGACACGGCCACCGCCGTTGCCCCCAGCGCCCGCGCACAGGCAATATCCAACGGCGTATCCCCCACAATAATCACATCTGATGGTCTGAACACATGGTCATAATGTCGGTTGGCGCGCGCTAACGCCAGCGCTGGCAGCAGGTTGCGGTCAATCGCCTCATTGCCATAAGCCCCAATCGGGAACCATTCCGGCGCAAAACCCGCTGCCCGCAGTTTGATCGGCGTCACGGCGGCCACATTACCCGTAATGAGACCCAGATGAATGTCTTCCCTCCGGCGCAGTGACTGCACCAGATTCATCGCCCCAGCGCAGGCATGTGCCGAATAGTTGTGAATGAAATTTTCCAGAAAGTGCGCCATTTCCCGTTCATACGTCGGGATGCGGTGGACAATGTCCGTTTCCTTAAAGCCTTCCGGGGTGAGCAGCTCAATCAACGTAAACCAGTCGGTCTTGCCGCTAAAATCGTGGGTATCCACCTTACCGCAGGTGCCAAACACCTTGAGCATGGCGACACGCGTGGCCGCACGCCCCGCCCCTTTGGTGAGCAGCAGGGTGCCGTCAACGTCAAACAGAATCAGACGAGGGTGAGTATGCATCGAGAAAACAAGCCTCTGACCAAACAAATGACTGTTTAGACTCAACACCTAATACGTAGATTAGAAACGCGAAGTTGTGAAATCTCGCAGCACAAAAAATAAACGCCCTGTGATCAGGGACGTTCAGATACACTCTAGTATTGAACGATTGGTGCTTCAACACAACACATCAGCAAAACCGCGAGTGGGGAGTTTCGCGGATATTTTTCGTGTAGGGACGTTCAATTGAACGTCCACGGAACTCACCACGCCCGCAAAACCTGACAATGGCCTGTCATAAGCGTTGTACCGTCTCCCTTCTCCCCTGAAATCGGGGGAGAAGGGTCGGGGATCAGCGGGTAACCTGGCGCTAGTGGTTATTTCGCAGGCTGCTGCTGTTGCGGCTTAACTTCCAGGGCGATCAGTTGGTTGAACAGGTCGCGCATCACAGGTTCGGGCAGTGCCCCCGCCTGATTGAACACAATCGTGCGCTGCTTGATCATCATGATCGTCGGAATACTCATCACACGGAACGTCTGCGAAAGGCCGGGGTTCTCGTCAACATTCACTTTAGCGACGCGCACCTTCCCTGCATATTCCTTCGCCAGCTTATCAAAAATAGGCGCTACCTGACGACACGGGCCGCACCACGCCGCCCAGAAATCGACGACGACAGGCAGTTCACTTTCGATAACTTCTTTCTGGAAGGTAGCATCTGTTACAGCAACGGGCTTGGTTTCGACGATGGTCTTTTCAGTCATTGGAGGTTCTTTCTCTTCTTCAGGTTTCAGGTCATTTTTCGCTGCATTTTGCAGCATTTCTACCGCAAGTGGCACATCGGCTCCCCAGGGACGGCTCCGGCGCGCAATTTCCTCACCACAATACCATGCAACCAGCACAGGTTTCTCGCCAACATCGAAGCGCGCCGCCGCACGCGGATTCTGCTTCGGATCAATCCGCGCAAAAATCACCGGCCCCGGCGTTTCCGCTGCCTTCTTAAATGCTGCCGCAAACTCGCTGCGCAGGCCATTGCCATCGCTGAACAGAATCAGCGTCGGTTTTGTCCCATGAATCAGCGAGTCAAACTGGACATCATCGAGTATTTGAATTGAGTCTTGCATGAGTGCCTCTTGGAGTATCTTTAATATTAGACGCGGGTGAATTGTAATTCTTACAGGCCCTGAGAAACAAAAAGCCCTGCGTCAAAGGGATTGAACGCAAGGCATAGTCGGTTTCCCGGTAATATTTAATTGGACTTGCTTAAAGAGATGTTTTCCCCTGCAAATGTCGGAGTCAAGCTCAACTCACGCGCGATTTTGTTACCCCACCCCGCGATGAGTTCCCAATTGCGGAAATCCTTATTGAGGAAAGCTGGCCGTTCTGCCCCATCGTAACGCAGCGACAGTAACCAGCGTTCGTTCCAGTCAATAGTATCGATTTGCAGTTTCCCCGCAAAAATAGCCAGATCACGCACCCCCAGGGCATCCAGCGTCGGCTGGTGAACATAATTCGCCAGTGCGTGTTCATAGCCCCCTTTTTCCAGAATACGAATACAATTCAGCCAGAAATAACACGGTTTCTTGTTCAGTTCATCGCGAAAATGGTCGATAAACTCAAACAACTCGTGCAACCACATCCCATCCTGAATGGCTGTGCCTAGGATGAAGGCATCATACGATGCCACACTGGTGACTTGCGCCGCACTGCTGGCCGTGACCTCCACATCATAGGCACTGAGAACCCGCTTCAGGAACAGTGCCACTTCAGCGGTTGAACCATGAGCGCTTGCGTATGCTATCAACAGTTTCATGGGAAAAATCACCATCCCCTCTATCGAGATTCATGAATGCAATCAACAGGTCTGATGTAGTGATGATACCAATTAATGTTTCACCCCGCATCACAGGCAGGCAGCGAATATAGCCCGCCAGCATCAGACGTGCCGCCTCAAAGGCTGGCGCGTGAGGCTCAATAATGATGGGGGCGGGGGTCATCACTGAGCGCACCAGCAACCGGTGCGCCAGCTTACTTTCCCGCCATTGGTGATCCCATACATTCAGTGCTCTACGGCAGTCATGATCGCTGATGATCCCGATCAGGTGACGGTCCACACTAAGCACCGGCAGATGATGGCAACCGATACGTTCCATCGTCTCCATTGCGCCATGCAGAGTGCTGTTTTGGTCAATGGTAGTTGGATTAGCGGTCATTATATCTGAAACGTGCATGGCGGCTGCCTCTAATACAAATTCGTTCACGAAGTTACGGTGTCGCCTTCGTCGTCTCCGCTGCGTGTATCAACAGTCTGAACACGTCGGATTCCGTTAGAATACCTACAACATGACGGTGTTCGTCCACGACGGGCAGGCTGCTGAACTTGTGTTCCAGCATCATCCGCACCGCGTCGAGCAGCAACTCATCCGCCTTCACTGTGACAACCTTATCGGTCATCGCCCGATCTACTGTCAGCTTATCCCACAGATAGTTCATCTCCCAGACGCTCAGCGTGGTCGCGTCTGACGGACTAGCTTCGCGGACATCCCCAATACTCAAAATACCAACCAATTCGTCCTTGGAAATCACCGGCAGGTGACGGATTCCCGTATCCTTCATCAGGTTATATGCAGCCCGAATCGGGGAATTCGGAGCCACACTGATGACAGGTGTCGTCATCCACTCGCGGACGAGCGCATTGTAAAGCATCTCCCACTCCTATATGGTGAACTATTAAGCCTCTGCAGCACAATTGCAGAACACAAACGTAACCCCTGAGACGCTGCGGGCAAGCTCAGTGATCACCTTGCGTTCACGGTGATAGGGTACACTTCCTCTCAGGTACACAGTCCCATCTGAATCAGCGATCACAAACAATCGTCCCTTGTACTGCGGCTTTGCCATTAAAATCGTATGAAGCACGACGACTTGTAAATAATTGCTGGATTGACGATTGTCGGTCATCGAGCGTACCCCCTCAAACCGCGCGACTTTCTTAACCGTTACGATAAAGCCAACGGCCTAAACGATGGTCACGCTGTTTCAGTTACACCTGTCACGTTGAAAGCCAGCGCCCCTTACCGCAAGGGGCGCTGCCATTTTAGAGGCTTTTCAAGGGGATTTGCAGCATCAGCCGCGTGCCGCTGCCGGGGGTAGAATGCACGAAACCCTTACCGCCATGAATCCGCGCCCGCTGCTGAATATTGCGCAGCCCCAGCCCTTCGTGATGATCTACCGCCTGCGCGTCAAATCCGCGCCCATCATCCTGAATCGTCATCCGAAAAATATGGTCACCCTGGGCTGTCGCAATCTTCACATGTTTCGCCTGCGCATGACGCAGCACATTGCTTAAGGCTTCCTGTGCAATCTGGCACACCGCTTCCATCACCGGCGGCGTAAACGGCGGGATACGATCCGGCGCATCAATTTCGATTTCCACATGGTCGTTTGCCCGCAGGCGCTGCACCGTATCATATAAACATTCATACAACGTCTGCTGCTGATAATTGGCCACTTTCAGGTTCAGAATATAGCTGCGAATATCCTCAATGACATTATCAAGATTATGCACAACTTCTTTCAGCTCCCCATCCAGCGCCGTATGATTCATACGCGCAAGCTGTAACTGCATTCCAATCGCATACAGCGACTGAATGATCCCATCGTGCAGTTCCATCGCCACCCGTTCACGCTCCTCAAACAACGTCAGGCGGCTGCGCTGGTCGCTCAGTTGCGCCCCAGTAATCGCCAGCGCCGCGTATCCCGCGAACGTTTCCACCAGCCATTGATCCTGCTCTGTAAAAGGATCCCCATCCAGCCGGTCACAGAGATACAACATGCCGAACAGTTCCTGCCCGGTTTGAATCGGCACCCCCAACAGACGATCCATAGACGGGTGATGTTGGGGGAATCCCACGCTGCGCGGATCATCTTTAATATGTTCAAGGCGTACCGTTTCGCGCTCATGCATAATCACCCCCAGCAGCCCGTGTCCATGCGGGTAATGGCTGATCATCGCAATCTCTTCATCGGTCACGCCCACAGTTTTAAAATACTTCAGACTGCCCTTGCCATCCGGGATACCCAGCGCCGCATACCGAACGTTCAGCACCTTCTGCGCCACGTTCGCGATTTGCTGCAATACATCTTCAACAGTGCCTGCGCTCGCTGCAGATGCTACCATTTCGGCAATATCCTTGAGGGAAGACAGGATGTATGTCATATCTTTCATGTGATCTTCGTTTCTGGTCATCACGGTTTTTTCGATTTTTAGACTACAATTATCCCTAATTGTAAACCATCATCCCACAACTAAGGTAAAAGACATGTCACGGACAGTTCGTATCCTGGTCGCAGACGACCATTCAGTGGTAAGGGCGGGCTTGCGGGCACTTTTAGAAAAGACCGATCACTTTCGCGTGGTCGCCGAAGCCTCAACCGGGGAAGAAGCAATTCAAAAAGCTCAGGAATGGCGCCCTGATGTAGCAGTGCTGGACATTCGTATGCCAGGACTATCAGGGATTGAGGCGTGTCGCCAGATTGTGGAAAAAGTCGAAGGCTGCCGGGTCATTATGCTGACCTCATACGCCGAAGACGAACTGCTGTTTGCGGCGGTACGGGCGGGTGCATCGGGTTATGTGCTCAAGCGCATCGGCGACAACGAACTTGTGCAGGCCGTAGAACGCGTGAGTCGCGGCGAAAGTATGCTCGACCCGGCGATGACCGCTACCGTATTCTCGGAAATGCGCAAGATGAGCGAAGCCCAGCAAAACGCTGCCTTTGCCGCGCTGACGCCGCAGGAACTGGCGGTACTGGCTCAGGTCGCGCAGGGGCTAACCAACCGCCAGATCGCCGTCAAACTCTATCTGGGCGAAGGCACCGTGCGCAACTACGTCAGCAGCATCCTCGGCAAAATCGGCGTTTCTAACCGGGCTGAAGCCGCTGCTTATGCCGTTAAACACAACATTGCCGACTTGATGCCGCCTACCAACGACCACAACTAGAAATAGAACAAGGGGCTGATACCCCCCTTGTCCGTGTTGAATTGGGTAGAACCTTTAAGAAACCGCAGCAGCGCTTGCAACTACTGGCTGCGATGTTTCTTCTTTGCGTAGGTTCGGCACAACGTAGATAGGGCAATGTGCCACGCCCAGCACTTTGCCTGTCACACTGCCGAACAACCAGCGGCTGATGCCTGAGCGACCATGCGTGCAGATAACGATGGCATCTACATGATTTTTGTGGGCTGTTTCGACGATCACACTCGCAGCTTCACCCATACTGGCGACAACATCGACTTGATAGCCCTGTGCCCGTAGTTCTGTTGCGGTGTTTTCCAGGTAGGTACGCGCATGATTCACGGTTTCTTCAACAGAAGCCCGTGACGACGCGACCATCGCCATCGGCATATCAAAACCATAAAGAGGTACTTGTGGCATATCGACTGCGGTGACCAGCGTAATGTGCCCATTAGCGGCCAGAATACGCTTAGCTTCGGGCAGTGCTGTTTCGGCAAGAGCCGATCCATCGAGTGGTACAAGTATATGATTTAACATTGACACTCCTCCGAACACTCTTTGTCTTCATTGTGCTCTATTCAAGGCTGTCAAAGGTCATAGATAAATGCTGACGTTGTACCTTTACACAACGGGCTTCGGGCGTTGAAATACTAAGGTTGGAAACGCAATCCCAATCGCGATAGCCGCCAGAATCAAGCCAGTTTTGATACCGTAGCTCGTCGCTCCCAGCAGCATCTCGCTGTTGTTCGTCGGGTCAACCGAAATCACACTGAGAACGCCAATCATCGCCCGGTAAGCAAAGACACCCGGAACCATCGGAATAGCTCCCGTGACCGTGAAAATCGGGGCCGGAACTGCCAGCCGCTGCGCCCAATACGTGCCAAGGAACCCCACGAAAGCCGCCGCCGCCAGAGTCGCTGGCTCGATGCTCAGGCCAAAGCTCACCAGCAGCGTGCGTACTGCGTGCCCCAGCGCCCCGAACAGCGCGCACGTCGGCAGCAGATTGCGCGGCACATTAAACAGAATCGCGAAACCCATAGCCGCCAACCCTGACCAGAAGGCGTCCTGAAGAATTGTCAGAAGTAAAGTCACCACGTTCATAACCCATTCACCCCCATCAGCGACATCGCCAGCAGCAGCCCCAACGCGATACACATCGAAATCAGTCCCCCCGTGATACCGCGCACGATACCTGTGACCAGATGCCCTTTAATCATGTCCTCAGCGGCATTAATCAGCGGCACGCCCGGTACCAGCAGCAAAACGGACGAGGCCAGCGCCAGCGTCGGCTGTTCGCCCAGATGCAGCACGGGCGCGATACAACCCACCAGCCCGGCCACAAACGCCGTGACAATCGTCACCAGCAGCGCGTTGAAATGCCGATGCTGGAGTTCCTGGCGCACAAACATCGCCAGCGCAGCGGCGATAGTCGTCACCACAAACACCGCCCAATCTCCGCCAAACAAACGGCTGAACGCGCCGCAGGCTAAGCCCACCATCACGATAACCACCCAGCGGTTATATTCGCGCGGCATATCACTGATGCGCCGCAGTTCCTGCCGCAGCGTAAAACGATCCATCTCACCAAGAATCACCTGCCGCGTCAGGGTATTGATTTCCGTCAGCACGCTCATGTTGACCGTCAGGTTAACCACGCGCCGTACCTTCGTGCGGAAGTCCAGCCCGCTGATGGTCGTGATGACCACCGCGTTCGGTGACACCAGAATGTCCATCCAATCGCAGCCCAGGGCTGTACCCAATCGATGAATTGTTTCCTCTACCAGTTGTGTTTCTGCGCCGAATTGCAGGAGAAGCTGCCCCGCCCACAAGGCAAGGTCGATTACATCGCGCAGTTCCTCGTAATTCAGCGGCGGCTTGGAATCTTTCACTGGTGATGCTTCCTGCCGGAATGGATTAACCATGATCGTGTCTACCCCTGTATGCATATCCAAGTTGCATTATAGGGCGATTTACCGCATGTGTCCCTTGTGAAATCTGGCACAAAAAAGAGTGTACATTTATCATGAACTTAACCCTTGTTGTGCTGCGCTTAGTAGTTATCCCGAAACCTCGCTTGAGCGTCAGGCAGTGGACGGACACACTGTATTTCGCGGCGGGTTCGAGTCGCTTTCAACCGACTTCCCGCCGAAACATGGCAGTCGGATGGCTTCAGCCTCTGGCGC
>JAXLWC010000081.1:0-22818 GCA_046328675.1 Anaerolineae bacterium
CAATCAACAGCAGCAGTCCGAAGAAGTTGAGGTCGGTCAGCGCGGGCAGGATGAGGGTCACGAAGGCGAAAATCAGATAATCAATCACCCCCAGCGTAGCCGTGATGTAGCCGCCCACAGGGATGGATAACAGAAATACAGCGAACCCCGCGCCAGCCACTTCTTTGGTAGACGGCGCGGCAGGTCGTTCGGGCTTTGCCAGCGCAGGTTGTGTCGCGCTAGGCGTTGACTGTACAGGCGGCGTATCACTCGGCACTTGATCTTGCGTTTGAGGCGTGGAGGCCAGCGCGGAAAAATCAACCGCTTCCTGAGCTGGGGATGCCGCCTCTGCCGGGGGTGTAGGGTACGCGCTGATACCCAGATGACTGAGTAAAGGTTCCATCCGCCGGAATGCCTCAAGCTGCTTCTTCGCCCCCTCATGATCGGGTTTCAGCCGGAGAACCTGTTCCAAAGCCGCGCGCGCTTTGACCGGTTCCGCCTGAGCGTTTGCCAGCAGCCACCAGGCGTTCACATTGTCCGGTTCTGCGGCAACAATGGGCAGTAGAATGGGAACCGCTTTCTCCGTCTGTTTCGCCTTAATGAGTGCATACGCCTGTTTTAGCTGCGCATGTGTGCCATCTGTCGACATTGCAAGAATCTCCCACAAGTGCATCATCCAATAGTAAGAAACCCCATTGAAAGCAGACCTGAAGCTGTGCAGAAATCATTGTCTACAACAAGGTTAACTTAATTGTATGACGCTAGGAAAATTCTGTGCGTAAACACTTTCCGCGCTGCCACTATCTTTAGAACTATTGGTGCTAGTGAACTCAAGAGTTGGTCGAAAGCCGTCTAGTTGCCCTCGCGGGCGCTGTGTTTTCTCCCTTCTCTCCCGAAGTCGGGTGTAAGCGAAGCGACAGGGTTGGGGATGAGGGGGTAAACGAGCACCATTGGTTTTAGAATGATTTCACAATTGGCTGGCCTAAAACACCAGCATCTGCCCATCATGCGGCACGCGCACCTGCGCTAAACCATGCTGCATCACAAACGCCAGCAGCATCTCGCGCTTGAGCAGGCAGTGATTGATGCTGTCCATATGTACCGCGATCACGGGGACATCCGGCGCTTTTGCGCACACCCGCTGCACATCCTCCGCCGTCATCGTAATCGGGTCGCCTGTCAGGAACTGTGCCGCCCCCGCATTCAGCACAATGATCTGCGGCTGATGCTCGCTTAATGCCGCTTCCACTTCTGCGCACCAGATGGTATCCCCCGCGAGGTACAGCTTGGGTTCGCCCTCCGCCTCTATCACCAGGCCCGACACCTTGCCCATCAGCTTACCGATGTCGCCAGTGCCGTGCTGTCCGTCCGTGCGATGCAGCGCTAAACCCAGCCATTCCACGCTGGACTCTATCGCCTGCACCTGCTCAAACCCCGCCTGCCGAATCTTCTCCACGCACTCCGGCGGGCATAAAATCGGCAGCGTCTTCGGCAGCAGTTCGGCGGCGCGCGCGTCCCAGTGGTCGCGATGCAGATGCGTCACCAGCACGCCGCTTAACTGCCCGATCAAGTCGGTCACTTCCTCATCGTTGATGGGCAGTTCGGTCATGGGGATACGCTCGACTACCGCGGCGTTCCCCACCGGCTCCATCGCATGTTTGGCGCTCAGCATCGGGTCTACCAGTATCCGCTGCTGATTCAACGTCACGACCAGCGTTGCATGGCGTAGCAGTTGGATTTGCATTACAGCCTCACTTTTGCATCCATCACCGTCTCAAGAAAGGAGCGTACTGCCCGTAAGTAACCCTCAGGATTTCCGCCCAGTATCCCGTGTCCGCAGTCTGGGAACGTGACCAGCGTGGTGTTCGGACGCCGCGCCGCCATTTCCTGCGCATGGGCAGCAGGCAGCATATCGCTTTCCGCGCCGTGCAGTAACAGAATCGGATGCTTCGTCGCCAGCCAATCCGCCCACCAATCACCGTAGTACGCTTGCTGAGACCGCACTAAACCCTCAACGTCAAAGCGAAACGCCCAGCCATCATCCTGTTCGACAAGGCTTTCCAGAAAGTACATACCATCTCCCAGCCCACGCCCGACAATAAAATCGCGCGCAGCACGCACGCTGGGGAATCGCGCCGGGAAATTGCGCACAGCCTCAAGGTCGTCTGCCTGCAACACAGCCCCGATGTCCTCAATGACCATCGCCAGCACGCGCTCAGGATGGCGCGCGGCAAACTGATAGGCATTCACCCCGCCCAGCGAAAACCCCACAAACACCACCTGCTGAAGTTTCAGCGTATCCAGCAGCAGTTCAAGGTCAGCCAGATAGCCCTCGCGTGAATAGTCTCCAGTGTGCGCGCTCCAGCCATGTCCACGCTGGTCAAGCGCAATCACCCGCCAGTCAGGCAGCGCTTCGGCCAGCGGCGCAAAATAGCGTGACCGTCCATAATGCCCATGCAGCGCCACGATCACCTTTTCGCCCGCGCCAGAATCCGGGTAGGCAAGCTGTCCGTTCTTCACATACTGCATTGTTTTCCCCTCTATATCATCGACTGACCGCCAAGCACCCGCTGCCCCGCCTCTGCCAGCACATCCAGCAGCCGCTCAAGGTCAGCTTCCGTCGTGCGGAAGTTCACCACACAGGCCCGCAGCACATACACGCCGTCCAGTTCCGTCCCCGTCAGGAACGCCTGCCCTTCGGCTTGTACCAGCGGCAGCAGGTTCTTGTTCAGGCTCACCACGTCCTCGACACCCGGCGGCGTATAGCGGAAACACGTCACACTCAACGACCCCGCCGCCACCAGTTGGAAATCAGCCCGCGCGCGGATTTTGGCTTGCAGCGCCTGTGCCATCGCCACGTCATGACTGATAAGTTCGCGATAGCCCTTCTCGCCAATCTGCTGCATCACCATCCACAGCTTGAGCGCTTTAAAGCTGCGCGTCTGCTGGATGCCAAACTCCGAGAACCAGGGCAGCGCGCGGTCATCCCGCAGATACGGCGGCATGACGCTGAAGGCATCACGCATGGCCTGTGCGTCGCGCACAAAGATGCAGCCGCACTCGACGGGCACATACATCCACTTATGTGGGTCAACGGCCAGGCTGTCCGCGCGTTCAATCCCCTTGAACAGGCCCTGCGTCTGTTCCGCGAGGATGCCTAAGCCGCCATACGCGCCATCAACATGAAACCATAACTTTTCCGCTGCACACACATCAGCCAGTTCATCCAATGGGTCAATCGCGCCTGTGTTCACCGTGCCCGCGCTGGCCGCCACGCACACCGGACGCAGGCCCGCCATACGATCCAGGGCGATTTGCGCCCGCAGTTTTGCCACGTCCATGCGAAAGTACTCATCCGTCGGAATTCGTCGCAGGTAGTTGCTGCCAATGCCCAGCAGTTCTACCGCCTTCTGAATGCAGCTATGCCCCTGCGTGGAAGTGTACACCACCATCGGCGCAGGTTCGCTGCTAAACCCCTGCGCCCGTATCTTGCCCAGCGCTTTGACGTGGCGCATCACCGCCAGGCCGATGATATTGGCCACGCTGCCGCCGCTGGCCAGCAGCCCCATGCTGTCCTGGGGATAGCCCATGATTTGCTTGAGCCAGTTAAGTAAGCCGTGTTCGACGTACACCGCAGAGTGGTCACCGCCTGCTACGCTGGGGTTGTGCGCCGCTGCCAGCAAATCCGCCAGCCACGCCAGCGGCGCGGAGGGCGAATTGACCCACGCGAAGAAACGCGGACTGTTGTTGCCCATCGGGTACGCCAGCACTTCATCGACAACCCGCTGAATAAGCTGCGCCGGGTCACTGCCGTCAGCAGGCAGCGGTTCATGCATCAGCGCCTCGCGCAGTGCCAGCGGCACAGGCTGGCGGGTGGGCATCTCGCGCATGTTCCCCAGACGTTCAGCCAGCAGATCAACAACCTGGTGTCCCAACGCGCGAAATTCTTCGGGCGATAAATCAATAGTCACGTTAGCCCCCCAATCATAAAAGATAATAAAGAATGATAGCGGCATTCTCCCGTGCCGTGTAGATTATTCGATGACCATTTAGCGAGTGGGAAGTTTCGCGGATATTTGGGACGTTCAATTGAATGTCCACGTAACCTTGAATCTCACCACTCCCCCATTTATTTACTGCTGTGAAAAGGGATAAAGATGAAACTTGCACGTCTCACCATTCTTTTGGCTGCTGTAGTTCTGATTTTCGCTCTCGGTTTACAAATCACGCTCTCCTCTCCGCAGGAACAAACGGCGGCAGAGATCGGCATCCCCTCTGTCGGGCAGACGGCCTACGAGTTCATCGCCCAGATCGACCAGAGTGGTTTTGACCTGACCATCTCCGGTTACCTGACGCATGTCGGGGGCATTGCCGCAGACAGCTTGTTCGTCGCAGGCACCAATCCCGCTGAACGCAGCGAGGCCAGCGCCTATCTGACGATGCAGGCCACAGGCAGCATCTATGCCCGTTCCGTCCTGCAATCCATCTTTGACACCAACGCCAGCCTCACGCTCACCATCTATTATCATGAAACGCCCGGTGCCAGCTTCGATGATCTCGCCTCCTTCGCCGCAGGCACGCCCGTCGCCGTCTACACCGTGCGCCTGCAAAACATCCTCAACGTCCAGTCACCGGATGTCGGCATCGCCAACAGCAATGGCGAAAGCGTCCAGAGCGAAAGCACGCCCTTCAGCCTCAACGGGCAGGATGTGCGCTTCGGGCGCGTCGGCATGACCACACACCTCAGCGCCTTTGGCCAGGGTTTCCGTCAGTCGGTTGAACCGCTGGCAGTGCGTTTGCTGACTGCGGGTAACGCTGTGGTCACCAACTGGGGAGAATAAGCGATGATCGAGGGGGCAATCACCGAGCAGAACTATCGGGAGGTGGTGGATGCATTCGCGCAGGGTGCCTTTGTGATGAATGCCCCCCTTCAGTTTCGCGCGGCGCAGTCTCCGGCAGAGCGCGACGCCATCTACCATCTGCGTTATCTGGAAGTCACGACACGCGGCTGGTCCAAACCGGAGGATTATCCTAATCAACTGGAGACAGACGAGCACGACGCCGCAGCCGTCCATGTCGCCGCCTGGGATGGCGAAACGCTGGCAGGCTGTGCCCGCCTGATTTTTCCCGTGCCGGACGCGCCTTTGCCCATCGAAACCTCCTTTGACGTGCTCATCGAGCCGCGTCAGCAGGTGGTCTATCTCAGCCGCGTCCTGATTGCGCCTGCCTATCGTGGCAAAGGCCCTCAGCTTCTGTTGGGACTTCTCGGCCTCAGTTGGCTCGAAATCCGCGCGCGCGGCTACAGTCACCTGTGCGGAGCCTTCGCTGAGGCCGTGCTGCCCGTGTTCAAGCAGGTCGGCGCAAGTATCACACCGCTGGGACTTCCACAGGAATTCCTCGGTGAGACGCGCTATGCCTGCAACATCGACATGCTGAAAACCGCACAGGGGCTTGCCAAACACTTCAAGCCATCGGTGTAACACATTCGCCATTTGTGGGGACTCATCCGTAAGAACACAGCGTACTCTGCGTCAATTCTCACATGAGATTATTCGCTGAAAGCTGAGGAGGAATCCCCATGAATGAAAAAGCTTTGCGCGCCGCGCGCCACGAAAAAGACGAGTTCTTCAAGCGTCACCCCCAGTCACCGCTGACGCCCGAACAGCGTGCCAAGTTCGAGGGTTTGACCTACTTCGAGCCGAACGCCGCGCTCGACCTGACCATTGCCGTGCAGCCCTTCGCCGAGCAAACGCCTGTCAAAATCCAGACCAGCACAGGCGACATTCGCACCTACAAGCGCTACGGCGAGGTTCGCTTCATGGTCGATGAACAGGAGCAGCGCCTGACCATTTACGAGACCCCGCATGGCTACTTCCTGCCCTTTGTCGATTCCAACGCCGACGGCGACACTTACGGCGCAGGGCGTTACATCGACCCCGAACCTGTGGGGGGCGGCAAATTCCATGTGGACTTTAATCAGGCCTACAACCCCACCTGTGTCTACGGCGACGGCTGGTCGTGCCCCATCACCCCCGCCGAAAACCGCCTGAAAGTTGCCATTCGTGCGGGCGAGAAGATGCCGCAGGGCGAGTGGGTCACAAGCCACTAATGCGCGTATAATGGTGTTATCCGCACATTGATTGGGGATATGTTATGCTCGCCGAACAGCAAAAATTCCTCAGCGCCGACGAATTCTGGGAACTGCTGCAGCTTCCCGAAAACGCCGATAAACGCTGGGAACTCTACGAAGGGGTGATTCACGAGATGGCAGGTGGCACAGGGGGCGAACACGGAGAAATCACACATCAGACAGGGCGCTTAATCGGTAATTTTGTTGCTGATCACAAACTGGGGCGGATGACGGCGGCGGAAACCTGTTACGTGCTGTACAAAAACCCCAACGGCAAGGACACGGTTCACTGTCCCGATGTTGGCTTTGTCAGCATCGCGCGTGCCTGAACCCCTCGCGTCGGGTTATGTCCCCTTTGCGCCGGATTTCGCCGTTGAGGTGATGTCTCCGGAACGATGCCATCGACATGCATAACAAAGTCCTCAACTATCTGCGTTACGGCACGCGGCTGGTGTGGATTATCTATCCAGACTCCCAAACCATCGTCGTGCATACCAGAGCCGGCGGAAGACTCTCACAGTAGAAGACACGCTCGACGGTGGCGATGTCCTGCGGGTTTCTCGCTAGCTGTGAAGGATGTTTTCCGGCGTAAACACATGGACATGATTATTATCAGCGCCGTGCAAATCAAAGAAGTACGACAGAGGGTATTGTCTACGTCGATCATGCAGCGCAAGCGCAGTTCATTGACTTCGATCAATGTTATCAAAACTACTTGCGAAAGCGTTTGACACCTGAAGCGTATAAGCGAAGTCAGGAACTCAACCCTTCCATGCCCGAAGATTATGACTCCTACTGCACAAGAATCAGAAAGTGGAAGGAGGTTGGGCTGCGAAACAGCATTGGGCTGAATTTTGTTGACGGTGAGGCAAAATACGGTTTACCGTACTTCGAATTTCACACGATACCGCCAGTACGTATTGAGTTTGATACACCCGAAAAATACGATGCTTTCGCGCATGAGTTTTTCAAGGTTGCGTGGTTAGGGAAATTTCACTGGGATACATTCGACATGACTTGAGCTTATGTTGAACTTAAGCCCGTACTTCCTTAGCGCTTTCTTAACATCTTCTGCCAGACTTCCCTATATACAATTTTCATGTTTTGTGGAATACTATCCTTAGCAAAGTATGAAATGCTCCGCTTAAGTCCGCAGATTGCTCCTGTGTTTACCACATTCAGCCTCGTCTGCGTTTTTGCCGCATTAACTCAGGCTGCGCTGATAAATTCTCAATAATCCCAACAGGAGTATCTCATGGGTAAGAAATTGTACGTTGGCAATCTGTCCTACAACACCACGCAGGAACAAATTCAGGAACTGTTCTCCCAGGCTGGTGAAGTAAGCGAAGTCGCCCTCATCACAGATCGCGAAACCGGACGCGCCAAGGGCTTCGGCTTTGTCGAAATGGCCACCGAAGAAGGCGCGCGTGAAGCCATCAAGCGCTTCAACGGCACCACCCTCGACAACCGCGCCCTGACCGTTAACGAAGCGCGCCCCCGCGACGAACGTTCGGGCGGCAGCTACGGCGGCGGCAGCAGCTACGGCGGCGGCAGCAGCTACGGCGGTGGTCGCAGCAGCGGCGGCGGCTACGGTGGTGGTCGCAGCAGCGGTGGCGGCGGCGGCAAGCGCGGCCGCTTCTAAGCATCGACTGAAAACAGACAGCGTGGGGCACCTTACCCCACGCTGTTTTTATTTCTCTGTAAGACACGCCGCAATGTGTAAAAAAAGTGTAAACTGCCTATATACAAATTTCGCAATTTATATCACAATGTAGGGTACAGGGTATGTGTGACTCCCGGTTAAATTCTGCCAGTTCTGCTCCTGATTTGTGTGCCACATCAGTCGCTTCTGCGTTTTATCCCCGTCAAACACCCTGAGGATTTGTTGCTCACTAACAGGAGACCTTTATGGCGAAGAAATTGTATGTAGGCAATCTCGCTTATGCGACCACGCAGGAACAGCTTGAAGCACTGTTCTCGCAGGCTGGCGACGTTCAGGCAGTGACCGTTATTACAGATCGTGAAACAGGTCGTTCCAAGGGCTTCGGCTTTGTCGAAATGGCCACCGAAGAAGGCGCCCAGGAAGCTATCAAGCGTTTTAATGGCACGTCGCTTGATAACCGTACCCTGACCGTCAACGAAGCCCGCCCGCGTGAAGAGCGTCCCGGCGGCGGCGGTGGCGGCTTCGGCGGCGGCGGTGGCGGTGGTGGACGCCGCGATAACCGCTACGGCAGCAGTGGTGGTGGCAGCACCCGGCGTGATCGCTACTAAAAATCTCATTTTACAAGACCGATAGATTTGAATACAGCGCAAGGCGGCCTGCCCTGCGCTGTTTTTGTACATGTTATAATGGGCCTGACGTTGTGTTGAGGATTATCCCATGATCGTCCATGAAAAGCGCTATACCCTGGATGAATTCCACGTTTTTTCCGAAGCACCGGAAAACAAGAACCGTTTGTTGGAACTGATTAACGGGGAGATTGTCGAAAAAGTGGCCAGTTTTAAACCATCGCGTCTCGCCCTGCGTATGGGGCATTTACTGAGTATCTATCTGGATCAGAATGACATTGGCTATGTGACAGGCGCGGACGGCAGTTACATTCTTGCTCCCGGTTACGAGTTCATGCCGGACGTGGGCTATATTTCCAAAGCACGCCTGCCACAGGAGCCTGAACGTCAGGTGCAGGGGCCGCCGGACTTAGCCGTTGAAGTAAAATCTCCCACCGACAGCAAGCGAGAAATGCGCCAGAAAGCCGAAGACTATCTGCGTTTTGGCACAAAAATGGTCTGGCTCATCTTCCCCGAAGAAAAGCTGGTTGAAGTGTACGTTCCAGATAAGGATGTTGCCGAAATCAACATCAACGGCGTTTTAGACGGCGGGGAGGTGCTGCCCGGTTTCACCTTACCTGTGAAAGAGATTTTCCCCGCATAAGCCCATGCCCGACAAACACCATCACGAAACCAACCGCATCTCATGGAACGCCGCCACTGAAGCCCACAACAGCCACAAAGGCGATCAGGCCGCTTTCTTCCGCGCCGGCGGCAGCACGCTGTACCCCGACGAAATCGAACTCCTCGGCGACCTCAGCGGCAAAACGCTCGTCCACCTCCAATGCAACGCCGGACAGGATACCCTCAGCCTCGCGCGGCTCGCTGCCGTCGTCACGGGCGTAGACATCAGCGATACGGCGATTGCCTTCGCCCGCCAGCTTTCCGCTGACTCTGGCCTTCCCGCGACGTTTCACCGCAGCGATGTTTACGACTGGCTGAACAGCACCGCCGAACGTTTCGACTGCGCCTTTGTCTCTTATGGCGCGCTGTGCTGGCTTTCCGACCTCAAGGCGTGGGGACGCGGCGTTGCCCGTGTGCTCAACCCTGGCGGACGGCTTGTGCTGCTGGACTTTCATCCGGTCTACAACCTGTTTGAAGAAGGCTGGAAGCTCACCTACGATTACATGGGCGGCACCGCCGTTCACTTTGAAATTGGCATCGGTGACTACGTTGAAATGACCTATGAATCCGCCTCAGATGTCCCCTTCGAGTATCAGGAAGGTATCAAGAATTTCCAGAATCCCAACCCTTCTGTTGAGTTCACATGGGGCGTTGCCGATATTGTTTGCGCCCTGCTTGAAGCGGGCTTGCAGCTTACCACCCTGCGCGAATATCCTTACAGCAACGGCTTCAAGCGCTTCGCCGACATGCGTGAAATCCCCGGCAGGCGTTACATCATGCCGCAAGGACTGCCGCAGATTCCCATGATGCTCGGCGTCGTCGCGCAAAAACCCGCCTGACACGTTATACTTTCACCCATCAGCGTGGAGGAACTCATGGCTAAAAAAGCAGCGTGGATTGAAACCGTAGACGAGCAGGACGCAGCAGGGGATGTTGCCGACGCCTACGCCGAATGCGGTGACCGCAAAACGGGCAAGGTCGATCACATCATGAAAGTCCACAGTCTGCACCCGCGCTCGATGCTCGACCACGAGCAGCTTTATAAGACGCTGATGTATGGACGCGGCCCGCTGACCCGCCCGCAGCGTGAGATGATCGCCACCGTTGTTTCCGCGCTCAACCACTGCCACTACTGACTGAAACATCACGCGCGCAATCTCCGTCAGTTGACGAAGAACGAAGCACTGGTCGAACAACTGGCCGCCGACTACACAACCGCGCCCCTTAACCAGGCGGATCGCGCGATGCTCGATTACGCCGCCAAACTCACGGTCACGCCCACTGCCGTCCAAGAACCCGACATCGACATGCTGCGTGCGGCAGGCTTCACGGATCGCGCGATCCTCGACATTGTCCAGATTACCGCGTACTACGCCTACGTGAACCGTATCGCCGATGGCTTGGGGGTGACGCTGGAAGACTACTGGTCACGCGGCGACACGCCTGATGCTTAACGACAGCAAATGTCATGACGCCCTACACTACTCGCCCTCTGGGGACTGTGCCAAGCTAAAGAAAAACAGTGTCGATATGGCAAGGAGTAGTACAACGCCATGTTCAACTGGAATGATAAGCTTGCCGCCCGCGCAGCGTTCATGAAACGCTCGTCCATCCGCGAAATTCTCAAACTTACCCAGAGTCCTGATATTATTTCTTTCGCCGGGGGTTTACCCGCACCGGAACTTTTCCCTGTCGAGCGCATTGAGGAGGCCGTTGCAAAGATTCTCGCGACACGTCCCGTCGATGCCTTGCAGTACAGCGTCAGCGAAGGCTTGCCCGAACTGCGGGACTTCATCGCCGCGCGCATGTCACGTCCCGGCCTGCACTTAACGCGCGACAACATCCTGATTGTCGGCGGCGCGCAGCAGGCGATTGACATGATCGGGCGTGTGCTGCTGGACGAAGGCGACAGCATCGTCGTCGAAAACCCCACCTATCTGGGAATGCTCATCGCCTGGAAGCCCTACAATCTGCGTCATTACACCATCGACACCGACGCCGAAGGGCTGCGCGTTGACCAGCTTGAAAGCGCCTTCCGCCACAATCCCAAGCTGATGTATCTCGTGCCCAACTTCCAGAATCCGCAGGGCGTCACCCTCAGCTTTGCCCGCCGCCTCGAACTGGTCAAACTGCTGGAGGCTTATGGCATGGTCGTGGTGGAAGACAATCCCTACGGCGATCTGCGCTTTGAAGGCGAAGACCTGCCGTCGCTCTACGAACTCAGCGGCAACCACGTCATCTATCTGGGGTCGTTCTCCAAGATCATCGCCCCCGGTCTGCGCGTCGGCTGGATTGCCGCGCCGCCGCCCATTCTTGATAAGCTGCTCGAAGCCAAACAGTCTACCGACCTGCACACCAGCCCCTTCACACAGTTGGTCATCTCCGAAGTGGTGCGCGACGGTTTCCTCGACAGCCATATCCCGCACCTGCGCGAAGTCTATCGCCAGCGCCGCGACCTGATGCTCTCGCTGTTAGAGCGCTATTTCCCGCCAGAAGTCCAGTGGTCGCGTCCGCAGGGCGGCTTGTTCCTGATGGTGCGCCTGCCTGAACACCTTGACGCCACCGAACTGTTGAAGGAAGCCATCCAGCACAAGGTCGCTTTCGTACCCGGCAGCGATTTCCATGTCGGCGATGCGGGGCGTAACACCTTCCGTTTGAATTTCTCCAACGCGCAGCCGTCCCAGATTGAGCTCGGGCATTCAACGACTTGGCGCGCTGCTGAAAGAAGTGCTGGTCACCGAACCAGCCTAGCACTGCACTCAACTCCTCCCTGAACTACCCTCTCCTCCGCCAGCCACAACCCTGCGCGGAGGAGAGGTTGAATGAGGTATGACCTCTGCCGCTATACCGTTTGAAGACGTACCAAAGACCACAGGTATTCGTGTTATCATTATTATGTGGCTTCTTCTGATGACTTCGTTCCGGGAAAGCAAAAGGCGGATTCAGTGTTACCCGCATCAGAAATCATTCAACACGCGCAAAATCTTCCAGTGGATTTCGGCAATCAAATTCTTTACAGGATGTGTGCCGACTATCCGTACCACAGTGATGTGGATGTGGTGGGTGGAAAAATCTGGTTAATTGGACGCGCCTATGCAGCCTCACTGGAGCGCAAAAAACCACAGGGAATCTCTACAAACAATTTATACCGACAGGTCACACAGGCGCTTGTCGCTTCAGATATTGACGCACAGCTTTCCTATTTAAGAGAGACTTACGCACAGCCGCTTGATGCAAGAGATTCAGAAGCAGTAGATCGCCTCTTAAACCTGCACGATTCATTCGTCAACCTAGTCACCCGTTATACCCAGATCGACAAACGTTCGCTTGCCTCGAAATACTTACACTTCCATCTACCCTCACTGATCTATATCTATGACAGCAGGGCAAGCAGCGCTTTACGCGCCATTTATCCCCGCTTAAGCTGCAAACAGGCTCGGAATACCCGGTTCGACTATCCTTATCACATGTTTTATCTCAAAATGCTCAAACTGCGTGATGACATCGGGGCGGCACACAACATCTGGCTAAACCCGCGTCAAATGGATAATTTGCTCTTAAGTCTGTAAACCACCATAAGCGTGTGTCCCGGTCTGGTGTATAATGCCCCGCGTGAGTCCGACGATGAGATACCCATTCATGCGTATTCGCTTTTTGCTGACCCTGATTACTGCTTTGTTCTCCGGCTGCACCTCAGGCGCAGCGACCACCCCCACCGCGCAGCCTACGCCGACCCCCACCGAGACGGCAGCCGCCAGCGTCACCGCCGCCAGCGCCACGCCCACCGCGATTACCATCAACACGCCCCTGCGCCTCGTCATCTGGCTGCCCGAACCGCTCAACCCTGCCGACAACGCCGAAACCAACGCCCTGCTTGACGAGCAGTTGAGCGAGTTCGAGAACGCGAATCCCGAGGTTGAGGTGGACTGGCGGCTCAAGCGCGTTGAGGATGTGGGCGGCATCATCGCGACGCTGCGCACCGCCAGCGCGGTTGCCCCCGGCGCGCTGCCCGATCTGACGCTGCTGCGCCGTTCCGACCTGCTGCTGGCCGTACAGTTGGGGCTGGTGCAGCCGCTGGAAGGGCGCGCTTCGTCCGCCATCCTCGGCGACCTGTATGACGCCGCGCTGCATCTGGGACAGGTGAACGGCGAACTTTACGCCATCCCCTACATGCTGGAAACGCAGCACCTCGTCTACCGTCCGCCGTTGGCGCTGCAAGGCTGGAGCTTTGCCGATGTCCTGTCGCGAGAAGTCCCGTTTGTGTTCCCTGCCGGGCGCGCGAACGGCGTCAACGATGTGTTCCTCGTGCAGTACCTGTCTGCCCTTCCCGACGACGACCTGAGCGCCATCGCCAATGGCGAACTGCCCATCAACGAAGACGCTCTCCTGACCGTCTTTTCGTTCTACGAACAAGCCGTGGCCAGCAGCGTCGTCACGCCATCGGTGCTCGATCTCAGCACGCCAATTGACTACGCCACCTATCTGGGAGAAGGCACAGTGCTGGTAAACTCTACGGCTTTCCTCGCCCTTGAAGCGCGCGGCGAGGAGTTGGCATTTGCCCCCATCCCCACCTTATCCGGCGCGGACACCACGATGCTGGATGGCTGGATGTGGGTCATGACCACCAGCAGCGCAGACCGTCAAACACACGCCCTTCAGTTGATCAATTGGATGATGGACGCCCAGCGTCACGGGGACTACAGCGACGCGGTGCATATGGTGCCCTCGCAGCGCACCACCCTGCGCCGCTGGGAGAATGTGGGCTACGGCGACTTCATTGACAGCCTCTTGAGTCATGCCTATCTGCCGCTGTCCGAAAGCGCTGCGACCCGTGCCCGCGCCATGCAGAATGCGCTCGGTTCGGTGCTGCTCGGCCAGCGCACCGCCGTTGAAGCCACGCAGGATGTGATGGATCAGCTTTCGGGGTAACGAAAACAGAGGTGTCCGTTTGAACACCTCTGTCTCATATTCCGTCCTATTGGCGGGAATCAGTTCCGGCTACTTCACGCCTGCTTTGCTCAGCGCGTTGCGTAACTTCTCCAGGTTGATTGGCTTGGCAAGGTAGCCTGTCGCGCCGGCTTCAGTCGCTTCAGCGATCATCGGCGGCGCGTGCGCGGAAATCATGATGATCGGCAGTTCGGTCATCTTGGGGTCACGGCGCAGTTCACGGCACAGATCAAGCCCGTTGGTATCCGGCAGCATGATGTCCAGCAGAATCGCATCCGGCTCGACAAACGCCAGCTTATCGCGCGCCTGCCGCACGGAATGCGCCCCCACCCCTTCATGCCCGATTAGTCCCAGAAACGTCGAGAGCATCTCTACGGTGAGGTATTCGTCATCGACAATCAGTATACGCGCCATAACCACTTCTCCAATGATGATGCTCTGAGTATAACAAGCTTGTGTCGGAACCGAAATAGGTACAAGCTACTACGATGGGCTTTCCTCGTCACACGAGGCTTTTCTCGTAAAAGCGATGAGTCTTGTAAATCTTCATGCCCGTGTTCTGGGCGATGCTCACCATGTTGGTGTTGGTTTCCAGAATCCAGCCCGCGTCGGACGACTTAAAACCCGCGTCCAGCACGGCTTTCATCGTGTAGTAGTACATCGCCACGTCCACGCCTTTGTTGCGATACTGCGGCTTGACGCCCATCAGCGGCAGCCGCACCACGTCAATCTTCGCACGGATCTTCCAGTACCACACCGCTTTGAGCAGCGTGAAAAGCTCCGGCGTGCCGGGTTTAGCATACGCCCAGTGCAGCGCCTGATTCAAATCAGGAATCGCCATCATGAAGCCCGCCGGGTCGCCGTTGACTTCTGCCATAAAGGCCAGCTTGGGGTCAACAAACATACCAAGGCTTGCCACCAGCGCATCCAGTTCAGCAGGCGTCATCGGTGTGAAGCCCCAGTTTTTCTCCCATGCGGCGTTGTACAGTTCCTTGAACAGGATGAACTCTTTTTTCAGGTTCTTGCCATCCAGTGGACGGATGACAATCTTCGCCCGTTTCATCATCTTCTCGGTGACATGTCCCAATCGCTCTACCGCGTTGCTGTCCGCCACCATCGAAGTGTCCCAGTAGAAGCTGTAAACATCCATCACCTTCTGGAAATCGCCCCGGCTTTCCACCAACCGCTGATAATAAGGCGCGTTATACGGCATCAGAATGATAGGCCGCGAGAAGTTATCGACGAGCAGGCCGCATTCGTCATGCGTGGTGAAGTTCTGCGGGCCGCGTATCGCCGTATAGCCCTTTGCCTTCACCCATTCAGCCGCCTTGTCCAGCAGCGCGCTGGCCGCTTCCTGATCGTCGTACACATCAAAGGTGCCGAACCAGCCGATATGTTCCCCGTGAAAGTCATTGTGGCGATGATTGATGAACGCGGTAATCGTGCCCACCAGCTTATCTCCGCGCCACGCCCCGAAGTAATCGCCTTCCATGTATTCCCAGCACGGGTGTTTCTTCTGATCCAGCAGTTCGCTGCGCATCGACAGCAGCGGCGGTACCCAATTAGGATCGTCCTTGTACAGCGTCCAGGGAAACTCGAAAAAAGCCTTAAAATCCGCTTGGGTCTCGACCTTGCGTACTTCGAGTGACATATTTCCGCCTCCTAATGGGTAGGAACGCACTTTATGGTGTCCCCTAAACGCCCGATGATTTTAGACTCTCCCGACTCACAAAACAACCTTGACAGCCTTGGGTGGCTCTGCTAGTATTCTGAGCGTCGTTCCGCAGTAGCTCAACGGCAGAGCAATCGGCTGTTAACCGATGGGTTCCCGGTTCGAATCCAGGCTGCGGAGCATCTTCAAACATCCAACAACTTTTATGTGTTGGATGTTTGTTTTTAGGGCTTGCAGCATGTTTGAACTAAGCTCATGAATTGCCGAAACCAAAATCCTCATGCAGCCCCATCTAATCCATCATCTGCCCACATGTTACGTTGATGACTGCCCCTGTCAGGGCGCTGGCATAATCGGACACCGCAAACACTGCCGCATTAGCAACTTCAGCAAGAGTTGGTAGATGTTTCAGGGGAATGTCGCTGGCAGCCTGTTCTGTGAATTCTTCAAGTGTCATGCCTCGTTCTTGCGCATGTAAGGTGAAGACTTCACGAAGTCCCCGCGCATCGGGCGAACCCGCAGAGCGCAAGCAGACGACGCGAACCCCCTGCGGCCCGACTTCGATGGCAAGCTGTCGGCAAAACGCTTCAATAGCCGCACAGGCGACTCCAAATCCACCCATATTCGGATAGGCTAAGCGCGCAGCATTGGCGGAAATTGCCAGAATAACACCCGATTTTTGTTTAGTCATCCGACGCGCCGACGCTGTTGACGTGTTGAAGTAGGTCATCATGGCGTTATTGACAGGTTGTGCGAAAAGCGCCTGCGTCATCGTTAACAGCGGTTGGCCTTGCACATCGTCATGGCCGATGGCGTTGAATGAAATATCGACGCGCCCTGCGGTGGCGATGACCTGATCCAGAGACTGCTCTACTGCTTGCAGGTCATTGGCGTCGACTTGTATCGTATCTGCCATGCCGCCTTTACCTCGAATCTCGTTTGCGGCTGACTCTAATGTTTCGAGGGTGCGCCCTGCCAAAAACACCCGCGCACCTTCCCGTGCAAAAGCCTGAGCGACGGCACCACCAACATCGCCAGCACCGCCGTAGATAATCGCATTCTTATTCGCCAAGATCATATTCATGCTCCTGCCCATGCTTAAGGGATACTTTCGCCATATTCGAGTGCAGTAGATTAGGCGGCATCTTGCCTGAACCAAGTTCTCTGGTCTGGCAAAACACCTCCCAAATACAGGACACGGCGTTTTTGTTGGTCACGACTTCTGGTTCAGTTCATAGATGATGCGCAGCCCATCCAGCGTGAGTTCCGGCGCGATCATGTCAATGATGGGCGTATGCTCATTAATCAGCGGCGCAAGCCCACCCGTTGCGATCACCTTCACCTTCTGCTCGGCAGGCATCGCCGCCTTGATACGCTGCACCAAACCCTCAACCAGCGAGACATAGCCCCAGAACACCCCGGACTGCATCGCGTGAATAGTGTTTTTGCCGATGGCGCACGGCGGCGGCACGATGTCTACTTTGTGCAGCTTGGCCGCGTGTTCCACCAGCGCATCATGCGCCACGACAATTCCCGGCGCAATCGCCCCACCCTCATAAGCACCATCCGCTGACACCACATCAAAAGTCGTCGCCGTACCCAGGTCAATCACAATCGCCGGGCCGCCGTACAGCGCGTGTACCGCCGCCGTGTTGATGATCCGGTCTGCGCCTGCCTGCTCCGGCTGATCGATATCGATGCGCACGCCCGTATAGGTTTTGCTCGTCACCACCAGCGGCTCGAAGCCCATGTAACGCCGCACCAACTGCGTGAACGCCGCCGTCAGCGTGGGCACGACGCTGCCAATCGATACGCCTGTAATGTCACTGATCGCCAAACCATCCGCTTCCAGAAAGTTGCGCAGCAGCACAGCATATTCGTCCGGCATCTTGTCCTCGACGGTGCGCGCCCGCCACGACAGCGACCACGAATGGTCCCGCCACAGCCCGAAATGAACGTTCGTATTGCCAATGTCGATACACAGCAGCATAAAGTTTCTCTTTACTCCGGCGTCTTCTAAGCCGAAAATGATATACTCATAATAACCATGAGTCATCACGCTGGCCAAAACTTACGTACTCATGAACACTGAACATCAAGCATCTCCACCCATTTCCCTGCTCAAGGGGATCACCCGCCTGTTCTTCAACCATCTCGATGCCTGGTGCCTGACGCTGATGATTGCCTCCGTCGCCCTGCTGCTGCACAACGCCATCACCCTGCAAACCATCACGCTGATGCTGGTGTTCACGGCGGGCTACTGGCTCGGTTTCGCGCTCAACGATTATTTTGACGCGCCCTTCGACGCCCATGATACAGGCAAAGCCGCGCGCAACTTTTTCACCCGCTATCAAATCCGCGCCTGGCAAATCATCCTGCTGGCGCTGCTGGTGCTGGCAACTGCCGTGCTCGTTTTCGCGCCGTTTGGCTGGCGCGGCGCGCTGATTGTCATCCTGGCGTTGTTTATCGCCTGGGCCTACTCCGCACCGCCCCTGCGCCTCAAAAGCCGCCCCCTGATTGACCTGCTGACCCACGCGCTGTTTGTGCAAACCTTTCCCTACTTTGCCTGTCTCGTGCTGATGGACGCAGCGTGGCAGGCGGTGGATTACGTCATCCTGTTCATTCTCTTTCTGTCCTCGCTCGCCGCACAGCTAGAACAGCAGGCGCGCGACTTTGAAGTCGATTCCCGAACCGACCACAACTTCACCACCCGCTTTGGCTTACCCCTGACACAGCGTCTGCTCAAGCTGGTCAACGCCATCTTCATGGCTGCAATCCTGCTGAACGTCGCGCTTGGCACCTTTCCCGGCTATCTCCTGCCCTTGGGTATCGTCGGGCTGCCCGTGATTCTGCACCGCTTCATCCGCCGTTTTCAAACCCCCCGTTCCGAGAAATTGGTATTCATCTCGGTTATAATGGGAATGGTCTACATGGGCATCATTTGGAGTATGCGCTTTGTAGGATAATAACTATTGGTGCTGGTGAACTCACAAGTTGCAAGTGGGAAGTTTCGCGGATATTTTTCGTGTAGGGACGTTCAATTGAACGTCCACGTTGAATCTCACTACTCCTTAAAAGTGGGGCGAAAGCCGTCCAGTTACCCTTGCGTGTGCTGGTTTTCTCCCTTCTCTCCCGAAATCGGGTGTAAGCGAAGCGACAGGGTGGGGATGAGGGGTACACGAGCACCATTGGTTAATAGAAACGCATACTGCACACGGCCCATGCGCGTATCTGCTGATTGTTGAAAGCCATTCTGAGGCACCGTCATGTCCAACATTAACATCCGCCCGGCTCATCTTGACGACACTTACGCCATAAGCGTCTTATTTCGCGCACGTATCAGTACGTGGCAGCGTTGGGACACGTTAGGACGTGTTCAGGATGTCGCCTACGACGCCTTGACCGTTCACGAGCGCTGGCTGCACGGCGGCGCATGGATGAGCATTGAAACAGCCTCGCTGCATCTGGGCCATCTGCTGCTGGGCGCGGGCGTGCCTCTGGTCGCGGAAGTCGGCGGCGTGGTCGCAGGATATCTCGAAGCCTATCACAGCATTGAGCCTGCCCCTTTTGGCAGTAACCTCAGTCCGGCACATCTGGTCGTCAACGACCAACACCTCAACACGGGTTTGGAAGACATGCTGCTGCAAGCGCTGGCCGCCAAAGCCAAAGCGCTCAAATGTGAACAACTGACGGCTCCGGTCATCGGCGCTGACGCCAGCTTTTACGCCCGTCACGGGTTCAGGCCGCTGGCACGCGCTGTACGCTGCTCACTCCCCGCACGTACAGGACAAATCTTTTATAAAGCCAATGACCACCTCGACTCCCATGCCGCCCAGATCAACGGCTGGCAGATGTCTGTGGGGCGCAGCGTCAGTTCGCGCCAGCAGTGGGAAGCCCTCTGGAACCGCACATGGGAAATCATCCCCGACATGCGCCGCACCTATCGCCTGAAGTTCAACGCCGCCGGGCAGGATGCCTTTCTTGCCTTCCAGCCGCAAATGTATAACCCCCGCGCACTCGATGTCTACGCCTGGTCGCCCAAAGCGCTGTCTACGCAGCTCCTGATCGCCATCCGCGATTGGGCACACAAAGAAGGTTTCCGTACACTGGTGATGGTCGTCCCTGAAGACACAGCCAAAATGCTGGGCCAGGATGCCGAAGTCGATGGTTTTAGTATCGAGTTTTTTGCAACAAATATCTAAATCATTCAGCACATCTCTTTGATTTACAATACAATACAAAAAGCCTTTTATAGTTATGTTTGAGCAAAGAGGATGACATGGTTATGAGTGGCACTTCCGACGGTATGCATGATGAGCGTATCCCCCATTACATCGCTGCTACTCAGGAGATGCAAAAGGGCAACTATCAGATTGATGTCCCCATCGGCACAGGTGACAGTATTGGTAAAATAGGCATTGCCTTGAACGACTTGGCGCAGAATCTTGAACGCCGTCATCGCGAGATGCATTATCTGAATCTCATCACCACCGACATTAACTCCGGTTTGCTGCTCGATGAAATCCTCGAAGGTGTCTATCGCGACTTCCGCGAGATTGTTCCCTACAATCGCATTGGTTTCTCATTTCTGGAAGAAAACGGCAAAGTCGTTCGCGCCTACTGGAGCAAAAGCGATCAGCATAAAACCTACCTGAAAAACGGCTATGTGGCACCGCTGGCAGGCAGCAGTTTACAAACGATCATCGAAACCCGCCAGCCGCGCATCATCAATGACCTGCTTGAATACTTCAAACAAAAACCGCGCTCGCGTTCCACTCAGCTTATCCTCAAAGAAGGAATGCGTTCGTCCCTCACCTGCCCTTTGATTGCCAACGATGTGCCTATCGGTTTTGTCTTCTTCTCCAGCACGGAACCTAACGCTTACGATGAAGATCACATTGAGTTGTTCATGCAAATCACGGCACAGCTTTCGGTCATCGTGGAAAAAGGCCGCCTGATCACGGAACTTGCGACGCAAAAAGCGGCCATTGAACAGAAAAACGACGAACTGCGCCGCGCCAACGAGCTTAAGAACAGTTTTCTCGGCGTAGCGGCCCACGACCTGCGCAGCCCCCTGTCCAACGTGCAGATGGCCGCCAACCTGCTGGCAGACCCCACGATTGAGCTTCCTGAAGATCAGCGGCGCGTGGTCATCAACGAGATTGTGGTACAGGCCAATTACATGATGGCCCTGCTCAATGACTTATTGGATGTATCCCACATTGAGTCCGGCAAATTCAGCATCAATCTCCAGCCTATTCAGATTTCAACCTTCCTTCAGGAAATCGCCCAGCGCCATCAGCAAACCTCACAGTCACGCGGCGTACAGGTCGTCGTCAACCAGATGCCCGAATCTCACGCATCCGTTGATGCCGATCCCATGCGTCTGCGTCAGGTATTCGACAACCTGCTCTCCAATGCTGTTAAGTTCACAGCCCCCGGTGGTACCGTCTACATGCGCGCGCTGCATCAGCAGAGCGACTGGCGTTTCGAGGTGCAGGATCAGGGGCCGGGCATCAGTGACATCGACCAGCAGCGCTTGTTTCAGGATTTCGCGCGCCTCAACACGCGCCCGACCAATGGCGAGAAAAGCACTGGGCTGGGCTTGGCCATTTCGCGCCGTGTTATCGAAGCGCATCATGGTCACATTGGCGTCGAGTCACAGTTAGGGCAAGGCGCGACCTTTTGGTTCACCCTGCCGCATTAGCACGGCAAAGCTAAAAGAACTTCCTGCGTTTAAACGCCTGCATATCTGTGGAGGCGTCATTTATGCGTCTTTGTCACAAGCATCAGCCTCATCGTACTGACGAGCAAGCCCTTATGCCAGCGGGTTCTGGCGAACAGGTGTGGCGTTAGAGTGTGGTTGTAACGAATAATTACGCATTTGATATCTGATGAAAATGTTGTATTCAAGGTTGTTTTCGACACGCACACGCCGTTTTTGTGTCTACTTCAGTAGACGTGATGTCCTGGCAGCCAGATGGCTTTAGCCTCAGGCGGCTCAAAACAGCGTAATCTTGATGATCACAACCACTCTCTAAGCGGTGATGCCAGTGGGTTCTGGCGAATAGCTCTAGTTTTTCGCCGCAGGCGAAAGGTTGAGGCCAACGCGAAAGGCGTTAAGCACAATCAAGGGGCTGGGTCAGCACACACGGCGGCGGATATAATGCCTATAGCGCGCTTACGGTCTTTTAGACTAGCCCGCACCTTGAGCTGCGGGCCGATAACTCACACCGATAATCCTCTGGCTGAGTAATTTGGCGAGTGGCGAGTTTCGCGGGTATTTTTCGTGTAGGGACGTTCAATTGAACCTCCACGTAACCTTGAATCTCCCCACTCCCGATCATAACCCAACTTGCAGAGAACGCTCAGGTTGGGTATAAAAGAGTACGCTCACCCGTGTTACTTGTTTTGTGTGACACTAAACACAGAAGTAGCCAGTAGCACTATGAAAAAAGAACGACTCCTTAGCGAGACACACGATCAGGCTCTTGAGGTGTTACACCGCTGCGTGACACCCTCGGGCTTCAGGGCTTCCGGTTTGGCGGCGGGCTATCCTCAAGTATGGGCGCGCGATAATGCCGTCATCGCCCTAGGGGCGGCGGTTTCTGGCGACACAGAACTTATCGCGGCCATGCGTGCCAGCCTGAAAACACTGGGCGCTTTTCAGTCGCCGCGCGGCCTAATTCCTCTCAACGTGAATCCTGATAACGGCTACATCAGCACCGAAAATGCCGGCGCTGTAGACTCGAACCTGTGGTACATCCTGCTGCATTATCTGCATCTGTGTACAACGGGCGATGTCGCATTTCTGCGCGAACACTGGCAGACGATCACCAAAGCGCTGATGTGGCTGGAATATCAGGACATGAACGAGTGCGGCCTGCTGGAAATCCCCGAAGCAGGCAACTGGATGGATCTGGTCGCGGTTCGCTACAACACGCTGTACGATAACGTCCTGTACTACGCGGCGGTGCTGGCCTATGACCGGATGCAGCAGCAGATGCCGCAGGGCACTCCCGCGCACCACAACAGCGTGAACGCGGCGCAAATCCACGAACGGCTGAACCTGCTCATGTGGATTGACCGCTGCTGGGTCGCCGAACACTTCGCCGAACATCTGGAACGTCTGAAGGCC
>JAXLWC010000082.1:0-22489 GCA_046328675.1 Anaerolineae bacterium
TCCCGTCCCAATGCCTTGGCATCTTCGCTCAATAGCTTTTGCAGAATCCGCGCGAGTTCAGCTATGCTTGTGGACATAAAAAGGTCTCCTCAGCTTGATTGTTGGTGATACAACTATTTTTGCTGATTTGACCTTTTTTGTCTTATCTTGATGCCTATGGGCGGGACACCTTCGCCCGCCCTTGTGAGGCTGTTTCATCGTGCAGCGCTGAACCTTATTCGTATTGCAGCGCGCGGATAATGTCCAGCTTGGCGGCGTTGCGCGCAGGCAGGATGCTTGCGAACAGCGCCAGCAGCACGCCGACAATCAGCGCCGCCACTATGCCGATCACCGGGAAGGTGTAGGGCAGGTTCCAGCCGACGGTGCTGAAAGCCTGGATAAAGCCGTAGCTGATGGCGATGCCCGTCAGCACGCCCATCGCCGCGCCGAAGATGCCCAGCAGCAGCGCTTCACCCGTGACGATGCGCCGCACCTGACTCTGGCTGCCGCCCACCGCGCGCACCACGCCGATTTCGCGCGTGCGTTCGAGGATGTTGATGGTCAGCGTGTTCAGCAGGCCGAGCGCCGACGGGATCAGGATAATCAGCGCCAGAACGTAGAACGAGCCGAGGGCGCTGACGCTCAGGTTCAGCAGTTCGTCGCGGTACTGCCCCGTGAGGCGTGCCGTAAACTGCGGATAATCAGCCGCCAGATTCTGGATGGCGGTGAACGCGGCGGCTTCGTCAGCGCCGGGACGCAGGTTAATCATCGCCATGATGTCCTCGGTCTTGTGGAAGTCTGCCGCCATGTTGCCCTGCGAGATGAAGATGGCCACGATCTTGAACGTCAGGATGTCGTTGGCGATGCCCACCACCTGATAACTCTGCGGGCCGTCTACGGTTTGCAGCACAAAGCTGTCGCCGAGGTTCACGCCCAATGTGCGCTGGGCGATACCCGACAGGATGGCCGTGCGTCCACTGTCCAGCGCGGGGAAGGCTTCGTCTGCCGTGCCCTGGCTGAATTCCAGCGAGGCGATGCGTGTGTATTCTTGCGGGTTGATACCCATCACCTGCACGCCCTTGCCATCGGATGTCGAGTTGGCGAAGCGCAGCGTGCCGACGGTTTCGACTTCCGGCAGTTGACGTATCTGTTCGGCAAGCGCGGGGTCTGCGCCCATGACGTTGTTATAGACCCCGATGGACTGTGGCAGCAGAATGATGTCACTGGAGAAGTTACGGTTAGTCAGCGTGACCATCAGGTCGCCAATCGAACTCACCAGCGCCGCCATCAGCACCAGGACTGCCAGACCGATCATTAAGGTGCTGCCCGTGATGGCTGCGCGTCCGGGCTGGCGCATCATGTTACCGCGTGCCAGGTCGCCTTCACGCGCGAACCACAGCGTCAGCAGCGGGCTAAACAGCCGCGCCGCAGGCAGTACCAGCGCGGGCGAAGCCACGACCATGCCGATGAGGAACAGCAGCGCGCCGCCGACAGCACCCTTGCTGCCGACAAACACCAGCATCAGCACAGCGAGGGCCATCATGCCGCCGCCGATGATCAGGCTCCAGCGCGCCGTGCGGCTGAAGCTGGCAGGCGTGCCTGGGCGCAGGGCTTCCAGCGGTGAGATGCGTCCTGCGGCCCGCGCAGGCATGAAGCCCGCCAGCAGTGCCGTCAGGATGCCCAGCAGCGCCGCCACGATAACCGAGGTGAAATCCAGATTAAGCGTGACGTTGCCGAAATTCATAAAGCCGGAAACCAGTTTGGTCATGAGCGAGATCATGCCCGCCGCCAGCAAATAGCCTGCGATTAAGCCGATAATCGTGCCAATTACGCCTTGAACCAGGCTTTCAATCACAATCATCAGCGTGATCTGCCGCCGCGTGGCCCCAATCGCCCGCAGCATTCCCAGATCGTGACGGCGTTCGATAATCACCGTGCGGAACGTGTTGAAGATCAGGAATGAACCGAGGAACAGCGCCAGTACACCCAGCAGGTCAAATGCCGCTAAGCCTATCTGCACCGAGGCAAAGGCATCCGTACCGCTGGACGCGCCGTCCAGCAGATAGTTATCGCCCAGCGTCTGCTGAATAGCCGCAGCGACTGCATCACGGTCAGCGCCAGCATTCACCGCAACCTCAATACTGTTAATCAGTCCTTCCTGTGCGAACGCATCCTGTGCGTCGCTCAGCGTGACATAAATCTGCGGCGTGGACATGCTGCCCTGTTCCGCCAGAAAACCCACGACGGTATAGATGCGCAGCCCGCCCGCCGTTATCAGCGGGAAGGTCGTGCCGATTTCCAGTTCCGGCGAAAGCTCAGCCAGCCCCGCCGGAATGACCACCGCGCCGTGATCGCCCGCTTCGAGAAAGCGCCCTTCGCTCATCACGAACTGACGCACGCTCTGCGCGCTGTCGGGGTCAACGCCGATCATCTCAATCTGGGTCGTGCTGCCCAGCGCACTATCGCCCATTGTGGGCAGGTTGAATTCGCGGCGCAGTACGCCCGTAACTGTACTCACGCCGTCAACAGCGCTGACCATCGGCAGTACGGTTTGCGGGTCAAAGCCCAGGTTGTTGGCACTGCTGATCGTGATGTCCGAGCCGGAAATGCCCGTCATCGTTATCTTAAAGGCTTGCAGCATCGAAGGCAGCACCAGATTGATGGCGAAAATCAGCGCCACGCCGAACACAATCGACAGGGTCGTCAGCGTCGTGCGCAGGCGGCGGCCACTCAGATAGCGCAGCCCCATCAGCGTCATTTGCCACAGGGATGCACCCGAATTATTCTTTGTCGCAGTCATGGTCATTTCTCCTAGCTCAGCGCAACTCTGCTCAACTGTTCGCGAATCTGGTCCGCCTTGCCCTGTCCCTTGAGATGGTTTTCGTCCACAACCTTGCCATCCTTGAGGAACACGATCCGATCCGCATAGGCCGCCACGCGCGGGTCATGCGTCACCAGCACCATCGTCTGATGCCAGTCATCTACCGCCTGCCGCAGCGTATGCACAACCTCATCGCTGGAACGCGAGTCCAGGTTGCCCGTCGGTTCGTCCGCCAGCACGAGTGCTGGTTTTGCGACCAGCGCGCGGGCCAGTGCGGCGCGCTGCTGCTGCCCGCCGGACATTTCCGACGGACGATGCGTGGCACGGTCTGCCATGCCTACGCGTGACAGGGCTTCCGTCGCCCGCTTGAGCGCATCGGCACGCGCCACGCCGTCCAGAATCAAGGGCATGGCCACATTTTCCGCCGCCGTCAGCACCGGAATCAGGTTGAAGAACTGGAACACGAAGCCCAGCGACTCGCGGCGGATGCGTGACAGTGCGTCGTCGTTCAGCGTGCTGATGTCGGCATCGCGCAGCCAGACTTTGCCGCTGGTCGGGCGTTCCAGCCCGCCGATCAGGTACAGTGCGGTGCTCTTGCCGGAACCGCTTGGCCCCATAATGGCCACAAATTCGCCTTCTTCAACCGTCAGGTTTATGCCGTTGACCGCTTGAATCGGCTGGTCGGGGGTGCCGTAGGTTTTCGTGAGTGATTCAGTACGCAGAATGGACATGGTGTTCTCCTTAAGTCAATCTTGTGATGGATCCGAAACAGACGTAATCAAACGATCTTCAACTTTTGCGCGGGGTCTGCCGCGCGTTTTAGGCAAGGGCTTGGGCGGTGTGTAATGCTTCAGGTCGGGCAGACGCATTTCGCACATATCAATCCAGCGAATGTCGGCTTCCAGATGCATCGTCGCACTTTCCAGCAGCATGACCCAGGGAAGCTGTGTGCGCGCATCCGCTGCGCGCAGCATCTCCGTTACCTGGTGAAGCTGTTGGTACAGTTCGCGCCGCTGCTGCATCAGCACTTGTTCGGGACTTACCGGGCCTCCCATCAGGCTGAGCACCAGCTTAATGTAGAACGTGTCCCCTAAACGGTAATCGCGTACCTCCGCCGTGAGATACCAGTTCTTGAGTTCCTCGCGCCCTTCGTCGGTGATGAAATATACCTTGCGGTCAGGCGCATCATTAATCGTTTCTACTTCAAAATCGACCAGTCCGCCTTCCTTCATGCGGGCCAGCGTGCTGGCGATTTGCCCCAGCTTCACATCCCACTCCGCATTGAAGGCGAGGTTAAGCTGCCGTCCCAATTCATAACCATGCATGGGACGCTGATATAAGAGTGCTAGAAGCGAGTGTTTGACTGACATTATTTAACTATACACTGAGTGGATAGATTATTTAATAAAAACTATACACCCGGTGTATAATATTTGTCAAGTGAAATCGCCCTGAGTTCAGTATTCCCTTTTCAGTAGAATCAATTAAATTTGAACGCTGCAATTTTCAGAAATGGCTATTGATAATTTCCTGATTTTGCGCACATAATAAAGAACCATTCTGACCCGTTAAAAACTTCATCGCTGAGTTCCTTCGGAGACATTTCCCTTGCAGAAAACTTACGACCTGAAAGATGCCGCTGTGCCTAACCGGCTGCTCGGATTATGGCGCATGATCCGAGGGTACCGCCTGGCCTATACCGGCGCTATCGTCACCCTCGCTATCGGGGCAACCGCAAAAACGCTGACGTTTCTGCTGCTGCGTTACTTTGTCGACGAAGCGCTGCTGGGCAACCAGCTCGGCGACACCCTGCTGTGGATCGCGCTGGCCTTTGTGGCCCTGGCGGTGATCGAAGGCAGCTTTACCTTTCTCAGCGGGCGGCTGGCCGCGCAAACGGCGGAAGGGGCGTCGCGCATCCTGCGCAACTACCTTTTCGACCACCTTCAGCGCATGACGTTCACCTATCATGACCGCATGAAAACGGGCGAACTGATTCAGCGCTGCACCTCGGATGTGAACGCCGTCAACCGCTTCTTCTCGGAGCAGGCGATTGGTCTGGGGCGTATTCTGCTGCTGTTTTTCGTCAACTTCGTGGCGCTGCTGTCGCTTAACGTAACGCTGGCGCTGCTGTCGGTGGTTGTCGTGCCCTTTATCTGCGTCGTGTCGTACTTCTTCTTCCGTAAGGTGTCGCAGCAGTACGAACGGTTTCAGGAGCAGGACGCCAAGTTGTCCACGACGTTGCAGGAGAATTTGTCCGGCGTGCGCGTGGTGAAGGCTTTCGCTCGGCAGGATTATGAGCGCGCCAAGCTGGACGCCGACAACTTTGAACGTTACCTGCGCGGGCGCAAGATGCTGCTGATGCACGCCTTCTACTGGCCGCTGACCGACATCATCACCGCGATTCAAATGCTGGCGGGTTATGTCATGGCCGCGCTGATGGCTATCAACGGCGACATCACGCCGGGGACGTACATCGCTTATGTCGGCATGTTGTTCTGGATTATCCAGCCGATTCGTAATCTGGGGCGTCTGATTGTGCAGGCGTCTACCGGGCTGGTGTCCTACGAGCGCGTTGCCGAAATCATTCGCGAGCCGCGTGAGCCGCTGACCACGGGCGAAACGCTGCCGAAACTGCACGGCGAGGTCATCTTCAAGAACGTGGGCTTCCACTACGAAACCGACAAGCCCATCCTGAAGAACATCAACTTCACCTGCAAGGCCGGGCAGACCATCGCGCTGCTCGGTTCGACAGGTTCCGGCAAAACGACGCTGGTGAGCCTGCTGCCGCGCTTCTATGAATACACCGATGGTTTGATTACGGTGGACGGCGTGGACATCAAGAACCTGTCGCGCGAGTTCCTGCGCAGCAGCATCGGCATTGTCGAACAGGAGCCGTTCCTGTTCTCGCGTACCATTCGCGAGAACATCACCTACGGCGTGGGGCGCGCGGTATCGGATGAGGAAGTCATCGCCGCCGCCAGAGCCGCCAGTGTCCATGACGTGATCCTCAGCTTCCCCGAAGGCTACAACACGCTGGTAGGGGAGCGCGGCGTCACCTTGTCGGGCGGGCAAAAGCAGCGCGTGGCCATCGCGCGCACGCTGCTGAAGAACCCGCGCATCCTAATCCTGGACGACTCCACCTCGTCTGTGGATACCGAAACCGAAGCCTCCATTCGCGACGCACTGGAACTGCTGATGGAGAACCGGACGACGTTTGTTATTGCCCATCGCATTCAGAGTGTGCTCAGCGCCGATCTGATTCTTGTGCTCGACAAGGGACAGATTGTGCAGCGCGGCACTCACGCCAGCCTGCTGAAGGAACCCGGCATCTACCGGGAAATCTACGATTTGCAGGAGCGCATCGAAAACGAATTAGTAGAGGAGATCGCCAGTGTCTGACTTTGGCTTCGAGGAAGAAGAATTTAGTACTAGTCTGGATAGGGGTACCATCCGGCGCATTATCGGTGAGGTCAGGCAGCATTGGAAATGGGTGCTGGGCTTCATGCTGGCGGTGGCCTGGGTTTCCAGCCTGGACTCATACTTCACCTACCTGAACAAGCGCATCATCGACGAGGCGATTGTCAGCGGGCGCAGCGACGCGCTCATCCCGATTATCACCGTGTACGCCGCCATGATTCTGGTGCAGGCCATCGGCGTGCTGGGCTTCATCTATCTCGCGGGCATTCTGGGACACCGCGTGCAGTACGAACTGCGCAGGAAACTGTTCGACCATCTGCAAACGCTGTCCTT
The DNA here is from genome assembly GCA_046328675.1 of Anaerolineae bacterium. Taxonomy (GTDB): domain Bacteria; phylum Chloroflexota; class Anaerolineae; order Aggregatilineales; family Phototrophicaceae; genus JACAER01. The sequence goes on from JAXLWC010000082.1 coordinate 6,551, forward strand.
CTCGTATTATGACCGCACGCCCGTCGGCTGGATTATGTCGCGCCTGACCTCCGACACCGAACGCATCGCTGATCTGGTGACGTGGGGTTTGCTTGACATCACCTGGGCGCTGATGAACATCATCACAGCCTCGGTGTTTATGGTCATCATCAACTGGCAGTTGGCGCTGGTGGTTTTCGCGCTGATTCCGGTGCTGGTGGTCATCGGCGTGTGGTTCAAGCAGAAGATTCTGGTGGAATACCGCACGGCGCGTAAGATCAACTCGAAAATCACTGGCTCGTACAACGAAAACATCACGGGCGTGCGCGTGGTCAAGGCCCTGGGACGCGAGGCGGAAAACCTCAACGAGTTCGGCGAACTGACAGGCGCGATGTATCGTTCGTCGTTCCGCGCGGCGTGGCTCTCGGCGCTGTTCCTGCCTATCGTGCAAATCCTGAGCGCGGCGGCGCTGGGCGGCATCGTGTGGTACAGCGGCCAGCAGGTCTCTATCGGCGGCATGACCATCGGCGGCGTGCAGGCTTTCATCGGCTACCTGACGTTCATGATGTGGCCGATTCAGGACTTGGCGCGCGTTTACGCCTCGATGCAGCACGCGATTGCTTCTGCCGAGCGCGTGTTCTCGCTGCTGGACGCTAAGCCGGAAATCGTGGATCGTCCTAACGCCGTTGACCCCGGCAGCATTCGCGGCGACATCGTGTTCAAGGATGTCGAGTTCTACTACGAGGCAGACAAGCCCGTGCTGCGCAAGTTCAACCTGACGGTACATCCCGGCGAAACCATCGCGCTGGTCGGGCCGACGGGCGCAGGCAAATCGACCATCGTTAACCTGATCTGCCGCTTCTACGAGCCGCGTGGTGGGTCCATCACCATCGCCGGACACGACTACCGTGACCTGACCATGCACGCCATTCAGTCGCGCATCGGCATGGTGCTGCAAACGCCGCACCTGTTCTCTGGCTCCATTCGTGAGAACCTGCGCTACGGACGGCTGGACGCGACGGATGAGGAACTCGAAGCCGCCGCAAAACTGGCGGGCGCGCATGAATTCATCATGACGCTGACCAAAGGCTATGAAGAGGAAGTCGGCGAAGGCGGGGTTTTGCTCTCCGTCGGGCAGAAGCAGTTGGTGAGTCTGGCGCGTGCGATTCTGGCGCAGCCGGAAATCTTCATCATGGACGAAGCCACCAGCTCCGTCGATACGCTCACCGAAGCCCTGATTCAGAAGGGCATGGAAGTGCTGATGAAGAACAGCACCAGCTTTATCATCGCTCACCGCCTCTCGACCATTCGCAAGGCAGATCGCATTCTGGTCATCGAGAACGGCGGCATCTCCGAGATGGGCACGCACGCCGAACTGCTGCGCGCCAGAGGCCACTACTACCGCCTGTACACGCGCCAGTTCCGCCAGGAGCGCGCGCACGAAATCGGGCTGTACGAGATGGTATCGTAAACAACTGCGCAGGGGCGATCCTCCGATGGGTCGCCCTCGCTCGTTTCTCTCCTCTCCTGATTTCCCTCACGACAAGCGCCTACCTTACCCATTACAATTGCTTCCCTTGTCTCCAGAATGGAAAGTGAACAGCAATGACTGACGGGCACAATCGCAAGGACATCCGTCCCGGCGTGGCAGTAGCAATTGTCTTAAAGCAGGATCAGCGCACAGGCAAGCTCACGCGCGGCATCGTCAAGGATATCCTGACCAAATCAGCGACACATCCGCATGGCATCAAAGTGCGGCTGACGGACGGACAGGTCGGCAGAGTCCAGCACATCGAAGAATAACCCGCGCCAACAGAGGCTACTCGGCTGCCGCGTCAAAATCCCCTTTGAGGTGCTCATAGACGCTGCGGAACAGGGCATACTGCCGCGAATAACGTTCATGATTCGCGGCGTTCGGTTCAAAACGTGTCCTGATGCGCACCCGCGCCCGTACTTCCGCCTGAATATCGGGATACAGCCCCAGCCCCATGCCGACCAGCAGCGCATCACCAAACGGCGCGCCCGCCGAGGCTTCCGGCAGCAGCAGCGGGATGCCCAGCACATCGGCTTTGATTTGATTCCACAGGGCGCTGCGTGCGCCGCCGCCCACCGAGCGCAGTTCGCTCACCTGCGCGCCTGCCTTGCCCGCGACCTCGATGTTGTGACGCAGGGCGAAGGCCGCCCCTTCGAGGATGGCGCGAATCATGGCCCCTCTGGTCGTGGACAGCGACAGCCCGAAGAATACGCCGCGAGCGTGGGTATGCCACAGCGGCGAACGTTCACCCATCATATATGGCAGGAAAAGCACGCCGTCGCTGCCTGCCGGGGACTGTGCCGCCTGCTCCGTCAGCAGGTCGAAGGCGTCGCGTCCGCTGGCCTGCGCCAGTTGATTCTCCACTTGCGCGAATTGATCGCGGAACCAGCGTAAACTGGCGCCGGATGCGACGGTTGCGCCCAGCAGCAGATGCAGGTTGGGAATGGCGTGCGGCATGGCAATCAGCGACGGTTCAGTGAGACCGCTGGCGTTGGGCATCAGCACGACGGTAGACGTTCCGGTCATTTCCACCGCGCTGCCTGTTTCGACAACCCCCGCTTCCAGCGCCGCCGCTGAACCATCCACCGAGCCAACCATCACGGGTGTCCCCGCGCGCAGCCCTGTCGCGTCGGCGGCTTCGCGCGTGACATCGCCCATCACCTGATGTCCGGCCATGACAGGCGGGAACTGCTGCGGCGTCACCCCGCACAGGTCACACAGGGCAGGCGACCATTGACCTGTGGCGTACTCGCGAAGCTGCAACAGCGCGGCGTGTACCGGGTCGAGGCTGTAGGCATTCCCCAGGCGGAAGGCGATGTAGCCATTAATCTGCATGAATTGGTGCGTCTGCCTGAGCAGTTGGGGTTCGTGGCGGGCAAACCACAGCAGCTTGGCCGCCACGTAGAAAGCGTCGGGGCGGTTGCCGCTGATGCGGTGAACGTTGGCCGCGCCCAGCGTTTCCGCGATGTGCTGTGCTTCGGCTTCGGCGCGCCTGTCCATCCAGATCAGGGCAGGGCGCAGCGGTTTGCCGTCACGATCTAAGGGCAGCATGGTTGGTGCCTGCGAACTGACGGCGACTCCTGCCACGCGTTGCGCGCCGCGCGGCGTCTGCGTCAGGGCCTGGCGGATAGCGCCGCATGTCGCCTGCCACCAGTCTTCGGGATTCTGCTCCACCCAGCCGGGACGTACATAATGCGTGGGGTATTCGGCGCTGCCTGCGCCCTGCTGCTGCCCATCCACGCTGAACAGGGCGGCTTTGACCGCCGTTGTCCCGACATCGATTCCCAGCAGCAGAGTGTCCACGATGCGATCCTTTTGGGTTGGCAGATGCGCAATTGCTCTGATTTGCTACAGGCGCTGCAAGCTCGTTAATATTACCCACAAATGAAGGTCGCGGAAACACGGCGGAGAGCGATTAGCGGTTAGCGATTAGCAAAGGCAGGAAACGTAACCGCAAAGGCAGGCAGGCGAACGGGCGCGTTGACCTCACCCCCTAGCCCCCTCTCCCCGCCAGAATTTTGGTTGTGCAGGGACGATTGTGGGCGGAGGAGAGGGGGAAAATACAGGTTCGGGTGGGCAGATGTTTGCCGTGAGAATGCGTAACGAAGGCGGCATTTTAAAGGTGGATTTGAGATGAAGCGTTAAAAACCTGCCCCGAAAAGGAACCCCTAACCCCGAATTCAGGGGAAGGGGAGAAATACAGGATTGGATTTGGCGCTGTTACCGGATTAAAAAGTTAAGCCGCATCAGTGAGCTTACGCCCCCGGATAGCCTTCACCTTTAGTTGAAGGCGGCAGCAAAGCAGACAACATCATCGCGCGTGACGCCTGAGTCGAGATCACAGAGGCGGGAAGCGGGATGGTGGATATAGATAGAAGATTGTAGTTTTTGGAGTATGAACCATGAAAGCAGCACGCATTGAGCAACCGAATCAGGCCATCGTGACCAGCGTGCCCGAACCTGAGATGAGCGCCGATGAGTTGATTATCCGCGTACATTCGGCGGGCATTTGCGGCACGGATTTGCACATCTACAAAGGCGAATACGAGGCGGTCTATCCACTGGTGCCGGGGCATGAATTCAGTGGGGAAGTGGTGGCAGTGGGCGCGAACGTCACCCGCTTCAAAGTCGGGGAGCGCGTCACAGCAGACCCCAACATCCCCTGCAACCGCTGCGCCAACTGCCAGCGCAATGAACCCAATCAGTGCAAGAACCTGAAAGCGGTGGGCGTGACCCGTGACGGCGCGTTTGCCGAATACGTGGTGGTACACGAGGGCAACGTATTCCCCATCGAGGGCATTTCCTACAAGGCGGCGGCGCTGATTGAACCGCTGGCCTGCGTGGTGTGGGGGCTGAAGCAGGTAGAAGTGCAGCCGGGCGACAGCACGCTGATTTTTGGCGCGGGGCCGATGGGCTGCCTGCTGCTGCAAGCGGTGAAACACGCAGGCGCGGCGCGTGTCGTGGTGGTCGATACCGTCCCCTGGCGGCTGGAACTGGCGCGCGAACTGGGGGCCACCGATACGCTGATCGCTGACGCCAACCTCTACAAAAATGCGATGGCGCTGGAGCCGGACGGCTATGACATTGTCACCGACGCAACGGGCATCCCCTCGGTGATTGAACAGTCGCTGGAGTATGCGCGTCCACGCGGCAAGATGTGGGTGTTCGGCGTCGCGCCGCGCGGCTCAAAGGTCAGCTTCTCGCCTTATGATGTGTTCCGCAAAGACCTGAAGATCATCGGCAGCTTCGCCGTGAACCGTACCTTCCCGCAGAGCATCGCGCTCATTCGCAACGGCGCGGTGCAGGTCGAGCCGCTGGTATCGCATCAGTTGGCGCTGGACGAGTTCAATCGCGGGCTGGACTTAGCACAGCATGACCCGAAGCGCATGAAGATTCAATTTGCGTTGTGAGCATGTTTGTCACGTTTCGCGCGCTGGCACTGTGGCTGATGGCTGCTGTGCTGGCGGGTAACGCGGCGGTGATTGTGCTGGCGCAGCAGACACCGCCGCCGCCCGCGCTGCGGGATTTCCGCGTGGGGTGTACGACTGCCGCTGACCCCTGCTGGCGCGGCATCGTGGTGGGCGTTACTGCGCTGGACAGCGCGCGGGCACAGCTTTTGCGCATGGGCTACGAAGCGGGCATCATCAACGACACGCTGCACTTCCAGTACTACTATTCGGACAGCCTCGCGCCCGGCTGCGTCAAGGTCGGTTACCGAGAAGATGCGAGTGTCGTCAGCTTCCTGCGCCTGTACTGCATCGAGAACCTGCGCATCGGCGATGTAAGCGCCAGCCTCGGCGCGCTTCAGCAAGTGGTCTACCGCTTTTCGCCCTACGGCGATTCGGAATTTCTGTCGTTTAACGCCGACAGCGGCATGGCGGGGACGCTGCTGGTCATCGGTTCCGGCTGGGATTCGCTCTACCGTCCGGTGAGTTCGATTGATATGTACGCGCTGGACCCCTACAGCCGCTTCGACACGGCAGGCGGGAGGTGGCGCGGGATGGCCCCGCTGTGGCGCTACTGCCAGTTTGTGCCGGACTATCCGCGCTGCTAGGGATAGGAAATCGTCGATAGTCGATAGTCGATAGCTGTTAGGCCGTTTTGGTCGTTGGTACTGGCGAACGTATGCGGTGTAGTGCCTCACGCTAAAGGTTGAGTAAGCAGGCTGCAGGACGTTCCGTTGAACGCCCCTACAGGGATGACTCATGACAGGACGTTCAGTTGAACGTCCCTACCAGTAACGCCAGCGGCTAGATTTCCAGCGGCAGCGTAATGGTAAAGGTGGAACCTTTGCCTACTTCGCTCTGAACATCGACGGTGCCGCCGTGTGCCTCGACAGCCTGCTTGGTGATGCTGAGGCCCAGCCCTGTGCCGGAAATCGTGCCGACGTTGGCGGCGCGGTGGAATGGCTCAAACAGGCGGCTCAGGTCACTTTCGGGGATGCCGATGCCCTGATCGCGCACGGTCAGCTCGATAGTCCCCCGGTCAAGGTACAGGTTAATGGCGATGGTGCTGCCCTCTGGCGAGTATTTGAGCGCATTGGAGATAAGGTTGTTAATCGCCTGTCGCAGCAGTTTGGTATCGAATTTGAAGATAATTTCCGGCTGCGTCGTCGTATATTGCAGCACATGTTTCTGCTGTTCGCGGTTCTCAAAGTCTTCGATAATCTCCTGGCACAGCGCCTGAAAGTCGCCTTCGACGGGAGCGAAAGCCTGTGTGCCAGCCTGGATACGGGACAGCAGCAGCAGGTCATCCATGATATTGCGCATGTGGAACACCTGCTGGCGGATTTTCTCCAGCCGGCCATTGATCTGAGCTTCGGTCATTTTCGGGCGGAAGGCGGTGAGGCTTTCGGTGGCGGCCAGGATCGTGGCCAGCGGGGTGCGGAACTCATGCGAGGCCATGGAGACAAAACGCGATTTCAGTTCGCTGAGTTCAATTTCCTTAGCCAGCGAGAGGCGCAGGGCTTCTTCGCCGCGTTTAAGCTGCGTGATGTCCCAGTGAACCCCGATCACACGCTCCGGTAAGCCCTGGGCGTCGTGGAGCACAATCGCGTTGGCTTTCATGTGGCGGATGCTGCCATCGGCCATGACAATACGGAATTCGGTATCGTTGACATCGGTGTTCTGGGTATCAGCGAGGAAACGCATTGCGGTGCGTTCCATGTCGTCGGGATGAATACGGCTGACGTGATCCATCATGGTTTTCACCGCGCCGATGGTGATGCCGTACAGGGCGTACATGCGCTCGTCCCAGAACATCACATCGTCATTGACATTCCAGTCCCAGATGCCGAGGCCAACGCAGCGCGCGGCCAAATCCAGGCGCTGTGTTTGGGCTTGGAGGGCCTCTTCGGTCATCTTGCGCGCGGTAATATCACGGGTAGAGGCCACAAATTCCACGACGCTGCCGGTCTGCGGATCGCGCATGACATGGGCGCTGGTTTCGACCCAGATATAGTGGCCTTCCTTGCGCCGCATCCGGTATTCTTCTGTGCGGGTGTCTACGTCGGAGTTAAGTACCCACTGCTGCCCCGCCCGCAGCCGTTTGATATCTTCAGGGTGCGTAAATTCATAGCTGGAGTGGCCGACAAGCTCCTCTGGTTTATAGCCCAGAACCGTTTCGCAGGAGGGCGTTACGTAGGTAAAGGAGCCGCCGGGCGTATACTGGGCGATCATGTCGCTGACGTTTTCGGCCAGCATGTGCAGTTTGGCTTCGCTGATGCGCTGGGCTTCCTGTGCCTGTTTCTGGTCGGTTACGTCGCGGATGATGATCATGTGCAGGCGCTGCCCCTGAATGTGAACGGGGTAGGTCAACACATCGACAAACAGTTTGGTGCCGTCCTGCCGCCGTGTTACCCATTCTGCGCTGGTGGGCATATCCCAGCGTGTTTTTTCGAGGGCGCTGCGTACCGTTTCGTGGTCTTCGGGCTGGATCATCTCGGTATTAAAAATGCTGTTGTCAATCAACTGGTCGCGGCGGTAGCCGGACATTTGCGCGGCCGCTGCGTTGACATCGACGAAGATTCCATCCAGCGTCAGCAGGGCAATGCCGAGGGGCAGGGTGTCAAAGAGGATGCGCAGACGTTCCTCGTTTTCCAGGAGCGTGCGTTCAGCCGTGCGTTCCAGAGTGACATCGCGCACAACCACCATCCCGTGAGCAATCTCGTTATTTTCATCGCGCACAGGGACAAAGCGTCCCTCGAAGATGCGGCCATTGTGCTCACGCTCGACGTTGATGGTCACGCCGCGCAGAGTCGCGTCGTAAGCATGGCGGAGATCGACCAGACTGGATGGCGACAGCACTTCGTCAAGCGATTTGGCTTCTATCAGTTCTTTGGGATAGGACTCGATAGAGCTTTCGACAAGTTGGAAGCGCAGGTCACGGTCAAAGAGCATCACGGCGGTGTCCGGCAGGTGGCTTGCCAGGGTGCGGTACCATTGTTCGCGCCGCTGGAGTTCCATTTCGGCTTCCTTGCGGGCTGTGATGTCCACATATGAACCCAGCAGGCCAATGCTCTTGCCTTCGGGGCTAAACATGGGCACTTTGCTGACCAGCGCCCAGATGGGCTTGCCTGCGACAGTTGGCATCAATTGTTCGTAGCGCAGTTGGGGCACGCCTTCGGCCATAATCGCTTTGTCGCGGGCGACATACGTTTCGGCGTCGCCCTGCCACACGGAGAAGTCGAAGGTGGTTTTGCCGACGATGTCTTCCGTATTTGCGAGGCCGATGTCCTGCGCATAGAGGCGGTTGCAGCCCAGATAGTGTGAGTCGCGATCCTTCCAGAAGACGCGCACAGGGATGGTATCCAGCACCACCTGAAGCATTTGCTGGGATTGGCGCAGTTCTGCCTGACTCTGGCGCAGGGCGTCTTCCGCCTCCTTACGCTCGGTGATATCGCGGGAAGAATGCAGTACCTGCCTGACTTTATCCTCTTCGTCAAGAATGGGCTGCGAACTGCTTTCAATCCAGCGGTATTCACCCGATTTATTGCGGCGGCGGTACTGGAAGTTGATGACGGGCTGGCCAGAGATGACCAGCTTCTGCAATTCGGTAGCGCGCGGCAGGTCATCCGGGTGCATGATTGATCGCGGGTCTTTCGCGACGATTTCCTCCAGGGTGTAGCCTGTAGCACGCAGGAACGATGGGCTGGCATACAGGTAGTTGGCCTTGTCATCGTGCATTGTGACAAAGTCGGTGATATTCTCGGCCAGCAGGCAGTACCGCGCCTCACTTTCGCGCAGCGCATCTTCAGCTCGTTTGCGTGCCGTGATGTCGCGCGAGGAAGTCAACACCTGTACGACGTGGCCCTGTTCGTCGTTGATGAGTTTGACGTAGAGTTCGACCCAGATGTAGTCACCGGATGCTGTGAGGCGGCGATACTGGTAGGGGTTATGAACCTCGCCTCTGGCAAAGGATTGCTGTAGATTGGTGTAGGCTGCCAGATCATCGGGATGAATCATGCTGGGGCCATTGATTTTCATGCGTTCTTCGAGGGTCATACCCACCGAACGCAGATACGAGGGGCTGACATAGAGGAACTTGCCGCTGAGGTCTGTGAGGGTGACAAAGTCCGAGATATTTTCGGCCAGCAGGCGATATTGAGCTTCACTTTCACGCAGGGCGTTTTCGGCCTTTTTGCGTTCGGTGATGTCACGCGAGGAATGCAGAATCTGGACGACGTTACCTTTTTCATCCTTGATGGGGATCGAACTGCTTTCAACCCAACGGTACTCGCCGGAGCGTGTACGGCGGCGATACTGGACATTCAGGATAGGCTTGCCCGTGCGCACCTCATCCCCAATGCTGGCTGCTAAGGCAAAATCCTCAGGATGTACCAGCAGGCGCGGGTCAAGGGATTTCAGCTCCTCAAAGGTGTAGCCCGTGAAGCGTAAATACGAGGGGCTGGCGTAGAGATAGCTCCCGTCAAAGCTGTGGAGGGTGACAAAGTCGGTGATGTTTTCGGCCAGCAGACGGTACTGGGCTTCACTTTCACGGAGCGCGTCTTCAGCCTTCTTGCGGGCGGTGACATCGCGCGAGGAAGTCAGGATTTGGACGACGCTGCCCTGTTCATCCCTGATGGGCTGGGAGTAAACCTCGACCCACATGTATTCACCCGATGCCTTGCGGCGGCGATACTGATGCCCATTGATGGTTTCCCCTGCCATAACCCTCGTGGAGACAGCAAGCGTTTCCTGCAAATCGTCTGGATGTACCAGATCAGGGACAGTCAATGTGCTTAATTGTTCAAAAGTCATTTCTGCGGAGCGCAAATATGAGGGACTGACATAGAGGAACTTGCCGCTGAGGTCTGTTAAGGTGACAAAATCGCTGATATTCTCGGCCAGCAGACGATACTGGGCTTCACTTTCACGCAGGGCGTCTTCGGCATTTTTGCGGGCGGTGATGTCGCGCGAGGTGCTGAGAATCTGAACGACTTTTCCTTCAGGGTCTTTAATGGGCAGCGAGTAATTTTCGATCCAGATGTAGTCGCCTGAGTGCGTGCGGCGGCGGTATTCCAGCCGTTTTTCCAGCCTTGCTGCGGGACCTGAACGGCTTCGATGTGGGTGCGCTGTATGTCGTCGGGGTGCAACGGGGAGTTGGGATTGAGCGTCTTGAGGTCTTCAAAAGTGCAGCCTACGGGTCAAGTAGGAAGGGCTGGCGTAGAGCGCTTTGCCATCGGCAGTGTGCAGCATCACAAAGTCGCTGGTATGCTCAGCGAGGAGCCGGTACTGTGCCTCGCTTTCGCGCAGGGCTTGCTGGGCTTTTTTGAGTTCCGTACTGTCAAAGACGGTGGTGCGGGTCATGACGAACTTTCCCTGTTCATCCCTGATCACGCTGATGTTGAGGATGACGGGGAGAATGCTGCCATCGCGACGCAGCAGTTCACATTCAATATCTTTCTGTTTTTCAATCGTCGGAAAACCAGCGTGGAATTTGCGCTGACCTTCCGGCGTGAGCAAGTCACTGAACTTGAGCTTGCCCACGACTTCGTCCTGAGTGTACCCCAGCCATTCGAGTTCGGTATCGTTAATCCGCACAAATAGCCCCTCGGCGTTGAGGGAGTGATAACCGCAGGGCGCGTTGTTGTATAAATCTGAGACTTCAATCGCATACTGCTGGAGGGCGTTTTCATACATGCGGCGTTCTGTAATGTCATGGAAACTGCATACGACGCTGCTGCTGGCATCCAACTGCTTTACGGGGGCGACGCTGACCTCCACGTCAAAGAAGGTGCCGTCGCTGCGCTTGGCGCGCAGTTCCAACTGCGTCATGGTGTTATGCTCCACGACGGAACGCATGGCGATGTCCAGACTGGAAACCTCATCAGGATGTACCAGTTCGGTCAGGGGCAGCCCTTGATACGGGACATCCTCGTAGCCAAAAGCAGCCTCAAAGGCCTGATTGGCCTGCTGCGCACCCTGTTCCAGATCAAGCAGCAGGATGCCTTCACTGCTGCTGTTCAGAATAGCTTCAAAGCGTGTGGCGACACGGTTTAATTCCATCGTGCGCTCGACCACACGTTGTTCCAGCAGATTATGGGCCTCTTGTAATCCGGTGGCGAAATGGCGCTGTTCGGTGATGTCACTGGCGATGCCATGCATATATGCTGGCTTGCCGTTGACATCGTACTGAACCCAGAAGCGCATTTGCGTCCAGCGCACGCGCCCGTCCGGGAGGATGACACGGTACTCGGCTTCGCCAAACCCTGTTTCTAAGGCGGTGCCAAAGCGAGCTTCCAAGTCGCGATAGTCTTCTGCTGAAAGGATTTGTGCGAGCCAGTCTATGGAATGCTGGAGTTCTTGCAGGGGGCGTTCCAGCAGGCGGGAAATGGATGGGCTGAGGTAAACGATGTTGAATACGGGCAGGGTGATGGACCACACCACATCTTCAATCGAATTCAGAATATTGTTGAGCTGGTCGCGGCTGGCCTGTAACTGGGTTTGCAGCAGCTTTTCGTCAGTGATGTCACGCCCGACGCCCTGAAACTCGATGACCTTGCCGCGATTATCCCGCAGCGCATACTCGCGCCATTGATACCAACGTACTGCGCCGTTGGGCATCTCGAAGCGCTGTTCGCTGATGCGGACGGGACTCTCCGGCGAGAGGCTGTAGATGGTGGCGGTGGTCTGGGCGCGTTCGGCTTCCGGCAGCATGTCGAGCACGCTCTTGCCGATCAGGTCTTCGGGCGTTTTGTCAAAGCGCTGGGCATAAGCCCGGTTGACGAATGTGAGGTGGAAATCGGTTGTATAGTGACAGATCAGCTCACTTTGATTTTCGACAATGCGCTGATAGCGTTCGGCCATCGCCAGTTCTTTACCGCTGACCGCTGGCTTATGGCTTAGCGGTAGGGTTCCATTGGACAGGCATCGCGCAAGCTGAGCCTCCAGTTCGCTGATGTGGGTCTGTGCGGCGCGCAGTTCAGTTTGAGTTTCTTGCAACTGAGTCTGGAGGTCTTTACGTGTCATACTTGATCCCCTCGATAGATGGGGTATTTATTTGGGTAAATATCGGCACATTTAAGGATTAAAGAATAGGAAGTTATCTAAGTATATTATATATAGAAGATGTATTGTCGCTCCCATAACTATCTCATGTTTAGGACGATTATCTTAAGATTCCGTGGCGAATAGCACTATAAGAGCTGAGGCGGGCGAGGGAGTTTATGGGTAGTCAGCGGGTGTGTGGACGTGTTTGGCCTTACCGCAGGAAAGTCGAAAGTCGAAAGTCGAAAGTCGATAGTCGATAGACAAGGCAAAGGCGGGGAGGCGGGGAGGTGGGAGGCGGTTTACAAGGGTGGGTATTTTATGGAACGGAAAGGCAGGTGGGCGAACGTTCGCCTACGTTTAGCCCACCCCAAACCCCGCCGCTTCGCTTATCCATTTTATGATTTGAGCGTGAGGGGAGGTTCGCCACATGGAGAGGGCTTAAAACAGGTTCGGGTGGGCAGATGTTTGCCGTGAGAATATGTTGAGAAAGACGTGGCGCTGCGGCAAATCCAGCCGACACCGATAAAAACCTACCCTTGTAAACGGGGAGGCGGGCGGGGAGGCGCGTTTGGCCTTACCCCCTAGCCCTTCCCCATTTTTGAGATGTTGTGGAAACTATCTTAGCTGCCGAATGTAAAAGTTAAGCCACATAAGGGGCTGCGTTAGGGTCAAGCAGCGGCGGCAAAGGTCTCTCAGTTGACCTCACGTTGAGTTTTGCAGCCGATGTGAGGCTCATGAAAGCGTGAGATGACCAGTACGGAATTGGCGCTTTCAAACGAAAATATCCCCCTGTTTGTCAGTCTTTCAACCACGTCAGGCTGTCCAAAACAGCGGACAGCGGTGCTTCGGCCAGGGCGATACGTTCGTCAGCCGCGCCGTAGTAGACCCGCAGCATCCCCTTTTGCAGCACCACACCGCAGGCGAAGACAACGTTGCCGAAGAAACCGTGCTTCTCGTACTCGGCGTCGGGCGAGAGGACGGGCTGCGCGCTGTAGGCCAGCACATTCGTCGGGTCGTCATGCGCCGTGAGGAACGCGCCGAGGCAGTAACGCTGCTGTGGGTCTGCGGCGTGGTAAATGGAGAGCCAGCCGCGCTCGGTGTAAAGCGGTGGTGCGCCGCCGCCGACACGCCCCGCCTCCCAACTTCCGGCTTTGGTCTCCCAGACGCGGCGGTGCTGCCCCCAGTGTTTGAGGTCAGGCGATGTGGCTACCCACATGTTCATGCTGCCGAACATGCCCGGCATGGGGCGGTGGTAACAGGCGTAGAGGCCGTTGATACGCTGTGGAAAGAGGGTTACGTCACGGTTGGCAGGCGGGAAAATCAGCCCGACACGCTCAATCTGCTGGAAGTCGTGGGTTTTGGCGAGGCTCGTGCCTACGCCGTAGTGACTGACGGCGGTGTAGTTGACGTAGTAGGCGTCGTCAATCTGGGTGATGCGCGCGTCTTCGATGCCGAATTCCTCGTAAGGCGGCTGGGCGGCTAACCAGGGCTGCGCCTCGACGCTGAAGTGGACGCCGTCGCTGCTGCGTGCCAGCCGTAAGTGGCTGATGCTGGTCAGCAGCACTTCGCCCGTCAGCGTGTCGCGCACCTGACGCGGGTCGCTGCTGTCGTAACGGGCGTCACCGCGTTTGAACTCGCTGATGACGAGTTCGCCGCTGGCGGAAAGATGCGGCGCAAGGATGGTGCCATTGGCGGGCTGCTTGGGCCTTTCGGCAACGCGCACCAGCAGCAGCACCTCGTCGCCCAACAGCGTGGCTCCGGCGTTGAACGTGCCGATGACCTCAAAATCCGGGCGTGATGGTTGAATATCCTGTGGTGTAATCAGTGGGTTGCGAGGGTGACGGATAAACATAAGTACCTCTAACGTTTAAAAAAAGACATTTGTGTATTCGAGAGGACGTTCAGTTGAACGTCCCTACATGAATGTTCATCGTAATCTTTAGCCTGTGACCACCTGCATGGCGTGCGGCGGCAGGGTGATCGCTGCGTCATTCCAGTTCACCTGCTGTTCGTGTGCTGTCGGGTTGTAGAGCAGATAATGACGCTCCGCGACAGGTGGTATGGATTTGAGTTCCAGCGAGGGCACATCCAGCCACAGGCACAACACTTCGCGCGGCTCGACCTGTTTGCCGAACAGCAGCGCACTCCAGAAGACTTCACCCGCGCCGTACAACTCTTTGCCGAGTTTGGCGGTGTGTGTGAATTCGGCGGTGGCCAGGTCTTCGTAAGGGATGTAATGACAGGGGCCGCGCTGCAACTCCTGCGGCAGATACGGGTCGAAGAAGGCGTAGTTGTGCTCGCGCTGCAAGTTGGCGAAGGCGGCCATCGCGTCTGTGTGCCCCACGCCATCGCGCAGGAGTTCGGGCCAGGTGATCAGGCTTTCCACGTTTTCCTTGTAGGCGGGATAACACAACGAAGCGCAGGCCTGAAACATGCCGCGCGGGTCATAGAACGGCACGGCGGAGTCTTTGCCCCAGTAGCCCATGCGCAGCGTCAGATCAACGAAGTGTGCGGCGATGGTGTCCCAATGTTCGCCGCAGCCCGCACGCGCCAGATAATGGGCTGCCGCCGCCGCGTAGGAAAGCTGCTGTGGTTCGTGCGTTAACTGGTGCGGTGGAAGCTGGAGCATGACGTTGAGGGCGTTGGCGGCTTCGTGCAAGTAACAGGGCTTTTGTCCGCCAAGCTGGTAAGCCAGCACACAGCCCGCCGCGTAGAGGCCGCCGACTCCGACGTTCAACAGGCTGCCACGCGGCTGCCAGTCCTGCGCGTCGGCGAACAGCGGGAACAGGTAATGGGTATTGCGCGCAAGCTGCATGGCTCCTTCTACTGCGCTGAGGAACATCACTTTCAGCGTCAGATCATGCGTGAGGTAGGCTACCCAAGGGAGCTTAATCAGCGCGTTTTCGAGGAAGTACCAGGTATCCATGAAGCTGTCGCCCGCGCGCGGTGGGTAGTTGTTGGCTATGAAGTCGTGGTCAGGACGGGCGAAATGCGGCAGGGTCTTGAGCAGGCGGTTGATGATGGCATCGGCGGCGTCGTTCGAGCGTCGATCATCTTTGGGCAGTTCGCGTTTCCACAGCAGCAGCGGGAACAGCACATCCATCTGCGTCATCAGTTCAAAGGACTGCGGCTCGTCACGTTTCAGGGCGGAACTGCCGCCGACGTAGGCACGCAGCCCTTCGACGTGCTCAACTTCGACCCAGCAGGCAGGATGCGCCAGGTCTTCGAGCGCGTTTTCGGCCATCGCCTGCCAGCCAATGGCGTGATGGGTGACGGTAGGCACGGTGTCCAGCAGCGGCAGCACGGCGTCGAGCAGCGCGCTCTGGGCTTCCCATGTGCTGGGGATGTCGTCGCGGTAACGCTGCGTAAACCACCATGCCAGATGATGCGTGCCTGCTTCAAAGGGAAAGGTGACCTGCGGCGTGGCGGAAACGAGACCGACGCCGTAACAGGGCTGCGGACGGTATTGCAGCACCTCGCGCATGGTGAATTCATAGAAGCGCTGTGGTGCCCAGGCGAAGCTGTCCGGCGGGAAATAGCAGATGGTTTCCGTGTGCGTGGCGTGGTCGTAGAGGTAGCAGGCGGGCAGGTCGTTGCCGCCGAGTCCCTGCTGGTTAACGGTGGGGGCGCGCAGCACGGTTTGGCGCCAGGTGTGCGCCTGCCTGTCGTTCATGTTGTCGAGTTCGCCCAGCCATAACACCATCGCGGGATTGAGTTCGACACGGCGTTCGGCTTCAAGGGTGATGTCCCAACGAAAGCCGCCCGCCTGTGGGCTGAGGCGTGCCTGCCAGCGAAAGCCGTCGCCTGCGCCGCTGAGTCCGTCTTTGTCGGCGGCGGCGGGGAGATAAGCCAGCGGACGATTCAAGACGGTGGAGGCGGGCAACCAGTCATTGCTGCGGCGCACAAACGTCACGAACCCCGCGCCCCCGGCGGTTT
>JAXLWC010000083.1:0-22423 GCA_046328675.1 Anaerolineae bacterium
GTTGTGCCTAGTAACTTTGGCTCCGGCGACCAGTACCCCGGTTTGTACCTCCTGCAATTGTGGCTGTACCGTACCTTTGACGCCTATGTACTGCAAGACGCCGACCTCGACGCTGAATTGCAGCAGGCGCAGCAGTTCTCCGAAGACTATCTGCAATGTGCCGCTGACATTCCACCAGCCGAGAACATCACGCAAGCCACACAGGAGGAACAGATTGACTATTTCCGCCAGTATGTGCGCTGCGCGGTGCTGGTAGACCCCGATCTGGAGAGCCTGTTCGGTGGCATTTTGGAGGAGGACAGCGGCGGTTAAGCATCGCTTCCGCAGCCGCTTCCTGTCAGCGGCAGTGCGCTAACACTCAGTTTTGCCTTTGACGGGATTTAAGTGTCAGAAACAGACCTGCTTCTCCAACATTTTTACAATCGGAAAGTGGGTCTGTTCCCCGTTTTGCGGCTTGAGTTCGAGGCAGGTTGTCCGGTTGTGATATCACAATGCGAAGCCACAACCTCTGTAAAAACCGCTTGACTTGTACTCATCGAATGCCCATCATAGGGGCAGTTTATAGCTCGATGCGGTGCTGCTTTCGCCGCTGCGAACGACTTGATACCTTATGTTCAGATTGATTGACCACTTCTTATTTACGCTGGAACGCATCTGGCAGAACCGCACGCTGGTGTTGTGGGTGCTGCTCGGCTTGATGGTAGCCACCACGCTGGCGCTGAGTCTGCCGCTGTACGTCGATTCGGTGTACAGCGATTTGCTGGCGTCACGCCTCGGCAATCCGCCGTTTGCCTTCCGCTTCCGCTATCTGGGCGCGTGGAACGGCAACATCGGGCGCACGGATGTCGAGAACACCGACGCCGCGATGCAGCAGAGCTTTACCGCGACGGTGGGCTTGCCAGTAGCGCAGGGCGTGACCTATGTGCGCGGCGGGACGTGGAACACCCGCAGCGCTAGTGCCAACCTCGGCGCATTCGGCATCGCCACCATCAGCGGCATTGAGGGACAAATCGCCATCGTCGCGGGCGAGTGGTCAGACGATATGCCCATTGAAGACGGCGTCATTCCGGCGCTGCTGCCGGAAAGCGCGCTCTATACGATGGGTTTGCAGGTCGGCGACGAACTGACGGTGCAGCGGGCAGGCGGCGGCAGCGCGACCTTGCGCGTGGCGGCCTTGTGGCGTGCCCTCAACGAAGACGACCCCGCGTGGGTGTTCCCCCCGAAATTCTTTGACGAAATCTTTCTGGTTCACAGTGAAGACCTGTGGACGATGGTCGATGGCATTGAAGACCCGATTGACGAAACCGCGTGGTACTTTGTCTTCAATGGCAGCGAGGCGCGCGCCTCGGATGTCGAATCGCTCTTGGGCCGCATTGCCGACGGCCAGCGCATCATCGACGCGGTGCTGCCGGGCATCCGTCAGGACTTGTCGCCTGTCGATGGGCTGCGCACCTTCAGCAGCGAAGTCAACACGCTGACACAGCAGTTGTTCATCATCGTGCTGCCTGTGGGCGGGCTGGTGTTCTACTTCGTCTCGCTGGTGGCGGGCCTGCTGGTCAACCGCCAGATTCCCGACGACGTGAAACTGCGCAGCCGGGGCATGAGCCGCCGTTCGCTGGTTGGGCTGCACCTGACGATGTGGCTGTCGATGGTCGGCATGGCGCTCGCGGTAGCGATTTTCGCCAGCCCCTATGTCGTGCGGCTGGTGGTGCAGACGGCGTCGTTCCTGCGCTTTGACGGGAACAACCCCGCGCCGGAAATCGTGTTTACCCCACAGGCGTTGTTGATCGCGACCTTGACCGGATTGATCGCCGCCAGCAGCGGACTATGGCTGGCATGGCGCGCGACAGGGCAGAATGTCGGCTGCGCGCGTGGCCGCCAAATCAGTCAAAGCGTGGTGGCAGCGCACCTTATCTCGACCTGATGATGCTCATTCCCGTTTGCCTGGCTGCGCAACGCTACGCTGGCAGCAGGGCGGTCTGGCGACGGACGCCACCACCGCCTTCGGCGACCCGCCATTCATCGGCCGACGCTGTTCACGCTGGGGCTGGTGCTGCTGTTCCTGCGCCTGTGGCAGTTTTTACTCAACGTTTTCGCCAACCTGCTCACCGTGACCAACAGCGTGGCCCTGCTGATGACCCTGCGCGAACTGACCCGTTCGGCGGGACGTTATCGCGGCGTGCTGCTGATGATTTCCTTCACGCTGGCGCTGATCGGCTTCACCTCGTCGATGGCGGGCACGGTGGACAACAGCCTCGTCGATACCATTGATTACCGTGTCGGCGCTGATCTGGTGTTGGAAACAGCCGTCGATGCCCAGACCGAAAACGCGCAGGATGACTCCGGGCAGACGACCACGACTGTCACCGGGTTTAACGCGCCGCCCGTGCAGAACCTGTCGCAGGTGGACGGCATCGCCGCTTACTCGCGTGGGCAGTTATGACGCGCGCATCGTGCTCAATTCGCAGCGCGTGGATGGCACCATTCTCGGCGTGGATCGCGGTTCAATTGCCGCCGTGACGCACTTCCGCGAGGACTTCGCCAGCGATCAGCTTGCCGCGCTGTTCAACAATCTGGCAGGCAACCGCACGGGCATCATCCTCAGCCGCCAGACCGCCGAGTTGTATCAGTTGGTGGTGGGGCAGGAGATTCGCATTCAGGTGTCCGCGCTGGGCGAGTGGTACGACACCCGTGTGCGCATCATGGGCCTGCTTGATTATTTTCCACGCTGGACTGACGATTAAGTTTCTTCGCGCTGACCCTTGTCGATCCGATCTTTGAACTCGTCGGCTCGTCGCTGCCCTATGATGTGTGGCTGAGCCTCAAGCCGGGCGTGGACATCGACACGGTGCGCGCGCAGATCGAGAACATCGACTTTCCCGTCGTGCGTTATGTGTCGGTGCGCGACTCGCTGGCGGCGGCGCAGGCTGACCCGGCGCGGCGCGGCGTGCTCGGCTTCCTGTCGGTGGGGTTCGTCGCTTCGATTACGCTGACGCTGATTGCCGCGATTATCCAGAGTGTGGCCTCGTTCCGCGCACAGCATACCCAGTTGGGCGTGCTGCGGGCGATGGGCCTGCGCAGTTTTTCGCTCGGTTCCTATATGGTGATGCTGCACGGCATTTCGACCAGCAGCGGCATCCTCAGCGGTTCGGCCATCGGCGTGCTGACAACGCTGCTGTTCCTGCCTTTGTTGGACTTCAGCGCCGGGCTGCCGCCGTACCTGGTGAGCGTAGCCTGGAACGACCTGAACAGCGTCTACGGGATTTTCGCGGTGGTGTCGATTTCGGTCACGCTGGCGACCACGCTGTTCCTCAGCCGCCAGCAGTTAGCGGCAGTCGTCCGCCTGGGCGATGCCTGAGGCAAGTGATACGTGATGAGCAACGAGTGATGAGTTAGGCTAGTGGATTATGGTAAGCATGTCTGGTGTACAGCCTCAAGCTAAAGGTTGAGGCTAACTCAAAAGCTGTAAGCATGTTCAGGGTGCTGGGCTTTATCACACGCTGCCGAAGAGATAGCGCGTTCAGCGAGCTTATACCATCTGATAGCCTGCACCTTTAGCTGCGGGCGGCAGCAAACCACATGAAATCACTTGGCGTATCGGCTGAGTGATGTGTGAAATGCAGAGACGACAAAGGGCCAAGGGTTGATTTTCGTAGAGTTTTGATAGAACGAGCCTCTTTAGTAGGCTTCCGGGACATTGAGAGAACAGCCAGTCGGCGTTAGCCACTGGCGCTGGATATCAGGCAACAACGGGGATTGTAGAGAATGCAAAGACACGTATGGAACTGGATGGTGCTGCTGCTGCTGGCTGTTGCTGCAAGCGCCTGTGTGCCCGATGGCGGCACAGCCGAAGGCACGCAGGAAGCCAACGCGCAGGGCGTGGAAGTTGCCCAGATTGCGACGGTGACGCCGATTCCCACCGCGCCTGCCGCCGCGCGCCCAACCTACACGGTTGAACGCGGCACGGTACAGGAAGTGCTGGAGTTCAGCGGGCGCTGGCTGCCGCGTGACCAGATGCAGCTTTCCTTTGAAATCGCTGGCACGATTCAACAGGTCAACGTACAGCGCGGCGATACCGTAACTGTCGGTGAACTGCTGGCGTCCTATCAAACAACGGAACTGGAAAACCAGCTTGCCAGCGCTAACCTCAGCTTGCAAACGGCGATTTTGAACCTGCAAAGCGGCGGCACGCAGGACAGCCAGAGCGTCGTCAGCGCGCAGTTCCAGTTGGCGAACTCGCAGTTGTCGCTGCAAAACACGGTGCAAAGCGCGCCCTGGTCTTCGCTGGAATCGGCGCGCTTGCAGCTCGAAAGCGCACAAATCGCGTTGGATAACGCCCAGCGCAATTACGACGACGCCGTCAGCCATCCCGAAAACCCGGCGTCAGCAGTGGATGGCGCCTATCAGAGTTTAGTGAGCGCGCAGATTTCATTGGAAAACGCGCAGATTGGTTACTGGTCAGCGGCGCAGAGCTATAACAATCATCTGATTCAGGTGCAGCAGGCCGAAAACACCGTGCTGCAAAATGAAATCAGCCTGCAAGAAGCGCAGTCCGGCACGGGCGCAGACCCCTCGCAGTTGCAGGCCGTCTACAGCGCTCAGCTTCAGGTTGACCAGATTGTCGCGCAAATCGCCCAGTCCTCGCTGTACGCCGCCGATTGACGGCGTGGTGCTGGAAGTCAACGTGCAGGCTGGCGATCAGGCGGCGGCCTTCGAGGTCGTCATTACGCTGGCGCTGCCTGAACCGCTGGAAATGCATCGCTAACCTCGCCTTTAACGATACGCACCGAGTTTTGAGCGTGGGCATGACTGGTGTGTGGTCAGGAACTCAACAACCCCGGACTCCCGCTGGCCGCAGTGCATCATTCGCCGCGCCTGCCGTTGAGCAAGCGGAAGCGCCGACCAGACGGTGCGCGTTGCTGCTGGATGAGGTCGAACTCGGTGGGCTGATTCAGATTACCATGCCGCTGGAAACACGCGAGAATGTCCTGTAACTGCCGCCGCGCATTCACCTTCGAGGACGGACGTTCGTCATCATGCGCTGACGGCAGACGGTGAGCGCGCGGTAGATGTGGCAGCTCGGCTTGCAGACTGACCAGCCACGCGTGGAAATTCTGGATGTCGAAGGCAGCGTCGTCGAAGGCGACGTGATTGTGGGACAGTAAAGGTCAAAAGTGATGAGTTGCCAGTTATCAGTTTAGTACTTATCTGTAAACTGCTTTTGAACGTTGGGGACTGCCTTCGCACAGACTATCTCGGCGGGTTTGGTCAGGTTTCAACCGACTTCCCGCGAAATAAAACAACCGGATGGCTTCAACCTCTGGCGTTAGAACAGCGTACATCAGGTTTACGGATAGGTGTTTCTCTCCCGGATTTCTGTATTTACTGATAACTGTTGACTGATAACTGGGACTCTCCAGTGAGGTAACGATGCCTATCAGATGTCATCAGCTTGTGAAAGCCTACAGCGTCAGCGGCCATGAAATCGTCGCCCTGCGCGTATTGACTGAAATGGAACGCGGCGAGATGGTAGCAATTATCAACCCAGCAGCGCGGGGCAAAAGCTCGCTGCTCAACCTGCTCGGCGGTTTGGATACGCCTACGGCGGGACAACTGGTGGTCGATGGACAGAACCTGCTGGCGCTCAAGGGCGGCACCTGACGCGCTACCGTTTGCAGGAAGTCGGCTTTATCTGGCAGGCGGTGGGCACAACCTGTTCGCCCACCGCAGCGCGCTAACCAACGTCACGCTGCCGATGATGCTGGCGGGCATTCCTTCTGGCGGCGTCGCAACCGCGCAAAGAACTGCTGCAAGCCGTCAACGTAGTGAACACGCGCGCAAGCATCCAACGCTCTCCGGCGGGCAGCAGCGGCGTGTCGCGATTGCTATCGCGCTGGCGAATCAACCCAAAGGTTGCCTGCTGGCGGACGAGCCGACGGGCGCGTTGGATCCGCAGCAACGCGCGGCGGGTGATGAACCCTGATTGGCGAACTGCGCCAGCGTTTATTCCTGACGGTGCTGATGGTGAAGCCGCGACATGGAAGTCGCCGCGCTACGCTGACCGCATCCTGACGCTGCGCGATGGGGCGCTAGGAGGGCGGGATTGGCGCACACCGAAGACCTGGCGCTGGACGGCGAAGGCAAGGCACAGCTTCCGCAGCAGGCACGCACGCCTCACGGTTGCGCCGCGCGCTTCGCCGTCGAAATTCGCCCGGAAGGGGTGCTGCTGCGCCCGGAAGTGGATGAACTGGATGGTAAAACCACGCTGCACGACGTTCAGGACGCCCCACCGCCAAAGCGCGCTTCGCTGTTTGGGCGTCTGCTGCGGCGCAATATCACCTAATGGAAAGAGGGCGTCATGATGACTCACGGTGGTCCGCGTTCAGGATGTGGCGCTCGTTGCTTTGGGCACAACGGCCACCCATATCCTGCGCGGCATCGATCTGGAAGATGCCGCCGTCACAGTTGGTCGCGCTCTCCACGGGCCGTCCGGCAGCAGCAAAACACGCTGCTGAACCTGATCGGCGCGCTGGATCGCCCCCAACAAAGGCGCGATTCAGGTCTGCGGCGAGAACATCCTGCGCATGAACTGACAGCAAGCTGAACTGCGCGTAAGCGCCTCGGCTTTATCTTCCAGAACAGCACGCTGCTGCCCCGCCTATACCGCGCTGGAAAACATCGACATCGCCCTGCGGTTGTCGAGCTTTGGTTTCTCGAACGGCGTCGGCGCGCTAAACAGACACTGGAAACTGTCGGCCTGAGCGCCTGGGCCAGCCACATGCCGGAGGAACTCAGCGGCGGTCAGCGCCAGCGTATTGCCATTGCCGCGCGCTGGCCATTCACCCGCAGTTAGTGCTGGCCGATGAGCCGACCAGCGGCACCGACATGCGCATGGCGCAGCCATCCTCGGCATGTTCCGCCAGGACGCACATGAGCACGCGGCACATTCGGTGTGTCGCACGACCCGATGATTATGGAATACGTAGACCGTGCCTACGACCTGAACGAGGAAAGCTCTCGCCGCGCGTACAGCACGCCACCAGACACAGCACCGCAACCCGTTGTAGAAATGGAGCGAATGGAATTGAAGACGTGGTTGCCACGCATCATCACACTTGTACTCATCGTCATCGCTTTTGAACTGGGCATCCTGATTGCGCGCGGCCGGCGGCGTTTGTTCCCGATCAGGGCATTCAGGCGCTAACGGCAACCAGCCCGACCCCTGCGCCTACCGACACGCTGCGCCGCCCTCCGCCGCTGGCAACGCTCACGCCCAGCAATACGCTGCGCCCGCCGCCGACGTTTAGCGAGCCGCCAACTGCCACGCCGCCGCCATCAACACGCCGACCATCACGGCGACCTTCAGCCTGCCGCTGGCCGCGACGATTGAAGGTATTCACGGGCTGGAAACCGCCACGCCCACCAGCACGCCAGGCTGCGAGCCGCGCGACGACTGGACGCTGCGTTACACCGTGCAGGCCAATGACGCGCTGGCACGCATCGCCGAACTGTATAACATCCGTCGAGGAACTAGCCGAGGGCAACTGCATCGGTGACCCGGGCGGTCGCGCCGGACAGGAGCTGCGCGTAGGGCAGCTCAACCTTCGACCATCGAATGCGGCGGCTACGAGTGCTGACGCCGTTGACTATGCCTACGACATCGACCCCGATGGACAGTTGACCTTCAATTGGCGTGCGGCGCGTTCACGGCCCGCTGGATGATCCGCGTTTACCGTCCCAACGGGCAGGTGTGGGAGCGCACGATTGACCGCCGCCAGAATGAAACCATCAACCTGCGCGGAACTGCCGAAGCGGAACGCACCACGAGCACGTCATCCCGCTGACGATGACCTTCCAGCAGGTGTGTCCGTCCGGCGGGCCATGGACGTTTACCAAAGGCGCAGCGTCACCGACCAGCACCGGCAGGATAATAATAATGATACAATCATTCCATGAGATGAGAGGAAGACCTCATGGCTATAGCCTCATTAGACACGTTGTTTGATGAACTCACCAACTTTCTGGTGAAGCGTCCAACGCCCGACGAAATCATCGCGTTCAAACCATCAGAAGCCATGAGCCGCCGCGCTCGCGGGCTTCCTGGAACGCAATCGAGAGAATACTTTATCGCAATGCGACTTTGAGCTTGATGAATTCATGCGGATTGAACATTTCATGACGCTGCTTAAAGGCCAAGGCACGCCTTGAGTTGATGGGGAAAACATGAGGCTATATCAGCGCGGATTTACGCAGGTTAGTCATTGAACGCGCTGCCAGCTGTTGTGAGTATTGTCGGGTCAGTCAGCTTGACCGCTTCTTTTCTATGAAGTCGATCATATCATTGCTGAGAAACATGGCGGTCAAACGACTGCACAGGATCTTTGCTTCAGTTGTTTCCTCCTGCAGCGGCGGTTATAAGGGCAGGGATATTGCTCCAGTAGATTGGGAAATCTCCAGACACGAGATTGTGCCCTTGTTCAATCCGCGCAAACATCGCTGGTCAGAGCATTTCCACTTGATGGCGCCCGTATCGAGCCGCTAACCCCTGAAGGACGTGTGACCGCGATACTGCTGCGATTTAGCATTTAAAGCATTTAGCCGAACGTCAGGTACTGCTGGAGAGTGGACGCTATCCCTGCAATTAACACGTTATCCCTTTTCCTGTTTGAGACATCGAGCAGTCGTATGAAGCGACTTGTACCGATGCTGTAGGGACTCGTGCTGCTGGCAGGCTGCCAGACGCTGCCGAGAGTCCACAATCACGCCAACAGCGCCGCAAACGCAGACGGAAGCCGTGTATCGGACACTTCGAAGGCACGGCTGGATGGTGTGGTTCGCCGACGGGGCGTGTGCCTACAGCTTTGCGACGGACATGCCGCAGCACATTATCGTGCCGCCAGAGTTAGGCAGCATGTATAGCTACTGTGCCGACAGCGGGGCGTAAACTGACCCTGTGACGCCGCCTGCCGGGCTGTTTGCGCCGGATACTGTGCTGCTGTCTCTATGGAACCGTTATGAAAGCATACGCACTGCGTTAGGCTTCGCAACGGCTGAGGCACAGCAGTACATGGCAACGATTCCGCAGGAGGATGTCATTACTCTTGGGGAGAATACTATTCGCTGCCTGTGTTAACGCTGCCCGATGGACAGGTGCTGTGGTGCGGCTTCCGCGCGGCAACGGCAGGAACCTGTTATCTGGCAGCATGAGTCCAGCGAGCTGCTAACCTGCTACACGCCATACTTCTCCATTCAACCACTGCCACCACAATCATCGCAATCGTCGTCCGCCTGATAGGCACAGGCGCGCGCCAGATGTTCGTCCTCATCAGTCGCCAGCCAGCGGCGGTAATCGCTGTAGGCCATGCCAGTCTGATAGCCTTCATAGTGAAAGCCCAGATACGCCGACCTGGTTTTCAGCGATGTACCCGCCGCCGGGATTTGGACGGACTTCTTGAAGGTGTGATGCTGCAAATCGTGCAGGCGAGTTGAGCCGTTCGATGACATCGCGCGGCGCAGAACTGCGCATTACCCCCGCGTCGAAGCCTGTCCAGTGCGCGACGTGCTGCTCGTTGGGCGACACCGCCTCAGCGAAGTAGCGCCATGCCGCGTCGGTGTCCGCTACCAGCGCCACGCGCTGCACAGTGCGCCCGTCCGGCAGCGTCATCAACCGTGTTTTGCGCTGGTGCGGCGTAACAATCAGCAGCCCCAGATTGCGCTCATGATCTGACCAGCCGATGCTCCACACCTTTTGCGTGTACGGGTCGGTTTCGATGTCGAAGAACCACATCGGGCGCTGGCACACATCCGGCACGCTGTCCAGCCAGATCGGACGCTGTTCCACCCACGCGCGCGCCTGCGATTGCAATGCGGGTGCGGTGATTTTGCCGATGCCGCGAAACTGGCGCAGTTCGTCTACGCTCATCGCCGCTACCTGCTGCATCGATGTGATGGACGCTTGTCTGAAATGCTCGTGAGTCTCCGAACGCAGGCCGTTGAGCAGCGACACATCGTAGTGAACTGCCGCCTGTGCCTTGCACGCCGAATGCCAGCCACACTCGCGGCAGTGCGCCGCCAGAAACACCGCAGGTTCGCCCGCCTGTCTGCTGACAAGCTGCACCGCCCGCTTCAGCACAGGCAGAAACCGTTCCTCATCGTACTCATGCTCGATGCGCCGCTGCGGGTAACCTTCATAATCGCGCCCCAGCCAGAATTCCGCTGTCGGGGGTTCGATGCCTTGCATCTGCGTCAGCATCCACACGTAGCAGTCCAGTTGCAGCAGGTCAGCGCCGGATAGTTCCGTGTACTGCTTAATTTCCACAGGGGCGTAGACGCGCTTCTGTTTCATCAGCGTGGACAAACGGTGAACGCGCACCAGCCGATCCACCTTGCCGCGCACGACCACAGGCACGCCGTCCACTTCCAGCGTTACCTCAAGGCACGCGCCGATGATGGCTTTCGCGCCTTCGTCCATCGCGCGCTGCGTCTGTTCAACGGCTTCCGCCCAATCACGCGCGGGCAGTGTTTGCATTCGCGGCGCAGTCACGGCATGTATCGCTTCTTCGTGTTCAACGCCATCATGCAGGCGTTCCACGACGGCAGGGGACAGGGCTTCGCGTTGGGCAGCATCGCTGTGCGCATCCAGCCAGACACGGCGTTCGCAAGTGGGGAGCCAGCGTAACAGGCTGGCGCTGATGATCAGGGGTTCGGGCTGCATAGGTTGAACCTTTGTTCGCAATATGCGGTGATTATCGCAGATTTCGCGCCATTTTTCACCAGTGATTCGCCGTGTTCATGCCGCATCTCGTTGGTTACTTCAGAACCGCCAATGCTTCGATCTCGATAGAGAAAGTCCTTGTTCGCCAGACGCGGCACGCCAATCCACGTAGAAGTCGGCGACGATGCTGGAAAGAACTTCTTCAGCCCCTCGCGGACGCCTATGGTGTTGTCCATCACCGCCTCAACGATGTAAATGCGCAGCGGATATCTCGTCCATTGTCCCGCCTGCGTGCTGCATAGCGACACCCAGATTGCTCAGGGCTTTAAGCGTCTGCTCAGCCCAAATCCTGCCCGATAATCTGTTGCTGATTATCCCATGCCACCTGCCCGGACACACTGACGATTACTGCTGCCGGACGCGAGGGTAATCCTGCGAGAAACCATACTGTATGCGCTGTTGAACAATGTCTCAGGGTTGATTGCCTGTCAGGGCATTGTGGGCACCTTTTCACTACACAAACGATTAGTACAAATGCTCAACTGCGCACGATAACGCAAAAAGGGCTTTGAGAGGCAATTGTCTTGATATATCCCCGCCGCACGCTTACCAATGGCGCGCATTACGCTTTAGCAACGATAGGCCAGCATGATTACCGCTACTGAACGTCCCTGGAATTCCGCTACCTCTCTTTACATCGCCCGCCGTGTGCAGGCTTTTGCGCGCCACCCGCAGCGAACCCATCAAAGTGTTGGACATGGGCTGCGGCGCGCGACCAACATCACCGAATATCTGCACGGCTACGGCTACGACCAGTACTGGCTACGATATCCTCGCTCAACAAAGCGGCATCCGTCTATCAATGGAACAAACTCTACCCGGACGATATCGTAATGACACCGCAAATCGCCGGACGAGCGCACCATTCCCTTTGCCGATAACATGTTCGATGTGATTTACGCCAATCAGGTCTTCCAGGCGCTGTGCGTTTCTGGATCACGCTGTTTGAGGAATGCGCACGCGTGCTGCGTCCGGGCGGCATTCTGATTACGCTGTTTCCGCTGGCAACCGTGCCCATTGGGTTCCACGCCAAAATCCCGTTCGCCCACTGGCTGCCACCGGGTAACGTGCGCATCAACTATCTGCGCGCGTTTTATGCGCTGCATCTGCGCCCGAAGAACATAGGCAAAAGCGCCTACGAGACCGCCGTCATCTGGGACGGCTACATCAGGTACGACACCTACTACCGCTTTGAAAACGAAATCGCCATGCTGGCGGAACATTATTTTGAATCGTGGGAATCGGATTCGATGGGTTACGTTCAGGCGCGCCGTGATCTGGGCGCCCTCAGCCCGCGCTTCTCCCAAAAGTTCGTTAATGCTGTCCTGACGCATACACCGCAGCGTTTCCTCAACTACGCGATCTCCCATTACTTTGGCGCGACGCTGGTGATGCATAACCCACGCAAGCCGTGATGCCCTACTGGATAAACTCAACCCTTGCCGCCACGCCGGCGCTGTTGTGGATGTTCGTCGGCGTGGGCTTGCCCTGGTCACTGCTGCTGCTGCCGCGTGCTGACTGGCGTGATCGTCCTCTCGTCGCGGCTTTGGCGCTGGTGGCAGGCCCCGCGCTGCTGACGGCGTGGATGTTCTTCTTAGGCAGCTTCACGCAGTCAACCTTGCTGCGCCCGCTGTACATCCTCGCGGGCAGCGGACTCATCGCCTTGGTGGGGTGGGCGCTGCTGTGGCGCAAACGCCAAACGTCCGCCAGCGAATCGGGAGAGAAATCCCGCTCGGCATTCTCTGTGTCTGCTCTAAAAGTCCT
Organism: Anaerolineae bacterium; assembly: GCA_046328675.1. Taxonomy (GTDB): domain Bacteria; phylum Chloroflexota; class Anaerolineae; order Aggregatilineales; family Phototrophicaceae; genus JACAER01. The sequence goes on from JAXLWC010000083.1 coordinate 12,539, forward strand.
GCCTTGGCGCTCTTGGCGTCTTGGCGGTTCAAATGTGTTTTCGTTCTTGGGTGCGATCCCGTTCAGGACGACTCGTTGGCTCAGAACTCTGCCCGTTGAGGAATGGCTGCTAATTGTGCTCATCATCGTGGCGCTGGCCGTGCGCTGGTTGAATGTCGCCTACTGGCCGCACATGGCCTACGACGAGATGTGGGTGTACGGTTACGAAGGGCGGCTCTATACGCTGGTCGGCAATATTCCGCAGACCATCGGCTACTATCCCCAGTTTTTGCCGCTGCAGTTTTCCTATCTGCAAATCGTTACCGTCGGCGGTATTGATGACCACGTTGCCCGCGCGGTGCTGCCCTATTTACAGTTGGGCGGCATCCTCGCGGTGGCAACTACGCCTTAGGCGCGCGCCTGTTCAACCGCCGCGCCGGGTTGTTTGCTGCCGCGCTCTGGACATTTTATCCGCATGTGGGCGATCGATGCGCGCTTCGGTGATCTGGAACTCCCGCTGACGTTCGTCTTCACGCTGGCCGCAACCTTCTTCCTCATGGCGTGGTTTGGCAACAAACAGGTCCCTATCCCCCAACCGCTTTCCTGGCTGCATGGAGAAAAGCGCGCAAGTGGGGGCGCACAGCATTTAAGTCTCTCTCCACGGAGTGGGGAGAGATTTAGAGAGGGGCTAATGCAATCCCCCCTGCGTCGTCGTTACGCCTTGCTGGCAGGCTTGACCTTCGGCGTCGCCATGTGGACAAAGCCCACAGCCGGCGCGTTCGCCTGGGGCGTAATGCTGCTCACGGCGTTTGAACTGCTGCGCCTGCGTTTCAACTGGCGCGCATGGTGGCCGCGTTTCGAGGTGGCGCTGATAACCGGGCTGGCCTGCATACCGCTGGGCGGCATGTGGTATCTGCGCAATATCCTGCTCGGACATCCGCCGCTGGTCTTCCCCGAACCCTTCTGGCTGACGCAGGCCGCGCGCAGCGGTCTGGAGTTTAGCTTTCCGCTGCTGGCGCTGGTTACGCTGCTGCTGTTTGTGCTGTCACAGGTGCAACCCGCGCGAATTTCCGACCCATTCTGCAATATCTGCTGCGTGTGCCGGGCATTGGGCTGGTGCTGGCGCTGCTGCCGTCGATGCTCGGCAAGTACCGCATGGGCGCTGGAGTTTGCGCTGCTGGCGGCAGGTTGTGGCTGGCTGTTCTGAGTGCTGCGTCTATGTAACGTCTGTAGGGGCGCAGCGTGCTGCGTCCCCTGATATTCCCCCTCTCTCCGCTGGCGGGGAGAGGGTTGGGGAGAGGGGTCTCACCACCGACCTGTCGCGTTTGGGCTGGGCATACCTGCTGGCGCTGCCTTATTTTGTCACATGGTTTTACTCCTACAGCTATCACTATCGTCTGTCGTTCGCGATTGTGCCGCTGATGCTGCTGCCAACAGCCGTGCTGCTGGCGCGCTGGTTATCGGCTGCACAGGTGCGCGGCGTCATCCGCCGGACGGCGTTCGCGGCGGCGGTGATTCTCGGCGCTTACTGGGGCATCATCGTGCCGCTGTACGATATGAACGCGGGCTGGATGTGGGATTACGACCTTCCCGACGACTTCGCCCGTTACACCTCTGGCAATTGGGCGCTGATGCGTATCGTCTACGCCTTGCAGGAATACAAGGATGTTTTTGGCGTGCCGCTGCGCATCTCCGCGCCGGGCGTACAGCGCCTGGGCTTTTTCTTCCCGCTGGATTACATCGACAACGAGCACGCTCCCACACACCTCGAAGACCTTTCCGACATGACGCACTATGTCTACAGCTTTGAAGGTGAGCGCATGTATCGCGATGTAGACCCGCTGGACAATGAGGTCGCTGGTGCGCGCGCGCTGCACAATGTCATGCTGTCGTCCTCGACGCTGCTGGACGGCGACTTTCTCTATGAACTGTACGCCGTTTATCTGCCGGGACGCTTCCAGCTGCCGGCTCCGCTGACGCCTGCCTGCGTGCCTGCTGAGGAAGTGCTGATCGCTGGCGTAGTACGTTTTTATGGCTGCAATGTTCCCGATGCCACGCTGCACCCCAATACACCGTTCCAGTTGACGCTCTACTGGTATGCCGCCGCACAGCCGACAGAGGACTATTATGTCGCGCTGCAACTGCTTGACGCCGAGGGTAACGTGCGTGCCGAGTCTAGCGCACCACCTGTACGCGCCGATGACCGCTACTACTATTCGACGCTGTTCTGGGACTCCACTGAATATGTGCAGGACCCGCAAACATTGAACATCGGCGCTGATGTGCCAGTGGGCGAGGGCTATCGTCTGCTCATCGGCATGGTGCGCGCCTCGGATGGCACACGCCTGCCGCTGACGGTCAACGGTCAGGCCGCAGGCGACAGCTACACGCTCGATATACCGTTCAGCGTCGCGCCCTGATGTACAATAGGGGAGTGAGCGAAAGGTTTGGATGATGGTACTCGAAACAAAAACCCTGACCGCCGAGGAGTTTGACCGTATGGCGCTGCTTCCCGAAAACGCCGATAAACTGCTGGAGTTCATCGGGGGAAGGATTGTTGAAGTGGTATCCAATAACAACTCATCAAGATTGGGTGCGAAAATGCTCATCAAAATCGGTGTACATGTTGAGAACCACCAACTGGGATTTATGACAGGTGCTGGCGGTGGTTACATGGTGAACGGTGAGCGTTATATCCCGGACGCGGCATTCATCTCTAAAGTTCGCCAGCCTGAACCTTCGCACGCTGCTTATAACCCCAATCCGCCTGATCTTGCCGTCGAAGTGCTTTCTCCCTCAAACACTGACGATGAGATCGCGACTAAAGTTGTTAACTATCATCTTGCTGGAACCATTGTGTGGGTAGTTAATCCTGACAAACAGTATGTGGTTGTTTACGTTCCTAATCAGAAACCGCGCGTCATCGGTACAGATGGCGTGCTTGACGGCGGCGACCTGCTGCCCGGTTTTTCCCTGCCCGTTAAAGATATTTTCGCCAGCTAACCATTCATGACTTATCGCCGTTTGCTGCTGGGCGTCCTGATTTTTGTCGGGCTGTGCAGCGTTTACATGATCTTTTACAGCGCGAACTACGCCGAGTTTGGCGATTCGCCCTACCTCTACAACATCACCGCCAGCCTCGTGCGCTACAACGACACGCTGTTCGACCTGTGGGCCTACAATTGGCCGACGCGCACCGACAACACCTTTTTCCAGAATCAATTGTATCCGCTGTACTACTACCGCGAGGATTTGACTTCTGTCGTGCTGGCGACGCCGCTGTACTGGCTGGCGTACAATACACCCGGCTTAGGGCTGCTGCATACCGTGTGGCTGTTCAACATCTTTGTCTGCGCGGGCGCGGGCAGCCTGCTGTTTGCCTATGCGCTGGCCTTAGGTTACAGTGAGCGCACGGCGCTGCTGGCGGCGCTGACGCTGGGACTGGCGACGACTGTTCTGCCCTACAGCAAGGTCTTTTTGCAGGAGCCGATTACGCTGCTGGTGACGCTGGCGTTGGCTTTCGCCCTGGAACGCTGGCGTGCTGCGCGCTATCACTGGCGCTGGCTGCTGCCGATTGCCGTGCTGCTGTTCGCCTTTTTTAACGCTAAACTGTCATCGTATGCCGCGCTCCCCGGCCTGCTGCTGATTGCCATCCCCGCGACGCGTGCTATTTCTGAGCGCGTCTGGAAATGGCTGTCGCTGGCCGTGTTCGCCCTGATAGCGCTGGTTACGCTGTTCACAGCCTTCGGCGATATACGTCCGCTGCTGGCGTGGCTTACTGCGCCCATCGCCAACGTATATCTGCGCCCCCTCGATGCTTACGTCTATCAGTATCTTGATAATCCCTACATCAGCATCGCCGTGCGCACCTACGTCTTTAGCATCGGCGCGAGTATCTGGGCAACCTCGCCGCCCGTACTGCTGGCGCTCCCCGGAGCATGGATGCGCTTCCGCAGCGGGCATCTGCGCTATATCTGGGTCTGCCTGTTTGTCGTCGTCGGCTACGTTTTCAGCTACGGTTTGCTGCGCGGTCTCGCCTGGTATGGCAGCGTGACCTATCCGCCGCGTTTCCTGGTCCCTGCGGTGCCCTTCTTGCTGCTGCTGGCGCTGCCCGCCCTGGAACGCCTCACGCACAGCCCCCGTCCGCGCCTGTTATCCGCCGCCTTCGTGGTGTTGGTACTGTATGGGGCCTGGATTGCCTTCAATGGTGTCAGCTACCGTTGGGACACCCACGACAAGCTGCTGCCAGCGGGGATGCTGCTCTCGGAAGGGCAGGCGGCCTACGACTTGCAGTACGCGCCCTGGGTGCTGCTGCCGTCGCTGTGGGGACAGCGCCCCTTCGATTTTGCCTGGGTGCGCGCTCAGTTGTGGGGCATTCCGCTGCTGTTTGGCGGGCTGGCGCTGCTGTGCGCGCTGGCTGTGTGGCGAGTTCAGCATCTTTCATCGCAGGCATCCACACGCATGAGGCGCGGCCTTAGCCTGGTTCTGCCGCCTGTTGCCCTGCTGCTTGCCATGTACATCACGCTGCGCCTGCTTTACGTGGATCGTCTTTATTGGGGCGAAAACCCCGAACTGCACGCGGCGGTTGCCACTATCGATCAGGTCACGCAGCCGCCGGACATGGTCTTTGTCACCGGGCGCGAGCACATCGTCTTTATGCTTAACTACGGCGCGGTACACCATGCACGATTGGTCGGTCTGCCGTTTCAGCGTGGCGAACAGTACAGCCCGGAACAGCCGCCGCTGGTCGAATCCGATAATCTCGACGACCTGCTGGACGAGTCAACGCCGCCGCTGCTGCGTGCCGCCGCCCTACAGCGCGAACACCTGTGGCTGCTGACCGAATTCGGGCCGTTTCACCCCTGGGCGCGGCGCGTGGTCGAGCACTGGATGGCGCGCGAGTATTATCCGCTGCAAGTGATTGAAATCGCGCCTGCTGTGCGCCTGCTGGAGTTTGCTACCGCCACGCCGCTGGCAAATCAGACGCCCGTCGATAGGGGAACGAACTTACGCTTTGGCGATCACCTTCAGTTGCAGCAGGTGACGCTGCCGCTGGGTACCGAGTATCACGCCGGAGATGCGCTCCCCGTCACGTTCTACTGGCAGACGGACGCCGTGCTGGATACCAGTTACACGGTGGCCTTTTTTCTGGCGGACGAAAGCGGCGTGCGCGTACATGGCACAGACAGCCCACCGCAGTTGGGCTTTGCACCCACCAACACCTGGCAGCCGGGAATTCCAGTGCATGACAACCGTGCGCTGCGCCTGCCTGCCGATTTGCCCGCAGGCGCATATCAATTGTGGCTGGTGCTGTATCCCTCCGGCACCGATGGCAGCACGCGCTTAGCGGTTACAGGCAGCACAACGCCCGATGGGGAAATCGCCATCCTGCCGCTGACGATTACGGTGCGTTAACCCGGCTTGCGTGCCTTGCCCATCACATACCAGCCAAAGTATTCGCCTACCTTGTCGTACCAGCTTTGCGGAACATGTTTGTCGAGCCATCGGAAGATACGGCGCGGCATTGCCATATCGGATTTGGCAAGTTTGCGCACGCGAATCTCTCGCACATCAAAGCCAGTCGCCGCCAGCAGATGATAAAGTTGTCCCCGACTGTACACATTGACGAGTGGAGCCGCGTCATTGTTCATGGTTTCGACCTGAGAAAGCGCGCGTTGAATGCTGCGTTTGCGAATACCCCCGTAGAGCAGATGCCGCCACAGTACTGTACTCCACCAGTAGAAGATGGAGTCCCGGTGATAAACAATGACCCAGAATTCGCCGCCGGGTTTCAGCACTCGAAAGGTTTCCTCAAATGCTTTCTGGATATTCGGGGTATGGTGCAGCACGCCATTCGAGAAAACGATGTCAAAAGTCTCGCTAGGGAACATCAGGTTTTCCGCGTCGCCTAACATCACTTTTGGCTGGAAGCCGTAAAAACCTAAATGCGATTTCAGGCGCGGTGGGTTTGCAGTGGCAATGTCAATGCCCGTGTAATCAGCGCCGTTTTTGCAGAAGGCGTAGGCGTCGTAACCCGCGCCATGCCCCAATTCCAGAACTTTTTTGCCGCGCGCCTGCTCGAAGGGAATGATCTTCAGCAGCGAAGCCAACTCTACTGTGGAGCGTTTTTCAATCACCTGCTCAAAGAATTCTTTGGTGCCGGGCGCATATTCCTGAGCGTGTGACCAACCAGCAGGGGTAGTTGACCAGCCGCGTGAGCTTTCCTTTTTATAATCCATGCTTTGTGACCCTTCATTTGCGAACGTGTATTATAACTGAACTCGTGGGACTTTTTTAGAAAGTGTTCATTTTCTGTAAAAAGAGTGTGAAGTGCGCATAAAGACTTTTTTTTTGTGTTGAGACCTTGTAATCTAAAAGACAAGATTGTCCGGGTTCGTCCTTGAGAGGTCGAAAAACAGAGAACCAGACCTGATGACCGATTGTGTTATTCTTTATAACAGCCACCGCAAGCCATCTCCTGATATCGTGTCCAAGCAGTTCGGAGAACTGGGACAGAATAAGCTAGCACATTTCAAAGAAGTCTTTCGTTATAACCGTGCTGAGTTGTGGCTCTACAGTCATCCCAGCGTCGTAAAACCCTTCCTCACCTCATGGCTGCTCCGGCTCTACAGCCGTCAAACGCCTCGTATCGTCTGTGATGTAGACAACAACGTACAGCCGGTGAACCCTGCTTATCTGCTGCGAGTCAGTTTGCGCTATCTGCGTAATCGTCTGGAAATTCCGCGTTTGCTTCAGCACATGCGTGACGAAATCGCCCATCTCGAAGCGGCCACAAAAGATCGTCCTATGCATCTTGACCTGAACGCCACTCCCGCCTACCTGCGTACTGACCTGATTTTTGCGCTGCGTTCCGGTGGGTCGGTGGGCCACATCGCTGGCGTAATCAACAACCTCGACCAGTTCAGCAGTCTCCCCTTGTTTATTGCGACGGACAAGATGCCCACCGTGCGCGAAGATATTCCCACCCATTACATCGTGCCTGATGGCGAGTTCAGCGATTATGGGTTGTTACAGCAGATGGCCTTTAACCATCAGTTTGAGGAAAAAGCTCGACCCATTCTGGACAAGCAGCCGCTGGCCTTCATCTACCAGCGCTACAACATGAACAACTACAGCGGTGTCGCCCTGTCCCTGCATTATCAGGTACCGTTGGTGTTGGAATACAACGGCTCGGAAATCTGGACGACCAAACACTGGGGGACAGGTCATGTGCCCCATGAAGAGATGGCGCAAGCAGCAGAAACACTGAACCTGCACGCCGCCACCCTCATCACCGTCGTCAGCCAACCGCTGAAGGATCAGCTTATCGCGCGCGGCATTGACGGCAGCAAGGTGCTGGTCAATCCCAACGCCGTGAACGTCGAACAATATCGTCCCGACATTGACGGCTCGGCGGTGCGCCAGCGTTACGGCTTGGAAGGCAAAAAGGTCATCGGTTTCATCGGCACATTTGGCGCATGGCATGGCGCGGAAGTGCTGGCCGAAGCCTTTGGCAAGCTCATGCAGAAGTATCCGCAGTATCGCGACAACGTGCGTCTGCTGATGATCGGCGACGGCCAAAAGATGCCGCTGGTCAAACAGCATTTGCAGACTTACGGCGTAACTGATTTTACCGTACTCACTGGACTCGTCCCACAGGCACAAGGCCCCGAACATCTGGCGGCCTCCGATATTCTGGCATCACCGCACGTTCCCAACTCTGATGGCACGCCGTTCTTCGGCTCACCCACCAAACTGTTTGAATACATGGCGATGGGCAAAGGCATCGTCGCCTCTGACCTCGATCAGATTGGCGAAATCCTGACTCATGATGAAACCGCGTGGAAGGTGAAACCCGGCGACCCCGATGATTTGGTTGAAGGATTGAGAGCCTTGATTGACGACCCGGCGCGTGCGGATCGTCTTGGCGCGGCGGCGCGTAAGCTGGTGGTTGCCGAATACACCTGGCGCGAACACACGCGTAAAATCATCGAATCCCTTAAGGCACTTGTCGAGCAGCAAAAGACTCCGGCGTAGCGCTAAGTGCCGAATCCTCGAACTCCTGGCGTATCGCCGTCGTTTTGCTTATTGGAGCATGGGCGAAACACAGCGTCGTTTGGCTTTTAAGCCTCTCCTCAGCCACGCAGTGGGGAAAGGTTTGGAGAGGGCTGAGACCGTCCATGAATGCTACTCAAGCTGCGCCAGCCCTTGCGTGATATAGCCCTCCAACTGCCGTTCCGTCAGCATCCCGCTGTGCGTGGCATACACCTCACCATTCGGCGCAATGAACATGCTGGTGGGATACCCCGTGATGCCGAACACGCCCTGTAAGCGCGCGTCAATGTCCAGCACGATGGGGAATTGCAGGGCGAGCGCACTGGCAAACGGTTCAATCTGCGACGGATGTTCGCCGTAATTAATCGCCAGCACGGTAAAGCCCTGATCGTGGTAGCGTGTATACGCCGCCTGAATCGCGGGCATTTCGGCCTGACACGGCGGGCACCACGTCGCCCAGAAGTTGAGCATCACCACCTTGCCGCGATAGTCGCTGAGCTGGACGGTTTCGCCTGTCAGTGTGCTGGCGCGGAAGTTCAGTGTGCTGCTGCTGCCCCCGCCGAAGACAATCATCGCGAGAGCCAGCAGCCCTACCGCCACCCCGAAAACCAGCAGGACGCGTATGTCGCGCTGCCTGCGCCCCATCTGTTTCGCCTGTATCTTCATGCGCTGTGCCGCCGATGCCATAGTCGTTCATCCGTCTGCTATTGTAACGTGGTATTCACGGTCCGGGAAAACCCCTTCACTCTCCACTGTAACGCAGCCTGGCATCGACGGTTACGCTGAATCCCTTATACCTGCCATAAGGGATTCCTTCTATCTCTTCACGTCCAGTTCCACGCATAGCCGATGGTCAGGACGTTAAACACCAGCCCCACGACAATCAGAAAACGATCATAGGCCGAAGGGTAGGTCGGCAGTCCGAGCACGTTAAACCCGAAGAAGAAGACCGCCACGATGATGTTCGCCCAGCGGTTGACCGGGTAATCCAGCACCAGCGACAGGAACACCATCACAATCGGGATCACCATGAAGATGGAGATTCCCAGCCACATGCCCTGCGTGATTTTCTGCCCCAGTATCGTACCCGGCGTTGCGTCCCCGCTGAAGATGCGCAGCACATCACCCAGCAGGTACGTCAGCATCAGTGAAACCCATATCCCCGAAAGGATGATTCGTGTATCCAGCATGGTTCCCTCGTTATCTCGTCCGCGCAGTGCGGCTGTCCTGCGCCACCGTAATGACGACGTTCCCCTTTTTGTGGCCTTTATCGACGTAGTGATGCGCCTCAGCCATGTCTTCCAGCGCATAACATCTGTCGATAACTGCCTTGAGCTTCCCGGCCTCCACCAGTTCTTTGACAACCGTCAGGTCTGCCTTGCTTTCCGACGACATGCCCGCCAGCAGCTTCTTGCCGCCCACGAGGGAAGTCCACAGCATTTGCAGGAAGTCAGGCACGCCGCCCGCGCCTGCCAGGTACAGTCCGTTAGGCTTCAACACACGCTTGCAGGCCGCAAACGTCATTTTACCCACCGTGTCAAAGACGATGTCGTAGCTTTCGCTGCCCTGCGTGAAATCTTCTTTGGTGTAATCAATCACCTGATCCGCGCCGAGCGCTTTCACCATCTCCACATTTGCGCCGCTGCACACCCCCGTCACTTCAGCGCCGAAGCTTTTGGCAATCTGCACCGCCGCGCTGCCCATGCTGCCCGATGCGCCGTTAATCAGCACTTTCTGCCCGCGCTGTATCTTCGCCATCTTGTGCAGAAAGGTGAGGGCCGTGAGTGCTCCGTTCGGCACAGACGCCGCTTCCTCGTAGCTCAGGTTTGTGGGCTTCAGCACGATTCCCGC
>JAXLWC010000084.1:0-22354 GCA_046328675.1 Anaerolineae bacterium
CCTGACGGGTGTCGATAACCGATCCTTATCGCGGCTAATCGCAAGCGATTGAGCTACCCCTGCGGGCGTCGATAAGGCAACTTATCGCCAAGTAATCGCAGATTACTCGCTGGTGCGCCCTGGCGGGTGTCGATAAGTAATGTGATGAACTATCAAGAACCAGAATACCAACGGATCACCCTGATCGGTTTGAACTGAAAGACCATTGGCTTAGTGAACCAAAGCTTGTCCCGCCAAGAATAAAACCAGACGATGGGCTTTAACGTATACAGGTATAGAAATCGGGCAAAATTAATTTAGGGAGATACTAATGAAAGCGATTATTTGTACACAGTTTGGGTCCCCTGAAGTGCTTCAACTTAGAGAGGTCAAAAAGCCAATTCCCAAAGACAACGAGGTGCTCATCAAAATCGCCACAACAGCCGTAACCGCCAGTGATTGCATCATGCGGACTTTTCAGTTTCGATTGTGGCCACCGAAGCGTTTGTTGTTTTCAGTTCCAGCCGGGCTTATGTTGGGGGTTAGCAAACCGAGAAAGCCTATTTTCGGCCTAGTCCTGTCGGGCAAAATCGAAGCCGTTGGCAAAGGGGTTACGAAATTTCAACCAGGCGATCAGGTGTTTGGGACAACCGGGCTGCGCTTTGGCTCTTACGCGGAATATACCTGTTTGCCGGAAAACGGTGTGCTTACTTTAAAGCCCTCCAATCTGAACGACGAGGAAACTGTCGCCATTCCCTATGGGGGCTTATTGGCCTCACATTTTCTCAGAAAAGGCAATATGCGCCGCGGACAGAAGATACTCATTTATGGGGCTTCAGGCGCGATAGGGACGGCGGCGGTACAGCTTGCTAAGCACTTCGGTGCGGAAGTAACCGGGGTGTGCAGCACTACCAATCTGGAATTGGTGAAGTCGCTTGGGGCCGATGCCGTCATCGATTACACACAAGAAGATTTTACGCAGAGCGATATACAGTACGATTTGATTCTGGATGCCGTTGGGCGAAGGAAAAGTCGTGCGCGCGCTTCAAAGGAACTGTGTCAGAAAGTATTAAGGCCGAACGGGTTATACATCTCAGTCGATGATGGTACGCCCAAAATGCTACTGGAAGATTTGATTTCCCTGAAAGAACTGGCAGAGGCAGGCAAGTTCAAACCCATCATCGACAGATGTTACCCTTTGGAACAGATGGTCGAGGCGCACAGATATGTCGATCAGGGGCACAAAAAAGGCAATGTCGTAATTACCGTCGGACATGATGACTGAAATCATGATACCGCTGGTAAACTTTGTGAGCTTACCGCGAATTCTGTTCTGGCAGTCTACGTCGATTCCAATTTGGAATCAAAACGGAGACTTTGGAATCAGAGTCTCCGTTCCCTATTGCTGATTATTGAACTACGTTGCTGTCAGCAAGTTTCTAACGAGTCCACACGGGTTTTGATGCCGCGCCATCCAGTGTAAGCTGGTGCGGAATTCCTGTGGCAACGTCGATAATCCAGAGATTACCCTGATAGATCAGCGCGATCTGTGTTCCATCGGGACTCCACACAAAATCCTGTGCATAACCGCGTGCCGTCATGCCGGGCTGCTGTGAGTCGGGAAATACGACGCGGGGATTACTGCCATCGCGATCTGCTACCACTAAATCATATTCCGCCAAGTCATTGATGCTGTTATCCCAGTCACGCGCTCGTAGATAGGCGATGTAGCCAGTGGGATACGCGGAATCAGAAGCGGTAATCAGCGGTGAGTAACGCGGTGATGACCAGATACCCGCGTCTTCGACAATATCGGCGCTGAAACTGCCGGACGTGTCGGCCACCGCGACGTGGAACGCCGGGCTGTTGACCGCAGGTTCGTTACCAATCGGCGCGCCATGCACAGTCGTCAGTAACAAACTGCTGTCCGGCGACCACGATAAGGTTGTTCGCCACGACCATTCCCCCGAACCATAGGTCGCATAGGTCACCAGAAGTCTGCATTCATTGGTTTCCACATCCAGAATGCCAACGCCATCGGCTTGCGCGCAGGCGACACGGGTACCGTCAGGTGACCACTGGAAGCGTGTTCCCCACCAATCATACAAGCCGCGAATCGATTCAGTGACCACCTGACTGATGTCGAGGGTGTCGCCGGAGTTTGGATCAATGCGCATCACCCACAAATCGTTGTTGGCGCGCCATCCGGGAGCCACATCGCGCCCCTCAGCGGTGGAATAACTGATGGTGTTCTCGTTGTTAGGCACCCAATCGGCATACAGGATGTCCGTAGGCAGCAGTTGAATCGGCGTCACATTATCCAGCGTAGTATCCGAGATATACCACAATTCATTATCCAAGCCGGAGTCGGTTGAGACAGTGCGTGTGAAGATAAGCTGCCGTCCGTTGGGCGACAAGCTGAAGACCCGTTGGTCAACATCTCCGGTGTTGGTCAGGGGACGTTTCGTGGAACTGCTCCCGCGCATAATCCAGACGTTGTTGTTGCTCACATAGGTCAGAGTTCCGTTGACTCCAACAGGATCAAGTTCCTGACTCGGCCCCACATAAACAATCTCGTCGCGGGCTTCGGTGATGATTGTACGGCTGATTTCCTGCGGTTCTAAACGTACCCCATCCTCAATGCGCACCCGATAACAGATTTCCTGCTCACCATTTTGCCCTGAACTGCCTAAAAACTCCTGTCCGGGTTCAAATCGTTCATCCGGAATATGCTGCACGGAATAGGCAATCGCGCTACGCTGGCATTCGGTTTCTTCGCGCACACGCACAATAGTGATGCGCATCCCGTCCGTGATTTGCGTATATAAAGGAACACTGGGCCGATCAAGTTCGCCAAGTTCGACCTCAGCATCTGCCAGAAATTGTTCTACAGTGACCGGATAGTCGTAGGAATACGTGCGTTCCAATCCATCGACCACCAGTGAAACCAGAATTGAGGCCTGATTTTGTTGAGGTTGGTCACAGCTTGCCAGCAGTAACCCTGCAAACAGCAGAAGGAAAAATCTTTTCATGCTCACACTTTGCACTCTACCCGCTCGTCACTCTTATTGTCGATAGTTCTTAAAGTTTGCGCAATATATAAATGCGAGGGTGTAATCCGCCGAGGGTAATGCGGATCATAGACTCTACTTGCCAAACTGAAGTCTCGCGCAGCAGCGCTTCCATCAGTTTGATTTCATGGGTAATCACTACGAAGTATGCACGCCTTACCGCGACTCGCGCCGCTTCGTGCAAAAGCGCCGGATACAATTGGAGATTCTCCTGATGTGTGCCTACCAGTTGGCCGAACGGCAAATCCGCGCACAGCACATTTACGCTGTTGGAAGCCAACGGCAGTTGTCGCCCGTCGCAGTGAAGCAGTGTGGCCTGCTTACGACTCGCGCGCAGGTTTTCGGCAGCACAGGCCAGTGCTTCCACACTGATATCACAGCCAATGGCCTGTCGGGCTTTCTCCACTTCCAGTCGTTCAACCAGCAGTGAACCGGAACCGCAGCCAATATTCAGGAAAATATCATCGGCAGACGGTTTGGTGAACAGCGCCATCGCTCGTGCTACAGAGGCGTTCAGCGCCCCTTCGAGATTGCATACGCGCCAGGTACGGGTTGCTAACGGACGCGATGTCAAACGCACCAGCACATCCCAGCCCTGCCTGCTGCGGCGAATACGGATGAATAAATCTCCCTTGTCCTCAGAATGGGTGAGCTTAGTCTCGACAGCAAGCTGCTCTTTTAGTCGGCCCATCACCGAGGAGTCCGAGCCAGCCGCACTGAGATGAAACGTCTCGTATGAGCCGCGTGGGGACAGGGCGCGAATTTCCTTGATCTGCCGCAATAGCCGCTGGAAATGTTCATGGCCCAAAAGCGCGCGCGGACGGGGAACGTCAAAGTAGTCGTAGCTGTACAGCGCAATTACGGTTTGCAGACGCAGCAGCGCCTGGGGCTTTCCCGAATAGGCGAAACGAACGGCGCCCTTGTCAGCGAACTGAATTTTGCCTTGTCTGCCAATTACCTTGCTGATTTCATCGCGCGCGACGGCTTCGAGGCCTTCGGCGACTTCAGCTTCATACTCTATTAACTCGGTATCTGAGGAGGATTTGTACTGGAATTTATTCATGTCCCCATCATAGCATGTTCCCTGAAAAAGCAGCAGGCCCTACCGTGTTGATAGGGCCTGCCAGTTGAAGCGAAGTTCAGCTTAGGGGTGCCATGTGGGGTCAATGGTCTGCGCTGTGCCCGTAGAGATGGGTGTGGCGCCGCTGCCGTCCACGTTCATGATGTAGGTTGTGCCGTTCTGCTGATAGATGATGCGGCTGCTGTCCGGCGACCAACCGGGGTTGGTTTCCGCCTGTGTGCTACTGCCCGTCAGGTTTGGCGCATCACTTGGGTTGGAGGCATTCATGCGGATGATGTCCTGATCGCCGCCGCCCCAGTCGAATACGAAGGCGATGTACTGGCCGTTGGGTGACCACGCCGGATCATTCTGGGCGTGGGTGTTGTCTGTTGAGACTTTTGTCTGTCCGGTGCCATCGCCATTCATCACGTAGATTTGTGCGACTTCGCCGTTGCGTTCAGAGACAAAGGCGATGCGGCCATCGACAGGCGAACGGCTTGGGCTGTAGTTGACACCGTCCGTCGTTAACTGAACGATGTTCGACGCCTGGCCATTGCTGACGTTGACATCCATCGTGTAAATCTGTGCCGCGCCGCTCTGTGTCGAGCCAAACAGCAGCGTGTCATCATCAACCCAGGTCGGAGTGAAGCCGCTGATCGGCGTGCCTGTGCCAGAGTCCACGATTTGCATGATGCTGCCCGTGTTATTCGGGTCCATCACGTACAGACTTCCACCTGAGACGTAAGCGACATAACCACTGCTCGGCGTCCAGACTGGATTGCTGACGCCGCCTGAAGCAATGGGCGTGACGTTAACGACATTTGTGCCATCATAGTCTGCGCGGTACAGGTTGCCGTCGGACACGAAGACAAAGGTGCCTGTTGGCGGCTGTGTCACCGCCGTGACGTTGATGGTGATAGTTTCGCTGTAGGGGTTGCCCGCGCTGTCGGTCACGGTCACATTCAGGCTTTGCGCGCCTGCCGCCAGACCGCCCGCCACTGTGACCTGATTACCGCTGACAGTAAACTGCGCATCGCCACCGCTGAAGGTGAAAGTTTCACCTGCGTCGGGGTCTGTGGCCGTCAGTGTACCGACCACTGTGCCGACACCGGCGCTTTGGGCAACGGTATCGGGTGACAGCGTGATATCCGTCGGCGGTTGGTTGACGCTTGTTACGGTAATGACCAGCGCTACGCTGTAGGTATTGCCGCCGCTGTCCGTCCTGATTGCCGCAAAACTCTGCGCGCGCCTGCTGTCCAGAGCTGCCCCGCGACTGTGACCTGATTGCCGCTGACGGAGAACTGCGCGTCACCGCCGCTGAAGGTGAAGGTGTCGCCTGCATCGGGGTCCGTTGCGCCAGCGTACCGACGACAGCACCCACACTGGCATTCTGGGCGACGGTATCGGGCGACAGAGTAATGTCTGTCGGGGCCTGATTGACCGCCGTCACGTCAATCGTCAGCGTCTTGGTGTAGAAATGATGGCGGCGCTGTCGGTGACGGTGACATCCAGCGTCTGTGTGCCCGCCGTCAAACCGCCCGCCACTGTGACCTGATTGCCACTAACGGAGAACTGAGCATTGCCACCGCTGAAGGTGAAGGTTTCGCCCGCATCCAGGTCAACTGCCGTCAGCGTGCCTACCACTGCGCCAACACTGGCGTTCTGGGCAATAGCGCTGGGCGACAGGCTGATGCCCGTCGGGGGTTGGTTGACCGTCGCCACGTTAATCGTCAGCGTCTTGGTAAAGGTATTGGCGGCGCTGTCGGTGACGGTGACATCCAGCGTCTGCGCGCCAGCCGTCAGCGTGCCAGCGACCAGCACCTGATTGCCGCTGACCGAGAACTGTGCGTTACCGCCGCTGAAGCTGAAGGTTTCACCCGCATCAGGGTCAGTCGCGGTCAGCGTACCAATCGGCGTGCCCGCGCTGGCATTCTGCGCCACGCTGCTGGGCGTGAGGTTAATGTCCGTCGGTGCCTGATTCACGGTTGTAACGTTGATGGTCGGCGTCTTGGTAAAGGTATTAGCGGCGCTGTCGGTGACGGTGACATCCAGCGTCTGCGCGCCTGCCGTCAAAGTGCCTGCAACCAGCACTGATTGCGCCTTGACGAAGAACTGCGCGCTGCCGCCGCTGAAGGTGAAGGTTTCGCCCGCGTCAGGATCGGATGCTGTCAGCGTGCCCACAGGGTTTGAACTGGCGTTCTGCGCCACACTGTTCGGTAACGGGTTGATGTCCGTCGGTGCCTGGTTTACTGTCGTAACGTTAATCGGCAGTGTTTCGCTGTAGGTGTTGCCTGCGCCGTCAGTGACGGTGACATCAATCGACTGCGCGCCAGCCGTGGGCGCTCCTGCGACCAAGACTGTTGATTGCGCCTGACATTGAACTGGGGCGTTGCTGCCGCTGAAGGTGAAGGTTTCGCCTGTATCGGGGTCAGTCGCGGTAAGCGTTCCCACGGGCAAGCCGACGCTGGCGTTCTGCGCGACGCTGTTCGGTGGCTGAGGTTGGTCAGTCGGCGGCAGATTCGCGTTGGTCACCGTGATGGTAACGGTCATGACGTCATTACCCTGCGTGTTCGTGGCGCTCAGCGTGACGTTATAGGTTCCCTGAGCCGTGAAGATATGGACAGGGTCGCGTTCGGTGCTGGTAGCCCCGTCGCCGAAGTTCAGGCAAGGTCAGGTTGTCGCCTGTCGAGTTGTTGGTGAAACGCACTGTAAGCGACGCTGGCCTGAGGTCGGGTTCGCGCTGAAGTCGGCGTTCGACGGCGCAATGGGCTGTGTGACCGTGATGGTCGCCGTTTCGGTGTCGCTTCCACCCGCGCCCGTCGCCGTGAGCGTCACGGTGTAAAGATCGCACTGCCGCCTGCGTATTGTGCGTCGGTTCTGGAGGTTGTGCTGGTGCCGCCATCGCCAAAATTCATGAGTACAATTGGCATCCGTTGAACTGTTGGTAAAGGTCACATTCAGCGGGAAGTCACCTGTCCTGGGTTGGCGGTAAGCCGCCAACCTGGTGCATTCGGCGGCGCAGTGGTTGTGATCGTAGTGGTCGCTATGTCCTGCCCGCCGAGGCCGATGACGCCTGGTGACCGCGTAAGGTGCCTGCTGCTGTATAGGTGTGAACCGGGCTTACTTCTGTGCTGACGGTGCTGCCATCGCCAAAGTCCCAGCTCTGGCTGACGATTTGTCCCGTAGATTGGTTGGCAAAGCGCACGGTCAGCGGGGTTTGGCCGCTGGATACATCCACCGCGAAAATGGCGTCAGGTGCTGGCACCTGTGGGTTTTCAACGGTAATCTGGCGCGTGACGCTTGACGACCCACCGGGGCCAGTTACACGGAGGATCACGTTGTAGGTGCCTACCGCCGTAAAGGTATTCGATGGATTCTGCTGGTTGCTGGTGTTGCCATCCCCGAAAATCCATTCGTAGGTGGTAATCGTACCCGTTGACTGATTCGTAAACTGCACTGTCAAGGGTGATGGCCCGCTGACCCGGTTCTGCGTGAAGGCCGCTACGGGCGCGCCGCCGCTGTTGACCAGAATCTGCTGCGAGACGTTAGAAGACCCACCGGGGCCAGTCGCCGTTAGTGTTACGTTGTAGACTCCTGGGTTGCGGAAGGTGTGCGCGGGGCTGATTTCTGTGCTGCCGCTGCCATCGCCAAAGTCCCAGGTATATGCGCTGATCTGTCCGCTTGACAGGTTGGTGAAGTTCACAACCAGCGGCGAATTGCCACTCGTCAGGTTCTGCGTAAAGGCAGCGATTGGGCGTGGTGTTGAGTTCGTAGGTGATGGAATAGGCGTGGCCGCGCGATTCTGGACGCGGATGTTGTTCACAATTGTCGAGAGGTCTGTGCCGTCGCGCAGGAACACACGCAGACGCAGTTGGTATACACCGTCCTGAGTTGCCGTTGTGTTCCAGATACCCAGCAAACCATTCTGCATCGGGGTTTGCACGACGCCTGTCGCGAGGAACCACAGGTTTCCAGGATTGGGGTCAGGGCCAAACTCAAGCTGATATTGCAGGAAGTTCGGATGGCTTGCCGAGCCAATCACCTGCACATTCCCTGCAACCGTATTACCCGGAATAGGCGACAGGATGAAGATGCTGATGGGCATCGGAGTGTTGGTTGGGAATTGGACGAAGCTCGTCGGGAAGATTGCAATCGATGTCGCTTGTACAAAGGGTTGTCGGGTCGGCAGCGTAAACGGCGTGAGCGGTAAGGATGTGGGAGCGCGGTTGGTGCCGGAAAGCGTGCCAATCGGTGTACGGGTAGGCTGGCCTGTGCCGGTGGGGACATCGGTCAGGTCTAAGGGCTGTTCCGGTGCGCTGCTGAGGTTACACGCGGCGACCATTAATCCGAGCAATAGTACCAATAAAATTGGAGCAAATCGCTTTGCTCTGGACAGACTAAACATGGAGTCACCTTCCTACGAAGCGGATACAATCTTTCTAACCATATTATAGCTTAGATTAACCACGCGAACCTGACGATCACTGTGCGCTGACACTATTGTCTGCTTCTATGATTCAAATGCTGCAAGGCGTGGAGTGCAGCAGCAAGCCAGAGGGTGAAATATCGCTACTTCCTTATTGTTCGCTGTCACAGGAGAGGATCGCTTTGTCTCACAGGGAATCGGGCAAATGCTCAATCAGATGGCGCAGCGTTGTTACGGCCAGTTGATATTCGTCGAGCGGCAGATGTTCATTCGGCGTATGGTCAAGATTGCTGTCGCCGGGACCATAGGCAATGATCGGGCACTTCCACTTGACGCCCACCACGTTCATATCACTGGTGCCTGTTTTCAGCACAAAGTCGGGGCGTCCCCCTTGCCCACGAACTGCCGCCAGCATCCCCCGAACCAGCGCGTTATTTTTGTCGCCTTGATAAGCATACTCCGCGCTGTAGCATTTGAGTTCACCTTCAGCGACGAAGCTCTCGACTGCTGCCTGTGTCTGTTCCGGGGAGACGCGCGGCGGCAGGCGAAAACCCATCGTCATGGTTAGCGTTTCCTGAAAGTGGTCAGTCGTGGTATTGATCGCGCGCAGGCTGGGCATCACCTGATCGAAGTAGCGTTCAACGCCCGTGTTTTGCGTCTCTGACCAGTGCAGAACATCCTGCCACAGCGCCGCGCCGATGGCCCCGACTGTCGCTTCGGGGCGGGCGGTATGGGCAACGGGACGTGACAGCGTGTAGTCTACCAGCAGGCGTCCCTTGTAACCCAGCGTGAGGCGGCGCGCGCCGCTTGGCTCACCGATGATACACAGTGTCGGGTTGTGTGCATCACGCACGGCGCGCGCGCCCTTGCTGGTAGCACATTCTTCCTCTACCGCGCCGACCACAACCACCCGCCAACCCTGTGGTACAGAGGCTTGTGCGGTGGCTTCGGCGAAGGCGCACAGCGAACCCTTCGCATCGACACTGCCGCGTCCGTACAGCACGCCCTCTTCGATGCGTACCGGGATTTCGCCCTGTACGGTATCAATATGGCCGAGCAGCATCAGCGTGTTTGGGGCATCATCGTCGCCTTTTGTGCCGCAAGCGTTACCTGCTGCGTCTACGGTTGCGATCATGCCGTTTATGGTCATCCAATCCGTGAGATAGCGTACCGCTTCGTGTTCTCTTGTTGAAGGACTGTAGCGCCGCACAAGCTCAAATAGCAGTTCAGACACGATGCCGCTCCGTTTCCAGTTCTCGCAGAATGGCTCCTGTCGTCGCTTGTGTGCTGCCTGCGTGCGGGGTGGCGTAGGTGACTCGGCGCAACAGGGCTGCTTGTTCGCGGTAGTTCAGGTACTCCAGCAGGAGGGCGGCGCTCAGGATAGCCGCGCGCGGGTCGGCAATCCCCTGGCCTGCGATGTCTGCGCGCGCTGCCATGCACAGGCTCAAAGACGGCGGGGCGACCCGTGCCGATATTGGCCGACGGTGCGATGCCTAAACCGCCTGTCAAACCTGCCGCCAAATCGCTGAGGATGTCGCCAAACAGATTGGTTGTTACCAGCACATCAAAGCGCTGGGCTGCTGCACGAGGCGCATCGCAGCAGTATCTACCAGCATTTCCCTCAACCTCTAAATCAGGATAGGCGGCGGTCACTTCAAATGCCACGCGACGGAACAATCCGCAGGTTTCTTTCAGCACGTTTGCTTTGTGAACGATGGTCAGCTTGCGGCGGCGCGTGCGCGCTTGCTCGCAGGCCGCACGCACGATGCGTTCCGATGCTTTCCCGGTAATCACGCGTTCAGCGATAGCAGTGCTGCCATCATCTTCCACTCGCTCACGGCGGCTGTATAACCCCTCAGTGTTTTCGCGGACAATCAGCATATCAATGTCGCCGTGCAGCGCCGGACGCAGGTTCGCGAACAGGTCAAAGTGACGACGCAGCGTTAGAATCGGGCTTTGGTAACCTTCGACTTTGGTCATGGGCGAACCGGTGGCCCCGAACAACACGGCGTCACTCGTTTCACACAGGGCCAGCGTGGCGGGCGGCAGGGCGTTTCCTGTGCGCTCGAAGGTGGTGAAACCAGCATCGGCGTCCTGCACTGTCAGCGGTAGTTCCAACGCCGACAACACTTCGCGCGCCGCAGGGATGACTTCCTGCCCGATACCATCGCCGTTTATCAAGGTAATCGTGTGGCTCACTAGACGGCCTCCGCGAAACGCTGGCGCAGCATCGGCACCAATCCGCCTGTGTCAATAATCGCCTGAACCGAAGCTGAGAGACGCGGCACGGCAAAGGTGTGTCCATTGACGATAATTTGGGCGTTGGCAGTGTCCAGCGTGATCGTATCGCCTGTAGTCACATGGTTATGCAGTTGCGGGCAGACCAGCGGCAAAATACCCTGATTGATGCAGTTACGAAAGTAAATACCGCTGAATGACGCGGCGACGATGGCGTAAACGCCGCAGTATTTGAGCGTGGTGACGGCCTGCTCACGGCTGCTGCCACAGCCCCAGTTTCTCCCCGCGATAATCACATCCCCGCGCTGAACCCTGGCGGCGAAGGTGGTGTCGAGGTCTTCTAAAGCGTGGGCGGCGATGTCTTCTGGTGTCTTTAAGGTGTAGGTGTACTTGCCGGGGAAAATCACGTCAGTGTTGACGTTATCCCCATATACCCAAACGCGATGCTGGCTCATGATAGGTACTCCCTGGGATCAGCAATTTTTCCGGCGATGGCGCTGGCAGCGACAACATAGGGACTTGCGAGATAAATGGAGGCGTCGGCGGTTCCCATGCGTCCGCGAAAGTTGCGGTTGGCACTGCTGATGGTCACTTCGTTGGAGGCAGGAATGCCCATGTGATTGCCCATGCAGGGGCCGCAGCCGGGCGTGCCGATGGTTGCGCCGGATTCAAGAATGGTTTCGATATACCCTAGGCGGGTAGCTTGTAAAAAGACCTGTGAACTGGCGGGAATGATAACCGTGCGGCAGCTTACCTTGTGTCCACGCAGCACGTTGGCGGCAGCCTGCAAGTCTTCCAGGCGTCCGTTGGTGCAGGTGCCGATAAATGCCTGCTGCACGGGATGTCCCAGCGCTTCTGAGATGCCAACGACATTTTCCGGTAGATGTGGCAGGGCGATTTGCGGCTCCAGCGTGCTGACATCGAGTGCATATTCTTCGTCGTACAGCGCGTCAACATCGGGATAGAGCGCGGTGTATTCACGGGTGCGCTTGTGTTCAAGATAATCAAAGACGAGTTGATCGGGCGGGAGATAGGCATTCTGCGCGCCAAATTCTGCCATCATGTTGGGAATCACGGCACGTTCATCAAGCGATAAAGTGGAAATGGTATCGCCAGCAAATTCGACAGAACGATATTGGCCGCCATCCACACCTTTATCACCAATCAGCCGTAAGGTAATGTCCTTAGCTGTGACGCCCAGTTGCAGCTTTCCGTTGAGGGTGATACGCATCGACTCCGGCACGCGCCACCAGAGTTGGCCTGTTGCCCACAGCGCTGCCATTTCGGTGCGCCCAACGCCAGCACCGAACGCGCCCATCCAGCCAAAGTGCGTGCTGTGACTGTCTGCGCCGAGAATGATTTCGCCAGGGAGTATCAAGGCTTCTTCACTGAATACCTGATGACAGATGCCGCGCCCGACTTCAAAAAAGTGTGCGATGCCCTGCTGTGCCACCCACTCACGGATTTCGGCGTGATTCTGCGCATGTTCGGTGGTCGGCGCAGGGACAGCATGGTCGAGCGTGATGGCAATGCGCTCAGGGCGGGCGATTTTCGCCGCACCTGTTTTCTCGAAGATGCGCCGGATTGCCGCTGAATTGTCGTGACTGAAAATCAAATCGGGCGTGATGTCGAGAATATCCCCAACTTTTACCTCACTGATACCCGCCGCGCGTGCCAGCACCTTTTCGGCAAAGGTACGTCCCTGACTAGCCATAAGCTGCCTCCCGCAACAGTGCATCGACTTCGTTGAGAGTCAATGCCTTTACATCCGCGCGCTCCTTGACCGTTTGGGTAACAGCGCGCAGCACATTTTCGTTGAGTTGTAATCCTAACACCAAAGAGCGTTCACGGATGGCATTCCAACCTGTGAGGCGGTGCCCGATGGCGATTTCACGGCTCAGGCCGAAATCTTCCGGCTTGAGGATTTCGTAGGTGTCGGGATTTGCCAGCACCGCCTTAGCGTGAATGCCTGCCTTGTGGATAAAGGCACTCGCGCCAGTGATGTAGTTGCTGAAGGGGATTTGGATGCTGCACATTTCAGCAATCAGGCGGTCAATCTGTGGCAGCAGCGGCAGATGATACTTCGATACATAAGCGCGATTGAGGGTGTAGAGGCGCGCGACCAATCCCCCCAGCGGCGTGATACCGTTGCGCTCGCCGATACCCAGCACCGTCGTATCGATATGCGTCGCACCTGCTTCGAGCGCCGCGCAAGCGTTGGCAATGGCGCAGCCGCTGTCGTTGTGCCCGTGAAATTCGATGTCTAAGCCCGTGAGCCGCACTAACTGATGTACCATCGCATAGACCTGTGTCGGGGTGGCGACACCCACAGTATCCGCGACGCCGAGACGATTGACCATGCCCGTGTCCGCGACAGTGAGATAAACGCGCAGCAAATCAGATTCGCGACTGCGGAAGGTGTCCTCTGTGCTGAAACGCAGGATGATGTGCGGCGCTTGCTCACGGACGAAAGTAATCACCTCAAGCGCGAGGTCAACAATCTGCGCGATACTCTTGCCGTGACTGTGCTGCATCAACTGAGGCGATGTGCCAATGACAATATCCAGCCCGTGTACACCCGTATCCAGCGCGCGGACAGCATCTTCGCGGTTGCAGCGAATATGCGTCAGGATGCGCGCACGCAGCCCTTCCTGCACGACGGCGCGAATGTCGGCCTCACTTTGCGGGGAGGCAGAAGGCGATGTCATTTCGATCATCTCCACACCGAATTCGTCCAACATTCCCGCGATTTCTAACTTCTGCGCGGTGGTAAAGCTGGCTGTGCTGAACTGTTCTCCTTCACGCAGTGTACTTTCAATAATGTTGTAGCGATCAAATGGCATGATGAACTCCTAGCCGTTCGCTATATTTGAGTTTAGAACATCGACAATAATGTCTACTGCCTGCCACAAATCATCTTCTGCGATGACCAGCGGCGGTAACAGGCGCAGCACAGATGCGCCAGCAGGCAGCGCCAGCACGCCGCGCGCCTGCAATGCCTTGAGGACAGGTGCCACCTTGCCACGCAGTTCGATGCCGATCATCAGGCCGCGTCCGCGTACTTCACGGACACTGCTTTCCGGCAGATAATCAAGTAGATGCTGGCGCACACTTTCACCTAAGGTCCGCGCGCGGGAGATAAGGTCAGTAGTTTGCAAGACTTCTAACACTGCCAGCGCTGCTGCACAGGCTAGAGGATTGCCGCCGAAAGTGCTGCCATGCGCTGCCGGATTCAACTGCCCAACACGCTCCCCCAGCAATACCGCGCCCATTGGCAAGCCGCCGGCGATGCTCTTAGCAAGGCACAGCAAATCGGGTTGAATGCCATCGTACTGATGCGCGAATAAATAACCCGTGCGCCCGAAACCTGTTTGGACTTCATCGACAATCAGCAGTGCGCCGCTGTCGTGACACAGCGTTTGTACGTCACGAAGATAACCTTCCTGCGCGGGATGGACGCCACCCTCGCCTTGTACAACCTCAACGATGACCGCGCCGATAGTGTCATTCATGGCATCGCGCAAGCGTTCAAGGTTGTTGTAGGGCACATGTACCACGCCGGGAATAAGCGGGTTAAAAGGCTCGCGGTAAGTTTTCTCCCACGTAGCGCTTAGCGCACCCATTGTCCGCCCATGAAAGCCACGCATTGCCGCTATAACACCAGTCCGTCCGGTAGCAGCCCGTGCAAACTTCAATGCGCCTTCGATGGCTTCTGCGCCGCTGTTGCACAGGAATACACGCGGCATATTGGCAGCGTGGCACAATTCCGCCTGATAGCGGGCGCGCAGCGGATTATGAAACATCTCCGGGCAGGATATGAGTTCGGCGGCCTGGCGGGTGATGGCTTCGACGACTGCCGGGTGACCGTGACCGAGATTCGCCGCGCCTTGCCCGCCTACACAGTCAATGTAGCGGCTGCCCTGCTCATCATAGAGGACAGCGCCTTCGCCGCGCACAATCTGTAGGTCACGCTTGAGATAAACGCCGCTGCTGTGCTGGTCTTCGAGCATATCAATATTCAACATGCAGCACACTCCTCAGGATATGGGTGCCGCCGCCAGCTAACGCGGCATCCAGCGGCGCTTCGACGCGGGAATCCGCAAGAATGACGCGCTCAACTTCAGCTTGCGCTGCGGCGAGTAACTTCTTCTTCATGCGTCCGGCGGCGAAACCTTCGTAACGCTCAAGGTCGTGAACGTCGAACTGCGCAATCAGCGAATCCGGTTGGTTGATGTCGCGCAGCAAGCCGGGAACGTTGCTGAGAATGATGAGCGTATCGGCGGCAAGAACCTGTGCGATGTTGGCCGCAACTAAGTCACCGTCAACGTTGAGGCGTTCATATTCATCACCCATTGCCAGCGGCGCGACAACCGGGGTAAAACCCGCGTCGAGCAGCGTGAGCAGCAGGGAGTGATTGACGCTGGTGATTGTGCCGGAGAAGTCGTCACGCACGACGAATTGGCGTCCGTCACGGATGGCGCGGATGGCCTTCTTACGTTCAGCACGGATGATGTTGGGGCCGCCGAGGCCGATGGCCTGCACACCACAGCTTTCGAGGCGTGCCGTCAACTGTTGATTGACGGAGCCGACTGCCGCGCCGAAGATTTCAATCGTGCGGGCGTCGGTGTAGCGGCTGGTATGCCCGCCCGCGGTGGTCAGCGTTTGCGCCGGATAACCGACCTGCTGCGCCAGCGTGTTGGCTGCATCGCTTGCCCCATGCACGAGTATCCAGCGTTCGCCGCGTTGGATGCGTGCCGCCAGGTTACGCAGTACCGCGTCATGTTCCACGCCTGCGCCGCCGCCTAATTTCAATACGTTAATCATGGATAAATCCCCCCGAAAGTAAGCGCTGTTGTTTCTTCAAAGCCACACATCAGATTCATACACTGCACAGCCGAACCTGCCGCGCCCTTGCCCAGATTGTCGATGGCGCATAGCAGCACAGCGCGCCCGTTCTTTGGCTCGTATTCCCAGCCAACATCGGCGTAGTTGGTGCCTGCCAGCAGGCGTGGTTCGGGATGGCGATGCAGCCCGTTCTTGTCGTGGACGGTACGCACGAAGGACGTTTCGGCCCATGCTGTGCGGTAGGACGCCCACAGATCGCGGTCAGCCAGTCCGGTTGGCAGGGTAACATGTACAGCCGCAGAAACACCGCGCACCAACTCGACGCTGGTCACGGAGAGGCGTACATCAAAGTCGCCGCAGGGGGCAAGCGACTGGCGGATTTCGGCTTCGTGACGGTGTCCCGTGAGTTGAAATGGACGGACGACACCTGAACGGGCCGGGTGATGGCTGGATTCAGTTGGCGTGCGCCCCGCTTCACTGCTGCCGACCTTCGCGTCAGCAATCAATGGTTGATCAGGTTGCAGGATTCCGGCCTTGACCAATGCCCATACAGCCAATGTGGTGGCCGTCGCGTTGCAGCCGACGCCGCTGGCGTAACTTGCTGTGCGCAGTGCGTCGCGATTGAGTTCAGGCAGACCATACGTGAAACGTCCCAACCACTGCGGCGCATGATGCTTTTCGCCGTAGGCTGCTTCATATTGTGCGGCGTCACGCAAACGAAAATCAGCGCTGAGGTCAATGATATGGGGCGCAAGCTGTGCGTATTTGTCAATGCGCTTCTGAGCCTCGCCATGCGGGAGCGCCAGAAAGAGTACATCGCACGGTTGCAATGTGTCCTGCGTGCTGAAGCGTAATGTGGTCTGCCCACGCAGATGGGGATGCATCTGGTGAACGAACTTGCCCACATTGCTTTCGGAGGTCACTTGAGTAACCTCAACCTGTGGATGATGAAGCAGCAGGCGCAGCAGTTCTCCGCCTGTATATCCCGATGCTCCGACGATAGCAACCGATAAAACTGTCATGCCATCTCCCGCACCGACAATACATACTGAGCGATACGCTGTGGGATGTTGACACCTGTAGGCGCGATACTGTTGCGGAATTCCATCGTGTGATTGACTTCGCACACCAGCAGTCCACGTCCGGGTGCTTCAAGCAGGTCAATTGCCAGCACGCCTCCGACCCCATTACTCACGGCAAGGGCCGCGCGGCGGCAGATGTCGGCGATTTCATCGGTTACAGGGCAGTTGGAAGCTTGTCCACCGCGCGCCGTGTTGGTAATCCAGTGGGGAGAGTTACGGTAGATGGCACAAATCGTTTCAGTGCCGACGACGAAGGCACGGATGTCACGCCCCGGCTTCGCGATATATTCCTGTATGTAATAAATGTGGTGATTGACGCCGCCAAGCACTTCCTTATGCTCGATGATGGCCTCCGCCGCGTCACGGTCATGCACGCGCGCCAGCAAACGGCCCCATGAGCCAACAGGCGGCTTCATCACGGCGGGGTAACCGATGTGTTCAATCGCCTCAAGCGCTGCCTCAGGGCTGAAGGCGATTTCGGTTTCTGGCTGCGGCACACCCGCGCGTGATAGCGCCAGCGTCGTGCGAATCTTGTCGGCGCAGGTCTCGGAGGTGTGGTGCGTATTCACCGTGCTGATGCCCGCCGCTTCAAAAACCTGAAGGGCCACTAATCCTGCCGTCGCGCTGATGCTGCGTTCCAACAGCACATCAATCTCCGGGGCATACTGCCCGACTCGTGCCGCGATTTCACGCTCGTCAAGACGCTGAGGTGTGACCCCCAAGGCCTCGAACGATTCAAACAGCAGCTTTTCCTCCACACGCACTCGACTGCAAAGTATTCCTACTCTCATTCGCCCCAATCCTCCATTTCCTGCGGCGCCAGGTCAACCGTCAGCGGTTCAAGGCTGGTGATTTCCAGTTCCACCCCGCAGTCGCTGCAAGGCAGGATTTCACCTACCATCACGTTTGCCGCGACATTCACATCTCCACCACATTCGACACATGTTGTTTGCATTTTGCTTTTCTCCAGCCAGTGATAACGAGATAAAACAACAAAAAACGCCCCAGTCAGCGATTGACTGAGGCGTATTGTTTACGTAAACAAAAAGCGCGCTGTCAGCCTACTCGCTGCCGCGTTGTGTTATCTTTCGCTTTTTTCGTATTTAGGAAACAGACAGCATCAGATGTCCGAAGTTGAGCTTCGCGCGTTGAGGGATATTGAGTTATGGAGGGCTGCGCGTTGGTTGACATCATGACTTTTGAGAATTCATTTCCTGAAACCGTTATTAAACTTAAAGGCGATTGTGCTGCGCGTCAAGAGTTCACAGCAAAATTGCCTGCCCAGGATGTAAATTTGTCCAAATAGTCCAAAAACGACTGTGCAATTTGTCAGGCGAGTGATGGAGGCGCTGGTTTTGTCCGCGTGGTATGCGGGTGTTGAAAACAATGTTGAGGCTTATACCATGCAAGGTCATAAAGGTCAGGCCGTGATAAATAGATCACAGATGACCTCTACGACCTTGCACATGGGTATCGCTGGTTAGTGCTGTTCCGATTTCAGATTTTCCAGCAGTTGAATGGTCTTACGGGTGTTGCTGACGCGCAGCCACAGACTTGAGGTGTAGAGCGTCAGGATGGATACAATCACAATCAGTCCCAGAACCAAATATGCGTCTGTGTTTATCATGGCTCGTCACTCCTAGTCTTTAAGGTCAACGCGCAGTTGTTCGGCACGCTGCATCAGATTTTCCAAACGAATACGCCACCACATCAGGGTTGGCATCACCAGGCAGCACCAAATGGCACTGTTTATGCCTAAGGCCATGCCAATACCGCTGGTCATCGAAAAACCGCCCTGGGCGTTCTGTGCGCTGGGGCCAATGACCGTCGGGTGGATTGTGTCAGGACGAATTCTGATGACGACGAACGTCAGGATCACGGTAGCAATCGCCAGAATGCCATAGACGGAGGCAAACAGGCGCTGCTTCTCACCGCTTTCCAGACCACTGCGGAGCATCAGATAGGCGGCGTAGGTGAGCGTCATGATGGCGGTGGTCGTCAGACGGATGTCCCATGTCCACCATGTATTCCAGATCGGACGCGCCCACACCATACCCGTGATGAGCGTGATCAGTGACAGCGCAAGTCCGACCTCTACGCCAGCCAGCGCCAGGGTGTCCCAGCGGCGGTCACGGGTTCGGAGGTAGACAGCGCCGCCCACTACGGCACAGGCGAAGGCGACAGAAGCAGCGGAAAAGGCGGAAACGTGGAAGTAGAATACGCGCTGGACGTTGCCCTGATCAATATCTGTCCCCGCGTAAACCAGTGCAAAATAGGCCCCAACGGCCAAACCGATGATCGTCAGCAATGTTAAGACCTTCAGGATTGGCAGCCGATCCTGTGTTGCAGAAGTCCTAACAAACCCCAGTCTTTGTGCTATGTTCATAAAACCCCCAATACATTTGAAAAACAGATCACAAAAGATAAGGGGTAGCTTGTAACTACCCCTTACCCCTTATTCCTTAGTCTTAAGCTGCGCTGTGAGCTGTGCCTTTAGCTCTGCACGTTTTTGCTCATACGTCTTGCGATCCAGCTTGCCTTCCTGGTGCTGTAGGTCAAGGTCTGCGATTTGTTTCAGCAGATCATTGCTGCTCAAGGCGGCGACTGGGGCAGATTTGCGGCCCAGGCTTCGGCGCTCACTGATGTATAAGCCACCCGCGACCAAAATCGCGCCAATGCCGATGCCGATCAAAACGTAGGCCAGTGGATTGACCATCGTGGTCTGCGTTGTGGTCGTCGCTGCCGTAGTGTCGCTGGCTGGCGTTCCGCTGATGGTGAAGTTAAGCGTTTGGCCTGCTGGAATCTCCAGGTCTGCGCCGAAGCTCGGCATGACCGAATTGCCAAAAGTGCGTGCTCCCTGCGCAATCCAGCCATCACCACTGAACGATAAGCCCTGAGTCGCCAGCAGGACTTCGGCCTGCCCGGTAAAGGCGTAGTACATGGTTTGCTGTATGCTGCGCGGATTCGTATAAGGCATTGAGAACAGCGCGTGCATCAGATGCGACGAACCGGGAACAATTGGTTCGCTGTCCATCACCAGTGTGCCATCGGCAGACACCGCGTAACTCGTTCCCATCATGTCGAGATAAGTTGCGCCTGCGGGAACTGCGATTCCTACCGAGGTTTGCGTGCCGTTCGCACGATTAACGAACACCCTGTCACTGGTATTGACGAAATTCGTGATTTGGACAAGCTGCATCTCGCTTTCATTCGCGATGACCTGCGTCATGATGGTGTCCACATGGATGGCGGAGGCATCAGCGCCCAATTCGTAGACGGTTACCGGGATGTCCATGATGCCGGACGCAGGATCAATGGGGACAACTTCGCTGACGAACGAAACGTCGTTGTAAGATGCAGTCACCAGATATTGCGAGTCAGGCAAAAACTGCACGTTCTCAAACTGATATGCACCCGTGGCATCCGCCGTTGTATCGAAGGTGACTTCGTTAAAATCCGCATCTACGATATGCAGCGTAACGGGCAGACTGGGTGGCACCACGCCGCCAGCCGTGCCGTTGAGCACACGTCCTGTAATAGTTCCGGTAGCGGCGGTAGATACTTCCTGCGTAGCGTTTGGTTCAGGAACACTGGCGACATCCTGCGTAGCGTTTGGTTCAGCGGCGCTAGCGACATCCTCCGTTGCCACTGGCTGTTGTACAACCAGCGGGTGACCGCTGAAATTCGCCAACCCTAACGTTCGTGCATAGGCGACTACGGCATACTGCTCGTCAACGGATAAGTCCTGGCCAAAGGCTGGCATCCGATCCTGATCGAGACCGCTGGCAACGGTGGCAACAGCCTCGTCATCACTTACCGCTGACAAATCGGGGAGTGGTCTGCCGTCGGGCGCGCCCTGCCCGTCGGCGCCGTGACAGCGAACACAGTTGTTTTCCCATAGGGTTTGTCCCTGCGCCAGCATATCCGGTGTGTAGTGAAGGGTGTATACGTACAGCGCCGCTGACCAGCGCTCGGCTTCGCTTAAGGAATCTCCCCAGGGCGGCATGAGCGTTTGTAGACGCCCTTCAGTGATGATGCTAAAGTAATTGGCGGGGCTTTCACCAGCCATCGTCGCGCGGTTACTGAAATCGACAATGATCGTAACCTGGCCACTTTGTACCAGTTCACCATCGCCCAGACCGGTCACCCCGTGACAGCGCGTGCAGTTTTCAGCGAACACCTGCGCGCCCAGCAGCACATCTGGAGCCTGCTGCGGCTGCGTGCTGATCGGCAGCGAGGTCGGCTGCGGCGGCAGCGTAGAAACAATCTGCGGTTCGCCCGCAAGCCCTGAACACGCTGAAGCCAGCATGACCATTACTAGACATACTATTAACTTTGGGTACATAACATCCCTTTGACTGTAATGTAATTAGCTCGTACCAACCGGATCGTATAGTACCCTAGTCGGTTGCTCCACTTTTCTTGGCACTCACATAGTTGGCAATGGCCTGCTCAATCGCTGCATCCAGCGCGGCGTCAGGATCAGCCTGCGGCTGTTTACTCATGGGTTTGGGTTCCTGCTTCTTTTGCCCGCCCATCTGTTCCAGCAACTTCAGCGTTTCGGCGCCTTGTTCTGTCCAGTAAGCGCGCTGGGTTGTGTGAACTTCTTGCGAGAATTTGCCGAGCTGGAAGTCTTCGTCCAGATCACGAATGGTCGCGATAATTCGTTCGTAGTTCGCGAGGATACGTTCTCGCTCTTTCTGTTGTGCCAGTTCAGCTTTGGACCATGCGCCACGCCGCAGAAATGGAAGTGCCAGCCAGAAGAGGCCGCCACCCAGGATCACCAATGAAACAATCAGACCTTCGATACTCATGTGATTTACCCCTGTGCCAATGCGCGGTTAATGACGGTGCTTAAACTGGATTGGCTGATGCCTGCATAGATGAACTCAAAGATGTTGCCCTGTCGGTCAATGACAAATGTCTCAGGCACACCTGTGATGTTGTAATAGTCTGAAATGCGGGTGCCGATGTCAGGCCCGTTGAGATAGCTAACGCCGAACTCATTGATAAACTCCAGTGAGCGAGGCCCATTATCGGCGTAAGCGATGCCGATAAACACAACGTCGTCGCGCGTTTGAAACTGCTCCCACGTTGCCTGTAGTGCCGGCGCTTCGTCGCGGCAGGGGCCACACCAGCTTGCCCAGAAGTTGATGAGGACAACCTTACCCCGCAGATCAGCAAGATTCACGGTCTGATTATCGAACGTCGTCAAGGTGAACAGAGGCGCTTGCCCGGCTGTGGGCTGACCAGCGTTTTGTTGTCCAAGTGCCAGCCCAAAAATCACGGCGGCGATCACGATGGAAACTAAGATAAAGATCGAACCCGCTCCCAATCGCATGACAACGGGCTGCGCCGTGGTTTCTTGTTCTGAAACAGAATGGTCAACTGTGCTCATGATTTGTCCTTCTTCTCTTACCCGGAAATGTCTTGTTCGAGCAGGTCATGATAATGATCTGTGGATTCGGTTGTGCCTGCTGCTGTGGCTGGATGTGCTTTGCGCCAGCGATTAAACAGCAGGACTGTGGTTAGGCCCCCTAAGCCAATTAAGATCCAGGGGGTAACCAGAGAAAGTGTCCGCAGAATAGGGTCCTGCGGAGTGCCCACAACGCGATCCCCGAAACGACGTACAAAGTCGTCAACGATCTGTTGT
>JAXLWC010000085.1:0-22275 GCA_046328675.1 Anaerolineae bacterium
CTTCCCTTCCAACGCCTCCGGGGTTTTCCCTTCCACCGCCGCCGCCGCGTGGTTAACGCGCAGGATTTGCCCGTCTTTGCTGTTCAGCCAGAACATAACAGGCATCGTGTCAAAAAGATTGCGTAGTTCGTTGAGACGCAGCTTTAACTGGGCGACCTGAGCGCGCAGTTGTTCGTTTTCCTGCTGTAAGGCACTGCTGTTTTGCATAATGGCCTCAAGGCTCCATAGTTAAATGACAGACCAATCAGTTTTAGCGCGCAGGTTGCAGTAAAAGTGGCAAACAGTCTTGTGGTTACAACAGAATCATCGGCTATCGTAAAATTACTGTAGCACAAAAAACCGCCTCGCAAGCGTTTAGTTTTGAATATTGAATGTAATGAAAAGCAGTAGGCGCTGCTGCCCCTGTTTAGCTGCTGGATAAGGTTGCGTGGGCTGCTGCCGCCTTTAGCTAATTCTCCCGCAGCATGTGTCCAGCACCTTTAACGAACTTACGATTTTTTGGACTAGCCCGCACCTTTAGCTGCGGGCTTACTTTTACGCCATGACGCCGATGTATTCTTCGTAGCCGTTGAGGTGTGGGATGAGCGCGCCGTCGCGCAGTTCCCACACTTCGCCGCCGAACTGCTGCATAAAGCGGCGGTCATGCGAAGCCGCCAGCACCGGGCCGGGGAATGCCTTCAGCGCTTCTTCCAGCGATTCCAGAATGTCGAAGCTGACGAAGTTCGTCGGCTCATCCAGAATCAGCAGGTTCGCGCCGCCCGCGATCAGCCGCCCAATCTGTAGCTTACGAAGCTGCCCGCTGCTCAGTGCGCCAACCTTGCGCTCAAACTCCTCGTAGCGGAACAGGTTCGTGCTCAGCAGGATGGTCTTCAACTGCTGCTCGTGGCCTTCCAGCCCTTCGGCATATGCCTCGAACACCGTTTTGTTCGGGTCAAGCGTGCGGTGTTCCTGATCGAGATAGCCGATTTTCACGGCGGGGTGAAAATACACATCGCCCCTATCCGCGCGTTCGTCGCCCACCAGAATCCTGAGCAGCGTCGATTTGCCCGTGCCGTTCGCCCCTGCCAGCACCACGCGGCTGTGCAGCCCCAGCGAGAAGCTGACGTTGTGCAGCACACAGCGTTCACCGAATGTTTTGCTGATGCCCGAAACCATCAGCGGAAATTTGCCTTTCAGCGCCTGCGGGTCAAAGTCCGGCTCAAAGCGAAGCTGCTCCGGCGGGCGTGGAATCGGGTCTTCCTCGATGCGCCGCAGACGTTCTTCGGCGTTGCGTACCAGCCGTGACATGACGACATCGGCACGCCCTTTGAAAAAGCCTTTCGCGAACTTATCGCCGCCCACCTTGCGCGTGGCGTGATGTTTGGTCGCCTGCCGTGCCTCGACCTTCATCGCGTAGCGCAGCTCAACGATTTCTTCCTGCTGTGCCGCGAAGTCTTCTTCCCACTTGCGCCGTTCCCGCACTTTCGCCGCGTGATAGGTGTCGTAGTTGCCGCTGTAGCGTTTGGCGCTGCGCGTATGCTCGTCAATCTCCACGATGGCGTTGACCGCGCCGTTCAGAAACTGGCGGTCATGCGAAACGATCAGGATGCCGCCGCGATACTTTTGCAGGTAACCTTCCAGCCAGTTCAGCGTGGCGAAATCCAGATGATTGGTCGGCTCGTCCAGCAGCAGCACATCGGGCGATTGTAACAGCAGCATCGCCAGCCCCATACGCGATTTTTCGCCGCCGGACAGCGTGGCAAACAGTCGTTCACGATTGAGATAGCCGATGCGCAGGCCGTTGAGCACCTCGTCGATGCGGTAAGCGATGTCGTAGCCGCCGTAACGCTCGAACTGCTCGGTCACGTCGCCGTACTGCTCCATCAGGCTGGCGCTGGCCTCCGGCGTTTGCTCCGCGCCCATTTGCGCTTCCAATTCCCGCATCTGTGCTTCCAACTGCGCCAGTTTTTCCAGCGAGGCGTCGATCATCTGCTGCAAGGTCTGGTCGTCATATTTGGCGATGACCTGCGCCAGATAACCGATCTGCATCCTGTTCGACAGCCGCACGTCGCCGCTGTCCGCTTCCAGTTCGCCGATGATGATTTTGAGCAGCGTCGATTTGCCGACGCCGTTTGCGCCCACCAGACCGATGCGCTGCCCTGCGCCCAGCGTGAGCGAGACATTGTTCAGCACTTGATGCGTGCCGTAAGCTTTAGAGATGTCGTTGACAGATAAAAACATGATGGTGTCCTTTTGCCGCGGTCAATCTTGAAGGGCGAACCTCTGCGTTCGCCTCCACCCGCGAGCGCTGCGTTGAGTATTGTGCGAAAAGGCGGCGCGGCGCTGGAATCACAAAACGCCGCACGAGGACACCCGGCAGCTATGCTGTTGATTGGACAGGATAAGTTTTAGGAGCGATGAATCAGCTCAGATATGCAGCACAGCAATGGGAATCCGTAAGGGTTCTACAGAAGATTGCTGCGAGTGGACATATCTTGCCTTTCAAACAGTGGACGGGGAGTTCGGGAAAAACCGCATCAACAGGTTTTTGCCGCAACTGTGTTTATTGTAGGGTCAAATGCTGTCAGGTGTCAAGCATACCACTGCGCGGGGAATGGGGAGTGTCGCGGATAGTTTTCGTGTAGTGACGTTCAATTGAACGTCCATGTAACTGAATCTCACCACTCCCACTGCGAAAGGGACTTGTGAACTGTGAGGACATGGCTATCGAACAAGGGTTTAAACCCCTTGCTCGTATCCCTGATGTTCACCACTCCCACCGCGCAGCATCCGCCGCATCTGCCACAGCGCCAGCCCCCACAGCAGCATCCCGCCGTACAGCTTGGGATACGCCAGCAGCGCCCACCACCCCACCGCCAGCGCAGGCTGACGATAAGCGATTGCCGTCGCCAGCAGCAGCCCCACCAGCCCCAGCAGCAGCCCTGTCCGTCGCCCTGTCCCGCGCTGCGTCGCCACAATCAACAGCGGCAGCAGCAGCAGCATGTAGTGATAGTCCAGCGCCAGCGGCACAATCAGCACGCTTACGATGGCGAACATGGCGAACGTCAGATCATGCCATTGTCTTTGTATGTCTTTTTCCCTGTGCCTCGGTTCAATATGTGAAAACCACCACCGTCTTACTCCCCTTTCTCCATGCGGTAAGCGAAGCGGCGGGGAAAGGGGTTGGGGGATAGGGGCTAGCGAAATCATCACACTCCCTCCAATCAGCACGAGCTGGCTCACCCACGTCAGCACGTTTGCCAGCAGCGGTATATCCCTCACAGGTGTCGGGTTCCAGATGGCGTCGTAAGTCAGCAGATGGCCGAACAGACTGGTCGGCGTCTGATAGGCGGTGACAGTCAGGAAAGGCTGCCCATTGAAGTAGCTGACTTCCTTGAAGTACGTCAGCCACGCATCCACGCCCACAATCGGCAGCGACAGCAGCGCGCACAGCACCACCGTCGCCACACCCCACGCCAGCGCTGACCAGCGCCGTTGCAGCGGCAGCAGCACCCACAGAAACACGCCCGCCGTTTTCAGGATGAACATCAGCCCCAGCGCGATGCCCAGCGCGCGCTGATCGCCGCGTCGGTAGCCTGTCCACGCCAGCACCAGCAGCACGAACATCAGGATATACGACTGCCCTAGCTCCAGGTTGACGTGCAGCGGGTCATACAGCAGGATAGCCATCACCGCCAGCGCCAGCCCCACCCCCCGCAGCCGCAGTTCGCGCAGCAGGCGCACGCTCCCCGCCGCCAGCAGCACGACGTTGAACATGATCCACACGACTCGCGACTTGCCGTAATCCAGATCGCTTAAGGGCAGCAGCATCAGTGCGGTAACCGGGTTGTGAGGTCTGTATATATCACGATACACATTGTCGTAACGCGAGGTTTGCTGCCCGAACCAGCGGTCATTGTACAGCAGGCTGAAATCCACGCCTTCGCGCACCAGCCGCGCCGATGTATACAGCACCACGTAGCTGTGCGACGTGCGCTGCGCCGACTCGACGCTGAAGACGACAAAGTGCAGCAGCAGGAACAGCAGCAGCACATAGAGCAGGTTATACCCCATGCGGCGGAGAACGATTGGCGTGTGGAACATGCTTTTGACGGCCATGATGTGTTTTGCTGCGGTTAGCTGACGATATGGGTAACAATCGCCGATGATTATAGACAGTGAGGAGATTCCTGAAAGCGTATGGACTCATCAATCTTTGAACTTGTCCCGACCTGGCGTGTCTGGTGGCTGATACATCGCTACCCAAAGCCCAAACAGCTTGAGATGTGGGCGCATTTTCTGCATCTGACGCCTGCCACAAGGCATTCTCCCTGGACAAACAATTTGTGGATGTGGGTGCTGCTGAACTTCATTGTCATCGCTGGTCTGTTGGCTGTCTTTCCGGCGCGGCGGCTGTCAACGGAGATTATCTTGTGGATCAATCTCCTCTGCTTCGCCCTGTTCAACACTTTGCGCAGTCTGCACTTCGCGCTGAAGCTTACAACCTCATTGTCGCGCCTGTATGAACAGGGAGACGCGCCGCTGTTGGGACTGCTGCCCGCCGATGATTTGACCCGCGCGCTGGACATCGTGCGCACCCACCGTTACCCACTGCCCAGCACTGTTGGCGGGGTGATTTCGCTGCCTCTTGGCCTTCTGCTGATGATCCTCTGGTTTGTACTGGTATCAGCCAGTGAGAACACCTACGTCGTGGATTTTAGCGGCATATTTGCGGTGGCGGGCTTGTGGCTGATGCTCACGGGGTTACTGCGTTACGTGGATTATGTGCAGTCCTTCATGACGGCGCTGCTGCTGGCGCTGCTGATCACCCCGGAGCGCGAACGGGCTGCGGCACAGGCGCGTGTGTTTGTGGGCTTTGTGTTCCTGCAACTGGCGTTGTATCTGGGATTATCCCCTTTGCTTTTCGCCCTGCCTCAGCTTTTGCAGCCTGAGGCAGCTTTCAGGCTTCAGTACGATACCCCCTACTTCTGGTGGATAATCCTTTTTACGCCGCTGTGTTTCGTGTTGTGTCGTGAACTCATCAACCTTGTGCTGTGGCGGCAGGTGCGCCGCAGTTTAGGGGCATGAAGCAGCGAGGGTTTATTCCTGCGCGAAGGGGTTAGGGTCATTGGCGTAGATGCGGTCCAGGACGCGTTTTTCGCGCTGCATGATAGTGCCCGCGAAGATGCCCACGTTGCGCATCTGCTTGAAGGCGTCGTAGCCCCGTTCGAGAAAGCCGTACAGTTCAGTCCACCCGGCTTTGTTCGCCGGGCCGCGCAGCATCCCCAGCGCCACGCGTACCACCAGCAGGTGCGCGCCTTCCCCCACCAGCGTCACGATAGTGTTGACCAGCTTAAGCTGCTGGATGCGCTCGGCGTAGTTGTCACAGCGGCGGTAGGCTTCGGCGTACTGTTCAGCCGTGATGCTGTCGCTGACGCCCAGCTCATCAACCAGCACGCGCACAAGCTGCGTATCGAGACTGTCCGACATCTGGTTCAGTTCAATCGTGTCGGTGAGCAGTTGCAGCATGGGCGCGGGCACGACGCGCGACAGGAAAGCGTGGACACGCTCGATATCGTGATTGCGCTGGCTGAAGTCGCGCGGGGCGTAGATGTCACTGAGGAAAAAGAGACAGGCGGGACGGTAGCGCTTGTCCTTAAGGAAGTCGGCGTAGGTGCGCGACAGGCGCTCGGACTGCCAGGTGCGCAGCAGCGCCAGATGTGGGTCTAAGCCCGACTCGGCAACGGCCTGATGGCGCAGGGCTTGGTTACGTTCGAGGTCGCGGAGTAACTGTGCGGGATTAGGGGCTTTGGGTTCGTCGTCCATGATGGGCAGCCTTTCGCTGCTGGCAGACTGTCAGAGGCATGGTTGTTGTTGTTATGATCATTATACGCCTGCCTGAAGGTGATAGACACGACCACTTACAGCCTATGTGCCTCTTGTGCTGGCGATCCAGTTTTCGAGGTCGCCCACATGCTGCGCATAATGTTCGTAGGTGTCGTAGCACACGGTTTCGCCGACGCTGCGTTCACTGTCGAAGGGGTGGTTCAGTTCCGTCTGCGACAGCGTTTTTACGGCGGTGATGATGTAGTCAAAGGTGTCGCGCGCTTCCGCCTGCACCTGTGCCAGCGATTTGTCGCGGTGCAGGTCATAGATGCGTGCGTTGCGTTCGTCCAGCTCCAGCATATCCCAGGGGTTGAACAGCGGCAGCCGTTCGCCCTGCCGCAGCGCCTGTAAGTTCGCCAGCATCCAGCTTTCGTACTGCGTGATGTGGGCGATGATGTCCTTGACCGACCAGTGTCCCGCCGCGCCGGGTTCAACCATCCGCGCTTCGTCCACCTGCGCCAGCAGCGATTCCCATTCGGCGCGTTTTGTGCGCAGCGTTTTGACCAGTGTGCGTTTGTCCATGATGCTGCTCCTCTGAAAATAGCTGCTAGTCGTTAGCTGTTAGCTTTTAGCCAAATACGGGGAATTGAACCCCAAAGGCGCTGCGTTGAGTACAACGAAGCTCGCAAAGGAAATACAGGAAAACCAGATAACAAAGCATACTTGAACCACCAGGTCACCCCGTTGAGTATAACGCAGGACGCAAAGGTAAGGCTATTTTCCCAATAGCTGGGCAGTGGTGAACATCGTGGAGAGGGTGTTCTGTAGGGGCGTTCAATTGAACGCCCAATGACCATGATAATCACCACTCCCAATAACTGGCGAGTGTGGAGTGTCGCGGATATTTTCGTGTAGGGACGTTCAATTGAGTGTCCGCGTAACTGAAAATTTTACCTCGGCGCTCTGTGCTGTACTCAACGCAGCGTCTTGGCGGTTCAATTTTCGTCTCTACGCTTGGCGTTCTTGGCGTCTTGGCGGTTCAATTCCCTGCATTTATTCGTTGCTCATTGTTATTTTCAGAATAGTGCTAATCGAAAACATGGCGCAGCACTTCGCCGCTGGACGGCTTGCGCTGCCAGTAATACGACGACTGGCGCAGCATGATGTAACGCACCAGCGGGCGCGTGAGGCGCAGCACAGGCTGGAGATAGCCCAACATGCCCAGCGTGTCGCGCACGTAGTCGTCCAGCGTGCGCCGCTGATAGTTCAGCAGGCGCTGGCTCTCGTCGGTGTCCAGCCAATCGACGCTGTAAGGAACGGTAGTGAACGCGCTTTCCGGCAGCGCGCCGATGCCCACCGCGCCGAAGACCTGCTTCACCAGATCGCGATACACCATCTGGCATTTGCGCCCGCCGCCGATGAGCAGGGTTTTGCCCCATACGCTGTCGCTTTCCGCCGCGTTGGACAGCGCCAGCCCGACATCGCCCGTATGCACGTACTCGATGCGGTTATCCAGCGGCACGTTAAACATGCTGTCGTCGAGGATCAGGCGCACGGGAAGCGCCGCCGACAAGCGCAGAATAGCCCAGGTGATGCCGGACTCCTTAATCATCTGCTCGCACTGCTGCTTGTGCTTGGCGTAGTGTTCAATCGGGTGCAGTTCGTCGTTGACGGTGCGCGGCGGCGGCAGATGCTGCGTCTGGCCGTAGATGTGCAGCGATGAGGTAAACACCAGCTTGGGCGGCTGTGCCTGCGCCTTGATGGCCTCGATCACGTTGCGCGTGCCCTCGACGTTCACGGCGCGCGCCAGGTCGGGCTGCGCTTCGCTTTCCAGTCCTGTAATCGACTGGTGCGGAATCAGCGCGGCGGTATGGATCACCACATCCTGCCCCTGTACCGCGCGTGCCACATCCTCGCGCGAGCGCACGTCGCCCCAGATGACGTTGATGCGCTCACCGAAGCGCGCGGCGGTTTTGGTGCTGTAGTTGGTTTTTAAGTCGAAACACGTCAGTTGATGGGGACGTTTAACCAATTCCTGAACGACACTTGTACCGATATTGCCAAATGCGCCTGTCAGCAGAATTTTCACAGTAAACCTCACTCAATAGGATATAACAATAGATTACAACACGAATGGAATTCTCGCGATAGATGACGAATAGCATATTTTGTCCGGGGCTTTCGAGGCCAGACACTCAAGTGTCCGGCTGCCGCAGTGCCACGTTCACTGAAGTGAACACTGTGAGCGAGATAGGAATGTGAATGTAGCGATGACCTGCAAACCACTCTTGGCCCGTTGAAGAGTAGGCTTCCCAGCACATTTCTCGGCGGGTTTGAGTCGGTTTCAACCGACTTCCCGCCGCAACACGGCAGCCGGATGGCTTTAGCCTCTGGCGCTGTCTTTAATTCTCATCCTCCATTTGTTCCAGATAGGCTATCAGAGAGGTTGAGGCGTGATGCTGTTTTTGTAATTCAATGTAGTTAATTACAAAGGGTAATTGTTCTGCGCCAAATGTGAGAATGCCGTAGCTGTGCTGCCATTTGAAATGGTTTTCCAGATGTGGGAATAGGCGGTTCATCTCGTAGGCTGATATGCCTTTGACTTCCTGCACTCACCTGGAAACGGCGGCGCTCAACGCAATGCTTACGGCTATGTGAATGTGGTCTTCTGTGCCGTTCAGCGCCCATATCTGGCTGTGCAGTTGCTCGGATTTGCGGCGAAGCACCTCGAACAGTTGCGTTTCAACCTCCGTCGTTATCAATGGCTGGCGCAGATGGGTTGCCCAAACGACATGATAAGAGACCCTGTGAAAGGGCATGATTTATTCCACAATATTCGTGTATCGCGCCTTCGCTGTTCACTTCAGTGTCTGGCGTTATCCATCCCTAGAACTTCTTGTCGCTGCGGGGGTCGAGCGCGTCGCGCAGGCCATCGCCGACGAAGTTGATGCTCATCACGGTGAACACCAGCAGCAGACCGGGATAGAACCACAGCCACTGCGCGGTTTGCAGGTACTGGTTTGCGCCGTTGAGCATGTTGCCCCAACTCGCGGTGGGAGCCTGCACGCCCAGCCCGAAGAAGCTGATGTACGCTTCGGAGAGGATCGCGCCTGCTACGCCGAGGGTCGCCGACACCATAATCGGGGCGATGGTGTTGGGCAGGATGTGACGGACGATGATGCGCCAGTTGGGCACGCCGATAGCCCGCGCGGCGGTCACAAATTCGGCTTCCTTGAGCGACAGGAACGAGGCACGCACGATACGCGCCAGAGTCGTCCAACTTGTGATGCCGATCAGGACAACAATCACCACGACGCTGCCGCTGAACGTGCGCCCGAACAGTTCAATGTCCGCCACGCGCCCGCCGAGCATCTTGGCCATCAGCAGCAGAATCAGAATCAGCGGAATGCTGACAATCGCCTCGGTGATGCGCATCAGAATCGCATCGACCACGCCGCCGTAGTAGCCTGCCAGCGCGCCGACAATCGTGCCCAGGATGACTTCACACAGCATCGCCAGCAGCCCGATGAGCAGCGAAATCTGCCCGCCGTAAATCGTGCGCGCCAGGATGTCACGCCCGATGGTGTCCGTGCCGAAGGGATGCGCGGCGCTGGGCGGCTGCAAGCGCTGCGTGGTGTCGTTGTAGTTGGCGAAATTTTCGGTGAAGATGAAAGAACCGATGACAATATAGAGGATAATACCAATCAGCATGAACAGGCCTAGCATAGCCATCCGGTGACGCCTGTAGCGGCGTATTGCGATGCGCCACATCGAGTCAGGGGCGGTGTGCTGAGCTTGTTCGGCTCGTAACGTCACAGTCTGCGCTTTGGTTGCCATCGTTATCCTCAGATATGCCTATAGTTCACAGCATCGCTATCAGGGTTGCCATTCGCATCAGGAATAACGGATGCGCGGGTCGAGCCAGGTGTACACGATGTCGGTGGTCAGTTGGAAGAACACCACCGCGACGGAAATCATCATCAGAATCGCCATCAGCACCGGGAAGTCGGAACGGTCAAGGTGCGTGATGTAAGTGGAACCCATCCCCGGCCAGCCGAAGATTTTTTCGGTGACCACCGCCCCGCCCAGCAGCAGCGGCAAATCCAGCCCGATGAGCGTCACCAGCGGTAGTGAGGCATTCTTCAGCGCGTGGATGTACAGCACGCGGCGCTGCGAGATGCCTTTGGCGCGCGCGGTGCGGATGTAGTCCGAGGACAGCACTTCGAGCATGATCGAACGGATGTAGCGGCTGTAACCCGCCACACTGATGAGCGAAATCGTCATCACGGGCAGCACCAGATGCCACGCCACCTGCTGAATCGTCGGCCCCGCGATCACATCGTACATGCCAATCGACGGGAAATAAATCGGTGAGCCTGCCAGCTTGAGGTTGACGGCGAAGATATACAACAGCATCAGCGCCATCCAGAAAATCGGCATCGAGAACAGGATGAAGGAAATCGTCGTGAACACGTTGTCCATCAGCGAATACTGCCGCACCGCCGAATACACGCCAATCGTCAGCGACAGCACGATAATCACGATTTCGGACGTGACCATCAGCAGCAGCGTGTTCGGCAGCTTCTCCATGATGATGTCGATGGCGGGCTTGCCGCGCACCATGATCGACTCGCCGAAGTCCCCGCGCAGCACACCGCGTCGTTCGCCGTAGGCGTCGTCCACGCCGTCGCCGTCGCTGTCCACGACCATCGCCCAATCGTTGCCAATCAGCCAGAAGACGTACTGCATCATCACCGGCTTATCCAGCCCCAACTGGCGCGCCAGCCGCTGACGGTCTTCGGCGCGCGGCGGCACACGTCCACCCAGTGTTGCCAGCGGGTCGCCGACAGCTTGCAGCATCAGGAACAAAATCAGACTGATGACTAATAACAGCGGCACCGCTTGCAGCAGACGCCGGACGATATATTTGGTCATGGGCTTACCTTCCGCTCTCTCGCTTCTGGTCTTGAGCTTTTTCCGCGTCTTCGTAAAGAAAATCGTTAAGTTCCAACCGCAGCCCTGATCTCACTGCCCTTTCCCCTGCTGCCTAAAGCACGGCAGACTACACAACGCCGTTTGTGGTTTTAAGCCTCTCCACGCAGTAGGGAGAGGTTTGGAGAGGGGCTGAGTTCAAATTATGATCTATCATGACGAACACGCCTTAGTCTCTAGCTGTTGGCTGCCCTTCAAGTGGCGGCGCGCAGTATCTGGCTTCTGAAGTTCAGCGAATAGCTAACGACTAACGACCAACGACTAACGACTAATGACTAACGACTAATGACTAACGACTAATGACTAACGACTATCGAAATAGAAAGGGGCGAGAGCCAATGCTCCCGCCCCTTCTGCTGCCTGCTTACTATTGGATCACGTCCCACTTTTCTGCGCCGAACAGCGGGTTGGGGCCGTTCAGTTGCAGACCGGTGACGCGGTTGTTGTACACCCACACATCCGGGTCAGTCCAGATGCCGTTCCACACCGCCTGATCGTGCAGAATCTGGTCGATCTGGTGGAACAGTTCGATGCGCGCGGCGGTATCTACCGTCTGTGCCTGCTGCGCGAACAGGGCGTCCAGTTCGGGCATACAAATGCCGGAGTCATTCGCGCCATCTTCGGTGTCTGTCGGAACTTCCGAGCAGATGAAGCGCGTGGTGTCGGGGTCGGGGAACGCCGGGTTAATCGACAGTTCGCCGATGTCATAGTTGCCCGTCGACAGCGTGCCGCCGTCGGCAACCGTGCCGAAGTACACATCGCCTTCGTAGTTGAACAGTTCAGCGATCACGCCGACGCGGGCCAATGCCTGCTGCGCGACTGCCTGCGTGTCCATACGGATTTGACGCTGGGTGGTGGCATAACGCAGCGACAGGTTCGAGCCATCTTCGACGCCAGCTACGCCCTGCGCGATACGCGGGGTCGGGACGTAGGTCGGGTCGCCGGCAACATTCGCTTCATCGCCGTCGTCGTCAATCCAGCCCGCCTCGGTCAGCAGCGCGCGCGCGCCATCCGGGTCGTAAGGCAGGGGGTCGATGTCCGGGTTAGCATAGGGCGTGTTTTCCC
The DNA here is from genome assembly GCA_046328675.1 of Anaerolineae bacterium. Classification (GTDB taxonomy): domain Bacteria; phylum Chloroflexota; class Anaerolineae; order Aggregatilineales; family Phototrophicaceae; genus JACAER01. The sequence continues at coordinate 11,863 of JAXLWC010000085.1, forward strand.
AGAAGCTGCCGGGGGTCGTCAGCAGGCCAGCGTTCAGGTCGATGTTCAACTGGTCGCGGTCAAACGCCATAATCAGCGCCTGACGGACGCGCACATCCTGAAGCGCCGGGTGTCCCAGACCTTCGCGCAGGTTGAAGTACCAGCTTTCGTTGTAGCCAGAGGGCACCAGTTCAAGGCTCAGGTTGCCGCCAGCCACCAGCGTCTGCGCATCAGACAGCGGGATGAAAGTCGCCAGGTCTGCCTCGCCGTTAGCCAGCGAAGCGGTCAGCGCCGCGCTGTCGCCAGCGAAGCGGATAAGCACGTTGTCAACCAGCGGCGCGCCGCCGAAGTAGCTGTCGTTGCGGCTGAACAGGATGAACTGTCCGGCTTCCCACTGCGTAAAGACGAACGGGCCGCCAGAGACGGTGGGCGCGGTGTTCCACGCTGCGTTGTTGATGTTGCCTTCAGCTTCAAACACCGGACGCAGGACATGTTCGGGCAGCACGAAGCTCCACAGATTCGCCGCCCACGGTGCATACGGCGCGTTGAAGGTGGTGACGACGGTGAAGTCGTCGGGCGCGGTCACGCTGACGACGTTGGTGTCAAAAGGCGAACGGCTGGTGACCGCGTTGCTTTCGGCCATAATCATTTCGTAGGTGAACACGAAATCCGCTGCTGTAATCTGGTCGCCATCTGACCAGAAGGCATCCTGACGCACCTGGAACGTCATCACGGTGCCGTCTTCGTTAAAGCCGCCGTTGTCCGCGCTGGGGATTTCTACCGCGAGTTCTGGAACAAGGTTGAGTTCCTTGTCGTAAGACCACGCACCCGGCAGATAGAGTTCGTCGGTAATGCCCTGGAAGAACATGTTGCTGTACAGGGTGTTGAGGTTATCCGGTTCCTGATCGTAAATAATCGTCACGACCTTGCCGCCCTGTGCATAGGCGGGGGCTGCCAGTACCAGCATCACCAACAGCAGAAGCATAACGCGCTTAAGGTTCATCGTCTCACTCCGTAAAGTTTATAGTCAAAACAGCCATCGTTTAAGGGCTGATGAAATATAATAACGCGCTCTACACATTAAGCAATTTTTGGCGGTTACAAGTTGTATATTCCCGCCGCGTTTTCTGAAATCATGCATCCTCCCCCTCTCTGGCACATTTCTGCCTGCCCTCCAGCCCAGTTTCTACCCTCTGACGGCTCTATATCCAATCTCTAGTGTATTTCTAATGTAACGATCTATTAGTTTCGTGTACTATGTAGGCACAGCTTAATCTAAACCCTGTATGGAGGTACAAATCTTATTGACGTGAAGGAGGTCGACAGTGCATGAGGTCATTGAATTTTTCCTCGCAGTCGGAGTCATGATTGGCTTCGCTAAGTTGATGGGGTATGCAGCGTTCCGTTTGCATCAACCCGCCGTTTTAGGCGAGCTTCTCGCCGGATTGATTATCGGCCCCACCCTCTTGAACTTCCTCGGTAACGAAACACTGTTCCATGACGGCGAAGGCGTCCAACACTCGATTACAAAGGTCGCGGAAATTGGCGTGCTGCTGCTGCTGTTTAACGCCGGTCTGGAAGTCCAGCCCAAAAGCCTGATGAGTGTCGGGCGTGCCGCACTGTTGGCTGGCGTGCTGGGCGTCTTTGTACCCATTGTCATGGTCATCCCGACCATGATGGCTTTTGAGTATGGTTTTGAAAAAGCACTCTTTGTCGGCATCCTCTTTGCCTCGATGAGTACAGCCATCAGCGCCCAGGTCATGCTCGAATTGGGCGTGCTGAAGCGCCGCGAAGGCTTAACCCTGCTCGGCGCGGCGCTGGTCGATGATGCCATTGTGATTTTGCTCGTGTCGCTGTTTCTGGCGATTAACCCCGGCGGCATCGTCGTCGGCATGGAGGCGCGCCCCATCTTTGAAGTCTTCCTGCGCATGATTGGTTTCCTCGGCATCGCCATTGTCGCAAGCTGGCTCTTGCTGCCGCGCATCGCACAGTACATCAACCGCCTGCCGATTTCGGAAGGGGTCTTGATGTTCGCGCTGGTGGCCACGCTGCTGTTAAGCTGGGCAGCAGAGTTCTTCGGCGGCATCGCGGCCATTACCGGGGCCTTCATCGCCGGAATCTCTTTTGGACAATCACGTCGCAGCGTGCTGGAAAAAATCGAGAAAGGCATTCACACCATCAACTATGCTTTTCTCATGCCGCTGTTTTTCGTGAGTATCGGCTTAAAATCGGATTTGCGTGTGCTGACCGGTGACTTGCTGCCGCTGGCGTTTGTCATTACGCTGGTAGCGATTGTCAGCAAACTATTGGGCGTCATGGCAGGCACACGTTCTGCTGGATTTGATTGGCGTGGTTCGCTGCGTGTTGGGGTGGGCATGATCAGCCGGGGCGAAGTCGGCTTGATTATTGCCGCCATTGGCGTGAATGCTGGCATTCTCGCACCGGAAGTATTTGCGGTGGTAGTGTTCGTTGTGCTGGTAACCACCCTCATTACGCCGCCGCTGCTGCGCTGGTCATTCCGTGAGAAGGCCATCGAAGTCGCCCCTATGGATAACACGCCGGAACCCGTTGGGTAAGGATGGACATAATGTATATGGTGATGTATGTGTCCAGAGATGTGACACAGGCGGAAGAGATGCTGGAACGTTGGGTGAAGGCGGGCATTTCCGGTGTGACGATTATCGAGACCGCCGGAATGCAGCAGGCTTCCAAAAAGGCTGGATTTCGCGATGACATTGGCCTTGTCTTCTCGCTGACGAAGCTGATGCAGTCGCAGGAAATCCATCATCGCACCCTGTTCTCGGTGATTGCGGATGAAGGCACGCTGCGGCGTGTGGTCGATGTCGCCAGCGATTACGTCGGCGATTGGTCAAAGCCGGATGTGGGCGTACTGTTCGTACTGCCTGTGCTGGAATCCTACGGGCTGGAGAAACATCCTTAAGCACTACGCTTCAACAGCGGACGCTGTGCGACACACAATGGCGTTTACAGCGTCCACCCGTTTTTTGCGCAGCCCAAAAGTGAAACACAGATGATGCAAACCGCGTATAGGAGGTAGATGGCACTTTAGGAAATCGTCTATGTCTGCTTCTGCGGGGACTCCGCCGCGCCTTCCTCCGACAACCTGGGCTTTCTGCTTTTGCTTGCTGCTGACTTCTGTCCCCTTCGGGCTGCTTGTCCCGCTGGCCGATGCCCTGCTTCCCGCCGACTTTCCCATCAACCTTCCTGTCAGCGTCCGGCGTGCAGCGCGTGAAACGTTCGCACACGGGTTTGCCTCTTGTGCCGCTGTGATAACCCAACCTTATCTAACGTATCTTTATAGATTTAGTGTCATGCGGCGCCAGTTTAAAGGCTGCTGAATCGGGCTGCGCCTTGGCGCTAACCACGCCGTACGCCCCTCTGCCCGCAGCGGAAAAGGCGCGCGGGGTACTGATCACCATGAAGGTCATGATTTCCAATCAACTCTAACCGGCATACAGGCGCGACATGCGTTCAAAATAAGAAATGGAACCTTTTGCGCCTCGCCGCTGTCTATACGGACAAGAAGGGGCATCATCGCTATGGCTGAACAAAGCTATCAAAACTTTGATCCAGATGTGTCATTGATGCGCGGCATCGTCGCGGGGGACATGAGGGCGCTGGATGCGTTATATGCACGGCACGGCGGCGCAATTTTGAGCTTTCTCATCGCTCGATTGGGGGATCGGCAAAGCGCTGAGGAAGTTTTGCAGGATACGATGATGGCGGCATGGCGCGAAGCCCGCAACTTTCGTCACGAAAGCAGCATTCGCACCTGGCTGTTTGTCATCGCCCGCAACCGCGCCACCAACTTGCAGCGCAAGCACAGGCCGCAGCTCACGCTGTTGGACGAAGCGATCAGCGCCGGAGACACAGGACCGTTGGAAAAAGTGGAACGCAACGCTGCCAAAGACGCTGTACGCTCGGCGCTGCATCATCTGCCGCCGCAGCAGCGGGAGGTGCTCGTGCTGGTGTTTTATAATCAACTCACCCCGTCAGAAGTAGCTGATGTATTGGGCATCAGCGACGGAACAGTGAAAAGCCGCCTGCACCGCGCCAAGGAGATGCTTCGCCGGATTCTGCGGCAGCAGGGAGGGATTTAGGAATGGCTGATCGTTGGGAAGAACTGCTGCCTTTTTACGTCGCGGGAACGCTGGACGCGGCGCAAAGGACAGCGCTTGAAAAGCACATGGATGACTGTGAGACCTGCCGCCGTTCGCTGAGTGAATGGTACGTCATCGGGGAAGCCGTGCGTGCGGAGGCGGACTCATGGGCCAGGACGCTGCCGCTGCCGCGCTACAACGGGCAGTACAGCGCCGCGCCTCCTGCCGGGCGGCTGGCTTCTGCGCGTGGTCGTCCGCGCAGACAGTGGGCCATCGCCACCATCGCAGCGGCCTTCGCGGCGCTGCTGGTCATGGGCAGCCTGATTCTGTACATGGCGATGCGCATCAAACCAAACGATACCGCGCGCCCAAACCCAACAGGCATCGCGGATAATGCGGCGGTTGCAGCCACGCAGACCGCCCTGTCCGGCACGCTCGGCGCGCCCACAGCCACCTCGACTGATCTGGGGCTGATCACCAATACTGTTGTTGCTACCCCGACGATTACGATTGTTTTTGCCCCGACGAAAACGCCTACACCAGTAGGTACAGTGGCGTTCGTCATGCCTGTGGTCACGGCGACGATCACGAATCCCGAGGCTTACCCCACACCGATATACGGCTGCATGGTGCGCACATCGGGCAGTACGGTGGTGAACATTTTCCGCACGCCGGAATCCAGCGGCGAAGTCGTCGATCATCTCAACTCCGGTGATTTCCTGGCGGTGTTCACCGCATCGCGAGGATGGTATGAACTGCTGGCCCCCAACATCAACCTGCCGGGTTGGGTGTGGAGTGGTGATGTGGTGCTGTTGGGCGCGGACTGCGCTACGCTGCCTCAGCCGACCCCCACGATGTCCATCTCTTTTGGCCCCTGCACCGGACTGGCGGTAGCCAACCTGCTGCTGCGCCCTGACCCCTATGAAGGGTCGCCCATCACAGCGCGCATTTCCTCCGGCGGCACGGTAGGGATTCTGGCGATGAGCGATAACTACTGGTACATGGTGCAGGCGATTGACTCCAGCACCGGATGGACGCCTGTCGATACAGTGTCACAAAACGGGGATTGCACCAATCTGCCCTTCACACAGGGCTATCTTGGCTCACAGACGCCCGCGCCGACGCTGACGCCCCTCGCGCCACCGACGACCAGTCCCTGAGCCTCGCCTAGTCCGTCTGCGGCTTCGGCTTACGTTTGAGCCGCAGCAGCGTCTTGATACTGGCGATGTCGTCGGGCACATCAGGTTTAAGCCACAACCACAGCCCATCATGCAGCGGGGTTGTGTTTTCGATGCTGTGCCGCACCGCTGCGCTGAGCGTGTCAAGCTGCGCCAGCGCCTGCTGTGTCTCCTGCTTGCCCAGCACAACCAGCACCGTAAACGCCCCATGCTCCGGGTATAAATCGCATAAAGTACGTCCACCTTTGCGATAGTGAATCAACCAGCCGTATTCTTTGCCGCCGAAAAGAATCTCCGGCGGGATGTCGTAGTCCTTTTCAATGCATTGGCGCAGGTCTGCCCACAATGGAGATCGACTGCCGATGATGGCCATCATCTCAGCCGACGTTGGAGGGTGATGTTTGTCCAGCATACGTTGAGCGGTCATAAGCGCTCTTCTTAACTATTCACATGGGTAGGTGTTTTGTGGTGCAGTATTCAGGCATTCGCCCCAACCCTCTCCTTTACCCTCTCCTTTTTGAGACACTGTCGAAATTGAGTTCACGCCACATGGATAGAGGGGCTAAAAATGGGTTCGCGAGGGGGAATGGTTGCAGCGATAACGCATGGATAGCACAGATGTCTTGAGGCAAATGCGGGACGAACGCTGGAACCCTACCCTAATTTGGTCTCTCACTCTAAGTCTAGCGCTGGGCAGTGAATGGGTCTATGGCCATTGATGATGAAATCAGCGGTACACGACGCAGCCGCGCTCTTCCAGCGTGTCGAGCCATGCCGGAAGCGTCAGCCGTTTGTTCCAGCGCAAATCCAGCTTTTCGAGGTGCGGCAGGTGCGCAATGCCCTCTGGCAGCGATGTGAACCGATTGTTACGCAGGTCGATTTCAACGAGGCTGCGCAGATTGCCAAGCGACTCCGGCACGGCGGCGAGGCGATTGTTGCGCAGGTCGAGCACAGTGAGGCTGGCAAGTGCGCCAACGGAGTCGGGCAGTGTGGTTATATGATTGTCGCACAGGTGCAGCTTGCGCAGGTTGGCGAGGCCGCCCAGCGAGTCCGGCAGCGCGCCAAGCTGATTGTTCATGACATGCAGTTCGCGCAGCGCCGTCAGGTTGCCCAGTGAGCCGGGCAGCGCCGTCAGTTGGTTGTTGTACAGCCGCAGTTCTTCAAGGCTGGACATGTTTCCCAGCGTGTCGGGCAGTTCGCTGAGGCGGTTATCGCTGACGTTGAGGTAACGAAGCTGCGTAAGGCGTCCCAACGAGTCCGGCAGCGTGGTGAACTGGTTGTGGCTCATGTACAGAAAATGGCGCAGATTTGTAAGCTGGCCGATGGCCTCCGGCAGCGCACGCAGCGCATTGTGCCCGATGTCCAGCGTGTGCAGTTGTGCCAGATGCCCGATGTCGTCCGGCAGGGACTCGAAGCGGTTGTCCGCCAGGTTGAGGAAGCGCAGATGGGCGAACTGCCAGAATGACGGCGGCAGCGCGTCAAGCTGGTTGTGATACAGACTGAGCGTATGAAGCTGCGTCAGCCTGCCGATGCTTTGCGGCAGCGTCGTGAGCTGATTGCGGTCAACGTGCAGTTCGCGCAAATCGACAAGTTGCGTCACGAACTCCGGCAGCCCCGTGAGTTGATTGCCGTCGAGCGTCAGCTTTTCCAGCGCGGTAAAGCAGCTTACCACGTCCGGCAGTTCTGCCAGCCCTTTGCCCGTCAGATCAAGTTCACGCACAGACAGCGGTTCACTGGCCAGCAGGTGTTGCAGGTTGTCGGTCATGGCGGCGCTCCACACACATCACAATTGGGAAGCGTGGATTGTCGCACAGGACGCGCGCGGCGTTAAGGGCAAGGTTAACGCCGCCAGTCGCTTTCCAGCAGCGCGTAGACGAACTCATCGCTCCAGCCTGCGTTCCAGCAGCGCACCTGCCGCAAGCGCCCTTCCTGCTGCATCCCCAGCTTCTCCATCACGGCGACGGAAGCCGCGTTGAGCACATGGCAGAAGGCCACGACGCGATGCGCCTGAAGCTGCCTGAAGGCCATATCGAGCACGGCGCGCGCCGCTTCGGTGGCGTACCCTTTGCGCCAGTAATCGGGGTCAATCGTCCAGCCGATTTCCCACTCGCTGATCTGCGGGTGATTGAGAATGAGCGAGACGTGTCCGATTACCTGCCGGGTTGGACAAAGCGTCACGGCAAGGCGGTAGTAAATGCGTGGGTTGTCGTGCGCCCAGCGCTGTGCCTGCTCCAGCGTTTCGCGGATGGAGGCAGCGCTGACAATGTTCTGCTCGTAGCGATGCGTTTCCGCTCTGGTTTCATAAGCGTAAACGGCTTCAAAATCGCCCGCCTGAAATTCGCGCAGCACAAGGCGCGGCGTATGAAGTTCCATAACTTTTCCCTCTCGTGCTAAAGGGGAAACAGATAAAGTCTGCAACATGGGATATGTTCCTGATGAATTCATATTTGTCTCTTGACGTATCAGGGTGCGAGAGAGTTCCCGCACCCCCGCGAGTTTATGGCTTACGGCACTTGCTCCCCAGTGACGAAGTTCCAGTTAAACAGGTAACCATCGTTATTGATTTCCAGCGTGCTGCTGTCGATGAAGCGCAGGCCGTCAATCGTCAGCGCGGGCACGTTGGTGTACTGGTACAGCGGCGCGTGGCTGTCGCTGGCGGGCAGATTCTGCAAGTCCCACACGCTCAGGGTGTAGCCGCCCATCGCGAGATAATGGTTGTCGGCGCTGATGGCAACCACTGGTTCAGCGTAATCCCCCGCGTAGACCTCGGTCATAGCCAGCGTGTTCTGGTTGAGGATCGTGATGTGGTCGTCTTCGGCATGGCCGTTGTAGAACACCACGAGGCTGTGATCGGGCGAGAACGCCAGTTGTGTGTAGCGGTAGTGCATCAGGTCACTGTAGTTGCCAATCTCTGCGCCTGTCGTCAGGTCATAGACGATGATGCCCATGCTGCTGAAGGCGTACAGACGGTTGAACGGCACCGACCAGTACTGCACGCGGAAATGATAGTTGGCTAACGTCACCTGCGCCCCCGTCAGGATGTTCTTCAGCACGGTATCGCGTTCGGATTCGACGGTGACATAGGTGCTGGTCGAGTCCCAGGTGATGTTGGTGTGATGGCTGTCAAAGGGCCGCACGCTGGGGAAGGCCGCGACCTGCGCCCCCGTGACGACATCGTAGAACACGCCGCTGCCATCCTGACGCACGCCGAGGTAACGGCAGTTGGGCGACCAGCTTAACACGCTGACGTTGGCGGCGTCGGTATCGGTGGCTAACTCATCGACGGTTTCGCCTGTGTTCCAGTCCACCAGCGTAATGCGGCGGGCGTTGTTGTCGAAACGTGCGAAGATGTTGGGGCGATAGAACTCGGCGTTAGCATATTCGCAGTTGTTGGGGATGCCGTCGTTTTCGGGATAGTGGCTGCTGCCATCTCCGCACGCCAGCAGCAGGACAGAGGCAATCGCAAAAATAAGGACACTGAGTTTGCGTAGCATGAGATTTCTCCATAAGGCTGTATCAATGTCCTCAGTCTACGCCGTGCGCCATAATTTCATCTGTACTGCTGCACGCCGCCAACCTGACGGAAACCCTCCGCTGTAAGGTAACTTGTAAACAAAAAATAAAAACACGGGAGCTTCCCCTGCACCCCACAGCCAAGCGCTGAAACCCTGTTTGCTTGCCCTTGCCTTCTCTTGGCGACCTTTGCGCCTTTGCGGTTCCAATGCCTTGTCGTGCTGCTCTGAAAATCCTCCCTTGGCGACCTTGGCGTCTTGGCGGTTCGATTTCTTGCATTCACTCATTGCTCGTTGCTCATTGCTCATTGCTATTTTCAAGCGCAATGTCGATTCGCCTGATTCTCATTCGTTATTCTAGTGACGACCTTTTATCAAACAGGAGTATGGCTGATGCGCTTTATGTTGATCGTTTATGGCGACCCGACAATCGAGGATCGCCCGATGGAAGAATGGGTAGAGTTTCATAATAAGTATGGTGCCCGCGGGGTCTTCAAGATCGGGGAACGTCTGTATGATGTGACGACGGCGACGACGGTGCGCGTGCGCGAGGATAAGGTCAACGCTACGGATGGGCCGTTCGCAGAGACCAAGGAGCATCTGGGCGGCATCTACGTGATCGAGTGCAAGGATTTGGACGAGGCCATTCAGATTGCCAGCGAATGTCCCGGCGCAAAAACAGGCTCGATGGAAATTCGCCCTGTGTTCGTGGTTCCCGGAGAATAGGAGGCGAACATGGCCCGCGATTCACAGCGCTTGGAACAGGAATTTATCGCCACTTGCCAGGCCAAAACAGGACGCGATCTAGGGGAATGGATGACGGTGATTGCGGCGGCGGGTCTGGATAAACCCAATGCCATTCTCAAATGGCTGAAGGACGAGCATAAGCTGAACCACATGCAGGCCAATTTCCTCTCCGGCATCTTCGTCAACGATGGCAAGCCCGTGTTTGACTATGAGGTGTTGTTCGCGCGGCTCTTTGAAGGCAAAGAAGCGCTGCTGCCCATCTATCAGGCATTGGAGCAGCAGGTCAAAGCCCACCTGCCGGACGCCGACTTCGTGCCGACCAAGTCCTATCTTTCGCTGGAAGGCAAGCGCGTGTTTGGCTGCGCCACGCTCACCAAGTCGCTGATTCGCGTGGGGTTAGACCTGGGCGACGAACCCTTTGGCGCTTATGTGCAGAAAGCCAAAAGCCTCGGCGCGATGCCCAACGTCACCCACATGGTGGAAATCGCCCAGCCGGGTGATGTCAGCGACACACTGGTCGGTTACGTGGAACGAGCCTATCAGCGCGTGCATAAAGGATAAGCTGCTGTAGTAGGCGACCACACAGTTGATGATGGGTAGCAGTTCTTAACGTAGCTTTTCTCCCTTCTCCTCCGCGAAGCGAGTGGGAGAAGGGTTGGGGATGAGGGGCTTACCCACCAGTATCTATGTGGTTATCTAGCAGGCGCGGCACGCCTATCCATACTGCAAATTAGCCCAAATGTGCTAAACTGGTATCCAGTCTACACATTTGGGATAGTTTATGTCGGATACACAGCAGGCAATCGAGCAGGCATTTCATGAGTCCTATGGGCAGGTGCTGGCGGCGCTCATCGCCCGTTTTGGCGACATCGACTT
>JAXLWC010000086.1:0-20819 GCA_046328675.1 Anaerolineae bacterium
CCGACGGCACGGCACGCCAACTGTACATGCCAGCGGGAACGCATCCCAACGACCACATCTCGACAGAAGCTATTGGCGACGCGATTGAATGGTTCCAGTTGACGCTGGAAGGCGGCAACGGACTCGCGCCGTCCGATCAGGTCTGGTTCTGGAAGGAAATCGGCACGTTCATCGCCTTTGTCGGCGCGGTGCTGTTCATGTTCCCGGCGGGTGCGCTGCTGCTGCAAAGTAACTTCTTCAAGGAAGTGTCGCTGCCGCTGCCGACCAGCAAGGGCGCGGTGGGGATTGGCTGGTGGGTCGCCGCAGTGCTGACCGCTGCCATCCCGGCGATTTCCTTCTTCTGGCTGCAAAATCAGGGCAATAGCATGTTCCCCGCCAGCCTGTTCTGGCCGCAGACCATCACCACAGGCATCATGACCTGGGCGGTAGGCAACGGCATCATCACGCTGGTACTGTTCCTCGCGTGGCACTACCTGATGAACAATAAAACGGGCGCGACAGGCAAAGACTACGGCGTCAGCCGCAGTCTGGTGCTGATTGGCAAGTCGCTGCTGCTGGCGCTGTGCGTAGTGTTCGGCGTCTACATGCTGCTGGCCATCTCCGACTGGATGTTTAAGATTGACTTCCGCCTGTGGGTGGTCGCGCTCAAGCCGATGAACTTCCTGCAATTCCACATCGCGCTGGCCTATCTGCTGCCGTTCGCCTTCTTCTTCCTCGTCGCCAGCACCGCCATCAACAGCCAACTGCGTCAGGTGAATGCTGACGGCACGGCTGTTCCGCTGTGGCGCGCCATGCTGATTAATGCGGCGCTGATGGCTGGTGGCATTCTGGTGATGCTGATTTTCCAGTATGCAGGGCTGATGTCCGGCAATCCGCTGCCGCTGGGTGAATCGCTGCTGACGATTGTGGCGATTCAGTTCGTGCCGCTGCTGGCGATTGTGGCTTTTATCCTGACCTATTTCTTCCGCAAGACGGGGAATATTTACACCGGGGCGTTTATCTGCGCGCTGTTCATCACATGGTATATCGTGGCTGGACAGGCGATACAGTTCGCCATGTAACATTCAAAACTTAAAACGAGTGCCTCTGCGTGGGGCACTCTACATACCGTTACAACAGAGGCGTTCTGTGGAGCGCCTCTTTACATTCAGGCTCATGGTGCTAGTTTAGCCCCTCATCGCCAGCCCTGTCGCTTCGCGGAGGAGAAGGGAGGAATGCGACGTTAAGAACTGCTGCCCCGCATCATCTGTGTGGTCGTTTAGCCGCGCTGCCTTGCGAGCATACGCTTGCCTGTATAGAAAATTTGTGCTAGACTTTCCAAATCTGACATACTATTGGGCATGAAGATGAACAGCATTCTCCAGGACGAACTTCCGGGAAATCTAGACCTGCGTGACCAACTGATGGATATGCTCTCTGACCAGGAATTAGCCTACAAACTGCCGGGGAATAATCCAACTTTAGGCGAATTGTGCGAGGAAATGGGTGTCATCCAGCAGGTGTATACGCATTCGTTTAAGACTTTCAAGCATGATTGGGCCTACTGCGATTCTAAACCGGAAACGCCCAACAGTGTGGCGAGTCTCAAAGTCTGGTACAAAAAGCTGGATACACAACTGGTCGAGGCGTTGAGCGGATTAACGGAAGCCGATATTCACGCCCGGCAGATTGACCGGGGGCAGGGGTTTACACCTTCTCCTTACGTACAGTTCCAGATCTATCGTGAGGCAGTTCTGATCTTCTACGCCAAAGCCAGTATTTACCTGAAAGCGCTGGAAAAACCCTACTCCGATGAGTGGAAACGCTGGGTGGGGTAAAGGCTGTGAGATCGGCTGCACCCTGTCTGTGGTTAAGTCAGTCCATCAGGCCCTTGCGCCACAGGTGCTTTCCTTTTTTGGATCACGGACAGCGATACCCACCTGCAAAGCTTATGACCAATTTGGGGATTGGCAAGTCAGCGCCTCGGATGGCAGCTTTTCATTTGGGGTATCGAATATTTGTGTTAGCCGAGAGGGTTATTTTCCTCTACATCGGTCAAAATCGCGTCGTTTCCAGCGAAGTATTCTATAAAATAGTCGGGAGAGTGCTGCCATGAGAAAAGTAATCTACTGTCTGAACGTGTCGCTTGACGGTTTCATTGAGGATTCAAACGGTTCACTCGACTGGAGTAATCCCGATGAGGAACTTCACCAGTTCTTCAACGAGCAGGAACAGGAGTTCGGTGTCCAGTTATACGGGCGACGCATCTACGAGAACATGGCCGCTCACTGGACAACAGCGCATACCAACCCGTCAGCGCCAGCCTATGAGATCGAGTATGCCCGTATCTGGCAGAGCATCCCCAAGGTTGTGTTCTCAACAACCCTTGAGCAAGTTGGCGAGAACGCAAGGCTGGTGCGCGACAACTTTGCCGAAGAGGTCAACGCGTTGAAAGCGCAGCCCGGTAAGGATATGCTGGTTTGCTGCGCGGGCCTTGCGGCGAGTTTTATGCGGCTCGACTTGATTGATGAATATCGTACCGTTGTCCATCCTGTCATTCTGGGAGGCGGCAAACCCATGTTCCCGGCGCTGGACAAGCTAATCGGCTTGCGGCTGATTGAAACCCGACGCTTCGGGAGTGGGGTCGTCCTACTGCGCTACCAGCGTGCAGATTGACAAGCGTTTGTCAAAACGCCGTTATTGTTTCGATCCTGAGTTTAGGATACATCAATATTGAAGTGAGGCTTATTGTCATGCTATGCTAGAAATAGCAGCAAGCATAATCTGCTTTGTCAATAGAGTCTCAAGCTTTGGAACTTCAGTTTACCTCTACCAGTCACCAGCGGGATTACATTGACGCGCTAAACGCCCACGCCAACGAACTTCAGCGCACCGACTCCTCCCAGGCTCTTGCTCTCGCTCTCCAGGCTTATAAGCTGTCGAAGCAGGGCGTATTTCAGGGCGCGCCTTATCTCCGAGGGATGATTGACGCGCTGTTGATTTTATCGAACATCAACGATACCCAGAATCAACTGCTGGAGGCCTCGGCACAGGCTTACGAAGCGTATACCTTGTGCAAGTCCTCAGACGATGCTCGCCTGTGTCTGGCGGTCTTCAACCGCCTGGCGTGGTCCTGTTTTCGCCTGGGCGATTACTCGAAAGCCCTGGAGTATGCGCTGCAACTGCTCTCGCTTGCCGAAAAGGTCGAGGATGTCGAACATCAGGCGCACACGTATAACCTGATTGGCGCGATTTACGGCGACTTTGGCGATCATGATCAATCCATCGCCAATCTGGAAAAGTGCCTGCCTTTGTTCCAGCAAGTAGGCAACCACGAACGTGAACGCGCGGTGCTGGGCAATTTCAGCATCGCTTACCGGCTCTCCAGGCACTATGCGCCTGCGCTGGAATTTGGTCTGCGCGCGCTGCACATGAGCGTGGCAGCAGCAGACCCGCAGCATCAGGCGATTTTCCTGACGCTGGTGGCGGAGGTGTACTGCGACCAGCAGCAAAATGACGCGGCGCTGGATTATTATCTCCAAGCGCTGGCCCTTTCGGAGCAGCGCCATTATGTTCGCAATATCAACCGCGTCTGCTTTGGGCTTGGGCGTGTCTATTTCCAGCAGCGAAAATTCGTCGAGGCGCTGGCGCAATTGCAGCGGGCGCTGGCGATGGCCGAGCAGGGCAGCTTCAAAATCCTGATCTATCAGGCCCATGAAGAACTGTCGCGCATCTATGAGCAGCAGGGCGACTTCCGGCAGGCGCTGCATCATTACCAGCAGTTCCATCAGATTCGCAATATGGTGCTGAATCAGGAACAGGCCATCCGAATGCAGCATATTCGTGTCAACTATGCGATGGAACAGGCCCAGCGCGAAGCCGAGAATCAGCAGCGCATCCACGAGGAAGAACATCGCCACTTTGAACAGCTTTCACGCATGAAGGATGAGCTGATCGGCACGGCGTCACATGACCTGAAAAGCCCCTTAAGCAGCATGATGCTGGGTATTGATATGCTGCGCGAACATGGCCGGCTGGATGATAGGATCGGGCAAACCCTGTTGGATCGGCTGGACACCAGCGCGGAACGGATGCGCGAACTCATCAGCAATTTACTCGATCTGGCAAAGCTGGAAACCGGACAGGAGCTGCGGATGAGCGAAGTGGCGCTTCGTCCTTTCCTGGCTGATGCGGTGGAGACTTTTCAGGCACTGGCCCAGCAGCGCCAGATTATGCTGACCCTGGAACTGCCTGAGGGGGACATCCTGATTTCCGGCGATGGTCTGCGGTTAAGGCAGGTCGTGGATAACCTGCTTTCCAACGCCATCAAATATACGCCTGATGGTGGGCGGGTCGTCGTCCTGGCCGAGGCGCACAGCGAAGAAGTAGTGGTCAGGGTGCGCGACACAGGCATTGGCATTCCCTCGCAGGCGCTGCCACACCTGTTTGAGCGTTTCTACCGCGTGAACGATCAGGCCCATGCCGCCGTCGAAGGCACGGGGCTGGGGCTGGCGATTGTGAAGTCGATTGTCGAGCAGCATGGTGGACGTGTCTGGGTTGAAAGTCAGCCTGCGGCGGGCAGCACCTTCAGCTTCAGCCTGCCGGGTGCCGCGCCCTATGCAGCAGCCTGAAGACTATTCGATCAAGCCCTTGCGCCGCAGTTCCTTGTCGAGCTTGGCAAAGCCCGCGTCCGTATCCCGCGAAAAGTCAAAACACTTCACGCAGGATCATGCACACTGGTATATGACCACTGCGTGCCCCAGCCTACTTTCAAGACCATTCCGTAAGGGGTAAAGAGTTCCCAATAGGCAACCTCAAAATCGTCATCTTCCTTCTTCGGATTAATGGACAGCATATACCCATTTGCAAATTTTATGGCCAAGCCCAGGCTAGGGTAAACAGCCTCCAAGGACACAATAGGATTGTGAAGAATGACTTGGATTTCACGGTTAATCTTTTCAGGCTCTTCATCGGATGTAAGTACAACTTTGCCGTCCTGCTGAAGCGTCCAATCTGTTCCACGAGAGCCAAGATACCATTCCCCTCGATCCCGCACAACCTTGGCAGGGACTCTTTTTCCAATATCCAGCTTTAGCTCATCGCCATAACCCAGTCGCACCCTCCAGCACATCTTACCGATGATGCCTTTGGTTATTCTGGCGATCCGATTTAGGTCAGAAGGCCGTGAGACCATCTGAACAATTCCTGTGGTTAATTCACTCAATCAAGCCCTTGCGCCGCAGTTCCTTGTCGAGCTTGGCGAAGCCCGCGTCCGTATCCCGCGAAAAGTCGATGTAGGTGTAACCCGCCGTCACCAGCGTTGGCCCCATCTCGCGCGCCATCAGCAGGAATACGGGCACGCCCACTTCCTGCGAGAACAGATACTCCTTGGCCGCCCATTGGGACTTCTTCCAGTCGGGCGACAGCACGCTCAGGGTGGCCGCCGCGCCTTTGATGACATCTTCCAGTTCAAGGAAAAGCTGCGTCTGATAGTTGCGGTCACTGTCCTGATAATCCCAGTAGCCGTAGCCGCGCTCCTTCAGGAATTGACGGATGCGCTCGACAAACTCCGTATCCTCCTGCGCGTAGCTGATGAACACGTAGCCTTTGGACTTCGGTGCCTGCGGTTTGACGGGTTTGCTGCTCTGCACGCTGTCAGGTAGGCGTTCCAGAATTTCCTTAAAGGCGGCGGCGTGCAGCTGCGCAGGCTTGCGGTCTTTGGTGCCGATAGCATTGTTGGGATCGCGCGCATCGACAAGCTGAAATTCCTTCAACTCGTCCGGCAGGCTGCGGAATCCCACTTCGTCAACGGCCACCGGAATGATCAATTTCCCCAGCGAAATGGCACGGCGTAAATCGGCGCGCAGATATTCCAGCCGTTCAATCGTCGAATCGGCGCTGGCGATGAAAATCACCGCGTCGGAGGCTTCCAGGGCTTCGGTAATCACGCTGCCCCAATCCGCCCCCGGTTTGATTTCGCGCGCATCCAACCAGACGCGCACGCCTTCCTTCTGCAATTCATCGGTCAGCAGGCTGGCAAACTTAAAATCGCGATACAGGTAGCTGATGAAGACGTAGCCCATCGATGATCTCACTTTATCACAACGATTTCAGGGTATATCGACACTCGTCTGGCAGTCATAAACTGCACGATCATAATCCTGATTGTCCGTAATTGCATCCACACAGGCCAGATAAGCCTCTGTTTGAACCTGCGCGTCCGCCAGCACAGTTTCCAAATCCGCGTCCTCCAACACGTAGCGGTCAAAGGCACGGTCAAGCCAGGTGCGCACATAACTGCTGCTGCCACTGTAGATCGTGGTGGGGAACTCAACCACATTGGGCGAGGCCATCGCGGCGTCCATCACGTTGTAGAAGGACACGGCTTCTTCCCCGCGTGAGGCCAGCACTTCCGGGCTGTTGATTTGCGAACGACGTACAGGCATCCCGGTGAACAACTGTGGGTACTCTGCCACGTAGCGCATAAAACGGTAGCAGGCTTCGGGGTTCGCTGCATTAGCGCTGATATAGGCCGCGCCAACGTGATAGGCAATCGGCGTATATTGGGTTCCTGTCGGGTAGGAGACATAACGATAATCGCCACCACCGCCGCCCATCCGCACTAACTGTCCGCCTCGGCTGTTACTGTCATCCAGCGGCGACAGAATCAACGGTGTGGTGCCGCTGGCAGAGCTTGTAGGAAATTCACTAAAGCCCAGATAGGTCATCCTGCCCGCTTTGGCCATATCGAGCACCTGGCGGATGGCGTCTACATGGGCCGGGTCGGTAAAATCCACCGTCGGCGGGTTCGTGCGGAAGTCAATCGGCAGTCCCCCATAGGCGGCGATCAGCATCAGCACATAGATGTCATTCGCCGGGAAGTGATACGAGGTTAACAAAACGCCTTCATTCGATGCGGTGAGCGCGGCATAGGCGGTTGTGAAATCGTTGAGCGTCCAGGTTCCCTGCGGGACTGGAAGATTCGCCGCTGCGAACGCCTCCCTGTCGTACCACATCACCTCCGGCTCCAGCGTCAGGGGGAGCGCCCAGATTTGATTGCTGCGCGTCACCTGTTGCAGCACACTGCCGACATAATCCTCAGCGTCAAACTCCGGGTCGCTGGCTAAAAGCGGGTCAATGTTCGTGAGCAGCGTGTCGTCGAAATCTGTGACATCGCCGTCTGCCACGTAGAAACAGTCAAATACAGCGGCAACCTCAGCCATGCTGCTGGATTGCAGCACCTCCAGGTTGAGGGCACCGACCTGCGCATCCGCTTCGACAAACTCACGGGCGTAGTTCGTCCACTGTCCCTGATTGGGCAGCGGCGACAGCGAGGATAAAACGGCGAAGGACAGCGCAATCTCGCCCTCAGCCAGAACAGGCTCCGGCGGTGGCAGCGGGATGTTGATTTGAACCGTATCGCGCGCCGCGTAGGAAGCCGCCAACGCCCCGGTTACTTCCGCCTGTGTGACCTGCAAGGTGCTGGCAACCTGTGTCTCAGTCGATTTGATCAGCGGCGTCACATAGCTCATGAACCGCAGTTCAGAAGCGGGCAAAATGCTGCTTACATCGACCTGCGGCAGCCATTCGGGAGACGGCAGCGTGTTAAGCGCGGGGTACCCGCCGGAATTTGAGATTTCTGGATAGGTCGCCACAAAGCGCGCCAGTTGATAGGCCATTTCGGGATAAGGCGTGCCGCGACTGACCGCGAAACCGTTGGCGATCATCCCACTGTGACCGCCGGGCAGCGGCAGGCTTTGCATCCCCTCAAGGCCCAGGGAGAGGAAACTCTCGCCAATCATCATCGGCGTTTCGCGATAACTATCCATCATGCCGCGCACGAAAATGACGCCCTCGGCTTCCAACGTTTGCAGCGTCGTCACGATGTCTGCCAGCGACGGACTGCTGAAGTCCGGCACAGCGGGCAGCACCGTATCATCATAGACTCCGCTGCCTGACAGGCTGCGAATCAGCATAGCCAGCGTATGCTCACTGCTAATCATCAATCCCGGCGTCATCACATGACCATCGGCGTCATAGGCTGCGAGGGCGCGGGCGGCATCCGCCAGGTTGCTGAGCGTCCACGCGGCATCAGGGTAGGGGAACGGCGCGGCATCAAAAGCAGCGGGTTGGAACGACAGCGTGACAGCCTGGTAGCTGCTGGGCAGCGCCCACAGCCCACCATCCCACTGAAACGACTCCCATGCCGCGTTTACGAAGTCCGCTTCATCAAGCGAGTCATCGCCATTCGCCAGCGGCGCGAGGTCTAACACATAGCCTGCCTGCGTGGCTTCGGCGAGGAGCCATGTCGAGTCAACGGTAATCACATCGGCATCACTCGCCAGCCCGTGCGCGTCGCTTAAGAAGCGCTGGAGGTCACTTGCGCTGCCGGGTGGGAAAACCAGAAGGTTGCCATTGGAGACGATTTCAACGCGGGTGTTCGGGTGCTGCGCCTCAAATTCCTCAACGATACGCTGGGAACTGAGCGAGGTGGCCATAAAATCAGAAAACGAAATGGTGAGGACGATTTCACTCTGGGCCGCAGCAGGGATCGATAGCATCAGGCTGACCATCAGCAGAAGCACTGCCGTAAAAGCGCCCTTTGAATGGAGCATCATAATTGACCTTTCGTTCCAAATCAGGACGAGCTGCATCTTCTCCACACTGTTAAACGAGCTGTCATGTCCATTTACTCACGGTTATTTGCAGCCGATTCTAACAACCCAAGTTTGCCCCCTAAGCCCCGATACCGTTATAATGGACTCGATTACCAACGGAATTATAACACTGAGAGGACGTACATGTCCGAGCGCCCCTCTAACAAACCCGAAACCCCCGCCGGTAGCGGTTGGCATCAGCCGAGCAGCACAGCAGGCCCCTGGCGCGCGCCAGAGAAAAAGAGCGCGCCCGCCGGATGGACCAAGCCTACGCTGCCCTCTGATCTGGAGACCGAGCCGCAAACCGAAGGCACCTGGCACTTGCCCGCGCCCGAAGACACGATCTACGAGCAGGAAGCCGCGCCGGAAGCTGCTACCCAATCCGCTGCTGCTGCCGAGGAAATCGGGGAAACCCAGAACATTACCGACGAACCGACGGAAAAACTCGCCTCGCCCGAAGATATGAGTCTGTACCTCTCTGCCGAGCGTGCTTCCGCCGATTTAACCCCCACTGACGAGGAAGACGACCCGTTCAGCATGAGCGAACTGGTCGCGCTGGCCAGCCTCAGCGCAGGTCAGGCCACGTCTGCGACGCCAGCCGCCAGCGCCCCGCTGATTACGCCGCTGGCCCCCACGCCGGATGCGGCTGCCACACAGGCACCTGCTCCCGATACCAGCAGCATGTCGCCCGCCGAGCGCGCCTTGCAGCAGTCGGCCAGCACGCCTGTCGCTGTCCCTGATGGTGGCGGGCTTAGCCCGGAAGAATACGCGCGCCGTCAGCTTGCCGCTTTAGAAGGCGATGACTCCGCGACAAGCGGGGGGCTGGCCTTTACCGGGGGCGTACCTGCCGCCGCTGGCGAACTGACGCCGGAAGAATACGCGCGGCAGCAGTTGGCCGCATTAGGCGCTGACGAGGTTGGCGCGACCACTGGCGCACTGTCGCCCACGCAGGGCTTTGCCGCGCCGCAGTCCGAGATGATACGCAAGTTCCAGGAAACGCAGGAACAGATTCAATCGCTGCGCCGTTTGTATCAGGCGGGGCAGCTTTCACGCCCCGATCTGGAAAACCAACTGCGGCAGTTGATGGTGCTTGATGACAATCAGGTCTGGTGGATGATGGGTGTCGAGACCGATACCTGGTACCGCTTCGAGAACAACGAATGGGTGCCCGCCACGCCGCCGCATCTCCAGCAGCCACAGCCCGCCGCTGGCACAGGCGTTTTGCAGCCCGTTGATGCTTCGCTGGCGTATTTGCCCACCGAAGCGCCGCCGCAGCAAACGCAGCAGACCACAGGCGGCGAACTGCGCGTCGATGAGAATTTCATGCCGCTGCCGCGCCAGGTGCCGCGCCAGGACCCGGAATACACCGTGCCTTCTGCCGTCGGGGTGTACCTGCGCGATGCCAATTCCGGCATGACGCAGCTTGCCCCTGCCTCCAGCGCGGAACTGACGCAGCCGTCGCCTTCATACGGCGCGGCAACTGTGCCCACGCCGTCGATAGGCGGCTTCGACCAGCCCGTACAGTTGGGCAGTCTGGTGGAAGCGCCCTACACGCCGGATGCTGCGCCAGCCGAAAGCAGCAGCGTCTACGAGGAAGCGCGTGAACGTCAGCGGAGTTCGCTGGTGAACTGGCTGATTCTGGGCGTGCTGGGTTTCCTCGGCCTGATGCTGATTCTGGGCATTCTGGCGACGCTGGCAATTGTCATTCCTTACAATCAGATTGCCAACCAGCACATCGCTGAAGTCCAGAATCTGCAAAGTTACGTGCCGCAGTTCCAGACGGCGCGCATCCTGGACATCAACGGCGACGTGATTGCCGAACTCAACAGTCAGGAAGCCAACGCGGGCGCGCGCACGACGCTGCAATCACTCGATCAGATTTCGCCGTACATGATTTTCGCGGTGGTGGCTTCCGAAAACGAACGATTCTTTGAAGACCCCGGCTTTGACCCCATCGCCATCGCCCGCGCCTTCTGGCAGAACTACACCTCCGGCACTATCGAATCCGGTGCCAGCACGATTACGCAGCAGATTGCGCGTAACCTGATTTTGCAGAACACCGCACCGACGGCCACGCGCAAACTGGAAGAACTGATCGTCGCCAACCAGATCGCCAATGAATACAGCAAGAACGAAATCCTGCTGCTGTACCTCAACGAAGTGTACTTCGGCAATCTGGCGTATGGCGTGGAAGAAGCCTCACAGTTCTACTTCGGCCACAGCGCCGCTACGCTGGACTTTGCCGAGTCTGCCTTCCTCACAGGCTTGATTCAATCGCCAGCGCTGTATGACCCGGTGACCAGCCGTGATGCCGCCTTTGCCCGTATGCGTGACATCATCCGGCAGATGGTAACGGTGCGCTGCGAAACCTTCCAGCATGGGCAGTGGGCCGAAGGTCAGCCGCAGTATGGTCAGCCGTTCTGTATCCCCGACAACACCGTGCGCTACGACAGCAGCGGGCAGGTTGTCGGCGGCCCGGCGCTGCCGCTGATCGCACAGGTCGAAGCGCGCAACTACATCCCGCGTGACAGCACCGTGCAGTACCCGCACTTCGTCCAGTTCGTGCAGGCGCAGTTGGAACGCGACTTCGGCACCAGCGAAATTTACTCGCGCGGTTTCACGGTCTACACCACGCTCAACCCGCGTATTCAGGACGCGGCGCAGGATGCCCTGTCCAGCGGCATTGGTTCGCTGGTAGGCACAGGCGTCAACACGGGCGCGGTACTCGTCACCGATCCCAACACGGGCGCGATTCTGGCGATGGTCGGCAGCCCGGACTTCAACAACGCCGACATCGACGGACAGATTAACTACACGCTGACGTGGGAACAGCCGGGTTCGTCCATCAAGCCCATTGTTTACACGGCGGCGATCAACGGCATTGACCGCAACGGTGATGGACAATACAGCGCTGATGAATACCTCACGCCTGCAAGCATTTTGTGGGATGTGCCGACGGTATTCCCCGGTAACTATCAGCCTGTCAACTTCGATGGACAGTTTCATGGCCCAACGGCGCTGCGTTACGCGCTGGACAACAGCTATAACGTTCCCTCTGTGAAGGTTTACGATTTCGTGGGCAACGACGCTTTCCGTCAGATGGCGGAACTGCTCGGCCTGACCTTCCTGCCGGAAGCGCAGTTCGGCCTGCCCACAGGCATCGGCGCGACGGAAGTACGCCTCTACGACATGGTGCAGGCTTACGGCACGCTGGCAACAGGGGGTATCCGCGTCCAGCCTTACGCCATCGCCCGCATCGTGGACTCGACAGGCGCGGAAGTTCCGGTTCCGGCACGCAACGGCCAACAGCAGGTCATTCGCGCTGAAACCGCTTACCTGATGCAGAACATCCTGAGCGACGACAGCGCGCGCCAGCCGCAGTTCCCGGCCAACAGCGTGCTCACCATTCGCGGCCTGCCGACGCAGAACACCGTCGCCGTCAAGACAGGCACCAGCAACGAAAACCGCGACCTGTGGACGCTGGGCTTCACCCGCAACTACGTCGTCGGCGTGTGGATTGGTCGCGGCGACAACCAGCCCACGACAGGTTCCAGCTTCAGCGGCGCTGCCCCCATCTGGAATGCCGTGATGCTTGCCGCGCTCAATAATCAGGCACCGCCCGCGTTTACCCAGCCTGCTAACGTCGGCGCTGCGGTCATCTGTGCCGATACGGGCACGCTGCCCGCTGACAGCTGCACCAACCGCCGCAATGAAATCTTCATCGTGTCACAGCCGCCGCCACAGCCCGATCAGGGCTTTATCCGCACGGTGGCCGTCGATACATGGACAGGGCTGCTGGCCAACCAGTTCTGCCAGGACAACGTGGTGCAGGGCACGTTCGCCAGTATCACCGATGCCGCCGCCGTCGATTGGCTGAACAACAACGCGCAGGGACGCTCGTTCGCCTCACGCCTTGGCCTGCCGCTGCCCTTACAGCAGGCACCCACCGCTGGCTGCGACCTCAACACGCCGCTGCCTGTGGTGCGCATGACGCAGCCCATCAACGGCCAGACGGTCAACGGTTCGCTGCAAATTACCGGGGCGGTCTCCGCGCCGAACTTCTCCAACTATCAGATTATCCTGCTGCGTCCCGATGGCACACAGGTTGCGGCTTATGGGCCGTTCACCACGCAGGCTCCGAACATGAACTCGGTGCTGTACACGCTGGACACGCGCACGATACCCGATGGCGATTACCTGCTGCGGCTGGATGTGCGCTCGACCACCAACGGTTATGCCGACATCGACGCCAGCGTGCGCATCGACAACCCTGACCCAACGGCCATCCCGACGGTTGCCCCGACCATCACACAGCCGCCGTCGGTGTTTACCACGCCGCTGCCGTTCGATACGGTCATCCCGGCGCAGTCGTTCCCGACGCCCACCGCGACCATCAACCCCGGCGGCTAACCGGATCACCTACGTACCATAAAAATAAGGACGTTCAAGCGAGCGTCCTTATTTTATTGGCGGATTGCGAATCGCTAACTGTAGTGCCATTCGCCGACGAGGGTTTCCGGCGTGTCGTAGAGGAATTTGCTCTGGAAGATAGGGCTGTCGTCCAGCACGCGCGGGAAATACAGCGTGTCGGCGTAGGGGCGTGGATACTGCGCCAGATCGTTGAGTTTGATCCAGCGCAGTTCGCCTTCGGGGCAGTCCGGCAGGGCAGGGTACTGTAGGGGTGCAACTATCTCATTCGATACATCCACAGCCGCCCGATACACGAACAGCAGCCAGTGAATGGGAAAGGCACGGTCCACCACCGTCAGCACGCCGCGCAGTACCACGTCGCTGAGGCCTAAACCCGTTTCCTCGAACATCTCACGGTGCGCGCATTCTGCGGGACTTTCGCCGATGTCCAGCTTGCCGCCCGGCGGCGACCATAAGCCCTGATGCGGCATTTTGTTACGTTTGAGCAGCAGCACCGCCCGCTGCTCATCCATGCCATACAGGGCATACACCAGCGAACCCGTTACGATGCGATCAGAAGGAAATGGGTTACTCGCCACTTATACTCACTCTCCAGCGTCCAACAGGGATTTGTTCTGCGCTGACGGCTTCGACCCTCAGCGTATTGTCCTCGTACCAGGTCACCGTCACGTGGTAGTCCATCAGATTATGTGCCACTTCAACCGTCGTGTTATGCAGCACATCGTACACGGCGATGCTGCCTGCTTCAGGCTCCACCAGCAGCCAGCGTCCGTCATCCGAAAACGGCGAGGTTACCCCGCCGGGCTGGCTCAGCACGCGCGGCAGGAAAATCTCTTCGCCTGTAGCCATATGCACCAGACGGTCTGTGTTGTCCGGCGTCTCGTAAATCAGCAGCGTGTCGGCATCGATCCAGCGCTCACGGGCATCCCCATAGGCGTAGTCCGTCACGTAGTCGATTTCGCCGCTGCGGGTATCCATCAGCGCCAGTTCATTGCAGTCTTCGCCAAAGTACAGCACCTGATACAGTCCACCGGGCGCGGGGAGGGCGTCGTAACAGCCGATGCCGTCCATAAACAGCATTTGTACAGCGCGCGTTTCATGATTGTAGCGCAGCACACGATGATTCTGTACCACAATCCAGTCGCCGCTGCCATCATTCAGCGGCACGCCGCGCTCACAGACACCGGGAATCGCGTAACTGCTGATGGCCAGCGTGTCGAGCGCCAGTTCATAGAAGTTACAGTTACTGCCCAGCCATTCATAGGCCGCCGGATTATCGTGGTTGTTAGGCTGGCTCAGGGCTTCACCGCTGAACAGCAGGACGGTGCTGTCCGGTTGGTTGATGTCGAACAGATAGATGTTGTACTGGCGCGGCGCTGTCGCTTCGAGGACTGTGACCATCAGCGCGCGCGTGTCGTCCACCCACTGCACGCCGCCGAAGTAGCTGATCGTGCCGTCCATTGGCCCGATAGGCGTTGAGACGCCGGTTTCCATGTTGAACACCTGCAAGCTGCCGTACAGCTCGATGATGATCAGGTTGCCCGCCGTGTTGACGCCGCCTTCGCTGACGGGCACGGAAAAGGTGCCCAGCGATGTGCCTGTCGTGGACAGCACGCCGAGGTCAACAGGCAGCGGTGCGCTGAGTTCTCCGGTGGCTAGGTTGCAGAAGTAGCTCTCGTTATCGGCAGGATTGACGTAGAGCGTCCAGCCTTCCCCCGCTTCAACGCTGCCGCAGAAGCCTAATGCTGCCTGTG
Organism: Anaerolineae bacterium; assembly: GCA_046328675.1. Lineage (GTDB taxonomy): Bacteria > Chloroflexota > Anaerolineae > Aggregatilineales > Phototrophicaceae > JACAER01. Next base: position 14,822 of record JAXLWC010000086.1, read on the forward strand.
TAAATTCGCCTGCTGCCGGGTCAAACTGCCACAGACAGTCGGGATTTGCGCCATAGTACTGCATGAAAGGGGAGTAAGGATAACACAGGCTCACACGGTAGGTACCATCGCCGTTAGGGGACACGCTGGCGTAGTCGTCGGGGACGGCGGGCAGCGCATAGTGATTCCAAACGCCGCTGCTGTCGTCGTAGAGATGCAGCGCGGCATCATCCATCCACCACAGCGGCAGCGTATCGATCACGTCTGCGGCTTCGCTGAACACATCTTCGGCGCGCAGCGGGGTGGGTGGTTGCGGAAAAGTATCCTGAGCATGAGCAGGAAGCACCATGATAGCGGCGATGAACATCAGAAATAGTAGAGCGCGGAGCATAAACATCACCTGTTACTCATCTTCTTGATGAGTGTGGGACGATGGCGAGGTTGGGATGGTTCCGCCGCTTTTTGGGGTCAGGCACGCCCGCGCGTCAAAGATTTACACAACTTTTATTTCTTGCGGGGTTACACAACTAAATTACTTTTGTTCAGCCATCGTCTGTTCTAACTTCCCAGCACATCAAACACCTTTGGCGCGATCAGCCACACCAGCGTCCCGTGTAACATCGGCTGCATCCCGGCATCGACGCGCGCACAGCCGCCTTTTTTCATCTCCACCTCGCCGCCTGTCAGGTCGCGCAGCGTGTTGCTGAACGTCGGCTCATGGCCCACAAGGATAATTTCGTCTTCCGCGTCAGCGTCCGCCAGCAGCTTTTCCAGCAGCTTCAGGTCGAAGTCGTAATTGACTTCCTCGCGTTCCTCAACGGCTACCCCCAGCGCCTTCGCCAGCAGTTCCGCCGTCTGTTTCGCGCGGGTGCGTGGGCTGCTGTAGATGTGTTTAGGCTTCACGCCCAGTTTTGCCAGCACCTTCGCCGCCGTCGCCACCCGCGCCGCGCCGCGTTCCGTCAGCTTGCGTGCATAATCATCGGAGGCAGTGTCTTCAGCCTCGCCATGCCGAAAGAAATACAATCGCATCGTTGACCTCTTTTCAAGCCATCAGCAGTCAGTGTTCAGTTCAGGCGGTTTCCCCTCTCCTCAACTGAACACGGTTGACTGAAAACTGTTGACTCCTACCTTCGATCTCCGTAGCCGTTGGGATGACTCTTATGCCACTTCCACGCCGTTTCGATAATCGCTTTCAGGTTATCGTACTTCGGCGTCCAGCCCAGTTCCTGCTTAATGCGCGTGCTGTCGGCCACCAGCACATCGACATCGCCCGCGCGCCGTTCGCCGAACTTCACCGGAATCGGGTGTCCGGTTACTTCGCGCGCCGTTTCGATGACCTCCAGCACTGAATAACCCGTGCCGCTGCCGAGGTTATAGACGCGGCTCGCGCCATTTTCCAGCGCTTCCAGCGCGCGGATGTGGGCATCGCCTAAATCCAGCACATGGATGTAGTCACGGATGCAGGTGCCGTCGGGCGTCTTGTAATCCGTGCCAAAGACCTGCAAAAACTCGCGCTGGCCGAGCGCCACTTGCAGGATAATCGGGATCAGATGCGTTTCCGGGTGGTGGTCTTCGCCGATGTGGCCGTTGGGGTGTGCGCCGCTGGCGTTGAAGTAGCGCAGCGCACAGTAGCGCAGCCCGTACAACTGGTCAATCCACTTCAGTTCACGCTCGGCGATAAACTTGGTTTCGCCGTAGACGCTGCCGGGAACCAGCGGCTCGTCCTCGCTGATGGGAATGTGCTGCGGCTTGTCAAACAGGTTCGCCGTGGAGGACAGGATGAAGCGTTTGACACCCGCAATCGTCACGGCTTCCAGCAGGTTCGTCACGCCCATGACGTTGTCGCGCAGGTATTTCCAGGGATTCTGCATACTTTCGCCCACCATAATGTGCGAGGCGAAGTGCATCACGCCGTCAAACTTGTACAGCCCGAACACGTTGGCAAGCTGTTCCATATCCAGCAGATCACCATGCACAAACGCTGCCTTCGGGTGAACTGCCGCGCGATGTCCAGCGACCAGGTTGTCGAACACAACGACTTCGTAACCGCGATCAATCAGCATCTCGGTCACATGACTGCCAATGTAACCCGCGCCGCCGGTAACCAGAACTTTCATAAGACAAAGGACTCCTTAAAAGCAGCGATTCCCTTTTGGGTGTTCGCTTAAAACCATTCATTTGATTTGATCATCAGGATACTTTCCCCTGCTGCTCAAACCCTATACAGCACATGGGCGCAGATTACTTTGCAGCTACGGCGCGGGCTGCGCATCGCGCGTGATGCCGGGGATTTCCAGCGCCACCTGATACTGGCTGTCGCCTTCATCAAAGCGCACGGTATACGGCGACTGCCGCAGCGTGTTCCAGATGACGCGCACCAGATTGCCCGTAATCCAGCGCCGTTCGCCGGAAGTCGCCAGTTCGCCGAAGCTCAGCCCCGCAGCGTTGGCATCCCACACGATCAACGGCGCACTGGAGTCGTAAGCCACGAGCTGCGCTGACAGCCAGCCCGCATCCGGCTCAAATACTGTGGGTTCAAGGCCCACGCTGCGGCAGGAGGTCAGCAGGCGTTCGTAGTAGTCGATGTTCCAGCCGCCGAGTGCGTCTGTGTGGCGGTTATCGCCGTTGACGAACAGCGTCAGCGTTTCAACGACGGGTGAAACCGAGCTTGGCGGCAGCGTGTCCATCCCGGCGGTGTAGGTGTAGAACTGCTCGTTGACCGCCAGATACGTCACGAAATCGCGCAGACGCTCGTCGGTCACCTGATCGTACAGCACCTGCGTGATGCCGCCGCCCACCTCCGTCGTCCACACGACGCGGTTGTCGCCATAGACCGTGCAGGGCGGGATTTCGTTGCGCGCCAGGAATGTGCCTTCGTACTGTCCGCCGCGCACTTCCGCCCGGAAGACCACCGTTGCCGCGCTGCGATCCCACTCAATCGGGCTGTTGCTTTGCTCAGCACCGCCGCCCGCAGGCCCACCATTACAAGCTGTTAAAACCACCAACAATGTAAAAAGCAGGATGCATAGACGGCGCATACTTTCCCCCTGTCGCTGAAAGTTGGACATGATGTTCCTAGTATAACGCATTATCTGAATGAGAAACTGCTAAACAATTCTACTCAGGTTTGACTGACCGTGATACGATTGAACTATCATGCGAAGTTGGTAGTTCATGCGTCAAACCATGTGGATGAAGGCCCTTATCTCCTGTATGCTGTTATGTCTTGTCGCCTGTGTGCCCGCAGCGTCAGACAGCGCCTCGCTCACCGATACCCCGCAACCGCACAATGCTGAGCGCATCACCGCGACGCTGGGGGTCGTGGAAATCGCGGTTAACTGTCCGTCCGGCTGGCAGGCGTATACCGATGACGAAGGGTTAGCGCTGGCCGAAAACCCCGGCTCGGTGGCCGACGGTAGCGCACTGCGAGGGGTGCTGCTGTACCTGTGGATGCCGCCGCTGGATGAATTCAACATCCCGGCGGATAGCAGCGACAACCGCGCCCAGTTGATGCTGGATGAGGCCATTCGTAATCCCATCGTGGTGGGCAGTGGCCGCGTGACGGTGCCGCAGGGCTTCGCCTGGGGCGATCAGGACGCCGCCTATTATCTGCTCAACGACAGCGCCGACGAGGGCCACGCGACGCTGGTGCTGGCGGTCACCGTGCCGCGCAGCAGCCGTCTGCTGGCGGTCAGCGTCAGCGCGCCGCATCGCGAACAGGCGCGCATCCGCGAGATGCTGCCGACACTGCTCGATGGACTGACCCTCAACCGCGTGCCCATGAACAGCGCTGCACTCGACACCCTGCCGCAAACGCTGGCTTTCCCTGAATAACCCGCCGTAGGGGCGCAATACATTGCACCCTCGCTACGCCATCAGGCTTTGGGCTTTTTGCGGCGGCTTTTCTTTTGCGGTGGCTGCAAACGGGTGATGATTTTCTGCGCTTCATCCATCAGCCCATCAACCCACTGTAATTCTTTTTGCACCCATGTCGCATCCAGATAACGTTCATCTTTCTCCACCAGCAGATGCCATAGACGCAGCGCCTCATCGACATCACCTAGCGCATGATGCGTGATGGCCAGTCCCGCCTGCGTGTAATAATAATCGGGCTTGAGTGCATCGGCTCTGGCATGATCGACCAGCGCCAGGGTATAGGCATGGCGCAGGAAGTGGATGCTGGCGCGGTTGTTGTAGACGTAATACACACGATCTTCGAGGCGCAGCGCTGCTTCGAGGTCAGCCATCGCACCGTCGAGGTCATCTTTGTGGATGCGCGCCAGCGCACGGTTGTTGTAGGCGGGCATTAAATCAGGATTCAGGCGAATGGCTTCGGAGTTGTCGGCTAGGGCGCGCTCATAATCAGCAGCTTTGAAATAGGCATAAGCGCGGTTGAAGTAGAACTCATCGTTATCACGTTCCCGTTCAATGGCTCGCGTGAAATCGGCAGCCGCCTCTATGAACTGCTCCTGACTCAGCAGCACATAACCACGCTCACAATAGAGGCTTGCGTTCGCTGGATCAAGCTGAATCGCGAGATTGAGGTCAACAAGCGCGCCATCGTAATCCTTTTGCTGGCGTTTGTGCTGCGCCATACCCAGCAGTTTTCGCAGGTCGTCGGGTTTGTGCTGCTGTGCCAGCCGGAAATCCGCTAGCGCGCCTTCGATATCGCCCGTCATGAAGCGCGCATAGCCACGCCAGAAATAGACCTCTGTACCTTTAGGGTTGAGTTGCAGGTAACTATTGTAATCGGCAAGCGCCTGCTGATAATGATGCAGGGCATAGTAGGCATTAGCGCGGCTATAATAGGCAAAGGCTTCTTTAGGGTCGTAGAAGATGGCCTTGTTATAGTGTTTAAGAGCACTTTCATACTCGCGTTTTTTGTAGTACACATGCCCTTCACGAATTTCGTTGGTGGCATAATCGGGTTTGAAGATGCTAAACAGAAAGTCATCGAGCATTTTGATTGCCCTTCGTCTATTGCATTAAGTAGTCATTGCCTGCCGCCCGTTTTCGCCTGACAAACGCCCTATTCTATGGCGTTTGCTTAGGTAATAGAGGTTTTTCAGTAACTAAAAATAGCTAAACCATCATTCGTTAGGGAGGCTAATCAAGGTAATTCCTAAATTGCCACACATTTCTCTAAAGTTGTCTGTGATACTTGATGAGTACGATGCAATTGCAGGGATGGAATTTAGACCATATTCAATTCGATAACACATCACTTGTCCAACAGATTGATAGAACTTTGTTCTAGTCAAAACCGGCTTGCATTCGATGATATAGGTTTGATTGCAGAACTGCGCTACAACATCTATCACGCTTTCAGAATCCAATCTAACGTGATGCTGCGTTTTCCACCCCATACTTCTCAAATATTGAACGAGTTTCGGGTGAAAGTTAGAAACCTCATCATCTTTTCGGATATTGACCCTATTGTGACGATTTTTGATTTTGGGTTCTAGAAGTTTCTGAAGTGCCTGGACACCATCAATATTCGTAAACTCTGTGTAATATAACTTGCCATCAATAGATGCCGCCTTTATTTGCCGAAGATTTGGTATAGTCTCTCCATTTCTCTGTAGCCTTTTCTTCATGACATGATAGTAATTTTTTGCAGTTTTTCGATCTGTATTGAGGAAATTGGCAACTACATCCAGCACACTATAGTAACGTTCATTGCCATACCATTCGCTGCGAACAACACTACTGTCGATTAGGCTGAACATTGGGTCATCACTCATATTAGCTTTCCTCAGTTTAAATGTCACAAAAGAGGCACTCAAATAGTCCAATTGTAGAGTGATCTAAATCATCACTGCCGTCAATTTTCCACTGTAATCGTCGCCACCACCGCCACATCGCCCAGCGCCTCGCCTGCCGCGTCGTACACCGCCGGACGTTCGCCGTTGCCGCATTCCCCCGCCGGGCGCGTCTCGCAGGTGTACAGCCCCACGATGATCTGGTACTCGCCCGCTGGCATATCCGCTGGCAGGAAAATCACATGCTCGTCACGGAT
>JAXLWC010000087.1:0-20539 GCA_046328675.1 Anaerolineae bacterium
GCGACCAGCATCACGCCAGCCGCCATGTGGGGCCGTGCCCGCCGTAGATGGTGGTCACGCCCAGCGCTCGCAGGCGCGCCCAACTGTCGTGTAAGGCTTGCGGCGCATCTTCCCCCATCACCAGCGGGTGCGTCAGGTCGCCCGTAAACGCCGCGCCTTCGTCCAGCACCAGCGTCACGCTGTCGTCGGAATGTCCCGGCGTCGCGATGATTTCGCCCGTGATGCCCAGCCGTGCCAGAAACGCGCGGCTGTCGGCCAGGGTAAGCGTGAGCGCGTTCTTCAGGTCAATCCCCGTAAACTGTTCATGCGGCTTAAGGTGTTTGGCGAGTTCAGGCACGGCGCTTAGCTGGTTTTCCATCACGATCAGTTTACAGCCGAGGCGCTGAAGCTCCGGCACCAGTCCGGCGTGGTCGGGGTGGTAATGCGTCGCCAGCAAATGTTTGATGTCCGTCAGCCTGATGTTCATGCGCTTGCACTGGTGCTCCAGCTTGGAGAGCGTGTTGGGAAAGCCCACGTCAATCAGCAGGCGCGGCGTCTTGTCCGCAAGCACGTAGTAATTGGTCGAGTCGTAGCCGACGTTGACGATGTTCATAAGCGATAACCATTAGCTATTTACCCCTGATCATACCCTGCACGCTGCCGCATGTCACTCCTGTACGGCCCTCGAAAAGTCGCCTTTGTTCCGCTGCTGTACGCAGGCAATAGCTGTTCACGATCAGGCAATTCAGGTACATTTATGCTAGAAATGTTAAATACCTAAAGAGATGATTGGGGGGTTTTAGTTTGAGCAGCCACGTCACACGCGCACGAGCGCTTCCTTCGCACCACGTTGCAATTAAATCCGGTTTTTGGGGCGAACGTCAGGCGACGAATCGGAACGCCACCCTTCCGGCGGTTTACCATCAGATGAAGCTCACCGGACGACTCGATGCCTGGAAGCTGGATTGGAAACCGGGGCAGAAACCACCGCACATTTTCTGGGATTCAGACACAGGCAAATGGATTGAAGCGGTAGGTTTCAGCCTCGCCAGTTATCCTAATCCCGAATTTGAAAAGCAGGTTGACGAAGTCGTTGACCTGATTGAAAAAGCGCAGCAGGCCGACGGCTACGTCAACATCTTCTTTAGCGCCGTCGAGCCGCAAAACCGCTGGAAGAATATGCGTGACTTGCACGAACTGTACGACGCCGGACACCTGATCGAAGGCGCGGTAGCCTACGCGCAAGCGACGGGTAAACCTAAGCTGCTGAACGTGATGCGGCGCTATGCGGACCACATCGACAGCCGCTTTGGCCCGCGTGAAGGACAGCGGCGCGGTTACTGTGGCCATCCCGAAGTCGAACTGGCGCTGGTCAAGCTGTATCAGGCGACGGGCGAAAAACGCTACCTCGACCTGTCCAAATACTTCATCGATGAGCGTGGGCAGCAGCCGCACTACTGACATGGAAGCCCAGGAACGCGGCGACGACCCGGCGAAGTACTGGGCGAAAAGCTATCGCTACTGTCAGGCACACATCCCTGTCCGTGAGCAGCACACGGCGACAGGACACTCGGTGCGCGCCTGCTACCTGTATTCCGGCATGGCGGACATCGCGGCGGAAACCAGCGACGACTCGCTGCTGGAAGTCTCGCGCTCCATCTGGAATGACCTGACGCAGCATCAGATGTACATCACGGGTGGGCTGGGGCCAGCGCACGCCAACGAGGGCTTCACCTTCGCCTATGACCTGCCCAACGAAAGCGCCTATGCTGAAACCTGTGCCTCGATTGCGCTGGTATTCTGGGCACAGCGTATGTTCCACATCGACCCGCACAGCCGCTACATCGATGTGATGGAACGCGCGCTGTACAACAATGTGCTGGCGGGCGTGTCCTTTGCGGGTGATACCTTCTTCTACGCTAACCCGCTGTCCTCATATCCGCATGTCAACCCTTACGAACACTGGAGCGGCATCAACACCGCCGAGCACTACCGCCGTTCCGAATGGTTTGACTGTGCCTGCTGCCCGCCCAATCTGGCGCGCATGGTCGCCAGCGTCGGCTCGTACTTCTACTCGACCACGCCGGACAGCGTGTACGTTCACCTGTACAATCAGAATCGCGCGCACTTCAACCTCGGCGGCAGCAGCGTGCATCTCGAACAGCACACCGATTATCCCTGGAACGGTGATATTCACTTCGCGCTGCAAGCCGACCAGAGCGCGCACTTTGATCTCGCGCTGCGCATCCCCGACTGGTGCCGTGATTTCCGTGTCAGCATCAACGGCGCGGCGGCGGACGCTAATCCGTTCAACGGCTACGTCCACCTCAAGCGCACATGGAACAGCGGCGACGAAATCACGCTGTCGCTGGCGATGCCCGTCGAGCGCATGATGTCACACCCCGACGTGCGCCAGGATGCCGGGCATGTCGCCCTTCAGCGCGGGCCAGTCGTTTACTGCCTCGAAGAAGTGGACAACGGGCCGCGCCTCGCTAACATCGCACTGCCATCCGGCAGCCGCCTCAACGCCTCCGTCGATGCGCAGTTGTTCGGCGGCGTGGGCGTGATTACGGGCGATGCACTACGCGTCGAGCCTGCACAGTGGTCGCACGGCCTGTATCAGCCGCAGGCCGTAACTCCTCCTGTGGCGGCTCCCATGACGTTTAAAGCCATCCCCTACGCCTTCTGGGCGAACCGTGAACCGGGCGAAATGCGCGTGTGGATTCGCGAACACTAAACGCCTGCGGAAGAGGCTCACGACCATCTATAGTAGAGGATGGCGCATTGGGTTGTTGAACAAGGGGATTAATCCCCTTGTTCGCACCAGTTTTACCCATGCGTCACAGTACCTATAAACGCGGTTCATGGCCTGGGTTCGCTGGAAAAGCGATAGCCCACGCCGCGCACTGTCTGCACATAACGCGGCGCGCCGGGGTCATCTTCCAGCTTGGAACGCAGCCAGCTCATGTGAACGTCAAGCGTGCGCGTGTCGCCCAGCCAGTCCGTGCCCCACACCAGATCAAACAACTCGTTTCGCGTCACCACATGCCCCATGCGCGACATCAGCAGCACCAGCAGGTCGTATTCCTTCTGGCGCAGTTCCACCACCTGCCCGCGCAGGGTGACGGTGTGCGCCTGCAAGTCCACCACGATATCGCCCGCTTCCAGACGCGGCGGGCGTTCCGGGTTGGTGTCCAGCCGCACGCGCCGCAGCATGGCCCGCACATGGGCCTCCAACTCCTGAAAGCCGAAGGGCTTCACCAGATAATCATCCGCACCCAGTTCCAGCCCGTGAATGCGATCCATCGTGTCGTCCATCGCCGTCAGCATAATAATGGGAACGGCGCTGCGCTGGCGGATTTGTTCGCACACCTGCCAGCCGTTCAAGCCCGGCATGTTGACATCCAGAATAATAACATCGGGTTTCTCCACCAGCGCCATGCTCAGCCCGGTGTGCCCGTCATTGGCGACAGACACTGTGTAACCCGAACGTTCAAACGAGGCCCGCAGCGGCGTCGTCAGCCGCACATCGTCATCAATCAGCAGAATTTGAGTCAAAAATACTCCCTCCAGATTTTCCGTTAGCGCGTGTCAGCCCTTCTCTAAATCTCTCCTCACTGCATTGAGAGAGACTAGAATACAGCAAGTTTCCCCTTTCTCCATGCTAATGGGGAAAGGGGTTAGGGGTTAGGGGCTGATTAACCACGCGCTAACCGCTAACCGCTAATCGCTTCCCTCTTATTTGTACATCGAATTCCCCGATTTAAGGCAGATTTAAGGTTGATTTGAGTGCTCGTTAAAACAGCGCGGGGCGAACAGGCCTATTCTTAAATCATGAACGCAATCAAGCAGTGAGTATGAAGACATGGCATCAGGAATGACACCCGCAAAACGTTTTCTGGTTCGCACCTCGCTCATCACGGGCAGCACGATGGCCACCATTCTCGGCGCGCAAAGCCTCGCCGTTTTAGACCTGAACACGATGCAGGCCGACACCGTCGAAGTGCAGCCCGCCGACACCACCACCGTCAGCAGCGCGGCACCGGGCCTGATTATCATCCGTCATTCCGCTGATGACACCGTAAAATCCGCCAGCAATCTGTCGAATACCGTCGTGACGGCCCCCAATCCGGTAGTTGTGCGCCCGCCCGATCCGGTGATTGTGCAGCCGCGCATCAGCCGTCGCACACGGTCAAGCCGCTAAGCCACGTTAAAAAGTTTCCCGCAAATTGATACGAGTGCAGTAGATTATGTCTGTCGAGAGGGAGACAACCATGAAGCAGTATGTGACCTCATTCCGTGCGATGGGGTGCGAGATGAACGTGTGGCTGGAAACGGACGTTGACGGCGACGCCATCTTGAGCGAAGTCCCCGCGTGGGTCGAAAATTACGAGGCGTGCCTGTCACGCTTCCGTCCCGAAAGTGAACTGTCGCAGCTTAACGCCCGCATCAACCAGTGGACAACTGTCAGCGAAACGCTGTTGGAAAACATCATCGCCGCCAAGCACGCCGCCCGCCTGACCAACGGTCTGTATAACCCGCTGGTGCTGGATGCGCTCACCGCCGCTGGTTATGACCGCAGCTTCGAGCAAATCACCAACCCGAAGGCCGCGAACGCCACGACCAAAGCGCAGCGTTTGGCCGACTGGCGCGACATTGAGGTTGATGTGGCGCGCCGTTCGGTATGCCTGCCCGCGCGGATTGACCTCGGCGGCGTGGCGAAAGGCTGGGCAGCGTCAGCCATCGCAGATCGTTTAGCCCATTACGGCCCGTGCGTCGTAGATATGGGCGGAGACATGGCCGCGCGCGGCTGCCCACAGGGCGAAGCGGGCTGGGACATCGCCATCGCCGACCCCATGAGCGAAAACGGCAGCGTGACCACGCTGATTCTCTGTGATACCAATGTCGTCACCAGCGGCACCGATTACCGCCGCTGGCAGCAGGAGGGCAAAGCACGCCACCACCTGATTGACCCGCACACCGGACAGCCTGCCGAAACCGATGTCGTCACCGTAACGGTAATTCATCGTGAAGCGGTGGTTGCCGAAGCCTACGCCAAAGCCATCGTCATGATGGGCAGCCAGGCGGGGCTGGAATGGGTGGAGCGTCAATGGGCAGGCGCGGCGCTGGTGGTGCGCAGTGATGGCGCGGCCCTCGCCAATCGTCGTTTTGAAGCCTATCAGAAGCAGGAAGTACCCGTATGAAATTCGCTCGTTTTCTCGCTGGCGTCAGCCTCTTGACTGCCGCCTTCTCTCTCAACAGCCACGTCTTTGCGCAGGACAGCGCGCAGACCATCACGCTGAACGACGCAACGCCAAGCATCGACGTGGTGGTCAATCCGGTGCCGGATGCATCAGGAGCCATCGCCTTGCAGCTTAGCGGCGTGGCCGTGAGCGCCGTAGACAGCGCCGGAAACACGGTGTTCCTCATGTCGGATGCCCGCGCGCACGGGCTGGAACTGCACTTCGCGCCGAATGCAACTTCGCATACGGTCAGCGTCACGCGGCTGGAAGGCATCGCCGAAGGCTACGTGACTGTCGTCTCGCAGGCTGATCTGACGCCCGCACCCGACACCACGCTGGTAAACGCCGTGCCCGTAAGCCCCGGTCAGGAAGTCGATACCTCGCTCACCGGACAGACCTACGGCACGACACTCCCGCTGAGCATTCCCGCCGACACGCTGGGCATGGTGAATGTCGGCTTTCCCGCCGCCCCTGTGAGTCTGGAACTGGTAGACAGCAGCAATCAGACCGTGCTGTCGCTGGCAGGCGGCGAGATTGACGGCTTCAGCGTCCTGCTGGAAAGCGGCAGTTACAACCTGACGCTGCTCAACCGCGATTACACCGTAGACAGCATCGTCACTACACGCCTGTACACGGCATCGCCCTCAGGTTTGCCTGCCGCCGTCGTGGTGAACGACACGGCCAACCCGCCCGCCGACACAACCGTCGCCAGCACCTGCACGTTCCAGGTGGACGAAGGCAGTGTCTCGCTGCACAGTGGGCCGGGCATGGGCTACAGCCAGCTAGGCACAGCCAATCGCGGCGATGCGCTGGTCGTCGGCGGCAGCAGCAGCAGCTCCGACTGGGTGCTGGTAGCGTGGCAGCACAGCGCGGCGTGGGTCGATGGCACGCTGGGCACATTCAGCGGCGATTGCAGCACGCTCACAGTTTACAGCGCCCCCTATCGTGATGGCACAGGCCCCTCGCTGACCATTCAGCCCGGACGCCTCGGCGGACTTCAACTCGGCGATGACAGCGAGCATGAAGACGACGAACACGAAGGCGGCGAACACGAAGACGGTGATTAGCGATATGGTTAGCTAACAAACCATTCGATAAACACACTCCCCCCTGCCCCCATCCTTTCCAATCAAGGGTGGGGGCGCGTATCACATTTCTCACATCCCGTTCAGCTTAAAGGAACTGCGCTCATGGTCAAAGACTCGCCCTGGATGGATCGCCTGTCGTTTATCTTCAGCCTCATCGTCGTCATCGCTACCGGGCTGTGGATTTGGCAGCAGGGCGCGCTGCGTGTCAACCTCACGGAGCAGACCAACGGCAACTGGTATCTGGAACGTTCGGCAGGCATCACCGCCTACTCACTGCTGCTGATTTCAGTGGTGTGGGGCATCGCCGTCACCAGCCGCGTCGTCAAGGACTGGTCGCCCGGCGTGCTCTCGATGCTGCTGCACAGCACGATTTCGTGGCTGGCGGTGGTCTTCAGCCTCACACACGCGCTGCTGCTGCTGCTCGATAAGTACGTGCCCTACACACTTGCTGACATTCTCATCCCGTTCACCGGCCCCTATCGCCCGCTGGCAGTAGGCTTGGGCACGCTGGCCTTCTGGATCGGACTGATAGTGGCCGCCAGCTTCTCCATCAAGAAACGGCTGGGCCAGCGGGCGTGGAAAGCCCTGCATCTCACCAGCTATGTCGCTTTCGGCCTCGTCACCGCCCACGCGCTGCTGGCAGGCACCGACGCCGCCCACATCGGCTTTCAGATTCTGCTGGCGCTGGGCGTGCTGCTGGTGATTGCGCTGCTGGCTTACCGCGTGCGCAAAGCGGCCTGATGCGTCAGCAGGCAAAATCGTGTACATTCATGCGCATACAGACACAACGGTAACATCAGCCTATGCCCCATCAAGGGAGCTGCCCATGCAAAAAAATTCCACCACAAACAGATGAAAACCCTTTCAGTGGTCGCTGAACTCCGTTGTACTCGACAAGGGGTCTCGGTGGTTCAAACTTTCTTTGTGATCCAGTTCTCTTGCACGATCTTGGCGCACTTGGCGTCTTGGCGGTTAGCCGTATTTTCAGAGGAGTCTCTGGCGTTTCAGCCTCGCATCGTACTGAACACTGAACACTGATAACTGTGAACTTGAATATGCACCTCACCATTCGCCAGCGCATTCTGCTTACCTTCACCCTGATCTTTATCGTCGGCGGCATCCTCGAACTGTACATCGCGGGCCGCCGCTTACAGGCTGCGGCTATCGAGTTCTTTCAGCACGATCTGGAAACCGAAGCCCTGGCCGCCGCGACCTCCCTCTCCGGTTCGCTTGAGCACTTTTACGAAGGTGAAGACACCCAGGGCTTCCTGAACGCCCTGAGTGACCTACAGCGCCGCACCACCGCCGAGTACATCATCATTGATAACCGCCGCGACATCCTCTTAGCTTCCGATGACTATCCGCAAGACACCTCCGGCACGCTGCCCGAAACGCCGGAACTGCTCGCCGCCACGCACAGCAGCATCGGCACTGCCACGCGCAGCGACATCTTTTACGTTGCGGTGCCCCTCAGCGCCGACGGCGAACATTATGGCTTCCTGATTCTGGCGAACTCGCTCACACCCGCTTACGTCGATGCGCAGCGCCGCTGGATGGAACTCATCATCAGTACGCTGCCCGTGCTGGTGTTGGGCATGGTCGGCAGTCTGTGGCTGGCACGCGGCATCGCCCAGCCCATTCACCAGCTTCACGAATCGGCGCTGGCGATGGCTAACGGCAAGCTGGACACGCGCATTGCCGTCACCTCCAAGGATGAAGTAGGCGAACTCGCTCACGCCTTCAACTTTATGGCGGGGCGTCTGGAAGACCTGATTCGCGTGCAGCGTAGTTTCGTCAGTAACGCCGCCCACGAACTGCGCACACCGCTGATGAGTCTCAGGCTGCGCGCTGAAGCCTTGCAGGACGCCGACCTCCCTGCTGATGAACGCGAAACCTATCTGCGTGAAATCAACACGCAGACCGAACACATGGCACATCTGGTAACGTCGCTGCTGACATTGGCGCGGCTGGACGAGGGGCGGCATCCCGGCGAAAACGGCTCCGGCGATACCAGTGCGCTGCTGCACGACATCGCCCGCAACTGGCGCATTCAGGCGCAGAAGGCGGGCTTGACCTTCCACGATTCCATCCCTGCCACGCTTTCCGACATCCCCATATCCGGCGGCGACCTGCGCATGGTGCTGGATAACTTATTTGGCAACGCCCTCAAGTACACCACTGCGGGCAGCATCAGCTTCAATGTCAGCGAGTCACCCACCGGTTTTACGCTGGCCGTTTCCGACACGGGCGCGGGCTTCACGCCGGAAGATGGCGCGCGCCTGTTTGAGCGTTTCTTCCGCGCCGACAGCACCCGCAGCATTCACGGCACAGGCTTAGGCTTATCCATCGTCCAGTCCATCACCGACTACTACGGCGGGCAGGTGCGCGCCCGCAGCGATGGCCCCGGCAGAGGCGCCTGCTTTGAAATCACCCTCCCCAGGCTAAAGTCCTGATCGACTTCCCCTGCCCATTCCCCTTTTCGCTCAATTTATGGTATGTTTATTACAAGTGTGGATGGAGACAGAGACCCTATGGCAATCGCTAAAATACAACAGGCAAATCCGTTTGAAGGCTGGACCACCATTGAAGAAGCCGCGCGCCTGGTCAATCGCAAGCGCTCAACCGTCTTGTATTGGATTGAGACAGGTAAGGTCGCCTGTTTCCCCATTGGCCCCAAAGTTCGCGTTGTCAAAATTGATGAAATTCGCCAGTATTCGGAAAATTTCTCGTCGCGAAAAATTCGTCGTAACAAACAGTTGACAAATTTTCCGGCTTAGAGTAGATTCGATGTTATCATCCAAGCTCAAATCGTAGAGGAATTTTTTTCTTCTGCAAAGTTTTATTGAGATTTCAAGGCAGTTCAGGAGCGGTAATAAAAAAAGCGCCATTTAGAACAAATCGCGCTCTGTGTATATAAACAGCGAAGCTCTCTGCACCACAACCATAATGTCAGAGAGCCTTAAACCAAGTCCCGCCGGGGCGGTACTCAGTAAAAGCCCCGGACAAGTATTTGCTTTCACTTGTTGCCACCAATGATAGCGGACTTATCGGGTTTTGGCAAGTACCTTGAGCAAAAAAGTACGAATATTCCAACTTTTCGTCCTTTTCCAGTCAAGGTTTCAGTTTTGTGATAAGATATTAGCACCAATGTTCTAAAGCAAAGTTGGAGCAGTTGTGTTAAAAACTGAAAACATCAGCAGAAAAATTGCGCGGGGTAATCTTGATATAAAAGGGAAGAGCGATTCGTGAACGGTGTGGCTACCTCGAATCGCCCCTTTGCAGTATCAAGACCCCACCCAGCATTTCTGCAAGAAGGATTTTGCGTGGTCTTTCAAACTCTATTATAGCAGATTTGAAAGCCAGCACAGACATCCAATTTGTAGAGACGCCGGGTGGGTCAAAACAGCGCTGACCTGTCTTCCGCTGAACGTCGCTGAACCTATCACCTGACGGCAGCGGAACACAGAACTCGCACAAACCAATAACCACGCGCGACTGACTGCTCAACCAGAGGAGTTGAGTTCGTGGTCGCATCTACGCCCTATTCACTTTTCGGCACCGTCAGCGCTGCGGTGGCGCGCTACGGATTCGCCTGTATCCCGCTGGAACCCGACTCCAAGCGTCCTCTGCACAACTTCGATCTTTCCGCCGCCTTTCACCAGACACCCACGCACAGCCAGCTTCGCACCTGGTTTACCTCAGCGACAAACTATGCGGTGCTCTGCGGTTCCATCTCCAACAACCTGTTCGTGCTGGACTTCGACAGCCACGACGCTTATCACGAGTTCTGTGCGGCCTTCCCCTCGCTGGCACAATCCTACACTGTCCAGACCCGGCGCGGCTTCCACGTCTACCTACGCTCAGCTCACAGCCACCTCAAGAGCCGCAAACTGCGCGGCGGTGAGCTTCAGGCACATCACAGCTATGTCGTCGGCGCTGGCTCAATCATCCAGGGCACGCACTACACCATCACCATCGACGCGCCCATCATCACAGCCGACGAACCGACCCTGAAGCATCTGCTGCAAACCCTTTCCATCCAGACCAAAACTGATCAGCCTCATTCCCATTCACCAGAAACCAAGCCAACCGCAGACGCCAGCCCAAAAGCCGCGCTGACGGCCCTCAAACTGGTGCAGCACTACAAGACCCACGCGCTCGTCGCCGGGCGCAACAACGCCTTATACCGCGCCGCCCTGATCGCCTCTTATTCCGGCATCAGCCAGCAGACCTGCATCGACACCTTAGCCACTGTTCACGCCCATGCCGCAGCCATCGCCCAGCATCTGCCGGAAACCATCGAGCAGCGCACCCAGGAAGCCCTGCTGACCATCAAATCTGCTTATAAGGCACAGCGCATCACAGCCGCAGAACCCACCAGAAACGCCGGGAAACGCAGCACAACAGGGCTGCCTAATCCCCTGCGCGAAATCCTGCTGCATCACGGAAAAACGACCACAGCGCGCCTTTTAGACGCCTTTGCGCTGGCAGGCTGGCACACTGGTAAACACTTCTCAATGCAGGACGCAATTCAGTCAGGAAGTCGTTTTGGAATCAGCAGAAGTACGGTCATAAAAGTAGTAGCACAGCGCGCGATCTTCAACAGCATCGAAAACCCTCCCCCCCCTGTTAGGGACTCGGACAAATCAATACCTTATTCCAACCATTCCCCAAAGCGCGGCAAACCTGTCACCCGCTGCTATCTCGTACCGGACTACAACAAACTGGCGGCATACTGCGGCGTGTCGCTCGATGGCTGCTCGACGGACAAATTGAGCGCGCACGATTTACGCTCCAACAAAGCCTACCGTATGGCACTGCATCGGGCCTTTGTCCAGCGCACCTCGCCGGAGCTTTCCATGCGCTTTATGGCCGAGCGCTTGGGCGTGTGCGAGCGTTCGCTGCGCCGCTACAACGCCGCGTTACACGTCACACGCACGCCGATTTTCGCCTACGACGCGCTGACGTGGGCCAACATCCACGAGCCGGACTTCTGGGGCGAAATCCGCCGCGACAACGGTAAACAGGTCGCGCCGGGCCGCTGGCTTCAGCTTGAAGATGGCAAACGTTTCCCGGCAGTCAAAGGCATCGCGCTGCGCCTGCTGGCCGCCGGGAAAACCAGCGCTTTCTGCCGCCGCCTGCCCAGCCGTTTAACGTTAGGCGATGACGGTGTCGCTGTCTCCCCCACGCCGGAAACCAACGCCCCTGACGTGAATCTGCGCCGCCTGCCAGAGGCAAAGGCGAACGTGCCAACGCCCCACGTCATCTGGCGTCACCTGCGCGGCGAATGCCCCGACTGCTGCGACAGCGCGTACAGGCTGCCGCCCGCCTTCCAGCAAACTCCCGCGCCTGTTTCTGCGCCTGCCCCCGACGATTTAAGCGTGATTAAGGGCATCGGCAGGTCGTGGGCACGCGTGCTGCGCAAGGCAGGAATCGACACTTACGCCAAGCTTGCCAGCGTGACGAATTTTGAAGGCGTGGCGAAGCTGTTCTTCAGCCCCTATCTGAGCGCGCGGCAGGTGTCGTTCTGGGTCTATCAGGCGCAGCTGCTCGTACAGCACGCGGTCACGGGCGATGACCTGCGCGGCTGGCGCTACCGCGACTGGAAGGACTATCAGTTTGAACTCAGCCGGGTACGCGCCGGGGCCTCGGAACGTCTGAAATGGAAGCTGGCAGAAGAATTTATCGACTTTGGCTGGCAGAAGTACAAGCCGACGCTGCCGGACTGGTTCGCGGCGCTGCTGGCACAGGTACAACGTTCGCGGCTGTTGTGAGGCGAAACGTTAGCTAGAAGGTTTGGCACAGGCTTTTTGAGGATGCTTTGCATGAAAAAGGGCGAACGCCGAGTTCGACATTCGCCCTGTAGGGAAAGATCAGGTTGTGGCGACGCGCGGGCTGCGCTGTCTCATCCAGCGCGTGAAGAAGCTGAACGTCTGCTGGACGACGATCAACACCGCCGTCACCGCAGCGATGAACCACACGTTAAACAGCACTTCACCGAACTGTGACCAGTTGACCGACCCATTTTCGCCGACGCGCTCGTCAAAATCGCCACCGCCGCCGCGTTCAGGGCGTGTGCCTTCGGCAAAATCGCCATCGGGGCGTGCGCCGCGTTCCTGCCCGCCGCCTGCGCCGAGTGAAAACAGTCCGGTGACGGCAGACAGCGGATTGTCGAAGTTGTTGGTCGCGTACAAGCCGATGCCAGAAATAATCACGAGTACGACAAAGATGATGATACCGCGAATGGGTGTTGTTTTACGTTGAGCAGCCATGATGATGTCCTCCTTAGGATGCGCTGACGTTTTGCGACGAGGTAGCGACGGGCACAGGCTGCGTGTCGAGGTTTCGAGCCTTCGGGCGCGGCAGATGGAAGTTGAATAGATATTTCTTGCTGTGGCTCACAATCCATTTCCAGTGCAGCGCGACATGCAGCGCGACGAGCATGAGGCTGAAGTCTGCCGTCAGGGTGTGCAGGCGTTCCCAGGGCAGCGCACGCTCAAAACTGCCGAAGTCTAGGCCGAGCGTGCGCGAAATCACGATACCGCTGAGCGTCGCGATGAACAGATCGACAAACAGCGCCAGGTTCAGCACATAGTTAAGGCGCGACTCGTGAAACAACTGCTTGAAGAAGCGCAGGGTCACGCTGACCACCCAGCGCCAGTGCAGGATGATGTGGGTCAGGAAGGCGACGGCGATGGCTAAACCCAGCAGTTCATGGATTTGCAGCCCGGTAAAGCGCAGTTCCATCACGGTGACAAACGCCAATGCCATGACGAGGTCAACGAACAGGTTAAGTTTGCTGGGATTTTTGATGAGTGCTTTGCGTTTCACGATACAGTCTCCGCTTGCGTTAACGAACATAGCCTTACTATAGCCGTGCAAAACGGGGCGATGGTTATCTGCGACTCAAATATCCTTAAATCGACCTTAAATGAGTTGATTCGTAAGGGCGAATAGGGCGATACTAAGGATAGTCATTAGCGGTGAGCTAAATACAAAGGCAAAAGGCAGGAAATTGAATCGCCAGGCGCCAATGAACAGGATTACACCCAGAAACGAAGATACATTTGAACCGCAAAGGAGCCACGTTGAGTACAACGAAGAGCGCTAAGCGAGGATTTTCAGAGCAGTTGTCCATGTAACGCGATTCCACCACAAAGGGGGGAAAAACTGCTTGCTCGTTCTTGTTACCTTTGCGTCTTTGCGCCTTTGCGGTTCAATTCGCATTTGGCTAACGGCTAACGGCTATTTTCAAGGGAGAAAGTACGGGAAATGCCAAGTGTGGTCTTAATCGAAGATGATCGTCTGATTGTGGAGCCGGTGATGCGCGCGCTGAAGGGCATGGGCTACAGCGTGACGGCGGCCTATGACGGCGCGTCCGGCGTGAACATGGTGCTGTCGCAAGCGCCTGATCTGGTGATTCTCGATATTATGCTGCCGGAGATGGACGGCTGGGAAGTATGCAAGGCGCTGCGCCAGAAAAGCGTTGTGCCCATTCTGATGCTGACGGCGCTGAGCGATGAGATTGACCGCATTCTGGGGCTGGAACTGGGCGCGGACGATTATTTAACCAAACCTTTCAGCACGCGCGAACTGATCGCCCGCATCAAGGCTCTGCTGCGCCGCGTGGAGTTCGACACGACGCGGGCACAGCAGCAGGACTCGCTGGTGACGATTGGCGACGTGACGCTGGACATGAACCGCCGTCAGGTGTTTAAGGGCGATAAGGAACTGCCGCTGCGCTTCAAGGAGTTTGAACTGTTGGCGCTGCTGGTGACCAGCGCGGGCGAAGTGGTCACGCGCGCGGAAATCTTCGACAAAGTCTGGGGCACCGACTGGCTGGGCGACATGCGCACGCTGGATGTTCACATCCGCTGGCTGCGCGAAAAACTGGAGGACAACCCCAGCAATCCGCAGTACATCCAGACGGTGCGCGGCGTCGGCTATCGCTTCGTGGCGGGAGATTAACGATGCTAAAGGCTACCAGCATCCGCACGCGGCTGATGATTGTATACGTCGGCATCATTCTGCTGGGTTTTGCCGGGCTGGCGTTGGTCGCCGGGGGGCAAATCTCGTCGGCAGCACAGGTGGATTTCACGCAGCGCTTACAGAACGAAATTACCCTCGTGGCGCAGGGGTTAACGCCGACCATCAACAGCTATCTCAACGGCCAGCTTGACCAGAGCCAGCTTGACGGCGCGCTGACGGAATACGAAAGCCAGATCAGCGGCAGTCTGGAACTGGTGATGCTGAACTCTCAGCCCGACAATCAGGATCAGCCCGGAGACCACAGCGAACCGCGTGATTCGTTCCGCGACCAGCCGGAACTGGAGTCAGCGCTGCACGACCAAAGGCCGAGCGTCGAACGCCGTGACAACAGCGATGGAGCAGACACCTACTTCACCGCCGCGCCGATTATGGCCGATGGCCGCGCGCGGGCGCTGCTGCAACTGTGCGTGCCTGCCAGCAGCATCCAGAGCATCGTGGTAGAACGCTGGCTGGCGCTGGGGTCAGTGTTCGGGCTGGTGACGGCGGCGGCGCTGGCGGCAGCCTGGTGGCTGGCGCGTTCGATCATCGAGCCGCTGTATAAGCTGCGCGACTCGGCGGTGCGGCTGGCGCAGGGTAACTTTTCACACCGCGTCAGCTACGACCACAAGGACGAAATCGGCGAGGTCGCGCGCGCCTTTAACGAGATGGCGCAGCAGGTGGAAAGTATGCTGGAAGAACAGCGCGGCTTCGCCAGCAACACGTCGCACGAACTGCGCACGCCGCTGACGACCATCCGCCTGCGCACGGAAGCGCTGCGCTACGACGACACGCTGGACGCCGACACGAGCAAGCAGTACGTCGCGGAGATTGACGACGAGGTGGCGCGGCTGAGCAATCTGATTCAGGATTTGACGCTGCTGTCACGCTTTGACGCCGGACGCGCCGAACTGGGCAAGGATGAGGTCGATATGCTGCGCTTTGCCAGCAGTATGCAGCAGCAGATCACCGCGCAGACCAAAGAACGTAAAATCCACGTCACGCTGGAACTGCCGCAGGAGCCGCTGCCTGTTAACGCCAGCCTGAATCATCTGACGGTGGTGTTCCGCAATCTGCTGGACAACGCCATCAAGTATTCGCCGGAAGGCAGCAGCATCGTGTGGAATATCGAGAAAGCCGACGACGGCGCGCGCTGCACCATCCGCGACACGGGACGCGGCGTGGATGCCGAACATCTGCCGCATCTGTTCGAGCGCTTTTACCGTGCGGACAGGGCACGTTCGCGCGATATTCCCGGCACGGGGCTGGGGTTGGCGCTGGTCAAGTCCATCGTGGAGGCTTACGGCGGGCGCGTCGAAGTGGACAGCGGCGGCGCGGGCACAGGTATGACGGTCACGGTGCTGTGGCCGTACCGTCCGGCACGCGCGCCGGGCGCGGATTAGCCCTGCAAGCATGTGAACCACCGAGAGCACAGAGAGGAGATATGTACAATCGAACCGCCAAAGTAGATTAAAGCTCAAAATTTGCATTCCAGCCAGCGGCGTGCCAACGACGCGCGTCGGCCCCTCTCCATGCAGCGAGCCTTCCCTCACGCTCAAATCCCCAAAATGGAGAGGTGAAAGGGGTGAGGCCAAACGCGCCCATTCGCCTGCCCGCTTTCTGTCTTGCTCTTCGACTAACAACTAACCACTAAAGACTATCGACTTACTTGGGGTGAGGCCAAACGCGCCCATTCGCCTGCCCGTGATCATTTTGCCCCTTTTCTCGGTGTACTCCGTTGTATTCAATGCGGCGTCTCGGTGGTTCAATTTCCCTTCTGAATCTTTAGCGCCTTTGCGGTTCAAAAGTGTATTCCTGCAAGTCCCCAATTTGCGCAAAATTTCTCAATTCTCCCTGTAAGATATACATGGTAGAATTTGTTTTGTCTTTTTTGGAAAATAGGTTAGTTCAGGGCATTGATGAAGCTCACAGGCAGACAGCGGGCATTTTTAAGCGCGTTTATCGACCTTTACAACGAGACGATGGAGCCGCTGCATTACAGCCAGATCGCGGAAAAGCTCGGCGTCAGCGCCATCACCGCCTACGACATGCTGCGCATTCTGGAAAAACGGGGCCTGGTGCAGTCCAGCTACACCCAGCACGCCGCCAAACGTGGGCGAACCAGCATTGTCTTTTCGCCAACACCCATGGCACAGCAGATTTTTACAGCCCTCACCAGCGAGGCCGCTGATTGGGAACAGGTGCGCGAACTCATCTTTAGCAAGCTGGCGACCAATGAGGCAGATGAGTATCAGGGTCTTGTCGAAGAACTGCTGGATCGTTTGCCTGCGGTCAATACCCCGCTGCTGTTCATGACCGAAATGGTCGCAGCCGTAATTATCAGCTTGCAGCTTTCTCACAGTGACATCGTCGCCAAGCTGCGCGCGGCAGGTTTCCCCCAGGAAACGGGCCTCAGCGCGTTAGAAGGGCTGGCCGTGGCGCTGGCACTGGCTGAACGCTTTAACCGCCGTTTCCTCAAACTTATCCTGGTGCAAAACAGGCGCTCCGCTGCCATGCTGGCCTCGCTCAGCCGCGAAAATAACGAGCGCCTGACTGTTTTTGTCGATGAACTACTTGGCACGATTGATACCACCCATCAAAAGGAGTCTGAATGAAATCACTGTTCACTTTAATCACGCGTACAGCGCTGCGCTTCTGGGTGCTGACGCTGGTTATCACGCTGCTCATCGCAGGGTTGGGCGTCGTCGGCACGACCCAACTGAAATTGGAACTGATTCCCTCGGTGGAATTTCCGCAAACGATTATTCTGGCACAAGTCTCTGGCATGAGCAGCGACGAAGTGCTGAACATCATCACCTTGCCGCTGGAAGAACGGCTGCGCCAGGTGCCCAACGTGGTCAACGTTGAGTCAACGACGACGGGCGCCTTCGGCAGTGTCATCACCGTGCGTAACCCGTTCGGCCTTGATCAGGATGCGCTGCGTGCTGAAATCCAGCGTGCCGTAGACAGCGTCTGGCTGCCTGCGCGTGCCATTCATGCGCCTGAAGGCGAGGACACCCAGACCTTCGCCATTCGCCTGCTGAACGACCTCAACGCCGACGTGCTGGTTTATCTGGCCGCCCGCGACAGCAACTTCCTCTTCCAGCTTACGCCGGAAGTCTGGGAGTCGCTGTCTGCCGAAACCGTCCAGACGCTGCTGTCCTACATGGCTTCGCAGACGGTGACTGCCGTCGCCAACCAGAGCGAACTGCGGCGCATCGTCGATCAGGACATCATCCCCCAGCTTGAGGGCATTGAAGATGTGGCGCGTGTCAGCGTAAGCGGCGGGCAGGTGCTGCCCGGCGAAGAAGCAGGTTTGCTGGCTGCCGCTGCCGCCAGTGATGACAGCGGGCGCAGCCTCCTGCTGGATTTGTCGCCCGAAGTGTGGGCCGTTGTCACCACGAAAATTGGCAGCAGTATGCCCCTCGACGAGAGCGCAGTAGCCGAACTGTCAGCCACCAGCGTTGAAGTGCCCACAACCGCGCCCACACTGCCGCAAAGCTGGCAGATGGATCACTTCAGCACCGCCCTGGATTTGCTGGAAATGCGCGGCAGCAGCACGCTGGCCAGTGTGTTCAACACCTTCCGCAGCGACGGACAGATTGTCGGCTCATTGGGACAAACTGATGACCTGACGCCGGAAGTGATTACGCAGATGCTGGCGATTGCGCCCTCGATGGTCAACTACTTCGAGGCCGATCATCTGGTGGCGATGGCTCCTGAGGTGTTCGCGGCCCTGCCTGCGGACTTTATCACAGGGCTGGACGGCTTCACGCGTGATGCGATTGCCGCCGCTTCGCTGGCCAGCAGCATCACAGGCGAAGAAGCACAGCGCGCGCCCGTGAACCTGCCCTCCGCTTGGCGCATCGCACCGCCGCGTTTGATCAGCTTCAGCTTTGACGACATTCCGCTGGCCACCTTCAGCATCTTCGGCACCGAAGGCGCAACCGTAACCCCCGCCCCCACCGAAGAAGCCGCCCCCACCGAAGAAACGGCCCCTGCTGAAACCGCGACGGAAGAACCCGCGCAAACCGTCGATATTCCCGAAGGGCCAGCGCTGCCCTCGCTGCTTTCGACCATTGGCGGCGCGCTCGGCATCCAGCTCGACACCGCCGACGACCTGCTGAACATCCAGCTTCCCGAAGAATTTGCCAGCACACTGGGCACAAGCACCCTGCGCGCGGCGGACTTCTTCAACTTCCTGCTGCTGTTAAGCGACCCCTCAGCGCTGCAAGGCGGTGCTGAAGGCGGCGGCGCGGCTGGCTTTGACACCAGTTCGATTAACATTACCGCGCTGTTCGCCGGATTGAACGAATGCGGCGCGAACATTGGCGACCTGACTTCCGGTGAAGCGAACTTCGCAGCGATTCTGATCGGCTGCATCAGCCCGGACGCGATTGCCTTTGTGGCGCAGTATGACCCGACCTTTATCCCCAGCCTGCAAGGGGAAGTGTTCGGTTACTTCTCGGATGACGTGCTGGCGCTGCCCGAAGTGACGCCGCCGCTCCCCGACGTATGGAACACGCTGGCAGAACAGCCGCAGTTCAGCGCGACACCGCTGCGCACGGCAGGCGACCTGCTGACGCTGGGGGATGGCTCGGCTTCGCGCGTGCTGAACACCATCAACGAAACCGTACCCTCACAATTCGCGGGTTACGAAGTGCGTCTGTTGGACAGCCTGACTCCGGCTATCGCGCGCTATCTGGCGCTGCACGAAGACAACTTCTACACCAACCTCAGCCCGGAAGTCCTGCGCAAACTGTCGCCGCAGGTACTGGCGCTGCTGCCCGAAGATGTGCTTGCCGGGCTGGACAGCGCGCTTTCTGCCGAACTAACGGCGATTGCCAGCGGCGAACAACCGCCTGCTATCGAAGCGCTGCAAAGCCTGTACACGACGGACATCCCCGCCGCCGACCCGGAAGCCCCGGCCATCAACAGCGACTGGAGTTTGCTGGCGAACTTCTACGGCATCGAGCTGGACAGCGCCGACGACTTCTTCCGCTTCCCGGCGAACTTCGTGTTCCCCGATGCGGTAACGATGTGGAACAGCATCTACGACAGCCCGCGCGGCGCAGCCTTTGGCCCGCAGTTGTTCGGCAACTTCACCGTCGCGGCGATGCAGTACATTCTCCAGCGCGACCCATCGGCGATGGATAACCTGCGCGTGGAAGTGCTGCAAGCCCTGCCCGACGAGGTGGTCGCCGTGCTGCCGCAAGCCGTGCAGGATCGCGCAGCTTCTGCCGCAGAACCATTTGTGCCCAGCACGACGGTCACCCGCAGCAACGGCGCGCCCAGCCTGAATCTGACGATCTACAAGACCAGCGACGCCAACACTGTTGAAGCCTTCCACCGTGTCGATGATTTGCTGCGCCAGATCGGCCAGGAAAACCCGAACATTGACGTGTCGGTGGTATTCGAGCAGGCCAGCTTCATCGAGGAATCGATCAGCGGCGTGGCGCGTGAAGGCGGTCTCGGCGGCGTGTTTGCCATCGTCATGATCCTGCTGTTCCTCAGCGGCGGACGTTGGGCACGCTCACCGCGACGCATCGCTGGCGCTGTGATGACCGTGCTGGCGCTGATGCTGATTGTCCTCGCGACGATTGCGGGCGCTGGCGCGACGGGCGGCGACTTTGGCGCGGCCTTCGCCCAGATTAACCTCGTCATTCAGGTACCGCTGGTCATGCTGCTGATTGCTGGCCTGCTGGTGCTGATTTATCCCGGCGAACTGCCCTACCCTGCCTGGCGTTCGACGCTGGTCACGGCGGTCAGCATTCCGCTGTCGGTGCTGATGGCCCTGGCGCTGATGCGTTGGCTGCCCCCGGCGGTTCACGGTTTGCTGCTGCCTTACGCGGGCACGCCCATTCTGAGCTTTATCCTGCGCCTGTTCCCGGAAAGCATCACCCTGAACATCATGACGCTTTCGGGTCTGACAGTGGCGATTGGCCGTGTGGTCGATGACTCGATTGTCGTGCTGGAAAATATCTTCCGTCACTTGCAGGAAGGCCAGGACAAACGTCAGGCGATCATCGACGGCACGCGCGACGTATGTATCGCGATTTTCGCGGCGACGGTGATTACGGTGGTCGTGTTCCTGCCGCTGGGTCTGACGGGCGGCCTCATCAGCGAGTTCTTCCTGCCGTTCGGTCTGGCGGTGACCTATTCACTGATGGCGTCGTTCATCGTAGCGATTACCGTCGTGCCGGT
>JAXLWC010000088.1:0-19734 GCA_046328675.1 Anaerolineae bacterium
GGCGGACAGCTTACAAGCTCACACCTCGCCCTCCTTGTCCCCCCAGGGACGGAACACGCCGTCGTCGGTGCGCTTGGTGTCGTGCTGCACCAGCAGCCACTCGAACCACACCGTCAGCAGCGTGTACAGGTAGCGGCTGCCCTGCTCCTTCAGCTTCAGCGCCGAGACGCCGATGTCACGGTTGCGCCACGAAATCGGGATGATCTTAAACGAGTAGCCGCGCACGATGGCTTTCAGCGGGATTTCAATCGTCAGGTTGAAGTGCGGCGACACGAACGGGCGGCAGCCTTCGATCACCTGCGCGCGGTAGCCCTTGAAGGCGTTGGTCGTGTCGTTGTACGGCAGGCGAAACATCAGCTTGATGGCAAAGTTCGCGATGCGGTTCACCACCAGCTTGAAGCGCGGGTAATCGTAAATCTTCGACTGGCGCAGGAAACGCGACCCGAACGCGCAGTCGGCTTCGTCGCGCAAAATATAATAGTAGCGCACGACATCTTCCGGCGCATCGGACGCGTCCGCCATGTACACAATCACCGCGTCGCCCGTGAAGTTGTTCAGCCCGAAGGCCACCGCCCTGCCGAAGCCGTGCCGTCCGTTATTCGTGATGACGCGGATACGTTCGTCCTTCGCGTGTTCGGCGGCCACCAGTTCAGAGGTGCGGTCTGTGCTGCCGTCATCCACCACCAGAATCTCGAAGGTCTTGATGTCTGCCTTATCCAGATGATCACGCAGCGCGACCACCGTTTTTTCGACGTTGCCTTCTTCGTTGCGTGCCGGGATGACGATGGAAAGTTTCATAAAGTTTATCCGTTTTACGCGCGACTGATAATCTGAGCAGTCATCTCGCAGCGTTTGCTGAAATTCAGACTTTCGTAAAGACGATAGGCGCTTGTGTTATTGGAGAATACGTGCAGAAATGGCACGCGTTGCTCCTCCCAGATCATATTCACTAAACTGCTGGTCAGCACCCGCGCATAGCCCTTGCCTTGCCAATCAGGATGAGTACAGACTGAGCTGATTTCACAGTAGCCGTTAAAGCGATGACGCTGACCCGCCATAGCGACCAGCGCGCCCCCCTGACGGATGCCGATGTAGCGTCCCGTTTCAATTGTGCGCGCAAAAAAGGGACCCGGACGTGTTAAGGCGATCAATGGCATGATTTCCGGCACATCCGTCGCGTTCAGGTCGATGATGTTGACCGTACTTTGCGCTTCGGGGACAGGTCGTTGGCAAATCAACTGGTCTACGACAAAACTGCTGCGCATCGTCCAGCCAGGCATCTGCTGCGGCGGATTCGCTTCAAAGAGCGCGGTGGTTTCCCCCACATCAACAATCTGCGTGAGGTCATGATAGGCCGCCTCGCTGTGCTCTGCCAATGCCGAAGCACCGGAAACGTCTGCTCTATATCGTTTTGCCAAACCAACGCCGCCGCCTGCCAGATGAGCATGATCGCTGTTCAAGGCGTGCCAGCAAAAGTTGTCGAGGACATACTGCTCTGCCATCCCTAACTCCTGACTATTGCATGGAATTAATCAGATTTAGATGCTTAAACTTCCCCAACCTCGCCGATTTTGCGCCAATGTCCCGCATAAGTCTCACTGACACCCCGTTCGGTATGGCGATGCTGCTGGCGCATTCCTTTTCGACACCTTGCGCCGCCCTTGTGCCTCTGCTCACGCTGTACCGATAGGGCTTTCTAGAGCGTATCTGAATATTTAACGCCCTGGATATTTAGAGAACCCAAAGCCGTAAATTTCCATTTTCACCGGCATTCTCGGTGTCTCGGTGGTTCCATTTTCTTTCTTAATCTTGGGGCTTGGCGGTTCAAAATGCAATTTTCAGACAGGCTCTAACCCTGCTACCCCTGCGCGTTTCCTGCTGCTGCCAACTGGCGACGATTTCCTCAAAGATATCATCCAGCGTCTTGGTGATGTCCCAGCCGGGCAGCGTTTCCTTCAGGTGCGTCAGGTCGGAAATGTAGCAGATGTGGTCGCCTACGCGCGCTTCGTCGCTGTATTTGTAGCGCATCTTCTTGCCCGTAAGCTGTTCCGCACGCTCAAACGCTTCCAGAATCGACACGGTGTTGCCGCGCCCGCCGCCCAGATTGAACACCGACGCGGGCGTGGGATTCTCGTAAAACATCTCGATGCAGCGCGCCACGTCATACGAATGGATGTTGTCGCGCACCTGTTTGCCCTTGTAGCCGAAAATCGTGTACTCGCGTTCCTCGACGTTGCAGCGCACGAGGTAGCTCAAAAAGCCGTGCAGTTCCACGCCGCTGTGGTTCGGCCCCGTCAGGCAGCCGCCGCGCAGGCAGCAGGTCTTGATGCCGAAGTAGCGCCCGTATTCCTGCACCAGCAAATCCGCCGCCGCCTTCGACACGCCGAACAGCGAATGCGTCGAATGGTCGATGCTCATCGCCTCGCTGATGCCGTTGGCGTAGGCCGCGTCGGCGTAGTCCCAACGCGTGTCCAGTTCCTTCAGCGCGATTTCGTTGGGGCGATCCCCATAGACTTTGTTGGTGGACATGTAAGCGAACACCGCTTCCGGCACGAAACGCCGTGTCGCTTCCAGCAGGTTCAGCGTGCCGCCCGCGTTCACGTCGAAGTCCTCAAACGTGTACTTCGCCGCCAGATCATGGCTGGGCTGTGCCGCCGCGTGGACAATCAGGTCGGGTTTGATGTGTTCGATGAACGCCAGCACCGCCGCGCGATCCCGGATGTCCAGTTCATGATGCTCAAAATGCTTGCACAGCGCCGCGATGCGCTGCTGATTCCAGCGGGTATCGCCCTTCTCCCCGAAGAACACCCGCCGCATATTGTTATCGACTCCATGCACCTGCCAGCCGCGCGCGTCAAAATACGCGACCACTTCCGAGCCAATCAGTCCATTGGAGCCAGTGACCACAATCTTTTTCACGAAACGCCTCATTTATCTCGCAGGGCTTTTATACTGCGCCTAAAGCTCCTCTCCCCCCATTCCGTTGACATCACTGCGTACAGGGAAATCCCACTGTCGCGCCCGACGCTGCATTTCTCCCCTTTCTCCATGTCGTAAGCGAAGCGACGGGGAAAGGGGTCGGGGGATAGGGGCTGATTCAGAAACAAATCAAAAGCCCGCCTCGAAAATCATGACCGTAACGTTACAGGATTAGGGCGCATTTCGCCAGACTGGTTTCAGCAGTGTAATGGGGCGTATAATGTGGCGCGCTGAATGCAGTGGATGAGACATAACAATGACGACAGAAGCCCATCAGGTTTGGTTAAAACAACAGCAGACCAAAAATCGCCGTGTTCGAGTGACATGGTTGGTGATTATGACGCTGGCAACGTTCTTATATGTGCTAAAACCGTCTGACGAAGCCTGGGTGCTGCCCGCGCTGGTTATCCTCTGGGGCTTTACCGCGCTGGCCTTCACACGGCTGCGCCGCTATATCGGGCTGGCGGCGCAGTGGCTGCGCTGGAAACCCACCCTCTACTGGTTCATCCTGCTCGTCTACCTCTGCCTGACGTTAGGCTATTGGGTCGTCAACCGTCAGCCGACCTATGGGCGTTGGCTCACCAGCGCGGAGTTCATCTACCTGCTGTTGTGCCTCTGGGGGCTGGTATATCTCGTCGCCTACGATCTGGACGAAGAACAAACACGCGACATGGGCACGAAGCTGGGCAAAAGTAAACTCACAGGCGTCTTGATTACGCTCACGACGATTGTGCTGATTTTCATCGGCGCGGAAACCTGGATGCGTCTGTTTTACGTCACCACTGACGCCTACACCTTCACGGCCATGAACTATCACTGGTACAACAATTTTTACTGGGGACACTACAACTCCGTCGGCTACCGCGACCACGAACCCATCCCCGACGCCCAGACGCGCATCGCCGTGCTGGGGGATTCGTTCGCCGCCGGGCATGGCATCGACAACATTGACGACACCTTCCCCCAGCTTCTGGAGCAGCGTTTGGGCGCAGGCTACGACGTTGACCTGATCGCCAACTCCGGCTGGGACACCGATGTCGAGCTTGGTTATCTCGACGCCTATCCCTACCGCCCCAACATCGTCATCCTGTCCTACTACCTCAACGACATTCAATATCTGATTCGGTACACTTCCATCAGCCCGGACAGCAACTTCAACTTCCCGCAGAACCCCACGCTGAACTGGATTGTGCTCAACTTCTTCGTGCCCAATTACATCTACTACAATCTGCTGCAATTCACGTCGCCGACGCGCAACCACAACCACACCGCCGACATGGTCAGCGCTTATACCGATGACCAGTACTGGCTGCCGCAGGCCGAACGCCTCACGGAAATCGTCAACTGGACGCGCGACCACGACGCCCGCCTGATTGTGCTGCTCTGGCCGCAGATCGCCATGATCGACGACTCACAGCCTGCCGTGACGCGCGTGCGTGACCTGTTCGAGAGTCAGGGCGTGGAGGTGGTCGATATGAGCGATCCCCTGCGCGGCTACGACACCTCGCAGTTGATCGTCAACCGCTTCGACACGCATCCCAGCATCACCGCGCACCGCCTGGCCGCCGACGCCCTCTATCCGCTGCTGGTCGGCCAGTAATATATAGACACATTTTGCAAACTTTAAAGCGCTGATTTGACCGTGATGCTAACCAGGAACAGTGCTTTATGTAGCGCATCTGACAACTCTGGCAGCAGCCCACCACAGCCTGCATGATTCCCTCTCTCCGTTTGCGGGGAGAGGGGTAGGGAGAGGGGTTAACCTTACTTGAACCGATAGCGTCGCCGACGCGAGTCTTTCCATTACCGGACAAGCCTCTTTAGCCTCAGGCGGCTCAACACAGGATAATCTTGATGATCACCACCACTCTCTTAGGATTTCATGAACCTCGCAGCAGTTTCAAAACGCACCGCGAGGTCAAATGAGAGACCGTTGCAGCAGTTATTTGACCGTAACGTAGACCAGGGGCAGCCCCTTCAGTGGGTTTTCCAATAGATAGCCACCAGTTTTGAACTGGTGGCGTCTCCAACGCGAGTCTTCTCATTACCGAACAAGCCCCTTCAGCCTCTGGCGCGTTACCGCACCATTCCAGTCTACAGCCACGCTCGAATACTGTAGCTTCACGCGAGTCTGTCTGGCAAAATCAGACAACTCAGCCCCGCATTCTACTGAAAACTGATAACTGTGAACTGAAGACCTGTATCCTACGCCCCCTGACAAATGAACACATCAGCGCTGTGCTGGCGTATCGGTGCCGCGCCGCACAGAGTATTGGCCTGTGCCGCCCCACTCGGTGCAAACGCAATGCGCCAGCCGCTGAGCGTGCTAAACACCGTGGAGGGCGAACACGTCGGGTCATCAATCCAGTACACATCGCCATCCACTTCAAGGTCTCCTGTGGGGGCGTCGAAACTGACATAGTAGTGTCTGCCTAACAGGATGTAAAACTCTTTGCAGACGCTGAACGAACTGCCACTTCCACCCGATGTTGAACCGTCTTGCCCGATAATCCACCAGAAGCCGGAAGGAATATCTGTCACGGAGAAAATCCCTGCCTGAAGGCGAATATAATACCAGCCTGCATCCCACATATAGAGATCATCGCCGCAGGTATATTCCCATGCTGCCCCCGCATAACAGGCATTCGCGCGTTCATTGACGGCGGGATCATTCGGGTTTCCCTGATCGTCAACACTCTGTTCTTCAGCGTGAACGGTCAACAGGCCCAGCAAACTCACGATTGCAATGATAAGCAGACGTTTCATGGATCACTACCCTTTTGTCTAGTGAACGTTTTTGGGGATGAGTTGCGGAACACAATGATCTTATATACCTAGAATCGAATTGACCACAAAAAATTGTAAATTTTGTGTATCAGATTCCCACCAATCCTATCCCCGGCCCACTCTTACACGTTGAAGGGTTGGCACACCACACTCCTCGGCGGATTTGAATCGGCTTATGCAGCTTAACGTTTAAATCTGGCAGCAGCCCCAACCGCAGCATGTATTTCTCCCTTCTCTCCCGCGAAGCGAGTGGGAGAAGGGCTGGGGATGAGGGGTTCACCCCCCCACCCGGCGAAACGTCACCGTATCCACCAGCAGCGCCAGCGCCCGCGTGTCTCCACCCTGCCCGATTTGCGCGGGCACAAGCGCCGTATCGTAGGCAAAACTCACGGTCACGCGCTCCCCGTCTGCGATCAGTGCCGCAGGGATAGTGACGCTGTAATTCTGAAGCGACGTAGGGAGTACCGTCAGGCTCTCGCCCACCGCCGCGCCGTTCACCAGGATTTGCACCTGTCGCGGCTCAAAATACGACTGCGCCGTAAACGTCATCTCGTAACTGGCAGGCGGCAGTTCGACATAAATCGGCGTCTGCGGCGCGGCCCCCATCCAGCGCGCGCTCAGTCCGGCGACATTTTCCTGCCAGTGCCAGCCCGCGCCGATGTGAAACACATCCTCCGCCGCGCCAATATCCAGCAGGTACACGCCCGCCTCGACCTCCGGCAGCGCCCACGCCTGCGCACAGCCATCAGGATGCCAGCGCGTGCGGTACACGATGGCGTCGTTTTCCACCGTGTACGGGCACAACAAATCCGGCAGCGAATTGAAATAAGTAGTGATTTCGTCAATCACCGTCGGGAAACGTCCGGGGTCGATAAAGCGGCGGTGGATGACAAAGTAGCCGATGGGATAGCTGAAGATATGCTCGCGCAGTTCCGCTTCAACCGCTTCAGGTTCCAGCGTGCGCCGCTGACCGAGCCAGCTCATCAGCGGGTCAGCGCTTTCCATGTACATATACTGCCACGTATTGACGCGCGAGATGTGTCCATTAATCATGCGCTTGCCGTGTACAATGCCGTAAAACTGCGTCGTGATGAACTGCGCCTCCCCGACAATCCCCTGCCCGCTGGCTCCGGCGGTGGGCACATCGACGATCACATAATCATATGGCTCGCGCCCCATCGCCGCGTAAAATTCATACGGCGGCGGTACAGGCTGCACGGGCAGCGAGTGGAAAATGTTCGCGCCTCCCAGCACCAGCAGCAGCAGCGCGGCGGTCAGCGGCGTTCGCCCGCGTTTCCACAGCGGCGTCAGCGTGGGCATGGCGAACAGCAGCGACGGAATCAGGTACACGGCGGTGAAACGTTCGGGATAGCGGAACATGCCGCCCAGCAGTTGGTGGAAGGCGACGTACAGCGGCGTCACTGGCCCCACAGCCAGCACCAGCGGCAGCGGAATCAGCAGCAGCCAGAACCCGCGCGGCACACTGCCAGCAGTTCGCCATATGCCAATTTTGAACCGCCCGGACGCCCGCAGGACATAGACAATCAGCGCCAGCAGCAGCAGCGGCAGGCTCAGCGTGGCAATCGGCGCGCCTTCGACCACTTGGTACAGATAGCCCGACGGGAACGGCAGCGCGTTGGCTTGCGCGGCAGGCGTGAAGGCCAAGCCTTCGCTGCTGAAACGCAGCATGTAGGGCAGCGGCCCAACAAACCACAGCAGCAGCAGCGCCAGCCCCAGCCCACCGGCAGCGATGCCGATGAGCCGCAGCCGCCGCGTCCAGTTTTCCGCGCGCCACAGACTGTACAAGCCGTAGGGCACGATCAGGAACGCCGCGAACACCGGGTATTGCAGGTCGGTCATCACCATGCCGTACAGCGCGAAGGCCAGCGCCAGCGTCCATCTCACATCGGGCATGGCTCGCCAGACCCTTACCCCGATGCCCCCTCCCCTGCCGGAGTCTGACGGTGCGACAGTCGGTACCGCGTGAACTTGACCCCGCCTGCGAAGGTTTGCCTTGTAGGGGCGCAGCGTGCTGCGTCCGTTTTCCAGCAATCCCCACAGCAGCAGCAGCGTCGGCAGCCAGAACCAGCCGAGCAGATTCATATTGGTATAAGCGCTGGCGATGAAAAAGGTCGGCATCAGTTGCGGCATCACCCCGCCGACCAGCGCCAGCCCCAGCGCCGCGCCCTCGCGCCGCAGCAGCATAAAGAAGCTGTAGCCCGCCAGCGTAAAGGCCACGACCATAATCACCATCATCGCCACCAGCGTACCGCACAGCGGTTCCAGCAGCGCCCACAGCGGAAACCAGAACGCCGCCAGCGTGTGATAAGCGAGGTTGCTGGTAAACGGTGCCATCACGTAATTGGTCAGGTAAACGTTTAGTCCGGGCGTGGTCAGCGCGTGCCGAATCCACCAGTAATTCCAGTGGAAGTGGTAAAAATCGACAGGCGACGTGCCCGGCACAGTCGTCGTCACATGGGCGATAGGGTTATGCAGCGCGCACATAGCGATCAGCGCATAAAAACCGATGACGACGAAATGTTTTTTTAAGGACATAGGCTAACCACAAACTCGCAAACAAAAGAGGATTCAACCGCAAAGGCACAAAATGCGCAAAGACTGTGAGGATTTGACCGCCTTGCGAGATTCTACTGAACTATGGGTGCTTCATACGCAAACCCGCCGCAACGCGCTCACCGTTTCCCCCCTAGCCCGCACCTTTAGCTGCGTGGCACACGCATCGCACCCAAAATCATCGACACAGGCGAATGAAAATTTCCGCTTTACCTTTGCGACCTTTGGTGCCTTTTGCGGTTCAAATGGTTTTGCGTATTTGCGTATGATCCCCTTCATCGTCACCCGGCACTTAGCTGCCTAATGGGTCTTGCGTGCCCACGCAATCGTCCGCGCCAGCCCTTCATCCAGCGCCATCGTCGGCTGCCAGCCGAGCAGCGTTTGCGCCCGCGTGATGTCCGCCAGCGAACGCCGCATGTCCCCCGGCTGTGCCGCGTGATAATGTACCGGATACGTCGCGCGCGAATGCCCGAACGCCGCCAGCACAATATCGCACAGGCGGTTGATGCTTGAATCCACGCCTGTACCGATGTTGATGACCTGCCCGTAAGTCGCGGGGTTGTCAATGGCATCGACCCACGCGCGCGCCACGTCCGCGACGTACACGAAATCGCGCGACTGTTCGCCGTCCGAGTGGATGTTGATCGGTTCGCCGCGCATCAGATTGCCTACGAAAATCGCCAGCACGCCCTGATACGGATTGCTCAAACTCTGCCGTTCGCCGTAGACGTTGAACATGCGCATCGAGGTCACGTTGAAGTCAAAGTCGAGGTCTTTGCGCGCGGCGGTGATATGCACATAGCGTTCGGCGGCGTACTTGGTCACGGCGTAGTAGTTCACGGGCGCGGGTGCGGCCTCTTCCGGCGTCGGCACGATCACCGGGTTGCCGTAAATCGTCATCGAACTGGCGAACAGCAGGCGCGGCACACGCTGCGCGATACACTGCTGAAGCACATTAATCGTGCCCAGCGTGTTTACGCTCAAATCCTGCGTCGGGTCCATAAACGACAGCCGAATCGACGCCTGCCCCGCGATATGAATCACGCCGTCCAGCCCGCGCGCGAACACCGCCGCCACATCTTCGACGCTGCGCACATCACCCTGCACGAACTCCGCCGCCGGGTTCACATATTCGCGCTTGCCCGTGCTGATGTTGTCCAGCACCACCACCTCATACCCGCGCGTGATCAGCAAGTCCACGATATGACTGCCAATAAAACCCGCGCCGCCTGTCACCAGAATTCGACTCATACGTCTACCTCACAAAAAAGCGGGCGAACACATCGGTTCGCCCCTACGAAAGTCTCTCACGTTACGTCAGCGATGAGCTGTGGTTTAACGCCTCAACCTTTAGCTTGAGGCAAACTCCCCTTTCCTCTCTCCGCAGTAAGCGAAGCAGCGGGGATGAGGGGTTCCCTGCGCCCTTTGCCCTAGCCCGCACCTTTAGCTGCGGGCCAACACATCGCATCATCACAGCCGAGCGCCCCACACCGCCTGCATTGTTCCCTCTCTCCGCTTGCGGGGAGAGGGTTAGGGAGAGGGGTTAGCCTAGCCCGCTAGCCCGCACCTTTAGCTGCGGGCGGCACTAACCGCTACCCGCTACTCGCTACGGCGCAGGCGTCGGCGCGATGAAGTCATACTCATGCACGTTCGTCGCCGGGCAGCCCGTGAACACCACCACGTACACCTTGCCCTCGCGGTTCGGGCCAGCGTTCACCTGCCACTCGCCCGAAGTCAGGCGGTACACCGACGCTTCATAATATGAATCGACTAGCGTGTTCTCTGCCGGGAATTCCTCGACAGCCTCCTGCTCGCGCGGCGTCAAACGGATACCCCGGCGTCCGCGTCCGGTGTCCTCGTCAATCAGCACCACGTCGATATAGCACGAGCCGTTGCTGCTTGTCCGCGTATACACACCGTAGTATTCATCGCCCAGGCAGTTGATGCGCGCGTCATGCGGGCAGTAGCACGGCAGGCACGCCTGCACATCGCCAACGGTACGCTGCCCGATGTTCCAGCCAAACGCCGTCTGCAACCCAAAAAGCATCCCTAGCAGGATAGCTACCGGAATAATCAGGAAAATGACCTTACGGAACACTGTTTTTTCTCTCCCACAATCACTAGAATTTTGGGGCGAGATTATAACAGGTCTGGATTTTTTTCCTATGGCTCAACCCAAAAAGTCTTGGAAGCTGCACGTCGCCGCGCTGATTTTCTACGTGGGCATGGCCTTTCTGCTGCTCTACGCCCTCATTTTCCACAACGGCACCCACGTCGCGGGCTACGACTTCTTCAACTACAACTGGAACTTCTGGTGGATACGCCACGCCCTGACGACGCCCGGCCTCAACGTCTACGAGAACAACTTCGTCATGTTCCCCGCCATGAGCAACTACGGCTACCACGCGCTGACCGCCTTCTGGTTTCCGCTGTGGGCGCTGCTGGAGCCGCTGGTCGGCACGCTGACAGCGGTCAACGTCATCATCTTCGTCGGCTGCGTGCTCAACGGGTATCTGCTGTTTGTGCTGGCGCGCCGCGAAGGGCTGGCGGCGGGATTGGCGCTGCTGGCAGGCGCGGCCCTGCAAACCCTGCCCATTACCCGCTATTTCTACTACAACACGCACCTCAATCTGATGGACTGGTTCTGGATTCCCGCGCAGCTTTTGCTCTGGAAACAGATTGTCGGCGCGAAATCCCTGCGCGCGGCTGTCGTCTGGGCGCTCGTCATGGGCCTGTCGCTGTGGGGTTTGCTGCTCACCGATTTGCAGTTCCCGATTTTCGTGGCCTTCGCCATCGTGCCCTACGGCTTGTGGACGCTCTGGCGCAGCCCGCGCCGTATGCAGCTCATCGTCGGCGGGGTCGTCGCGCTGGCTGTCGGCGCGGCGCTGATGTGGTTCGCCGGGCCGATTCCCTACATTTTGCGCTGGCAGGGCGCGCTCATCCCCAGCCCCGTCGAGGAGCGTCCGGGCGTGCCGCTGTGGGGTTTCCTCAGCATGGCGGCGGCGTGGTGGAACTGGGACAGCCCCTCGCTGGGCGCGTTCGTCACGCTGGCGCTGACCAGCGTCGTCGCCGTCAGGTTTATCAAACCCGCTTCCCGCCAGCCGCGTGAGGGCGCAGCCGTCGCCCCCACTTGGCTGTGGCTGCTGATTCTGCTGCCGCCCATGCTGCTGATGCTGGGGCCGACGCTGACCATCGGCGACGCGGCCATCCCCCTGCCCTTCCGCTGGATGTACAGCCTGACCAACGGCAATTTCCGTATGCCCTGGCGTTTAGCGCCTGTCTTCGTCATCGGCGCGATGCTGCTGGTCGGCGGGCTGTGGACGCGGCGCGTGGGCCTACAACGCAAGGTGAACGCGCGTTATATCGGCGCGCTGGCGGGCGCGTTTCTGCTGCTGGCCTTCAGCGTGCGCCTGTACGAGACAGCCCCGCTGCAACCCGCGCCTTACCTCTACGACTTCTATCAGCAGATGGGCCGCGAACCCTACGACGACTACGTGGTGCTGGAAGTGCCCACCGGCGCGGGCACGGGCGAAGTGCTGCTCGGCAATGTGCAGGCCATCCAGTTCCAGTACTACGGCATCCTGCACCACCAGCGCATGATTAACGGCTTCATCTCGCGCGCCCCCATCGACAGCTTTTACTACCTCGTCAGCGGCGACCCGCTCTTAAGCTGGCTCGGTCAGCGCCGCATGTTGGAGCCGGACGCCGTCGAAGCTGAACTGCGCGACCACATCTTCAACTATCCTATTGGTTATATCGTGATACATCAGGATTATATTGGCCGCAGCACCTCGACCATTCAGGAGATTGTCGGCTACCTGAACACGCTGCCCGACCTGCTCTGTCCGTTCGTCGTCGAAGGCGAGGCCATCGTCTACCGCACGGCCTGGCACCCCGAC
Source organism: Anaerolineae bacterium (assembly GCA_046328675.1). Taxonomy (GTDB): domain Bacteria; phylum Chloroflexota; class Anaerolineae; order Aggregatilineales; family Phototrophicaceae; genus JACAER01. Next base: position 12,240 of record JAXLWC010000088.1, read on the forward strand.
GGCTGCGCGGATCGCACGCCGCCGCACAACGCCGACGGCAGCTATCAGGTGGACATCGGCACGCCGGGCGACGAGTTTTACATCGGCTGGGGCTGGCACTATCAGGAGCAGGTGGCCGGGCTGACGCTGCGCTGGACGGGCGAGTACCCGCAGGCCGCGCTCTACGTCAATCTGCCGCCGCAGGATTACACCATGACCTTCACGGCGCAGGCCTTCGCGGAAACGCGGCGCGTGCAGGTCGAGGTCAACGGCACGCCGCTGGGCGAACCGCTGGACATCACCGCCGACGCGCTGCACGAGTACAGCATCAGCATTCCGGCGGCGCTGCTGCACGCGGGCCAGCAGATCAGCATCAGTCTGGTCTATGACCGCGCCATCACGCCCGCCGAAGTCGGACAGGGCAGCGACCCGCGTCGGCTGGCGATTGCCGTAGATTGGATACGCTTCACGGCAGCAAACTAAGCGCGCGCCGTTCCTCCGCGAGTGTGGAACCCGCGTTAGTCTTTTGCTCATCACTCGTTACTCATCACTCGTCACTGGTGAAAGCGTGCGGCTGAAGGTGCCGGGGTGTGAACACCGAGCCACACGCCTGCCCATCACCATAGCACAAATGTTCACTCATTAGCGTTCCAATTGAACCTTTAATGCGAAGTGTAATGTTATAGCCAACCTTTGTAGACAACCCCGCAGACCAAGGCACCATGATCTTGCTGCCAGATCGTAAATTTATGACGATAGGCAATCGGGTTGATGATCTTTATTACTTGATGCCCATTTTTCTGCTTGATTGAATATTAAGTAATAGTTATTTTCAAATTGGAGGTAGGCATGTCGAATACAATAGAGGATGCTTCCCATAAAACCTGTACCCATTGTGGAAAGCAGTTTGAGGGCGACATCTTTAACGGACCACATCTGATGTCAACCCTCAAGACCCAATTTAAGAGTGAGGAGCCATTCAAAAAGCTTGCTCTCGGCATAGAATGCCCACACTGCGGCGCAGTTTTTTGCGCAGACTGTGCCACATCAACCGAGAACCTTTGCCCAAAGTGTGGTCAACGGGGCTTAGAAAAGCTGGTCGTCTGGGATAACCACAGCGCAATGAGCGCTCATGCTGCAAAAGCGCACATCGCACAGCATTGGTTATCCATTGATGATAGCGGCCATGCGCATACCATTGATGCAGAGCAGGAACTCACGACCTGTCCTGGTTGTCAAACGTCGGTGGCTGTGGGTGTTGAATTCTGTCCAGCGTGTGGTTATGAATTTGCCACTAAGGAATCGGCTAAAGGCCCTGTCTATTTCACCTATCCACAACCTGCGGAAGCGTATGTACCGAGTGGTAAAACAACCCTGCCTGCCCTAGCCGCAATGGTGCTGGGCAGTGCCATCATCGGCCCAGCCATCGGCTTACTTCTGTATCCTGTACACCAGGTTGGCGCTACGCTTCTGGCCGGACTATTGAGTTGGGGCCAGGGAAAAGCGATTATTGGTGCGGCTGTATTCATGGAGCATACATTATCTTCTACATGATAGCGGCCTCTGTTGCCGCTGCCTTGATCGGAGGCCTTGTCAGCACTATTGGCAAACGCTTTAAGAATCGCAGCACCAACAAAGCAGGGCTTATCAGTGCCTTTGGCGGGTTCCTCGCATTTGTCATCTTTTTCATCGCTTACAGCAATTCGCTCGGCGCAGAAGCCTTTGACAGTTTTGAAGACCTGCTAAAACTGGGATGGAACATTCTAGCACTCACCGGTGTCGCCGCCTTGGTCGCCAGTTGGGATACAGGGGCAAGCCGCTTTTGTGAACACTGCGAAAAGCCAATGACTCATCGCAGCCTCGGAGCGTATGCAATCAAAGACGAAGACATGCTAATGACAAATCTCCAACGTCGGCGCTTCGCAGTCCTGCGCGATTTGGAACGTACTTCTAGTGCCAATAACTGCTCTGTCGATTTTTGGTACTGTGAAGCGTGCAGTGCTAACGGTTATCTTGACGTAACCACGCACGAGTCGCGCATCACAGTGGGCACGAATGGACAGAAAAAAGCTTCCCCATCAGAACAGTTGGTGTTTTCAACTCAGCTTGAAGGTGCAGAGGTAAAGGATGTGATTCAAATCCCGCCCCCGCCCCTTCCATCGAGTCAGCAGCCTACGCCCACTCCCGCGTAAGTGATTACAGGTGCGGATACTTAGAAGCATATTTCTCTAGGGTAGGAAATTAATGTAAGTCGTTTGAACGTGCGTGTTGACCTCACCCTAAATCCCTCTCCCCGACAAGCTGCGGCTGATGGCTGAGGTTTGTAGTCGGCGGAGAGGGACTTCACACCCGCGTTATCATCTGTGCGCCGCCTGCCATCCACACCCACAAAATCACTCAGTGAGTTATACTCCGCAGCATCATCAAACGGCGAACGTAAGTCCCTCTCCCGTGCCACACGCCTACGTTTTTCCGAACACCTCTGCTCGGGAGAGGGATTTAGGGTGAGGTCGACACAGGTCAACACAAGTCTGAAACACACCTCTGCGTTATACTCCGCAGCATCATCAAACGGTCAACCCAGGTCAACGCATGTCCGAACAATCCCCTTTGCGCGGCGACACCCTCTCCAAACTCTGGTACAAGCTCAAGCCGCTTGCCCGCCAGATGCGCCACGAACCCACCCCCGCCGAAAACCATCTATGGCAGCGCCTGCGTAACCGCCGCCTCTGCAACACCAAGTTTCGCCGCCAGCACACGATTGAACGCTTCATCGTTGATTTTTTCTGCGAGGAACAGCGGCTGATGATTGAAGTGGACGGCTCAATCCACGACTACACCGCCGAAGAAGACGCCGTCCGTCAGGAATATCTGGAAAGTCTGGGCTATCGACTGCTGCGCTTTACAAACGGTGAGGTATTGTTATCCATCGACGCCGTGTTGAAAGGATCTCAGAATACATCTGCTGACTCTTCGTTAGAATCTCCCAACCTTTCTAACCTTCGCGCCCCGTCACCGCCCTTTTTTGCCAAAATTGATTTCGCGATCACGGGCGATCAATTCGCGCAATCGCTGCGTCAATTTCCGCACGCTCAACGATCAATTCGCGCGCTTCAAAATGGCTTTGTTTGTCTTTTCCAACCGATTCTAACCGAGATAACGCCCCAAAACCGCCACCGCGTTGCCTACGCCATCTTCCGCGCGCAGCTTCTCGCCCAGCGCCGCAGCCCGCCGCTGCATCTCCCTGTCCGTCACCGCCTGCCGGATGGCCTGCGCCAGCCGTTCCGAGGTCAGCTTGCTGCGGGGTATCGGCTGCGGCCCCACGCCCAGCGCCTTCACCCGTGCCGCCCATAACGGCTGGTCGGCAAAATGCGGCACCACAATCGAGGGCACGCCCGCCCGTAAGCCCGCCGCCGTCGTGCCTGCCCCGCCGTGATGCACCACCGCCGCCACCTTCGGGAACAGCCAGCTGTGCGGCGCGGCTTCCAGCACGTACACGTTCGGCGGCAGGTCACGCTGGCCCACGCCCGCCCAGCCCGACAGCAGAATCGCCCGCTGCCCGCTGCGCTGCACCGCGTCCAGCACCAGTGCCGTCGTCGCCTCGGCGTTGCGCCCAGTCATGCTGCCGAAGCCCAGGCACACGGGCGGCTCGCCCACGCTCAAAAAGTCCAGCAGCGCCTGAGGTGGCTGCCAGCCGTCGAGGTCATCGAGGAACCAGTAGCCCGTCGTGTGTACGTCCGCGCCCCACTCCGCCGCACGCGGTATGACGTGCTCGCTGAAGCCGTGCAGCAGCGGCACTGGCGCCAGCCGTTGATAGTAGGTTTTACGGTCAATCTGCGGCAGCTTCAGCACCTCGCGGCGGAAGCGGTTGGAGGTTTCCGCGTGTACCGACCACATCAGCCGCAGGGCAAAGTGCGCAAACGGCAGGTTCAGCCAGCTTCTGCCGGGGAACGGCATGTTGGGGAAACAGGCCGCGTCGCGCGTGGCGATCAGCGGCTGAAGCATGGTACGCACGTAGCGCATCGGGCGCTTCTCGGTCATGCCCAGCACAAAGGGGTCTACGGTGAAGCTGGCCAGCACGGCGTCGGCGTCCTGGCAGGCGTCCCACACGTCGCGCGCCATCTGCACGCCTGAATCGGCCAGCAGTTCGCGCATCTTTTGCAGCTCACGCACGGGATTGTTGCCGCTTTCGACCCAATCACGCCCGCCCTCGCTGTCCATCAGCGCGCGGATGTCCACGCTGCTGCGCGCCGCTTCCAGCCCGTGCGACTCAATCCACGACTCGAAGCCTTTGCTGGCGACGACGCGCACCTGATAACCCGCCGCCTTGAGTCCCTTGCCCAGCGCGACGGCAGGCTGTGCATCGCCGCGTGTGCCCATACCAACCAGGGTGACTTTCATCAGAGCACCGCCTCATCATACTCAACGTACAGCGCGTCATAGCCGAAGGCCGCGAAATCGGGGTCGGTCAGCGGCAGGCCCAGCACCTTGCTGGCGATGATTTCCCCTGCTGCGGGCGAGGTCATCACGCCGTGCCCGACGTGCGCCACCGAGGCATACAGCCCGTCCACGCCCGGCACCGCGTCGATGAGGGCGCGTTCACTCTCGTAAGGCGTGCCATCAGGACGGATGGCGACGGTGTGGTCACGCGAGACGTAGTAGCCGATGTTATGGTGCAGGCCGCGCATGTAGTTGGGATGGGCGAAGCCTTCGCCGTCGGCGTGCCCGAACTGGCGCGCCAGCAGCAGCGCCGCCATCGAGGGGAAACGCGGGTCTTTCAGCGGGGCCAGCGGGAAGATGGGGTCAATCAGCGCGTCGGCAGGCGCATCGCCCACGTCGTGTCCGAGGTTGCGCGCGCGCTTGTTGTTCCACGCATATTCCCAGCCGAAGATCGCGCCTGTGCCTGCTTCGGGACGCACATGAGGGTGCGGCGCGCTGCCGATAATCATCGGGGCGTCGTCGGGGAATTCGGGGTGACGCTGGCCGGTGGTCACGCTCTGGCGCGGACGCATGACCAGTGGCAGTTCAACGCCTGCCGTGCGTCCGACTTTGCGGGCGTTCGCGCCGCTGGCGATGATGACGTTGGGCGCGGCGATTTCGCCAGCAGGCGTTTTGACGCCAATGACACGCCCACTGTGTACGGTGATGGACACCTGCGGCACGCTGAGCACGATTTGGGCGCTGGGGGCGGCTTTGGCGAACTGATAAATCAGCGCGTTGGAGTCCAGCCAGCCCGCGATGGGGTCATACTTGGCGGCGATGACACGCTCACCGAGCCAGGGATAACGGCGCGCGACTTCATCCCGCTCAAAGTATTCGATATGGGCGAGGCCGATGCTTTGCAGGCGCTGGACATCGCGGCGCAGCCCCTCTGCCTGCTGCTCGTTGAAGGCGCAGAACAGGTAGCCGCGCTGCTTGACGTGAATGGACTGCGCAGCCCCCTCCCCCAGAAAGGCGTCAGCGTGGTGCAAGACTTCGACGCAGCGTTTCATCTGCTTCATCATGGGGATGGCGGGCCAGCAGGTGCGGTAGTTTTCGAGCGAGGCGGTAGAGCTGCCCGCGCCGAGGCGGTCTGCCTGTTCAAGCAAAACGGTGCGTGTGCCGGGGGCGGCGCGTTCGATGGCCCAGAGCGCGGCTGTGCCCGCGGGGCCGCCGCCGATGACGATGATGTCCGCCGCAGCAGGCTGGTCAGGATGGGTGAAGAATTTGTGAGACATTTGTTCTCTTAGAAGGTTTGCGCTACACTGCGAGATAGGTGTTGATTATAGCGCAGGAGTAAGTACGCATGGGGCGTTGGGGTGATGAATTATATGAAAGTGACGGTGCGCTTGATTATTTTTATTTGGCTATCACTAAACCAATAGAACGAGATTTAGCTTTTTGGCTTTCACCAGAACAGGTCATACACAACAGTTGGTGGCTTGCTCAAGTCCTCACCGTTGTTGAATTGATATTACTGCTTAAACGAAATAAAAGCGGAGGAGATGTATTTATCGATAAACCTCATGCTGTACAGCGTTGGCGTGAAGTGTTTTTCAGTGTGTGGGATGGTGAGTGGCGAGTTGATCCATCGCCTACTAGAAATTTCGCGTTCAACACTCCTGACTATCGTAAACAACATCGAGAGGCAATTATGGAGCGTTTTAATGATTTAGAGCGCATTGCCAATTACTGGGCAGCCAAGTCAGAAGATATGCCAGAATTTCCTCCGTTGCCACAAGATTATCTACTGCCCTTTTATTCACTCTATCACTGGACAAATACAAATAATCAAAACCTCGTCAATGTTGAGCAGTTTATATATGACCTGATCGATAATCTCATGCGCGAGGTGAATTATCTATTTTTTGCCAAGAAGCGTGAACGAGTCTGGACTTACATTGAGCATGTGTGGGTTGCTGTTGATCAATTGGGACTAATAGGAGAAGCCTATCAACGAGGCTCAGTTAGCGAAGAACAAGTGCGCTTGTGGCGCGAGATAAATATTGGAATTTGGAAACACAACATGGGCGGCATTCCAGACTATTCAATAGAATCGGATGTGCTTTACAAGAATGTCTTACTTCTTTTCGACAGATTAGAAGCGGCGGCAAAGAAATACCCGCCCCTTGCATGGCGCAATTATGAGTAGGATTTATTGATGCCTACATTGATTCTCTCGCCGCGTTATACGCCGGATTCGGCAGCACTGTGGAAAGCCGCGCTGAGTATCGGCTGGTCGGTAGAGCGATTAGAGTCGTATCGCGTGCCGGAACATCTGCAAGGTGAGGACTTCGTGATTTACGGCGAAGGATTATTCGCGCGCATCGTGGCGGAAAGCCTTGCGTTAGCGCTGCTTGAGCCGCCGCATGATTGGCTTGCCGGAGTGCCGATTGCATCTCTGCAACGCAGGCTGCAATTCACTACGCTGGTGCAAGCCCGTGCCGAGTTCCAGCCGCCGCTGTTCGTCAACCCGGGGGACAGCAGCAAGAGTTTCGACGCACGGGTCTATCAGCAGCAATCAGAACTTCCCGCAGGCGATGACTGGGATGATACGATGCCTGTCATCGTTTCCGAACCTGTAAGCTGGCTGGTCGAATACCGCTGCTTTCTGCTGGATGGCAAGGCTGCCGCATTATCGGTTTACAAGCGGGCAGAACAAACCATTGATAATGCATGGAACGCGCCGCCGCAAGAACTTGAGGAAGCTCGACAGTTTTGTAATCGCCTCGCCAGCAGCGTTCACCTACCGCCAAGTGTGGTTCTGGATGTCGGGAAAATTGCTGACCGCGGCTGGGCAGTCGTGGAGGCTAATCCATCGTGGGCGTCGGGGATTTACGGCTGCGACGTACTGGAAGTGCTTAAGGTGATTCAGCGCGGCTGTGTCCCGCAAAGCGCATTATCGGCAGAAGACGTGCGATGGGTGCTATAGTTGTAGTGTCCTGTGCCCTACTTGATATGACAAACCGCATCCTCTGCCAAGCGTGATGAGTGAGGGAGAATTTCAGAAACTATGACCATTACTCTGCGTGAAATC
>JAXLWC010000089.1:0-19390 GCA_046328675.1 Anaerolineae bacterium
TTGGGCGCGAGGGCGGTGGGCGTCGGCAGCAGCGTCGGCAGCGCGCGCGTCGGCGTTAGCGTCGGTGTGGGCGTAATCAGGAACGGCGGCACGTCATTTTCGACACGCAGCGGACTCACCACCACAAAGGTTGGATTACCGCCCTGAACGACGATGTTCAGCCGCAGTTCATACAGCCCGTCCTGCACCAGATGCGTATCCCACAGTCCCAGTTCACTGTCGCTGACCGAGGCTTCGCCGTAGAGCGCCGGGAACCAGGGTTCGCTGTCGTCGTGTGGCGTGCCGTCATCGTTCAGGCGGCGGAACTCGACATAATAATGATCCATGCCCGCGAGACTTGCCGAACCGCGCACAGGCATCACGCCGCGCATGAGGTAAACAGGCGGCGGAAAGCTGATGTTGGCGTCGGGGTTTATGTCCTGCTGCGCCGCGACGAAGGCCGCCACGCCGACCAGCAGCGCCGTCATAAGTAGCCAGTGGATGTGCCGTTTGAGAATGCGCATCGCTCATTTCCTTCAATAAATGCAAAAAATAAGGTAGTGCCGCATAGGTCACTACCCACTATTTCATCACTGAAATGCTAAAGTTTGCTTGACGATTAGCCTACTGTAGCCAGGTTTTTACAGATCTTTACTTCCCGCCGAGGCGTGGGTCGAGCGCATCGCGCAGGCCATCGCCCAGCAGGTTAAAGCCGAGTACCGTTACCATAATGGCAATGCCGGGGAAGAACACCAGGTGCGGCGCAGTGAAGACGTACGTGCGCGCTTCACTCAGCATTTGTCCCCATTCCGGCGTGGGAGGTTGCGCGCCCAGACCGAGGAACGACAGCGCGGCGGCTTCCAGCACAGCGCCGCCAATGCCCAGCGTGCCCTGCACGATCAGCGGCGTGACGGTGTTGGGGAAAATCTGGCCGACGACCAGCCGTGACGGGGTGTAGCCTAAAGCGCGTGCCGCCGTGACGTATTCCATCTCTTTGACCGAAAGCACACTCGCGCGCGTCAAACGGGCATAAGCCGGAATCGACACAATGGCAATCGCAATCAGCGCGTTCAGCAGGCCGGGGCCTAACACCGTGACGATGGCAATCGCCAGCAGCAGCGAGGGAAACGCCAGCAGCACATCCATCAAACGCATGATGACATTGTCTGTCAGACCGCCCGCGTAGCCCGCGACTAATCCCAGAATCGTGCCCACGACAATCGAGCCGATGACGCTGGTGAACCCCACGAACAGCGACGTTTGCGAGCCGTAGACCACGCGGCTGAACAGGTCACGTCCGTTCAGGTCATAGCCCAGCCAGTGCAGCGGGCCATCGCAGCCGAGAAAGGGGATACACGGCGGCCTGCGCGTCAGGTTGCCCGTTTCGCCCGGCAACCCCAGCATCGGCTGAATCGGGTCATGGGTGGCGATGACATTGGCAAAATCAGCCATGAGGAACAGCAGCAGGATCACACTTAGCCCCATGCGCGCGCTGCGGTTGCGCAGCATGTTCAGGACGGTTTGCAGCAGCAGGCTTGAGCGTGTATCCACCGTTTGCACCCAGCGAAACACAAAAAATGCGGCCACAGCCCCGACGCCATACGTCAGAATGCGGAACGGGTCCTGGTTCGCACCGGGAGCGATGGGCACGGACAAAATCGAGGAGATGAGGTAAGCCAGCATAAACAGCAGACGCACCGCAATCACAGCGCTCAAGGCGATGGCCAGTGCCGTACCTCGCCCTACCGTTCGCACAGGCACTTGAGCAACTTTTGGTTTAGTTCCGATTTGAGGAATAGTAGTTGACATATGGGTTTACTAATCAAGGCGGATGCGCGGATCAAGATAAACGTAGAGGATATCGACGGCGAGGTTGATGAAGACAAAAGAGACAGCGATAAAAATGGTAAACCCCTGCACAATCGTGTAGTCGCGCGTCGTGATGCCATCGACTACCGTTCTGCTGAGTCCAGAGAAACCGAAGATGGTTTCGGTCAGCACGGCGCCGCTGACGAGTGAGCCGAAGTTCAGGCCAATGACCGTGACCACAGGCAGCAGGGCGTTGCGTACCGCGTGCCTGATGACGACGGTGCGTTCGCGCAGGCCCTCGGCGCGCGCACATAATCCTGCCCCAGCCAGTTTGCAGCACGCTGAACGGGTCATGCGGGCGATGATTGATGGGAATGGTGCCTACCGCAATCGCCGGAACAATCAGGTGCCGGAAGGAGTCGGAAAGCAGTTCAAAGTTGAGGGTTAATGCCGTTCAGCAAATTGATGCGTGACAGGAAGACCAGAAAGCTGCCTGCGATCCTCGTTGGCCGCCAGACCCCCACGCCCCATAAATGCGCACGGGCTGAAACCAGCGGTCAAACGCCCCGTTGAAGGCGGCAGCGAAAAAGGCGTATCTTTAAGCATGACTGCGAAGAAAACGCCAGCATCAAACCGAGCCAGAACACCGGGGCATCGACACGCTGATGTTTGCGCCGAGCATTGCGTCTCACATCCAGCCATGAATTATGACGATAAGCAGAAATAATACCTAAGGGAATGCCAACGATGATGGCAAATGACAGGCGGCGAAGGCAAGTTCCAGCGTCACGGGCAGACGTTCGACCATCAATTCGCTGATGGTGCGGTTATAGCGGGAACGATCTAAGCCCAGGTCGCCCTGGAGAATGTGGCTGACGTAAATGATGAACTGCGTAAAGATAGGCTGGTCGAGTCCGTTGCGCTGGAGGAACTGAGCGCAGCGTTCCGCCGTCGCGCGTTCCAAATTGCGTGGCAGGGGATCGCCAGGGATGGAGCGCGCCAGCAGGAACGTGACGAGGAGAATGCCAATCAGGACTGGGATGGAAAAAATCAGGCGTCAATGAACTTAAGCATACTTCTTCTAGGCCTTTGTAGCAGAGGCGAACACAATGGTTCGCCTCTACGAAGTACTTCTCTCATCATCAAATGTTTCTGTAGGGACAAGGTATGCCTTGCCCTACGCTTATCACTGTGTTTACGACGCGCATGGTGGGGATCCAGATAGCCACCGAAGAAGCCAGCGAAGTATTCAAAGTTGCCACTGCGGCCTGCAAAGGGCAAGGGTATCCACTCGGACGGCCCAGGAGAGCACCACGTCGTTGGCATCCAGTGCCGAACCATCGTGGAAGGTGACACCCGGACGGGTGGAAGGTCCAGACGCAGGCATCTTCGTTCGCTTCATAGCGCTTTCGGCCAGCGCGGCCACGACTGCCGTACCGCCGACTTCGTAAGCCAGCAGGATCTGACCTGTTCGCAGGCACGCAAGCGATTCGCTGTCGGTTTCCGTCAGCGCAGTACACAGGCTGATCGGTTCGTTCTGCATCCAGACGATGTTGTCATCATCCGGGTCTTCCATGACGTTGAAGCGTTCGCCAATCGGGCTGGTGTGCGCCAGTAATACGTGCCGAAGGCCACGCCAGAACCACCGTGAGCAATCGGCAATGGCACCTGGTCGCGGATGATGGTGTTGGCTTCAATGTACAGCGCGTACGGGCATCCGGTCAGACAGTTGCGCGGCCTGGGCCAGCACGTCGTCGGTCAGTTCGGGGATGACATCGCCGAAGCGCGCGGGTCACGGTGGAGGCCGAGCCAGCGCCGAAGTGGAAGTCAAGGAAGTTGGTGGCATCGGGATAGCCCTGCGCCCCAGTCGAGCATGAAGATCCCCACCTGTCCTGCCGCAACTGCGCGAGGAAAGCGCCGGATATCCCATGACTTCGATGGTGATGTTGATGCCGATTTCAGCCAGTTGTGCCTGGAGGTCGACCGACGATACCGGGCTGCGCAGATAGCCACGCACCACATCGCGGTAGTTCAGGGTGACTTCCAGAGGCAGCGTCCAGCCATTGTCACGCAGCTTCTTCCAGCAGAGCGCGCGGCGTCACGGTCAGCAATAGCGGTTCAACTTCGTCAGTGTGGCCGAAGATGACGGGCGGGACGAACTGGGGTCGCGGCGATTGATCCCGGAGGATAGAAGTTATCCACAATGCGCTGCTTGTCGATGGCCATCGAGACGGCCTGACGGACGCGCACATCGGTGAACGGCGCGACAAGGTTCATACCCAGGTAGAAGACGCTGGTGCCGGGGCGCGGATACAGGGTGAAGTTCGGGGTCTGCGCCGATGACTTCAAAGTCGCCCGGTGCCGGGTTGTCCATACCGTCAATGGTGCCAGCCTGAAGTTCACAATCCAGACGGGCAGTTTGCGCCCAGCGCGGAAGATCAGGTTTCTTCCAGCGCCGGATCACCCCAGTAGTTAGGATTGCGGTGAAGACGATTTCGTTGCCCAGAGGTCCCAACTGCTCACCACGTACGGGCCAGTGCCGATGGGGGCGTTGAGCGTCACCTGTGCCGCTCGTCGATTCCAGCAGCCCCGACGAGTTGATGGGGAAAGCGCCGCCGCAAGCTCTTCGACGGAACGCCGGGTCTGGCGAGCAAGGAACGAAGACCACGGTGCTTTCATCAACCGCTTCAATACTCTGAATGCGTTGCTGGTGTTTGTGCCGAACCACATCTGGCCAGTATTGCATAGCAAAATCCCAGGCGCGTACGCCGCCGCTCAGACTGAGCAGCAATAGCGCCAGCAGGCTTAACGATAAAAGTAGCTTTCTGGACATGTATTAAACTCCGTCAAATATTTTGAAACGAACCATGCAGTTACGGAGGCACAGCTCCCCCTCATCTCACACGGCTGCCCGCGAAACAAACCGTGCGCAACATATATTAACCTTTTTCTGGCAAGTCACCTTTGTAAGGAGGTACAGGATCATTTTTGTGACTTTCACCAATGAACCCTTCTTTGACCCTTGTTAGCTAATGCTACCCTATTCTGTCGCCTATCGTCATTCCGACTGTAACCAGCGCTTCGAGCGTGCGCAAAATAGGCGGCGGCTGGTGTGTCTTCCAATGGGGCGAACGAACTTTTGTGCGTGGCGGCCTCATACGGCCCCTGAATGATTTCCAGCGCGGCGGACGGTGTCAGCGCTACCAGCGAGTGATACACGCGCGGCGGAATATCCACGATGCGGATGTCGCCCGCAGCGTCCAGCATTAACGAGCTTCTTCGACCCCGCCTGTTTCGCTGTAGCGCAGGCGTGCTATACGCCCCACCAGACCGAAAACAGTTCCACCTTGTCGGGATTTCATGCCAGTGCGTAACGTAGGTGCTGGGTGAAATCATGCGCTGCACGGGTTCCTCGTGTTCATGCAGGCGGAAAATCGCCCGTTTGCGCGGACTGCTCCGCCTGGCGCATCAGGATCGCGAATAAAGTCCTGGGTGATGGCACGCATGGGGACCGCTTGTCGTTGTGTTGACGGTTGCAACATTGCAGCCTGTCCATACGTACGATAACCAAATTACCAGAGGGTACTGTGATGAACACTTCAGATGACCTGTTTGACCGTGTTTCCGCGAACATGCAGCGGCGCAAGTTCTGGGGGCGCTGGGGTGCCTTTGTGGTCAACCTGCTGTGTTTTCTGTTCGCGCTGATGCTGATTGTCGCCTCCGTGTCCGACCCGGCGTCACCTGCGGCCAGCATTCCCATCGAACGCCGCGAGATTTTCTTCGTGCCGATGGCGCTGTGGGCCTTTGCCATCCTGTCACAGTTGGCGAGCGTGATTATGGACAGCGGCCTGATGGACAAACAGATGTCCTCCGAAGCGCTGAGCAAAGAACTGGGGCAGGAGTTATTGGAACAGAAACTGCGCGACATGAGGCAGAAACGCAAGAATGAACTCGGCGCTGTTGAGTCGGACTCCATGACCGTGAGCGATGATGGCGAACTGGTGCCGCTGCACGACGACGAGACTCAGCGCCGCGCCCAGCGTTTAGGCTAGTATCTTGGCGACCTTGGCGTCTTGGCGGTTCGCCTCTTGGCACTCACTGATAACTGAATACTGACCACTGTGACCTTGCGCTAGGGGAACACCTGCATCCCGACGACAAACGCTGCCACCAGCACCGCGCAGTAGACCAGCACGACCAGCGGCGCGGCGTCAAATTCCCTGCCGAGGAACAGAATCACATCGGGGTTTTCGGGATGCTGCCGGGTTTGCAGCTTTGGCCCCAGCCACCACGTCAGCGCCAGCCCACCGACGAAGCCGCCGATGTGTGCCCATGTGCCGATGCGCGGATTGGCAAAGCCGATCAGCAGGTTCAGCACCGCGATGACCACGATGTTGCGAAGCTGCGCCCGTCCGTAAGCGCCCAATTCCTTGCGGTGGCGGTAAATAAAGATCATCTCCGCGCCCCAGATGGCGAAGATGGCACCGGACGCGCCTAAGCCGGAACCCTGCGCGCCCAGCGTCAGGGCGAACAGCACCGAACCCGCCAGCCCGCCGAGCAGATAAATCAGCAGGAAACGCTGCCAGCCGAAAATCCATTCAATCGACCTGCCGATGATGTACAGCGAGTACATGTTAAAAAAGAGGTGGGTGATGTCCGCGTGCAGAAACATCGACGTGAACAGGCGGTAGTATTCGCCGCCCTGTATCACATAGGGGCGGTACAGAATGCCGAACTCCAGACTCATCGTGCGCAGGTCAGGATATAATGTACCCGCGATGAAAATCAGCGTGTTGATGGCAATCAGCGTATAGGTCACGACAGGGCGTGCAATCGGGAACGTCACCACAAAACGCGTCGTGCGCATCTGTGCGCCTGTGTTGGCTTGTTCCAGCGGGTGGACACGTTTTTGCGGCTGGGCATCGGGCGCAGACTGTGGTGCGCCCTTCCAGGGGTGACGCTTCTCAGACGACTCTTCGTTCAGCATGAATAATGTATCCTCAATCCGTTCACGGGTGAATCGTTGGCCAGCCGCTAACTGCGTACCAGCAGCGTGGCCACAATCAGCAGCACCAGCAGCGCCGAGATATACAGCAGCACAAAGGTACTGCGGCGGTTCATCGTTAATGTCTTCGGCGCGGATAGCACCGGGGCGATCCGGGTGTTTCGTCAGGTTAAAGAACGGCGCGAGGAACCAGCCCAGCACCCAGCCCGCGAGCACGCCGCCGACGGGCGACCAGGCTGCCAGCGTCGTCGGCAGGCCGTTGGCGTCCCCGCCGAGTACATGACGCCGACCAGCAGGTTGATGGCGCTGAACAATAGAATGCGCTGGCTGCGGTCACGTCCTTTGTTGCCGAGCAGCTTGCGGTGCTGGTACAGGTAGGCCATCTCCGCGCTGAGCATCGCCGCCACCGCCGCCGACGCGCCTACGACAGTGCCTATGGTGTCATGCGTCAGCGCCAGCAGCAGCACCGCCAGGATCGAGCCGCCAAGTCCCCCAGCAGATAAATCGCAATGAAGCGCACATGGCCGAAGATGCGTTCCTGCCATGCGCCAAAGGTGTACAGCACGAACAGCACCACCAGCAGATGTACCAGGCGGTTGTGGATAAACAGCGACGTTGCCAGCCGATGATACTGGCCATACAGCAGTACATCCGAGAGTTCGGTGCTGTTGAGTCCAGCAGCGCGGGCGAAATCAGCACCGCTATAAACAGCACAACGTACACGCCAATCAGCACATAAGTCACATAAGGACGCACCGCCGGAATATGCAGCATCACCGCTGGCGCGGCGCATCACTTTTAGCGGCATTCGGTTTGCGGGGTTGGCGCGGCTGCTGCGAAGGAGGGTCGTTGAGCATGAAATGGCTTTCTGGACAACCAACGGGCTTTTAATACTCGACTGCCATAATCAAGCGCAGAGATGATCACTCATCACTCGTTACTCGTCACTGAACATTGTACACCTGTGGATATGCTTATGCCTACCTATGATTATCGCTGTAAGGACTGCGGCACGGCCTTCACGCTGTTCTATAAGACGTATAAGGACTACGACGCCGCCGCCAAAAACTGCCCGCACTGCGGCAGCGCTGACCTTTCGCGCCTGATTACGCGCGTGACCGTCGCCCAGCCCACGCGTGACTACCGCAAAATGTCGTCCGGCGAAATGCTCTCCGTGCTGGACAGCGGCAACTCACGCGAAGTCGGGCGCATGTTCGAGCAGGTTGGCGGCGGCGCGCCGGAGCTGGGCGCAGACTACCACGACACCACGCAGCGCCTGCTCAATGGCGAAAAGGCCGAAAAGATCGAGCGTGACCTGCGGGCGTCAGACAGCAGCAAGAACGCGGCTTCATAGTCAGCCCCTATCCCCCAACCCCTTTCCCCGTCGCTTCGCTTCCAGAGAAAGGGGGGAAACCGTCGCGTTTAGTCTCTCTCGGTGCTAAGGGAAAGATTTGGACTAGGGCAAGGGCATCAAGGGCATCTGATCCTGGTGAACACACACGGTTAACAGGTAAAACCCGTTTCTACCTAAGGACATACATGAAATATCGTCCTGACATAAAGCTGTGGGAAAAGCTAAAGCCACTCGCGCGGGAAATGCGCCATGAGCCAACGCAAGCTGAACGGAAGCTGTGGCAGGCGATTCGCGCGCATCAGATCGCGCAGGCCCATTTTCGCCGCCAGCACCCGATTGAACGCTTCATTGTTGACTTTTGTTGCCATGATGCGCGCTTAATCATAGAGGTAGATGGTGAAATTCATCAGTATACGCAGGAAGAAGATAAACTTCGTCAGGAATTTCTGGAAAGTCTGGGATTTCGTGTCCTGCGTTTCACCAATGAAGAAGTCTTGTCTGACATCAATACCGTCGTGGAGGCCATTCATCGTGCGCTGGAATCTAACTAATACTCGCTTCCCATCTATCGTACCTGCAAAGACTGTTGCTAGCTCAGAACGCAGCGTTTCGCGCCAGCGCTGCTCCCCTTTCTCCATGCAATGGGGAAAGGGGCCGGGGGATAGGGGCTTTTTCCCGCGCAACCTCGTTTCAGGCATCATAAGCGAAACGACGGGGAAAGGGCCGAGGGACAGGGGCTTTTTCCTCCTGCTCCTCCTCTTCCTCCTGCTGGCGGCGTGCGCGCCTGCTCCCACACCTACGCCCAGCCCCACGCCTGCGCCGACGCTGACCGCCGTGCCGACGCTGGAACCCGTGAGCGACTATCCTACCGTCGATGCGCTGCACACGGCGGTCATTCCCACGCGGGATCGTATCGACCTCGCGCGGCGCTATCTGGGCATTAACAGCCTGCCGCCGACGCCTGCCAGTGCCGTGACGCGCACGGTGGGCGAACAGCAGAACTTCTGGATCAGCGATTCCAACGCCGATGTCGTGCAGAGTGTGACGGCAGTTCTGCGCGCGGTGGGCGAACACATCTACATCTGGATGGACAGCCGCGCCGATGTCACGGACGAGCTTGCCGAGTCGCTGGCACGCTATTTTGACGACAGCATCTACAACGAGGTGCGCGAACTATGGGGCAGCGAACCGACGCCGGGCATCGATGGCGACCCGCGTATTTACGGTTTGTTCGCTTATGGTTTAGCGCCGGGCGTGGCAGGTTATTTCGCCAGCGCGCATCTGTATCCACAGGAAATCCAGCCGTACAGCAACCAGCATGAGATGATTATCTTCAACCTCGACAGCCTCAACGACGACATTACGGGGCTGAGCGTGCAAAGCCTGCTGGCACACGAGTTCCAGCACATGATTCGTGCCAACGTCGATGACAACGAAGATACGTGGATGGACGAAGGCTTTTCGACGTTTACCGAACTATACCTCGGTTATCCCAACGAACTGGGCGCGATTGCCAGCTTTCTCGGCACGCCGCGCACGCAGTTGAACGCCTGGGCAGAAACAGGCGCGCGCACACCTCATTACGGCGCGGCGGGGCTTTATTTCCAGTACTTTTTTGAGCGTTACGGGCGGGCGATGATTCAGACGTTGAGCGCTGACCCGGCCAGCGGCATCAGCGCTGTAGAGAATACCATCGGCGTCGAGGCCAGTGACGCACTGCTGGCGGATTGACGCTGGCGAATTACTTCATGCTGCCGGACACAGGCTACGGCTATTATGGCCTGCCGCCAACCCTCGGCGGCGCGTCACCGCTGGCAGCCGTGAACCGCTATCCGTTCGTCAACCACAGCGCGGGCGTACAGTACGCGGCGGATTATTATGTGCTGGAAAATTTCAGCGGGGCGACCACGCTCAACCTGCAACTGAATATGCCGCAGACTACGCCGCTGCTGGATACCACGCCGCCCAGCGGTGACTGGCTGATGTACAGCAGCCGCGCCGATAACAGCGACACGACGCTGACACGCGCGTTTGACCTATCGGAGTTGAACAGCGCGACGCTGCACTACCGCGTCTGGTATCACCTTGAGGAAGACTGGACTACGGCTATGTGACGGTCAGCAGCGACGGTGGCGCGACGTGGCACATGCTGTCCACCGCCAGCATGACGACGGCCAACCCTTACGGCAGCGCTTACGGCGCGGGCTACACGGGGCAGTCCTCCGCGTGGCTGGACGAAAGCCTTTCGCTGGATGCCTACGCGGGACAGCACATTCTGCTGCGCTTCGAGGTCATCACCGACGATTCGATTTCGCAGCCGGGCATGGCCATCGACGACGTGCGCATTCCTGAGCTGGATTACCGCGAGGATTTTGAAAACGGCGCGGGCGACTGGCAGGCGCAGGGCTGGATACGCAGCGATAACCGTCTGCCGCAGCAGGCGTGGGTACAGGTGGCGCAGCAGGTCGGCGACGAGGTTCACGTCAGCCGCTGGCTGTTTCCGGCTGAAGGGACGGCGTGGTCGGTGGCGTTGGAGCCTGACGCCAGCCGCGTGCTGCTGGTGGTGCTCCCGTTTGCGCCTGTGACCATCGTGCCTGTGAATTATGCGCTGAGTGTTGCTGTGCAGTAACTTTTGAAACCATACGAGAACAGCCCACGCCAGTATTCTACTCGCAGCGGCACGGCGCTTATGCATCCCGTCACATCTCGTAAAACGCGCGACGGTGATTTAAGTCCATTCGCAAGGGTTATAGGGTAGGGGTTGGAAGGCGAGGGGCGCAGCGCAGTGCGCCCCTACGGCGCGGAATTTGTTTAGCCTCTGCTGCCCAGGTATGCAGCGGCACGCAGAACTCCGCGAAGCGCTGGCCTTCGGCGGTTGTCATGCCAAAGGTGAACGCCGTGTGTTCGGCGTCCAGCAGGTGCGCGGGGGCCGGGATGAAGTAGGTATCCTTCACGAGCTGCCCGGCTGTCCACAGCGTTACCGGATACGTCCCCTGTACGGGCGCGCGGGCGTCGTCCTGTGCCAGCAGGCGCACGCCGTCATCCCACTGGCACATCGTATCGTAGTGCCGCAGGTGCGCGTAGACGGCGTAGGATTCGCGGGCGCTGCCGACGCCTGCCAGTAGAGCGTGACCCACCAGCCGCCGTGTACAGGTTCGATGCTGTAGCTGTAGATCTCTGTGTTGCCGTCGATGCCGAAGTTGACCAGCGTGGCGAGGTTGGCTTCCTCTTCAGCAGGCGCGGGTCACCAATCGGGCGCACTTGCAGCAGGAATTCCGAGCGCGTGCCGGAAAACGCCAGCGGATTCTGCTCCAGAAACCAGGTCGCGCCGTCGTATAAACCCATGCGAGCGCGCCAGTATTCGCCGACATAGACCTCATAACCCGGATCGTACATGGCGTATACCTGTGTCCACCAGTCGTCAGTGCTGTTGATGGTGAAGCGCGCTTCGCTGCGTTCCAGATAATCAAGCGTGATGAAAACGTCGGGTGCCCACTGCACGCTGGCGAACAGCGCGTTGTCCGGCAGTTGGCTGATGTCCTGCGCGAAGGCGGCGGCGCGCTGGTCATCGCGCTGGTTACGCTGGCTAAAACTGCCGCTGAGGTAAGAGAACGCCAGCAGCAGCACCAGAGCGCTCATCCCCAGAGACAGTGCCACATGCGGCTGATTGATGCGCTGCGGCAGGCGGGCTGTGAGGGGCTTCAGCTTGTCTACAATTCGCGCAGGCAGATGTTCAAGCGACAGCAGCGTCGCCAGCGCCAGCGCCAGCGGAAACCACAGCGCATACTGGTAGATAATCGGCTTGACATCGACTTTCCAGATGAGCAGGAAGGGCGCGACGGGCAGCGCCAGCAGCAGCAGCATCAGCGCGATGCGCCAGTTGGCCGCGAAGTACAGCAGCAGCGCCAGCAGCGCAATCACAATCAGCGCGGTGTTCCAGTCGTCGCGCAGGTGCTGGTACAGCAGCGGCAGACGGTTGAGCAGCGCATCAGGGTTCAGTTCAAAGTTGGTTTCCAGCCCCGCGCCGCCGCCCGCGAATGTGCCGCGAATGATGTTGGTCGCATCCTGCGTGCTGATGGGCTGCGGCACCCATGCCGGACGCGTGCTGTAGACGACGAAGGGGTCAGCCGCGCGCAGATAGATGTAGCCGTAAGACAGCAGCGGCAGCAGCCCACAAACGGCAAGGAGGAGCAGGTGGCGCAGCCGCCAGTGTCGATAATGGAGGAGCAGCGTCAGCGCGCAGGCAGGCAGCACCAGCACCATCAGGCGGTGGTTGGCGAGGCCGACGCCGACACACAGCGCCGCAAGGTACAGCGCACGATGTTCTGTCGGGTGCTGGTGATAGTACAGCAGCGCCCACAGACAGCCCGCCAGCAGCAGCGCCTGAAAACCCTGCACTTCGGCGATGGTGCTCATCCACCAGATAGAGTTGGTGACGGCCAGCAGCAGCGTCACCGCCAGGGCGGGCAGCAGCTTGGCGATGAGGCGCGCGCTGCGGAAAAAGACCAGCAGCGCCAGCGCGGTACACAGCCCGGAAAAGTAGGTAATCCACGAGTAGGCGGATTGTCCCAGCACTTCACCGAGGCGCGCGACAAGCCCTGCCAGCACGGTGTAAATCGGGTAGCCTGTGCTGTGAATGATGCCGAAATGATAGGCTGCGCGCTGGATTTCTGCCGAATCGACGGAGACGCCGCCTTCGTAAATCAGGTTGGGGGCGGCGGTGCTGAGGTACAGGGCAAGCGCAGAGGCGAAAACCGCTACGCTGCTCACCACTTCAATCTTGTTTTTTCGCTGCAAAAAATGGGTTCCCTTTCACTCCGATATGATGATAGACACATCCAGGATATATATGGGTTCCAATTGCGTAATCCTCACCTTGTAGAATCGTAATACGCATTACGGAGTTGAAAGGTAGCACGATGGAACAGCAGAGGCCCACTGACGATGCGTCAAGCGTACAGCGCTTAGATTTCGCGAAGTTGAAGAGAAGTTAAACGAGGTATTTGCAGAATAGGATGAAGCTGTGCAGGGCAAACCTACGAGTTCGCCCTACACCTGTTTGAAGACGATGAGTCGAAGTGTCCTGTTTACCACAGCTTGCGCCAGATGTTGCCGCGATAGGCTTCGGTGAACCCCACGTCGTCGTAGAGGGCGTTGGCGGGCACCATGTCGCCAGTATCGACGTAAGCGTCTGTCGCGCCGAGGGCTTTTACCCGGTGCAGCCCCTCAAAGATCAGCGTGCGCGCCAGCCCTTTGCGGCGGTGGTCAGGGTGCGTGCAGACCGGTTCGACAACGCCGTAATGATTGAGCTTGTTGTAGGTCAGGCCGACCAACGCGCCGAATGAACCATCAGGAGCTTGTGCGACCAGATTGAGGTTGGCACTGAAGGAGGGCGACTGCAAGGCAAAGTTCTGCGATTCGCGCATGGTGTGGATAGTGCGGTTGAAGCCCGCGTTGAGCACATCGGCGAGGCGCTGGCAGTCGGCGGCGCTGGCGTCGGTGCAACGCAGCAGATAACCCTCCGCCAAAACAGGCTCAGGCAGCGGACGCAGACCGAAGCGCATCCGCCGCGTGACAAAGGTGTACGGCAGCATTTCGTAGCCACGCTTGCGCAGCAGGGTGCGGCGCGGCGAGTCGTAATCAAAGACGGCGAAGTCCAACTGCCGCTGCTGCTGGTCGTTGACCCGGGGGAGGTGTTCCTCTGCCCAGGCGATCATGTCTTCTTCGACGTGGCGGTAGTCGGGGTGCAGTTGGAGGAAGGCTTCGCCCATGCGCCCTTCGGTATGCACCGCGCCGACCAGACATCCATCCGGGGTTTCCCACAGGTGAATCTGTTCGTTCCATTCCGGCGGAATGGCGGCGTTTTCGTTATGGAAGCGTGAACCATCCCAGCGGCGGATTTCCCAGTTAAAACCCGTCGGCGTGAGGGGATAGGTCTGAATCAGCAGGTCGCGGATTTTCCAGAAGTCGGCGTCTCCGGCGAAGGCGCGTGATGTAACGGTCTGTAGGCTGTATGCGAGTGTCATAGGTACCTCTGAAGGGAGTGGTGAGGCGATGGCGGAACCCCTCCTACCTTACTCTAGAATGTTTCGCTCAAAAGCAGCAGTGGCGTTTGACGCGCTTTGGACATGAGGAATGACATGACAAATGGCAGCGTGCCTGACCACACGAATATGTGAATTAATTCACAGTTTTGCAGGGATAGATGTCATTTATGAATTGGTTACATTTTCAGACGCAATTTCATTATTTTCGTTACTCTGTACATTTCAACACCTCTTCTACAATTGCCCTTAATGATAGATGCGGTTGTCTGTGGGAGGTTATCGTGCTTGATCATGAGACACGGGAGATGATTCTCGATACACTGAAAAAGTACGCCAGCCATCGCCTCACGCCTGAATTTCTGCTGGAAATAGATCATAAAGATGAATTTCCGCGCGATGTTTTAACTGAGTTATACGACCCAACGCAGCTAGGACTGCACCTGCTGTTCATCCCGGAGGAATTCGACGGGCTGGGCGGGGGTGCTTATGACATTTATTGTGTCTCCGAACTGATGGCGTCGCTTGATTTGGGGGTGGCGACGGGGGTACTGGCAACGTTTCTGGGGACAGATCCCATTACCGTCGGGGGGACGCCTGAACAGAAAAAACATTGGATGAGTCGCATTGCCAACGAATCGCTGCTGGTGGCTTACGGTGCAACCGAGCCACAGGCTGGCAGCGACCTCGCGGCGATGACGACTAAAGCCGTGCCGGTGGAAGAAAACGGCGCGGTCATCGGCTACAAAATCAGCGGGCGCAAGCAGTGGATCAGCAACGGCGGCGTGGCGGACGTATATACCGTCCTGGCCCTCGCGCCGGGTGGGCCGACATGGTTCATCGTGGAGAAGGACGCGCCCGGTTTCACCAAAGGCAAAGCAGAAGATAAACACGGCATTCGTGCCAGCAATACGGCGGCGCTGTTCCTCGAAGAGGTCTTCGTGCCCATCGCGCAGATGGTCGGCGGCGTCGAAGGACAGGGCTTAGCGCAGGCGCAGGCCGTCTTCGGCTACACGCGGCTGATGGTCGGTGCGTTTGGGCTGGGCGCGGGCTGGGAAGCGCTGCGGCGTGCGATCCGCTATTCGCAGGAACGCATTCAGGGCGGCGCGCCGCTGAGCCAGAAGCAGGCTTACACGCACAAGCTGATCGTGCCCAATGCCGCACGCCTCGAAGCGGCCCGCAGCTACATCGAATGGGTCGCGGAACGCCTCGACAGCGGCGAAGAAGGACTCGCCACCGAAGGCGCGGTTGCCAAGTTCCTCGCCACCGAAGGCGGCAACAAAGCAGCAGAAGACGCGATACAGGCGCACGGCGGCTACGGCTACACGCGCGAATATATGGTGGAGAAGATCAAACGCGACGTGCGCATCACCACCATTTACGAAGGCACGTCCGAAATCATGGAGTGGACGATTGCCCGTGACCGCTGGCAGCAGCACCTCAAGACACGCGGCACCTTCTACAGCGATTGGGCGGCGAAACTGGACACGCTGCACCGCCAGCAGCCGGACAACGGCGCGGATGCGGCTGCCGCTGCGCTGCGCACCCTGGCGGCGCTGCTCGAACGCTGCCGCCTTGACCGCCTGACACGGCACCAGCACATCCTGTTCCGGCTGGGCGAACTGATTGCCCACGCCGAAGCCGCCGCCATCTTCGCCGAGCGTGTCTGCGACAAAGCGACGACGGCCATCGCGCTGGATGTGCCCACACGGCAGGCGTTGTCGCGCCTGTTCGCGCGTGATGCGGCGCTGAAAGTGGCCGATGGCGTGCGCTGGGTGAGCGCGGCGGGCAGCAGCGATGAAACTCTGCTGGCACAACTTCCCGCGCTGTATCGCAGCTACACCGGACAGATTGCAGATATGGATTTTGCCGCCGCACAGCTTAACCAAGCCTTCGGCGTCTCGTAGCACTCAACATCGAACTTTCGTCATTTCATCCCAGTTCCCTTTCAAAGCGGGGAGCAGGCTCGTCACAAAGCCGCTCTCCGCTGAAGGGTGGGATGATGGGATGGAACCAAAAACACGGAAGTTTTTCTAATATCAAGTAAGGAATACACCTATGGAAGCGACGGCTGATCGCGCAATCGCGATTGTGGGATTGGGCGCAGTCCTGCCAGAAGCTCCGAACGCTGCCACCTTCTGGCAAAATATCCTCAACAAACGCTACAGTATCAAACAGGTTCCCGCCAACCGCTGGCGCGCCGAAGATTATTATCACCCTGACATCAGCGTGCCGGACAAGACCTACAGCCTGCTCGGCGGCTGGGTCGAGGGGTTCTCATTCGACTGGAAAAAATTTCATA
This sequence comes from Anaerolineae bacterium, assembly GCA_046328675.1. Lineage (GTDB taxonomy): Bacteria > Chloroflexota > Anaerolineae > Aggregatilineales > Phototrophicaceae > JACAER01. Next base: position 16,494 of record JAXLWC010000089.1, read on the forward strand.
TCCCGCCCAGAGTGGCTGCCGCGATGGATCAGGGGCAGCAGTGGGCGCTGACGATTGCGGATATGGCGCTGGCTGACTACGGCTACCCGCAGCGTCCGCTGAACACCGAGCGTACCGCCGTGATTATGGGCACGGCGATGGGCGGCGAACTGCATTATCAGACCTTTTTACGGGCAGCATTCCCCGAATACGCGCGCGCGCTGGAACACGTCGAAGACTTCCAGCAGCTACCCGTTGAGCTGCGCGAACGCATTCGCCAGCGCTGGCATGAGCTGGCGGTCAACGATATGCCGCCGATCACCGAAGACTCGATGCCCGGCGAACTGCCCAACATCGTCAGCGGGCGCATCGCCAACGTGCTCAACCTACAGGGGCCGAACTTCGTCACCGACGCCGCCTGTGCCGCCAGCTTCGCGGCTGTAAACGCCGCCGTCGAACTGCTCACCGAGCATCACGTCGATGCGGTAGTAACGGGCGGCGTAGATCGCAACATGGGCGTGGCCACGTTCATCAAATTCTGCAAGATTGGCGCGCTGAGTGCTACCGGAAGCCGTCCCTTCGGTGAAGGCGCGGACGGTTTCGTCATGGGCGAAGGCAGCGCGGCGTTCGTGCTTAAGCGGCTGGAAGATGCCGAGCGCGCGGGTGACCGGATTTACGCGGTCATTCGCGGTGTGGGCGGTTCCAGCGACGGCAAGGGCAAAGGCATCACCGCGCCTAATCCGCAGGGGCAGCAGCTTGCCGTCCAGCGCGCGTGGGAAAACGCCGGACTCGACCCGTCCAGCGCGACACTGGTCGAAGCGCACGGCACCAGCACGCGCGTCGGCGATGTGGTGGAAGTCGAAAGCCTCAGCAAAATCTACGGCGGCACACAGCGCAGCATTGGGCTAGGTTCGGTGAAAAGCAACATCGGCCATCTCAAGGCGGGCGCGGGCGCGGCGGGGCTGCTTAAAGCGACGCTGGCCGTACATCACAAAATCATGCCGCCAACGCTCAACTCCGAACGTCCTAATCCCAACATTGATTTCAGCCGCACGCCGTTTTATCTGCTGCATGAGCCGCGCCAGTGGCCTGCCAGCAACGGCACGCCGCGCCGCGCGGAGTCAGCGCTTACGGCTTCGGCGGCACGAATTTCCACGTCGTGCTGGAAGAACATATCCCCGGCAGACTCACCAGCGACAAGCGCACGTTTGCTGCCGCTGCGCTGCCAACAGCCAGCACGCCTGTCGCCCAGCCCGTGAGCGTACAGCCGCCAGCGGCCACAGCCAGCGCTGCTGCTGCGCCGCGTGCTGAAGTCCCTCTGCGCGGTATTCTCGCACTGGGCGCAAACACGCCTAACGAACTGAAAGACAGGCTCGACGATGTGCTGAAGCGCGTCGAAACGGGCTGGACGCCGCCGCTGGCGCTGCCGTCCCCGCGTGATGTGGGCGCACAGGAACGCCTGGTCATCGACTTTGGCAGCCACGACGAACTGCAACACCGCCTGCACATCGCGCAGAAGGCGATGGGCTTCGACTCGCTGTATGCGTGGAAGCCGTTTCAGGCGCAGGGCATCTTTCGCGGCAGCGGCGCACGCCCCGGCAAGCTTGCCTTTATGTTCCCCGGTCAGGGCAGCCAGTACCTCAACATGGGGCGCGAACTGACCGCGCTGTCGCCCATCGTTGCCGAAGTCTTTGCCGAAGCTGACCGCGTGATGACGCCTGTTCTCGAAAAGCCGCTGACCTCGTTCATCTTTATTGACGATGAGGACACGCTGCAAGCGGAAATGAATCTGATGCAGACGGCGATCACGCAGCCTGCGGTGCTGACGCTGGACATCGCTATGCTGCGCCTGCTGCAAGCCTATGGTTTCCAGCCGGACATTGTCGTGGGTCACTCGCTGGGCGAATACGCAGCGCTGATTGCGGCGGGCGTGATGCGCTTCACCGATGCGCTGGAAGCTGCCGCCGCGCGTGGCAGTGAGATGAGCAAAGTCAGCGTGGCCGATAACGGCTGGATGGCGGCGGTGCTCGCGCCGTTTGACGTGGTGGAAGACGTGCTGCGGCTGGTCGATGGTTACGTCGTTCCGGCGAACATCAACAGCCATAAGCAGTGTGTCATCGGCGGCGAAAGCAAGGCCGTCGAACAGGCACTGCAATTGTTTACGGAGCGCGGCTACAAGTCGATGCAGATTCCGGTGAGTCATGCTTTCCATACGCGTATCGTGGCCTCTGCCAGCGCGCCGCTGCGTCAGGTGTTAGATCGTTTTCCCATCATGCCGCCGCAGCTTCCGCTGGTAGCCAACGTCACGGGCGACTTCTACCCGACGACGGCGAACACCATCAAGGACATGCTGCAATTGCAGATTGCGTCACCCGTGCAGTGGGTCAAAGGGCTGGAAACGCTGTACGGCGCGGGCGTGCGCACCTTCGTTGAGGTCGGGCCGAAGCGCGCGCTAAAAGGCTTCGCTGATGATGTGTTCAGCGAAGTGCCAGAGGTGCTGTCGCTCCTGACCAATCACCCGAAGACGGGCGAACTTCCATCGTTTAATCAAGCACTCTGCGGTCTTTATGCGGCAGGTTATTTTGTGGAACCTGCTGCCGTGACGCCGCCCGCAGTTGTGACCACTCCGGCGCACGAAGACATAGATGAGGTAGATATGGCGAACGTAACGCAGATGCTGGTGCAGGCCATTCAGCAGGCCAGCGCGCAGAGCCGACAGCCGCAGGCTTTTGATCGTGATGAACTGCCGCGCGGTTCGGTGGTGATTAGCGGGACAGGGCTGGGGTTGCCCGGCGCGGAGAAAGCGCTGATGGACCCGGACAACGCCGCACGCATTTTACATGGCGAACAGTTTATTGACTTAATCCCGGAACGCTTCCGCAAGAAGATGCTGGCGAAACACGTCACGCGGCTGGTGA
>JAXLWC010000009.1:0-121957 GCA_046328675.1 Anaerolineae bacterium
AACGCCGGAAGCAGAACCTGTCGCCGAAGACGACCCGCTGGCGTGGATGAATCAGCCCACCGCCGAGGAAGAATCGGAAGAAGAACCTGTCGCGCAGTCGGATACTCCCGATTGGCTGACGGAACAGGGCTTTGCCGAAGAAACGCCGGAAGCGGAACCTGCCGCCGAAGAAGATCCAATGGCATGGATGCATGATATGCCAGTAGACGAAAACGAAGAAGAAGAAGTCGCGCAGTCGGATATGCCCGACTGGTTGGCGGCGGCACACGATGAAATGGCCGCGCAGCCCGAACCCGCCGCTGAAGACGAGCAGGCGCTGGCCTGGATGACTGAAGACGAGCAGCCTGCACCCGCCGCTGCTGTTACCCCAACCGAAGCGGAACTTCCCGGTGAAGTTACCCTAGTTGCTGAAGGGCAAAACGCTATGTCGGATGAGCAACAACCTGCGGAAGACATCATCATCAAAGCACAAGCTGCTGAAGGCGAAGCCCTGCCGCTGGCCGAAGCCCACAATGAAGAATTTATTCTCGGTCCTGTGCCGCCGGAAACCCTTGCCGAAATTCAGGCGCAGGCCGCGCCGCTGGAAGGTGCGCTCGAAGCCATCAGCCCACTGCCGCTGGAACCGCTGGATGCGGTTGCCGCTGCGCCTGCCGATGACTTGCCGGATTTGTTAGTCAGTCCTGCCGATGCCACCCCCGCACAGCCCGCACCAGCCGAGATTGCCGCTGAAGACACCAGCCTCGGTTGGATGGATCAGGGCGATGCTGCGCCTGTTGCCGAAGTATTGCCCACTGCTGACGCGCAGGCCCCCGATTGGCTGTCCGTCAGTGACGATGATGAACAGCGGGCCGCTGCCGAGGCAGTAATCCCCGATTGGCTGTCATCGTATGGCGAACCGGACGCGTCCGCAGTTGCGGAACAACCGGTGGAGGCCGAAGTTCCTGATTGGATGGGCGGCGTGTCGTTCGGCGACGAAGAAGCCGCCGTCGAAGAGGAAGCTGTCGCGGAAGCGGAAACGCCCGACTGGATGAGCGACATGAGCTTCGGCGATGAAGAAGAAGCCGTCGAAGAAGAACCCGTCGCGGAAGCCGAGACACCTGATTGGCTGTCAGAGATGAGCTACGAAACGACAGCGGAAGCACAGCCCGAACCTGCCGCTGTCGATGAAGACGAAGAGGCCCTCGACTGGATGGCGGAACTCGAAGAAGCAGCCTCGCCCAGTGCATCCGCCGAAGGCACCGGCTTCGACTGGATGGAACCCGCCGACGAGAGTGACGCTCCGCTGATTGCCCAGGGCAACACCGATTGGCTGACCTCGGTGGGCATTTCCAAGCAGTCAGCGCCCGCCGCCAGCACCGATTTTGGCGACTCGCTCGATTGGGCGCAGAACGCCGACGCGGATACTTCGTCTGATATGCCCGGCTGGTTGCAGGAAGCACAGCCCACCGACTCTAGCTCAAGCGAGTTTGACTGGGCCAACGATCTGGTTGACGATACCCCGACCAAGCCCACGATGGCGGGCGTCGAGGATTTTGTTCCCGCTGGCGAAGAGTTGATCCCTGCGCCTGCGGAGAATGCCCCTGACTGGCTGAACGCGATGGTGCCGGGGCTGGATGTCGATCCTGATGCCGAAGAAGCGACTCCCATCGAGCAGGAATTTGTCGCTGAAGCCAGCGGCCATCGTCCGCACGCCGCACAAGAGGGTGGCGCGCCGGATCGCCGCGAGTTTGAATGGCTCACCGATATTGTGGATGAAGAAACCAGCGCCCAACCCGCTGCTGCGCCCGTCGTCATGCCGGAACAACTGCCTGCCGCGCCCGAACCCAAAGCCCCGCGTATGCCGCGCTTCTCGTTCTCGCGCCTGCCTGCCTGGCTGCGTCGTAAGTCAGCAGCGCCCGCCCCAGCCCCAGCGGCTGCACCCGTGATCAATAATGAAGAACCTGAGTGGTTGCGCGATGCCGAGGATACGGGTGATAATAGTATGGATAACGATGATGTAGATTTGCCGGACTGGTTGAAGTGAGCTGCCTGAAAGGTACCAGTGATGTCTGATAACACGCCCGATTTCGACAAGATGTCGCCGGAAGAAATCATGAAGTGGATGGAGTCACTCGCCAAGCGCCAGGGCGCTTACGAGGGCTTCACCACCAGCGCTGATATGGAAGTCGCCGAAATCGACCCCGACAGCGTAGTCATTGATGAACCGGGTTACGTGCCTTACGGGCAGGAAAACAAGAAACCCGAACCCGCGAAGCCTGCGCCAGCGGCAGCCTCCAAGCCTGCCCCCGCTGTTGCAGCGCCCGTCCCAGCGCCCACACCCGCCCCTGCACCCAAGCCTGTCCCTGCCGCTGCACCACCACCGCCGCCTGCGGTGCCTGCTGCGCCTGCCGCATCCGCCGCGCCGGAAACTCCCGACTTCGACAAGATGTCGCCGGAAGAAATTATGCGCTGGATGGAATCGCTGGCCAAGCGTCAGGGGGCCTATGAAGGCTTCACCACCACCGCCGACATGCAGGTCGCCGAAATCGACCCTGACAGCGTGGTGATTGACGAACCCGGTTATGTGCCCTTCGGTCAGGAAGGCAAAGCGCCCGAACCCCCGAAAGCACCTGCCAGACCTGCCGCCCCCGCTGCGCCGCCGCCGCAGGCCATGCCAGCGCTGGAGAGCCTGGGCTTGACCGACGAAGACGACGAAACCAGCCCCACGCCTGCCGTCAGCGCGCCTGCTGCTCAGGATGCGCTCGCCTGGCTGGAAAATCTGGCCGCTGGCCCCGGCAGCGAACTACCATCGCTTGACCTCTCCGGTCTGGGCGATATTTCTGCCGCCGCCGCGCCCGAAACCGCGAACCCCTTAAGCTGGCTGGAGAGCCTGGCCACGCAGGACAGCCCGCTGGATCTTTCATCGCTTGAACCCGCCGCGCCGACTCCGCCGCCTGCCGCCATGCCCGCCGCGCCTGTCGGGGATGACCCGATGGCCTGGTTGGAAAATCTGGCGCGCAAGCAGGGGGCCGATGCCGACGAATTAACCACCATTGACGCCCAGAGTACGCCGTCGGGCGCGCCTGAAGTAGACTTCGATAATTTCCTGACGCAGGCCGATGAACCTGCTGAAGCCTTTGCCGTCAGTGATGACCCCGCCGCATGGCTCGACTCGCTGGCCGAACAGCGCAGCAGCACCTCGCACACGCCCAAAGAAGAAACGCCCGTGCCGCCAGAAACCGCTGTAACTGCCGCCAAAGCCGAATCGCAGAACATCATGGCCGCGCTCAACACGGGCAAGGATGTGGCCCCCGATGACATTGCCAACATGTTCTCCAACCTGATGAAGATTGCCGCTGACCGTCAGGATGTGCAGGATTACACCTTCAACGACGAGGAAGAGGTTCCCGAAGAAGCCGAAGGTGTCGAAGTCGTCGTCGAACCGGGGCAAATCCCCGACTGGCTGCTGGACAGCGCACCTGTCGAAGAAATCGCGCCGCCGCCTGCCGCACCGCCTGCCGCCTTGTTTGTCGAGGAAGTGGTGCCGCCCGCCGTCAGCGATATGCCCGACTGGCTGCGCGAAGAAGCCGTTGCCGATGGCGGCCTGGAAAACATCTTCGAGTCGGTGAAACAGGAACCACAGTTCACGCCGCCCGCGCCGAAAGTGACCGAAGCGCCCGCCGTATCTGTGCCTTCAGCGGTCAAGGATGAATTCCTCAACACCGATGACCAGTGGATTGAAACCTTTGAACTTGAATATCTGGAACGGGTAGGCGGAAAACCACCTGTCGAAGCCGCAGCGCCAACGCCACCTGCTGCCGCGACTCCGCCGCCTGCCGCGCCTGTCGCAAGCGCTCCCAGCGATCTGCCGCAGGAAACCGAACTGCCTGTGGGTGAGCCTGCTGCGCTGCCCGATTGGCTCGCGGCGGCTGCCAGCGGTCTGCCCGCTGCTGAACCTGTCGCGGCTGAAGAAGCCATCCCCGACTGGCTGGCTGCGTCAACCGAAGATCAACCCGTATCCCTCGACTGGATTACCAGTGAACCCACGCCCGTCGAAGAAGAAGCCGTTGGCGGCGAACTCCCCGATTGGCTGAAGGAAGCGGCCAGCGAAACGTCTGACGTTCCCGACTGGCTCTTGGAAACCATTGGCGAGGATGAACAACCGCCAGCGGTACCCGCCCCCGCGCCCGTCCCAACACCCGCTGTCGTGACCGCGCCCGTCCCCGTGACCGCGCCCGTCCCCGTGACCGCGCCTGTACGTGCTGGTTTCCCGGCGGCCTCTGTCGATGTTTCCGGCGCGCCTGCTCAACAGTGCCCGTCAGAAACTAGGCAGTGGTGACATCGACGGCAGCCTGGTCGATTACGAGACAGTGGTTCACGTCGGCGCAAACCTGCCGGAAGTAATCGAGGAACTGCGCGGCGCGATGAGCCGCTACAAGGATCATCCGGCGGTTTACCGTGTGCTGGGCGATGCCCTGATGCGCGGCGGTAAACTTAGGAAGCCCTTGACACTTATCGCAAAGCCCTCAATCTGCTATAGTGATAACCAATGAGTATCGAGTGATGAGTCAATTTGACTCATCACTTTTTGCGCGCCTTGCCGCTGGTCTACAGCTTATCCCTGGCGCAGCGCTCATCTTGTGATATGTAAACCTCACCAACAGGAGTTTTATCTTGGAACGCACACTGATTATCATTAAGCCGGATGCCGTTCAGCGCGGTTTGACCGGGGAAATCCTGCGCCGCTTTGAAGCACGCGGCCTGCGCATCGTCGGCATGAAGTTCATTCAGGTCTCGCGCGAACTGGCGGAAAAGCACTACGCCGAGCACAAGGGTAAGGGCTTCTTTGAAGGACTCGTGTCCTACATCACCTCCAGCCCGGTGGTCGTCATGGCGCTGGAAGGCACGAACGCGGTGCAGAGCGCCCGCAATACCATCGGCTCAACCCGCCCGCACGAAGCCGCCGCTGGCACCATTCGCGGTGATTTCGCGCTGGAAGTCGGGCGCAATCTGGTTCACGGCTCGGACAGCGTGGAAAGCGGCCAGCGTGAAGTGGCTAACTTCTTCAGCGACTCCGAACTGATTAGCTGGTCACGCAGCACCGACGCCTGGATTTTTGAAAACCGCTAGCACTGTCGCCCTTCAACGATTTCAAAATCCCCTCGCCAACACGGTGCAGGGGATTTTTATTTAGGCGGAGCGTTTTCCTTATCCCTGTCTTCCATCGCCTTAATTCTGCGCTTGCCAGAGCGAAACCCAGATCACCCGTCGCGCCCCAGCCTGTGCCGCCGCAGTCCGGGCACAGCTCACTGCCGCTGTAGAAGAACCCTGTCCCATACAGCGCGGACAGCGGAAGGTGAACACCCGTATCTTCCACACACCTCCTGCTTGACGCAGACCGGACAGCCACACATCGCCATTACCGTCACCAGCATCTTGGCCGTGTTGCCGCTTTCCGTGTACAGCGGCTCCGACAGCGTGAAATCTTCGCGGCCCTTCAGCAGCAGCGCGAAAACGCTGGTATCAAAATCCTCGGTGAGGTGCGGCTTAAAACGTTCGCCGAACTCGATCACATCAGCGATAGAAATCGGCACACGCGTCGAAGGCCAGCGCACGATAAGTTCGGAAGTGAGCTCCTGTGGGTCTTGAAAATGTCAGCCATAAACCAGCAGTCAGCGGGTAGCCGTTAGCCGCGTGCCAACCAGCAGAATAAGGAATGGGTGCCAAATGAAACAAGGAGATCATGCGTGGCTTAACTTTTGGCTTATGTTCAAAATGAGTAGGGACGTTCAATTGAACGTCCTTATCAGCAGCATTACCTTTGCACCTGTTCTGAACACGAGCCAACTTCTAACTCGGTAACAGCGCCCCCGCGACCCTGTGTTGCTCCCTTCTCCCCCGCGCAGCGAGTGCGAGAAGGTGGGGGCTGAGGGATAAATTTTACCGGATGAATTTCGTTCGCGCGATAATCCCCTTGTTCGACAGGGTACACCACGGCGCGGTATACCCCCTGTGCGTTTCGATGCGTGTAGAGCGTGTTCTCTTAACTAACTCCCCGCCAGCGGATAGACGCTTAAACGGCCTGTGCTGCCGCATTTCTCCTCTCCCTCGAAATCGGGGCGGGGCGGGGGATAGGGGTGAATGTCTTACGCGACATCTCTTGTTCAAAACAGGCTCTTAGAAATCAGCGAATGGGATATTGACGTTGCCGGGGTTACGGAATGACCTGAACTCACCCAGAATCCAGCCCACAACCGGGCCGTCCCGCGCAGGCCTCAATGCCGTACCACACGGGTTCGTAAAGTCGGTGCGCTACACGATGTAGTATTCCTGGTCAGCAGCGATGGTGCAGGAGCAGGCTGCCGCCGGGCATATCATAGATCGGCTGCAATATGGATGAACAGTGTCGGGCGCGCGATTTCACCAATCACCGGGACCAGCGGCACGTTGGACAGATCGCCGCGAATGACCACCAGATCATTGCTAATCCAGCCGCGAATTTCGTCGGCCTGCACGCACCACCAGCTTCCGTCACCGTTTTGGCCCAGCGCCACCAGTGCGGGTGCCGCCATCGATAATCGCCGCCGACGGTATAACGCGCATCATCACGCTGCGCAGGTTCGGCAGTTATCCACATTGACGACCAGCCGTCCTGCGATCCCGCCACATCGTCGTTGCCATCAGGACGCGGCGCAACACTGTTGATCGGCACGCTCGGAGAGGTAATGCCATCGGGCAGCGCCAGCAGATCAGCGCCCGCTTCAGTAGTCGGTAAGCCGCTGCAAAGCCCTGCCGCCTGATAAACGACTTCGGCTTCAAGGCCGTTGCCTGCCGCGCTGGTCACGGTCAGGATCAGGGGGTTGGCCGCTGGCGTGTTGGCCCAACTCCAGCGCAGGCCGTCTTGCAAAACCAGTGTACTGCCGACGAAAGCGGTGCTGCTGACGCCGGGCAGAATGACATTGCCCGCGCCATCCACCGCGCTCAGGGTAATGGTTTCCAATCCGCTGCCCGTATTATCGCGGTCAAGCGACAGCCCGCCGCCGCGACTCACGAAACCCGTGCAGTCCAGACGGAATGACAAACCGCTGCGGGTCGCTGCCTGTGCCGGGAGCAGTGTGAGCAGGGCGAGTGTCAGCAGTAACACAATCATCAACGTATGACGTGATCGCAAAATCGACATGATGCGCTCCTTGTTAAGCCACAATTTTCTACTTATAAATATAGTCGAAATGCGATTTTTTACAAAAATGTGCGTCACAGGGCTGTATTCGGAAATCGGCGCAGAAGGCATGGCCCTGCTTTCGGCTCAGCGTTGAGGCGGCGGCAAAACTCCCTCAGCATGTGAAAGTTGCCGTGCCACACGCCTGAAATAGCGCCTTTAGTGCGCGTCGTTGGACTCAACGCACCGTCTTTCTCACTAGCCCGCACCTTTAGCTGCGGGCAGATGAAACTCACGCTCTGCCCCAAAACCGAATGCACCCCATGACTGCCACCTTTTCCCACGACCATCCCACCCTGTCAAACGTAGGGCAAGCGTAGGGCAAGCGTCAAGCGCCTACTGCCCCTTTCGCATTAGGATAATGGTGTCTGGCGGATACTTGCCCCCACCGTCTTCGCCAGACACAAGCTTCCCCTTAAAAGCCAGATGCCCCCACTCCCTCCCGGGGGTGTTTGGATTCTGTCAATGTTCCAAATTTGTATGATAAGAAAGCGCTAAATAGTTGGCTTAATTTAGCCAAATGCGTTATGTTCGCCCCTTAGTATCGCTGACTACCAATACATCGTGAGCCATGTTAATCGAATCGACTACGCTGCTTGTGGCTGGCATTGACGCAAACCATCTGTTGGGATTTCCTGACCTTCAGATTTACACTGTGGACACAGCGTTGGAAGCAGCCGAATACTTAGCCCATCATAACCCGCAGTTTCTGCTGGTGGATGCCCGCTTGCTCGATGCGCTGCGCCGTCTGGACATTAGCGCGCTGCCGATCATCACCGTTGTCCACGACGAAACCCAGGGAGAACAAACCATCTGGCAGGGCGCGCAAGCCTACATCCTGCATGAAGACTTGAACAGGCAAACGCTGCGTTACGTGTTCCGTCATGTGCTGGAAAGCCTGATGCTGCAAAACACGCTCCACGAAGTCGCCCAGCAAACGTTGGAACATGAGATGCGCTTCCGCAACCTGATTGCCCGCAATGTCGATGGCATGGTGGTCATCGATCACCAGGGCATCATGCGTTTTGTGAACCCTGCTGCTGCCGCGCTCTTTGGCCGTACCGATACCCATATGCTCGGCCAGCACTTCATCCTTCCTTTTGAGATCAACGTCCTCTCCCAGCACGACCTCCTGCGTCCCTCCGGGTTCGTGACCCGCGTCGAACTGCGCGTGATCGAAATCGAATGGATGCACAAGCCCGCTTACCTCGCTTCCCTGCATGACATCAGCACCCATCAGCGCATGGAACAGCGCCTGCTCGAAGCCGCCTATGAAAACAGCATCTTCGCCACCGCCATCAATCGGCTCGTGGTCGGAGTCTTAATTACCAGCCGCGAAGACGACGAACATCGCATCGTGTACGTCAACCCGGCGTTCAGTGCCATCACAGGCTATCTCTCCGAAGACGTATTAGGCAAAGACCCCAGCCTCCTGCAAGGGCCTGAAACCGACCCCACTCAGGTACTAGCCATGAACGACGCGCTGGCTGCCGAGCGTCCCTTTGAGGGGGTTATCCTCAACTATCGTAAGGATGGGACCCCGTTCTGGAATAAGCTGTCCGTAAATCCGGTGTTTGACGCGCACGGTGTCCTCATCAACTGGGTAGGGCTGGTGACGGACTTTACGCCAATTGTCGAGGCCGAGGCGCAGCTTAAAAAGGAGCGCGATTTCTCCTCGGCAATCATCGATACGGCGGGCAGTCTGATTATCGTCACCGATGCGCGCGGCAGCGTCGTGCGCGTCAACCCGGCCTATGAAGCCATCACAGGTTATCCACTGGCCCAAACCGACGCCGCGCTGGTACACGCCCTGATTTACGCTGGCGACGCGTCGCAGGCCCTGTCTGCGCTGGCCCAGGGCACGGCCCTTCAGCCAGTGTTGGGCGAGCATCTGGGCACGATGCCTGCTCACGATGGCCGAACGCTGCGCATTCTGTGGCGCAGTACGGCGCTCTACAATGCCAGCCATGAGATTGAATACATTATCATCACCGGGCTGGACATTACCGAACGCGAACGCGCCGCCGAAGCCCAGCTTGAAAAGGAATCGCTGCGCATCGCCCTCGACAAACAGCGCGAACTCAACGAACTCAAAAGCCGTTTCATGTCGATGATTTCCCACGAACTGCGCACGCCGCTGGCCACCATCATCATGGCTACCGACCTCCTCAAGGATTATCGCGAGCGTTTCAGCGCCGAGGAAATTGACCGTCGCCTCAATCAGATTCAGGGGCAGGTGGTTTACCTCACCGACCTCATGGAAGATATGCTGGTCATCAACCGCGCCGAAACCGTCGGCCTCGACTTCAACCCCTCCCTCATAGAGATCGAAACTTTCTGCCGCGAAATTGTGCAGGAAATCCTCTACGGCGACATGCAGGGCAACCAGATTCACTTCAGCAGCGCACAAAACTGCGGCAAAGTGCTGCTTGACCCCAAGCTGATGCGCCAGGTGCTGGTCAATCTGCTGAGCAACGCCATCAAATATTCACGCCAGCCCGCACACGTCGAGCTGGAATTGGAATGCAGCGACCATCTGCTGACGCTGCGTGTGCGCGATCAGGGCATTGGCATCCCGCCGCACGATTTGCCGCGTTTGTTCCAGACCTTTCAGCGCGCCTCCAACGTCAGCGGCATCTCCGGCACAGGCATTGGCTTAGCCATCGTCAAGTATGTCGTAGAACTGCACTCCGGCACCGTGAGCGTTGACAGTCAGTTGAACGTCGGCACCACGTTCACCATTGCGCTGCCGCGTTCCCGCGTCTGACAGACCTGTGTCGGGCTTTCCAACGCGGTTTTAATGGAAAATACCGCCGTATTAGGCTATGTTTCCTTTTATAGAAAAGCATTGAAGGGAAACACACATGGACAACATCATCCTGATCATTTTGGGACTGGTTGCCCTATACTTCGGCGGCGAATGGCTGATTCGCGCGTCCTCGCGGTTGGCTAGCGCGCTGGGCATTCCTACGCTGCTGGTAGGCTTAACGGTGGTCGCGTTCGGGACTTCTGCTCCTGAACTGGTTGTGAGCGTCAGCGCGGCGACACAAGGGGTAAGCGACATTTCGCTGGGTAACGTCGTTGGCTCAAACATTGCCAACATCGGTTTGATACTGGGGCTGGCAGGCTTGATCCTGCCGCTGACCATTGAAGTGAGTATGATCTCTGTGCGAGATACCGATAATGATCGGCATTTCGTTGTTCACGGTGCTGCTGGCCTTGATGGCACCATCAGCCAATTCGACGGGCTGCTGCTGTTTGGCGGCTATCTGCTCTTCACCTTCGTACTGTATCGCCTGTCACGCCGCAGCAAGGCAAACGGGCACTACAGCGAAGAAGTCGCGGCGGTAGAAGGCAATCCGCCGCGCATCTCATTGTCAAAAGAGGGCCTGCGCCTCGTGGCAGGCTTGGTGATGTTGGTCGCGGGGGCACAGGGCATGGTAGCTGGCGCAACCAGCATCGCGCGCAGCTTTGGCGTCAGCGAACTGTTGATTGGGCTGACGCTGGTGGCGGTGGGCACATCGCTGCCCGAAATTGCCACTTCGGTACTAGCGGTGCGTCGTGGACACACAGATATTGCAGTTGGCAACGCGGTGGGGTCAAATATTGCCAATCTGCTGGCGGTGTTGGGACTAACGGCTGTGATTCGCCCCGTACCTGTTGATCCGGCGCTGCTGCGTTTTGAAATACCCGTGATGATCGTTTTCGCGGTAGTATCGTTGATCTTGATGCTGGATCGACAGTTAGCGCGCTGGCAGGCCGCACTGCTGCTGGCGGGCTATGCGGTCTTCATCGTGTGTATGGTGCTGAGGGCATAAGGGGGGAAACCATGCCTGAATCTTGCCGCATCCAATACGATCAGTATTACGACCAGCTTGGCGCGCAGTTTGTGCTGGTCATCGTCTACGAAGATGGCAGCGCGATTGACGAAGTCTGGAGCAACAGCGGTTCGCTGGATGACGAAGATGAAGTGAAGCAGTATGGCGAACAGCAGCTTATGAAGCTGTTGGACAGGATGCGTGGCGACGGTTGGGACTTGGTCTCCACCGAAGAAACGCAGTCGCTCGACACGACACCTGTCAGCCGCACGCATATTTATCACATGCAGCGTGATAAATAGAGGCACTGTGAACCAAAAAGGGACACGCTTATTTCGTGTCCCCTGAGTGGTGTTTGACTGCTGCCCTTAACGCGGGCGGTTGATAATCACGAACGTATCTTCTTCCACTTCCTGCACGATTTCCGTGAACGGCTGCGGTTCCGGCAGCGCGCCGCAGCGGGTCGCCGCCAGCCTGAACGAGAAGCCGCTGGGATGCGTAATGCGCACCTCGCCTGTGGGCAGCGCGTAGGCCCGTGCCAGCGCCGCCGTGCCAATCAGCACATCCGCGCCGATTTCCTGCGCGTGCGCCACGCCGTTGCTGATCTGCTGCTGGCTGACGTACAGCGCGAAATAACCCTGATTGCCGTTAATCGCGTAGACATCAATGCCATCCACCGCCGCGCAGAACAGTGCCAGCGGGTCGGCCAGCCCGTTGATGCGCAGGATGTTCAAAAGCTGTGTAAGCTGTTCAAAGTTCAGCCACGTATACGTCACGCCGCCGATGGTGAGCGTGCCGCCTGCCGGGTTCGCCGCTGCGATAGCCGCCGCTGCCGCTTCCAGTTCTGCCGGGTCGGTGCTGTTCAGTTGGAAGGTCAGCGTGTCAAAGTTGTTGCCGCCGTCAATGCTGTTGCCCACCACCGCCGCGCCTGCCTGAATAATCACCGTGTCGTCGCCGTCGCCCGCTGAAATGTCGCCGTTGACGGTGCCATTGTTGGTGATGGTGTCGTTGCCGCCCGCGCCGTAGATGTTCGTCGTCGTGCCGTTGTTGACGACAATATCGCTGCCCGTGCCCGTGCCAAAGTCGCCATCAGCATAGATGTTGCCCGCCACGTAGCCGTTGTTGACGATCACATCATTGCCGTCGGAGTTGCCCGCCGAACCATCGCCGTACAGGTCATACTGCACTGTGCCGTTGTTGGTCACGCTGTCGTTACCGCTGGAATCGCCATCTGCCGAGTCCGCAAAGATCGTGCCGACGGTGCCGTTGTTGACGATGATGTCATTGCCGCTGCCCGTGCCGTAGCCCGTGTCGCCGTCGAGGCTGTAGTTCACGGTGCCGTTGTTGACGATGATGTCATTGCCGCTGCCGTTGCCGCCCTGCGTATCGCCTTCAATATCATTGACGAAACCGTTGTTGATAATCACATCACTGCCGCTGCCATCCCCGCTGGCCGTATCGCCGTAGATGTCGCCGCTGAGCGTGCCATCGTTGACAATCGTGTCGTTGCCCGCTTCGGGGCCAGCCACGTTGCCGCCGACCACATCACCCGGCACGAACACGCCGCTGCCGATGATAATGGTGTCGTTGCCGTCGCCGCCGGAGACTGTCGTGGCGGGCGGGTTCGCGAGGTTACAGTCAATCGTGTCGTTGCCTGCGCCGCCCGTATCTGTGGGATTACACACCGCCTGCACCGAGAGGGCAGTCGCCGCAATGCCGATAACGAACAGCGCCAGAATAAGCAGCAAAACAATGGGTTTCATAAAGGCGTCCACCAAATGATATAGATAATTATTGGTGCTAGTAAACTCAGGAGTTGGTCCAAAGCCGCCCATCTGCCCTCGCGTGCGCTGTGTTTCCCCCTTCTCTCCCGAAGTCGGGGGAGAAGGGTGGGGGATGAGGGGTAAACTAGCACCAAATGTTTAGATAGGTTTTTCTATCATAATGGAAAAATCCATTTTATGGGTCTCTCATCTCAACACTATTTATAGGATTTCAACACATCGTTACGGGCTTATAACCCAAAACCAATCTTGCCGCCTGCAATGTTTGGAAAATCACTAAAGCGCGGTACACTCTGTTATGCATTCGGTAACATTTCGGGAGGCACAGAGATGATCGGAAAACTGCGCGTGAGTTCGCTGCTCATCTGTTTCTGCCTGTTAGCTGTTGAGCATTCAGTCGTCGATGCTCAGGCAAACTACGGCGATCCCGGTTATGCTTACGTTTTGCAGGCAGGTCTGGTACAGGAACTCAACTTGTCGCAGACTCAGGACGATATCACGGTCAACTTGAGGCACATGTATGCCGACGAGAATCGGGTGATTGTGGAGTATGGGATCGGTGCGCCGCTGGATCGAGAGCTTCCTTTAGAATCGCTTAAGCTGGAAGACACGCGTGGTCTTGTCTATGAGCGTTACCCCTACGGCGGTGGTAGTGGCGGCGGCACAGATGCGATGCAGTGGGTGTCTTCGATGGTAAGCTTCCGCGTCGGCGCGCAATGGGAAACCATCGATGGTAACTTCATCGTCACAATATCGATGGCTGAGGAGTTGACCTTGAGTTTGAGGTGAGCATTCCCGTGCAAGCCGCTGTGCGTGTCATCTGGGACACGGTCGTCAGCGCGGGCGGCCTCGACATCCACTTTATGCAGTCTTCCGTCACCGAATCGATGACGGTCATCACCGCCTGTTATGAACTGTCATCCGATCAAACGTGGCTCCCCAGAGCGAACATGCGCGTGCTGACTGACTCCACCCGCGCCACCAGTCAGGCGACTCAGGAAACGGACGAGCAAGGACAGCCTTGCGTGGACATTTATACCAATCTGGCTTTTCCCTTTCCCAGCACTGACCCGCTGCCGATTGTGCTTCAGATAGACGAACTGGTGCTGCCGCGTCCGCATACCATGCCCAATATACTAGAGTTGCAATCACGGGCGCAGGACATCGGCATCACGCTGGAAATCGTCGATGCCAGCAGTCCGCTGGACGTGCGTTACACCCTGTCGGACTACAATGACGATTTCACGCTGCTTTATAATGACCTGCTCTTTGAGCATATTGTCGGTCCTTGGATATTTGAGATTCCGGGTTTGCCATGAATTTTTCTGTTGATCTGCAAAACAAAGCCGCCATCGTCACCGGGGCAGGGGCCGGTGTCGGGCGCGCGGTGGCCCTGGCGCTGGCTCAGGCGGGCGCTGCCGTCACCGTCAATGACATCAACCCTGACCGTGCGGCGCGTGTCGCGGCGGAAATCCTCGACGCGGGCGGGCGTGCCACCGACCTTGACGCCGACATTTCCAATCGCTTTCAGGCGGCCAGCCTCATCGAACGCGCGCGCGATGCCTTTGGCCGCATTCACATTCTCGTCAACGCGGCGGGTGTCTTCAAATCCGGCGGCATTGCGCGGCTGGACGAATGGGACTGGCGCCGCATTATGGACGTGAACCTGACCGGGACGTTCTTCTGCTGCCAGCTTTTGGGGCGCGTGATGGCCGACGAGGGCGGCGGCGTGATGGTCAACGTCACTTCGACGGCGGGGCATCCCGGCACGTTGCCCGATGGCGTGGCCTATGTTGCGTCCAAGGCGGGCGTCATCGGCCTCACCAAACAGTGCGCGCGCGAGTTTGCGCCGCTGGGCATTCGCGTCAACGCCGTCTGCACGGGCAACATCGCGGACGAAGATGAGACGCGCAAAGACCATCCACCGCACAACGCGCAGGCACGCCTCGGCACGCCGCAGGAAGTCGCGGCAGTGGTGCTGTTCCTGTGCTCCGATGCCGCCTCGTTCGTCAGCGGGCAGGCGCTCAACGTCGATGGCGGCGAGCACATGGCATAAGGAGCGTTTACAAGGGTCGGTTTTTAATGGTAGGGGCTGGATTTGTCTCAACGCCATGTCTTTCACAACGCATTCTCACGGCAGCCATTCATCTACCCGAACCTGTTTTAAGCCCCTCTCCCGCCGCGAGCCTTCCCTTACGCTCAACTTCATACACGGAAGAGGGGTTGGGGTGAGGTTTGCACACACGCTCATCCGCCTATCCGCCTTTTGTCTGGGGCTTAGGCTAACAGCTAATGACTAACGACTTTCTTGGGGTGAGGTTGTGACGCGCGTTCAAATGACTTACATGAATGACCTGCGCTTGTGGTAAGGAGTCGCCCAATGGCCGATGCTTCAAACTCCGTCTTTATCAGCTATCGCCGCAGCACCAGTTCGTTTATCGCCCGCGCGGTGTTTATGGATTTGCGCGCTAACGGCTACGACGTGTTCCTTGACGTGGAAACCATCGACAGCGGCGCGTTTGATACCATCATCCTCAACCAGATCGCGGCACGCCCGCATTTTGTGCTCGTGCTGACTCCCGGCGCGCTGGAACGCTGTAACGAACCCGGCGATTGGCTCCGCCGCGAGATTGAGGAAGCCATCCGCCTCAAGCGTAACATCGTGCCTATTCTGGTCAACGAATTTTCCTTCGCGGGCAATGAGTCCTTCATGAACGGCGCGTTGAGTGTGCTGCCGCGTTATAACGCCGTCAAGCTGTTCCACGAATATTTTGACGAAGCGTTGGATCGCCTGCGCAAGCGTTATCTTAAGCCGCCGGAACACGCCGTCGAACTCGCGTCGATTCCTTCAACCGAGGAAGCCATTGTCGAACGCAAGATTGAGGAAATCGCCAGCCAGCCCATCCCCACGCGCGACCATCTCTTAGCCGAAGAACTGTTGTGGCGTGGGCACATGCTCCACCCACCCAACGACTATGACAGCCGTATCGCCGATTACAGCGAAGCCATCCGCCTCAATCCTGAATTTGCCGAAGCCTATAAGAGTCGCGGCAACATGCATGTGCGCAAGAACGAACTGCGTAAGGCGCTGGCCGATTATGATGCCGCGCTGCATCTCAACGCCCGCTACGCCGAAGCCTATTACAATCGCGGCGGCGTGCGTTATGAACTCAGCGACTACGAAGGTGCCTTGCAGGATTACGCCGACGCCGTGCGTTTTATGCCGCACAACGCTGAAGAATACGACGAATCGCTGCGTTACGCCCGCAAACAGTACGCGGTAGCGCTCAATAACCGTGCCGAAACCTACTTCCTCGAAGGACGCTTTGATGAGGCGCTCGACGACTTACGCAAGGCCAATGACGTGATGCCCGCCTACAACATCGTGCTGGCCGGGCTGGCGGTCACGCACTACGCCGTCGGGCAAACCTGGGAAGCCCGCCGCATCTGGAAGTTTCTGGTCGATTATGACGTGCGCTACACCGATGCCATGTGGGTGGGGGACATCTGGAGTTGGCCCACTGAACTTACTGACATGGCGCACAAAATCATCGCCTCGTTGTGAATGTCCCGCCTCTCCTCTGGCACTTCTTGTCGTTAATTTTCTTAAATACCTGTATCGTAATATAATTAAATTATTGCACTGTTTTACTGCTATTGAGAAACAATGATGAACGAATCACAACCTCCCCCTATTCAGGAAATCGCTAGACTGGCAGGTGTTTCCGTAAACGAAGCGCTGCGCGTGCTGTTGGGACAGCCGGGCGTTGATGAACTTGTGCGCCGCAAGGTGCTCGATGTGATGCAGGCGACGGGGTACCATCCGGCAGCATCCCACAAACCTGCCGTCGATACGCTGGGCACAATTGGCATTGTCAGCCCCGGCCCGCTGATCAGCGACTACATGGGTGGCGTCACCGACGGCATCATGGAAGTTGCCCACACCCATAACTATGCCACTAACTTTCATATCCAGGGGCCAGAAACCTCCGAGGATATGATTCGTTTCCTCGGCCCCGGCGGCGTGGATGGCATCATCATGATGGTGCCCTTTCAGTACAACGAGGTCATCAGCACCTGTCACCAATACAAGCGCCCTTACGTGCTGGTCGATTATCAGGGGGACGATGACATCGCCCATGTTCCTACCGTTGAAGTCGAAAATCGCCAGGGCATCATCAATGTCATGAATTATCTGGTGAAGCTGGGGCATCGCCGCATCGCCTTCATCACCGGGGAACTGCGCATCATCAGCGCTGTGCATCGTTTTCAGGGCTACAAGGAAGCGCTGAAACAGGCAGGCATCGACTTTGACCCCGAACTGGTGCGCGAAGGCAACTGGATGCATCCGATGGGCTACGAACACGGCAAACACCTCCTGCAATTGCCAAACCCGCCCACCGCGATTTGCTGCGCCAATGATTTGACCGCGTTCGGCGTCTATCAGGCCATCCGTGAAGCGGGCAAGCAGATTGGCAAGGACATTTCCGTCACGGGCTTTGACGACATCGACATGGCCGGAACCGTCTCGCCGCCGCTGACCACTGTGCGCCAGCCCGTGCGCGAGATGGGGCGGGTAGCCGCCCAAATGCTGCTGATGCAGTTGCACGGCGAAATCCCGGAGCCGCTGCACGCCAAACTCGATACCGAACTGATTGTTCGCCAGTCAACCGCGCCCGTTAAAGGCTAAGGCGTCATCTAAAAGCGGGTCGTGGTCAGTTCTCAAAATACTCGATGCATCACATCCTCACCGCAGCCATTCATCCACCCGAACCTGATTTCGCCCCTTGTATTCCCTTGGCGACCTTGGCGTCTTGGCGGTTCAATTCTTTGTCACGACTAACGACTGTTGACGGCCAGTCCGCCCCATAGCGCCGCTGTCCACACGCCGCTGGCTGTGCTATCCTTTTGTCCATGCGAACCTTCTACCTCCGTTATCAGCCTATCATCGCTTTTTGCTGCGCCCTGGCCGTGCTGCTGCGGCTCTATCTGCCCACGCTGCAAACCATCCCCAACGGCGCTGACCACTACTACATGGCCGACGTGGGCGAAACGCAGGTCGTGCTCAATGTCTGGGGCACGCTGCACGCTACGGGGTATCCCCTCTACGTCATGCTGTCGTCGGCGCTGGTTGCGCTCTTTAAACTGGTCGGCGTTTCACCCGCCGCCGCGCCCTCGCTGACATCGCTCGTTTGGGGCATCGTCTCGCTGGCGCTGCTGTACACGCTGCTCCTGCATCTCAGCAGGCACATCTGGCTTTCGGCGCTGCTGCTCATTCCTTTCGGTTTGATGCGCACCGTTTGGATTCACAGTGTCATCCCCGAAATCTATTCGTTCAGCCTGATCTTTCTGCTGCTGCTGCTGCTCGTGGCCCTCTGGCAGAAAACCGTTCGTCACCGCGTCTACTGGCTGGCGTTCATTGGCGGGCTGGGCGTCTTCAATCACCGCGCGCTGATTATGGTCGCCCCCGCGCTGCTGTACGCCGTGTGGGGCGAACTCGCTGCCCGCCCGCGCCAGCTTCCGCGTGTGCTGCTCGTCTGTCTGCTGCTGGGTTTGCTCGGCTTCCTGCCGTACCTCTATCTGCCGCTGCGGGCCTGGAGCGGCGCGCACTGGGTTTACGGCGACCCCGGCACATGGCAGGGCTTCCTCGACCAGTTCCTTGGGCGCGAGGCGGATCGCTACGTCGGCTTGCGCGACTCGTGGGACGCGCTCGTTGCCAACTTCAACCTCGTCAACAACGTGCTGCTGACCGATGTTACACTGCTGGGCATTGCGCTGGGCATCGCGGGTCTGGGTTACGCCGCGACGGTCAAAACCTACCGCCGCGCCGCCGTGACTCTGCTGCTGAGCGCCGCGTTCGCTTATGGCTTCCACGTCCTCTTTTACAGCGACATCCTCTCTGCGCTGATTCTGCCGATACTGGTCAGTCTGGTCGGCGGCTGGTTTTTCGCTGCACTCTGGTTTTATGAGCTAAAGACACATATATTCCCACTTTTTGATCTCAGAGATGGGGCACCGCTTGCCAAATCGATAGTTATCGTGCTGTTCGTGCTGTTTTTTGCTGGCGTCATCACCGCGAATCAGCAGTTTATCCTGTCCCTTACCACCGACCCGCGCGGCATCGAAACCATTGAACAGGTGCGCGCCGCGCCGCCTGACACCACGCTGATGATCGGCTGGGGCACCAACCATTCCGCCGCCGGATACGCGCAGGAAGTGTTGGGCTTGCTGCCCGATGTGACGCTGGTTGATCACAACGCCGACCTCGCCGCCGTCATCCACAACGGCACGCTCATCACGCCCGAATACAGCTTTTATACCTTTCCGCTGAACTGGTGGCAAAACCGCTTAGCGCCAGCGCGTCTATCTCGATACCGCCGCGCCATATCCGTCCGTGTGCCGCGCCGACCACTGCCGAAACCTCCGGCGATGGCGTGACGGCTGTGAACAGCACCTCACCCGTGACGACATCGCGCATCTGTATCTCAACGTCACAGCAGGCGCAGTCCCAACCGCCGCGTGACCTGAGTGTGTTTGTGCATCTGCTGGACGCTGGCGGCATGATTATCGCCCAGGGCGACCAGTCCGCGCCCGTGTACGGCCATTACCCGCTGACGCTGTGGCAGGCGGGCGAAGTCGTGCGCGACATTTATCCGTTGCCGCGCAGAGGGTGCTGCGCGGATCTGCTTCGGGATGTATCATCAGGAAGCAGAGGGTTCGTTTGTGAATGATGTGGAATATACAATTCCGGTGATGTGCGATGAATAATTCCTGGCGAGCTTCGTCGTACTCGACGCGGCGTCTTGGCGCTTCAATGCTTCTGGTTCTGCTGCTGGTTGCCTGTCTGCCTGCAACGCCCGCCCCTGTGGGAGAACCGACGACGCTGCCGCGTTTGCTGGCGACTGTCGCCATCTCCCCGACGCCGCAGGGGGGCCAGCCTGTCGCGCTTCAGCCCACCTTTACCGTTGTGCCCAGCGCCACGCCCATCACGCCCACGCCTTACGTGGGGGTATTCGTCGGCGAAGCCGAATTAGGCGATGGGGCAGTCCCGATTTTCAACAGCAATCCGCTGACGCCGCAGCCCACCCCCGGCGTGGTGATTTCGCGTACCTGCGCTGTGCCGCCTGACCCCGATTTCGGCAGTTCGTGGAGTCGTAATACGCTGGTGACGGCCACGCTGGGCTGCCCGATTCAGGCCATGTTCGGCTTCAATGGCCAGGTGCAGGTCTTCGAGAGTGGTGTGATGTATCGGCGCGACGACAACGGCGAGATGTGGGCGATTTCCCCCGGTGGTCTCGAAGCGGGGCATTACTGGTATGTCGTCACCGCCCCCAACATCCCCCAGACAGGCGTGCAGGCTCCCGGCGGCTTGCTCGTCCCCGAAGGCGATTTTTTCGCGTTGTGGATTGGCATCTTCGGCATTCGCGACACGCTCGGTTTTGCCAGCACCGAGCAGCAGGACATCGGCATCCACTTACAGCGTTTCGACGGCGGCACGCTCTTGAAGGACATCACCGTCGGCCAGGTCTTCGCGCTGTTCAACAACGGCGAAGCCTACGGGCCGTATTAGTGCAGCATTCGATATAATAGTGGTATTCAAGGATAAGTCTGATGACTGATTATGTGTTAGACAAGTATATTGAGACCCGTATCTTCGGCGAGCGTCCCCATATTCGTGGACGCCGTATTCCAGTCGCAACCCTTGCTTACAATGCGCGCAGCAATCATCAGACAGTCACAGAACTGGCCCACGATTTTGACCTATCTGAAGCGGAAGTGTTGGCGGCTTTGTTATATTACGAAGAAAACAAAGCTGAGATTGATGCTCAGGAGCGTGCCGATCAAACTGCTTTTGACGAAATGTATCGCCAGTACGGTGAGTCTTAATGCGCTTCTACTTTGATGAGATGGTGACTCGCAAAGCAGTGGATCCCCTTATCCAGCGTGGACACGAAGTCTTGCTGGCGACAGATGCGGGAATGCGCCAGAAAGCAGATTCTGAACATCTTGCCTATGCCACATCCTTGGGCATGGTGATGGTGACATTTGATCGTCCCTTCGCTGGTCGGACGATGAACCACACCGATCATGCGGGGCTGGTGTGTATCACTGGCGCGGAACAGGATGACATCGGGCGAATTGTTGCCTTGCTTCACGACTTTGCTGAAAAACACAGGCCAGAAGATGCTGTTGGTTTGGTCTTCTGGCTCAGATGAAATAACCTTCTTACGCAACCATCACCGGCGTTTCCAGAAACGCGCTGTAACGCTCCGCAGCGGTAGCCAGCGCCTCCCGTTCACGCACCGTCAGCGGCGCAGTAGGGCCTAGCTCGACGGTAGTCTGGTTCTTGCCGATAACCCGCCGCCACAGCCCGACGATGTAGCCGTCCATCACCAGCGCGTGCGGGAATCCGCGAATTTCCGCCGCCCCCCAGGGCTGCTGCCGTTCATCAAAAATCGCCTCGTAGTAGGTTTTGCTGCCAATGTATTCGTCATAATTCGGCAGCAGATAAGCCGTCGTCGCGTCCGTTTTCGCGGGAATCGTCGTCGGCACATACCAGTACGTCTGCTTGCCCACCTGCTCCGCGACCAGCACGCCTTTAAGCATCTCAATGCCTGTTTTAGCCGACGCAGCGGGCAGCCCCGACCACGTCATATAATCCTTCTGCGTCGCTGGCCCATGACTGCGGAAGTAGCGCTGCGTCAGTTCCGCCAGCGCCTCGTCGCGTGTCAGGGCTTGGGCGGCGGGCGCGCGCTCCTCGAGCAGCGCGTAGGTAAACTGCTTGCCGCGTTTCGCCCCGCTGCAAATCAGCCCTTCCAGTTCGGCCTGCATCATAATCAGCGTCAGCCGCAAATCGCTGGCGTTGATGCCATGTTGCTCCAGCGTTTCGGCGAGTTCGCTGCGCATCAACTGCTTGCCGCCTTCCAGCGCTTTGCTAATCAGCGTGTGACAGCGGGCGAATACAGCGTCATCCAGTTCGCTCTTGCGATAGTAGCTGGCGTTAAGTGTGTGAACGTGCGGCGCGGTGAGGGCCAGCATCCAGCGGATGTCGGCAGGCGCGACGAAGTGCCACGTTGGCCGCAGGACGTGCGTCCGCAGCAGCGTGCCATCGGCGAATGCCTGCTCAAGCGTGCTTTCGCTCGTAGGACTCATCCGCTGCGCGACGGCCCATTTCGCGCCCGTGTAATCCTGCGACTGCACCGCGCCCAACCACTGCACCACTTCCAGCGGCGTAGCGCAGGGCGTTCCCATGAGTCGCTGGTTATACAGCCGCTGCCGTGCGATTTCAAAATCGGTCATCGTTACCCCCGCTTGCGCCGTCGGTTGACGATTTCGCCTTCGTCATCCAGATAGTACCCCTCATCCTCGTCGATGATTTGCAGCCGCGTCGTGTCGCGATCTAACATATCACGCTTGGATTTTTCGCTGCTGCGCGGCGGGCGGGTTTCCTCAAAGGCGCTGGGCAGCAGGCTGTTGCTGAACGAGGCGATACCGTTGGCCAGCCCATTGACCACATGCAGCGAAATCGTGCCGCGTGTAACCCCCAGCGGCGCAAGAATCAGCACTTCCAGCAGCAGCAGCGGCGTGATAATCGGCAGCGCCATCATGGCGAACATGCCCGCCGGGAAGCGCGTCAGCAGGTAAACGATGCTCAGCCACGAGGTCGGGCTGCCCAGCAGCGAGCCGAGCCGCCTGAAGATGCTCTGCGCGCGCGGGATGTCATTCACCAGCGGCAGGACTGGTTTATCGAGAAACACCCCACTGAGGCGGCGGTCAAAGTCCGCCAGCCCGCGCGAGCCAGCGAACATCAGCACCAGCAGCGGAATACCAATCAGGATAAACGACAGCCCGAACGCCGTGCCGAAGCCCGCCGACAGAAACGTTAGGTAGCCGATGCCTGAAAAGAACGTCCACAATAAATACAGCAGGCTGCGCCATATCCGCCCATCGGTGATGACATCAACCCATGAAGTGTTTTCATCCATCGAAATGTCCTTAAAATACGTGCCTTCACTGCTTCTATACGCAGTTGATGTGCTTTACGTTGCATTTGTGGGCAGCGCCGCCAAACGACTCCTCAGCGTGTCCAGCACTTCGGGACAGCCCCCGGAGAATTCCGCCTGTGGGAAGCCTTCGATCAGCGCCTCCACCAGCCCGCGTGTTACCCGTATCGGCGCGCCGTGACCGGGAATAATCACCTCGGCTTCCGCGAATATCGCCGCGATGCTGCGCCACGTCTCTATAATCTGACTCGGCGCGTAGCCGTTGGGATAGTAGTAGCCCCACGCGCGCAGCCACGTCTCATCCAGCACCGCATCGCTCACCACCCAGATGCGCTCATTGCGTCTTGAGGTGAAGACCAGCGCGTGCAAATCGCGTGCGTGACCGGGGCAGGGCACCGCGCGTATCCCCTCCAGCGGCTCCGCCAGCGCCTTGAAACGTCCGGCGGGCACTTCCAGCGGCAGCGACAGCATGTGGTCGAAGTGCTGATGTGTCACGAAATACGCGCCCAGTTGGAAGAAGGAAAACCCCGCCGTGCGCAGCGTGCGCTGTGCCGCCAGAAAGCCGTTCTCCGTAAAATACGGGTCAACCAGCAGGCTGTTGTCACGCTTGGGCTGTTCCCCCGCGCGCCAGATCAGCGTCACCGTCGGGCGATGTTCGACCAGCAGAAAGTGTTTATCGGGGCGCAGCGGAAGCTGTCCCTCCTGCACAATCAGCCACTCGAAGCGCTGCAACACCGTATAATATCCTGAATATCTATCCACCCGTTCTAAGTGAAATGCCTGCCGCTTTGCGACACTTATGACGATAAAGCCCATATTCAACACTGCTCCACAGGTGGCGTAGAACCAGCCATGGCTGACAACTAGTACTGCCAGCAGCGCAACATAAAGTCCAATGGCGATATGGACGCCTTGCTCCGAAAACTGATGCATCATGCGCCTTGCACAGTAGATAGAGGCGATCCCTAAAAACATCGCAAACAAGCCTGTCAGCGCTAAAGCTGAATTAGAATTGGGAGGTAAACTGCCAAGTAATGCAAATGGATCATCCTGATGAGTGTAATCCCCACATAGTGAAGCAGCTTGGAGCTTATCCGTACAGGTTGCAAATACTTCTCATCAAGCCACCCAGTGTCTTACCGTCTTTCACCACATGCAGCACATTTTCTTTGCCTACCTGCACCAGTTGAACATCCACTGTAGAACTGTTCGCCAGGGCAAATGTCTGTCTTTCAGTTAACATTTGCAGATCACGATGCCATCTGCTGCCCATGATAGGTTACTGCGTAATGTTTTGCCACCCCTGCTGCCAGGTGAGCGTCACCTGAGTCTTACGTTCTTGCCGTAGCGGTAAACTGGCATAACATCTCATTCTCAATAGCTCAACGGGCGTTCAGCACTCGGATAGAACTCAGCGCCTGAAGTAACACAAGGAATATAACGCCACATATCACGATAATCGGTATGGCAGCCGACGGGCTTGGCGAATCAGACGCTAAAGCTCGGCGATTGCTGGAATTGTAAAGACCAGCATCACCAATGCCGCCAGTCAGAATTTATAACGTTGTAATAAAAGCGCGCCGCCAGCCGATGTAAAAAATCCCCTAAGCGCTGCAAGAAATAGCGTTAGCACAAGCACTGACCGTAACATTCGGGGAGTTCAGCGAGGTTGTAACAAGTAGAGTCAACACTCCAGCAAAAATCCGCAACCAGCCCCATATCTTGAGTACGCCGTCGCTGCCTCTATCCAGAAGAATAAACCCTGGTTAAGCAGCACTAGGGTTTCCCCATCTTTTACGACATGCAAAACAGTTTTCTTCTTCGCACTGACCAACTGAGATCAAGGTTAAGCTCATTGGGCAGCACAAATGATTGACGTTTGCTCAACATCTGCGCGTCATCAACCCTCCCAACCTCCTGGTCAGCATAGCGTACAACGATGCTATTTTGAGGCTTATCCTGCCAGTCGATTTCGACACGCGGCTCACCACGCTTGGGGATACCATAGTGATACGTCGGCATCTAACTGCGCTTTCGCCCCATGCTGAACACCAGCGACACAAAGCTCACAATCGAGAAGAACGTTGTGCCGCCGCCCATCAGCGCCAGCCCTTCCCACGCCACATCCGGCAGCGGGTTCAACTGTCCCAACTGCGTCAGCACGCCGCCGCCCGTGCCGCCCAAACCCACCAGCAGCACGATCAGCGCCAGCAGCCAGCCGATGCCCTGACTTTCCTTCTCGCTGGTCAGCTCCTTGCCGTCCTTTGTCACGCGCAGGGTATAGCTGTCGTCGCGGTGCTGTTCCAGCTTAATATCCAGCTTGCCGCCGTCTTTCAGCGTGAAACTGCGTCCTGTTTTCATCTCTTTCTGCGTGGCCACCGTGCCGATGCTCTCGCCGTCCACCTTGACGACGACATCGCGCCACAGCCCGCGCCATTCGATTTCTAAGTTCTTGCCACCATCTAAGGGAAATTTCCGTACTGGCATTATGCAGATTCCTTACTAACCGCCAAGACGCCAAGGGTTAAGAGAGTACGACGCGCTTGATGCCTTGTTTGAGGATCGGTACATTGAAGTTGATAAGTAAACCGAGAGGATAACCTGTTGTTTTCAAATAGGAAAGGAGTTGAGCATTGTGAATCGGTAGCAAAGCCTCGACAGCCTTGAGTTCCACAATGAGCTGCTTTGCAATGAGAATGTCTAATCTCCCTTCGCCGATCAAACGCCCTTTATAATTGACCCCAATCACAAATTGCCTATCGTAAGCAATGTGCCGTGCTTCCAATTCCATACACAGCGCTTCTTCGTACACGACTTCCAAAAACCCGGGGCCGAGAATCCGATGCGCTTCGATTGCCGCGCCAATGACCTTGTGCGCCAATTGATCTAGCGCCGCATCCAGTTCTCTATATCTCATGTTCTATTCTCTCTAGTCTTGGCGTACTTGGCGACTTGGCGGTTCACGTATTTTCCTTACATCATCCCCAGAGCGCTTCTTCGTACACAGCTTCCAAAAATCCGGGGCCGAGAATCCGATGCGCTTCGATTGCCGCATCCGGTTCTCTATATCTCATGTTCTATTCTCTCTACTCTTGGCGACCTTGGCGACTTGGCGGTTCAAATTGCATTTTCATCGCCCCGTGTGAAGCTCAATAGCTGCCCCTATCGTGCTATGTGCCAACGATCTAGCGCCGCATCCGGTTCTCGATTTCTCATGCTCTCTTTATCTCTCTACTCTTGGCGAACTTGGCGACTTGGCGGTTCAAATTCGCTTCTCATCGCCTCGTGTGAAGCTCAATAGCTGCCCTATCGTGTTAAGTACGCCAACGCATCTAGTGCCGCATCCGGTTCTCTATATCTCATGTTCTATGCTCTTCTAGTCTTGGCGGACTTGGCGACTTGGCGGTTCAAATGTATTTTCATCGCCCCGTGTGAAGCTCAATAGCTGCCCCATCGTGTTATGCGCCAATTGATCTAGCGCCGCATCCAGTTCTCTATATCTCATGTTCTATGCTCTCTAGTCTTGGCGTACTTGGCGACTTGGCGGTTCAAATTGTATTTTCATCGCCTCGTGTGAAGCTCAATAGCTGCCCCTATCGTGTTATGCGCCAATTGATCTAGCGCCGCATCCAGTTCTCGATTTCTTATGTTCTACTTCTACTCTTGGCGAACTTGGCGACTTGGCGGTTCAATTGTATTTTCATCGCTCCGTGTGAAGCTCAATAGCTGCCCCTATCGTGTTATGTGCCAAGTGATCTAGCGCCGCATCCGGTTCTCGATTTCTCATGCTCATTCTCTCTAGTCTTGGCGAACTTGGCGACTTGGCGGTTCAAATTGTATTTTCATCGCCCCGGTGTGAAGCTCAATAGCTGCCCCTATCGTGTTATGCGCCAAGCGATCTAGCGCCGTATCAGGTTCTCTATTTCTCATGCTCTCTTATCTCTCTAGTCTTGGCGAACTTGGCGACTTGGCGGTTCAATTGTATTTTCATCGCCCCGTGTGAAGCTCAATAGCTGCCCCTATCGTGTTATGTGCCAAGTGATCTAGCGCCGCATCCGGTTCTCGATATCTCATGTTCTATTCTCTCTACTTTGGCGAACTTGGCGCCTTGGCGGTTCAAATTGTATTTTCATCGCCCCGTGTGAAGCTCAATAGTTGCCCCTATCGTGTTATACGCCAACGCATCTAGCGCCGCATCCAGCTCTCGATTTCTTGCGTTCTATTTCACTCTTGGCGAACTTGGCGACTTGGCGGTTCAAATGTATTTTCATCGCCTCGTGTGATCTCTTCATCATCACTTGGCGGTTCAAACGTATTTACCACTCCCCATCCCCGACATCATCCTTGTCCACCTTATACTTGATCGTCGGGCTGTCGCTCAAATCCACCGAGGAGTCGTCCTGCTGCGCTTGAACCCTTTTCCGCGTCCATCTCCTTGATCGACTTCACGCCTTTCAGTGCGCCCGGCGCGTCAATGTCGCCCATCTGGTCATCGTACAGGTCGAACCACGGCAGATGATGCTGCGCGTAGGTCTGCGCACTCACTGGCGTCGGGCGGCTCCTTGCCCGTGATCTGCTGCGGAACGCCATGCTGTTGACGATATGCACGAATACGCGCCCGTAGTTATCCGCGTCCCACGGTATCAAGGCCGTGCGGGTCAGGGTAAATCTTCTGCTTCATCTTGCCGCCCGCGCCCAAGCCCATCTCGACGCCGCCCTTCGCCATGTGTTTGATGCGTGCTGCTGGCGCAGCGGCGGCGAAGGTGATGCCGCGCATACGCTCATCGGGCTGCGGTGGCTGGTCGGGGAACTTGCCCTCTTCGCTTCGTAGACCATGATCGCGCCGCCGACATCTTCTTTGCCCGTGACCTGTGCCTCGACGGTATAGCCCATGCCCAAGCGGCATCGCCACGAACTGCTTGATGAAGCCGTCGCCCGCGTTGATCCCGTCCAGCCAGGGCTGCGGCGGGCACACGAGGTAATCTTCTTCCTTGTCCTTGTTTAGCTGCTGCTCCCACGCCTTGCCTGACACGGCGTTGACCTGCTCATAGCCACTTTCACCGCGTTCGGTTTCCAGTGTCGCCCGCCGAAGCGAATCCACATCGCCTTCACGCTGGTACATCGGGATGAACACGCCGCCCCGCTTCACCCATTCTTCGGGCACGGTTTTGGCGTAATCCTCGACTTTTAAGATGGGGAATGCCCCCAGACTTGGCGGCAGCGGATAGGTCTTTGCCGTCGTCGGGGATGCGCAGCGTGCGCTCGAACGTCACGCTGAAGTTGACCCTAAAAATCAGCGCGTCATTTTTGACCTGAACGGATAGCATACTTTAACCTCCCATCATGGGCTGGACGACGGTTTCACCGCAAGCGTGAACAGCGTGGACAGACGATGGTGAAAGCCGTCCGCTTCTTTACTAACTGCATCTGTTTGAAGGCTTCAGCTTTATAGCTGTCGAGGGCTTCCGGCGATAGCGTTTCCAGCAGTCCGCGCCTGATATGCGACCACCAGGTAATCGCCCACCACGTTTCCTCATCGGGATAAACGAAGCTGGGGTCTTCACTGATGATGCGGATTTGCTCGAACTTTGCCTCGCGCATCATGGCTTCTAAATCTCTAGCATTGTTAAAGGGATCTGGGCCGGGGCTGCAGCGGTTCGCCGGGAAAGGGCGATATCAGCTGCATCTCGCGCATCCACGCCCAGCCGTCTGTCGTCCCGCTGTCCCCAGGTGGAGAGGGCCAGCCTGCCGCCTGCTTGAGCACGCGCCGCAGTTCCGAACACGCCTTAGCCCGTTGTGGAAAGAACGACACGCCGAAGCCGCACAACACCACATCAAACATGGCGTCGGGGAAGCTCAGGTCTTCGGCATCCATCTGATAGATTTCGACATTCGTAGTCCCGCCGCTGGATTTCAGCCTCGGTCTCGTTGACCATCGCCTCGGCCAGGTCATGCCAATCACCTGTCCCTGCGCCCCGGCGCGTTCTGCCGCCGGAAACAGTACCGCTCCTGTCCTGCCGCGACATCCAGCACCGCTGCGCCCGCTTGGATATGCGCCAGTTCTACCAGACGCTGTCCCAGAGAGCTGAAGAAGGTATCCTACCTGGTCATAAGTCCGCGCGCTGCGGCTGAACATGCTGCCCACGCCTGCCTTCATGTGTTGAATGCGTTCAGCGTCGTACACCCGGCGCGCTCCTTTGAGGGGCTGTTTTATGCTTTATCGACAGGCTGGCTCAGCTTCATCTCATACAGGGCGCGGTGTTTGGTCGCTTCGGCAAACACGGACACGCCGGAGTTCAGACAATCAGCGCGATGGTGCCCAGTCCGAACCATCTCCAGAACGACTTTTTCTGGCTTTTCATGATGATCGCTTCGCCCAGTAAGCTCGCGCCGAAGCCAATCAGCAGCAGCTCGCGCGGCGCGTTCTCGTTCCATTCCTGATAGTGTTTGCATACGGTCTGTTATCCCTGTGTTCGCGACGAGTTGTTTCTATTATATCGTGACAAACATCACATGCGCATAGTCCGAAAAACAAAAAGTAGCGCGCTTGCCCACTCCATAAAACCAACACCCTGTTGTCTCATTGCCTTACAAGGGTAGGTTTTTAACGCTTCACCTCAAACTCACCGCAAAACCGCCGCCTTCTCAACGCATTCTCACGGCAACCACTCGTCCACCCGAACTCATTTCGCCCCTCTCCCGCCGCGTACATCCCCCTACGTTCAACTTGATGCACGGGAGAGGGGTTGGGTGAGGTCTGCACGAACGTTCAACCGTCTGTCTTTTCACTCCCTTAATTACCTACCCTTGTAAAGGGGTTGGGGTGAGGCCAAACGCGCCCATTCGCCCACCTGCCTTTCCGTTCCATAAAATACCTACCCTTGTAAACTCACAACCCTGACATTGTTTGTATTCCCAACCCATCCTAACCGACTTCCTTTTTAGAATCGCTTTTTGACCACTGTGATTTTGATGAACATCCCAATCCACCTCGCCATCAATTTCCGCAGCATCCCCGATCAATTCGATCAACCATTCCGTCATTTCGCGCCACCTCAAAATGTTGGGTTTGCCTTTTCCAACCGCTTCTAACCCTTAGCTTTGAGCCACGAAAAACAAAAAGGGAGCCTGTCGCCCCCTTGATGTACATCTTGCGTTGTGCTGCTTAGGCGTTGACGACCTGCGTGCCTGCCAGCAGATCATGCCAGCCGCGCCCATCGGCATCCACAACGCCCAGATCCAGCCGATCAGCGCAATCGCCGTATTGATAACATAGCCCAGGCAGCGCACCACTGCGTCCGCCCAGGTCAGTTCTGCGCCGCTGACCTTGACCACACGCAGATGCATCAGCATCTTGCCCGGCGTCTGGCCGTTGTAGCGCGTCCAGAAGAAGCCGTTGTAGGCCACCGTCAGGATGAAACCACCGACGCCGCCGAGGTCAACGCGCCCGATGATTCCCGCGAAAATGCTAGTTACGATGCCGATGAGAAATGTGTCAATGAAGATCGCGATTGCGCGCGACGTGATACTTGCCTTACCCATAGTTAGCTCCTCATGTTGTTTTTAGCGCGTGGCGCAACTCTCACCACGCAGGTTTGTGCCAGTTTGTCGTGGATGCCCTGTCGTTCCGCATCCACCAGAATCCACAGCCAGCCCAGGTTCAGCAGCACGCTGTTGACCACGTAGCCCAAGCAGCGTACCACCGTGTCCGCCCACAGCATCGCGCTGCCGTCCTTCTTGACGACGCGGATGCCCGCCAGCATTTTGCCCGGCGTCTGGCCGTTATAATGCGTCCAGAAGTAGCCGTGATACAGCACCAGTTCCACCAGCAGCAGCGCGCTTGCCGAGCCGAGATACGGCGTGCCGAACACCCGAAAGATGATGCCTGTGACTAAAGCTCAGGATGAAACCGTCGATCAGCCAGGCGATGAGGCGTCCGGGATAGCTGGCCAGTTCCATGCTTATTCCTTCACGACGTAGGTTTTCGCCAGCTTATCGTGCAGTCCCTGATAGTTGCTGTCGAACAGCGCCCACAGCCAGCCGATGCCCAGAATGGCGTTGTTTATCAGGTAGCCAATCGAGCGCAGCACGGCGTCCGCGCCTCTCAGCGAGGTGCCATCAGTTTTGACCACGCGAATGTGCGCTGCCGATTTCCCCGGCGTCTGCCCATCGCGGTACAGCAGGAAGTACCACTGGTAGCCAGTTTGTAAAAAGAAGTAGGTGATAAATCCGACATCCCCGCGATTGGTGATGCCGCCGAGAATCCCACTGATGATACCTAAGATGATGTTGTCGATTATCAGCGCGCCGAAACGATTGCTCAGCGGAGCCAGTTCAAAAGTATTGGCAGGGGATTCATTTTTTGGTTTTTCTGCGCTCATCGTTTTCCCTCCACACGTCGCCTACATTATACCGGTTAATACGCATCATCAGATACGAAGGTTGCGCCGGGAAGCGGGCGTAAAAAGCGGGAAGACTCGACATCTTCCCGCTTCTCAATAGCTGTCTTACGCCTTCACAACGTAGGTCTTCGCCATCTTGTCCTGGATACCCTGATAGTTCGGGTCAGCGGTTGCCGTCAGCCAGCCCAGACCCAACAGCAGGTGGTTAATCTGGTAGCCAATGCTGCGCAGGATCACGTCGTTGGTGTTCAGCGCTGAGCCGTCTACCTTGACGACGCGGATGTTCATGGCACTCTTGCCCGGTGTCTGGCCGTCGCGGTTGATCAGGAAGTACCACTGATAGGCAGTCTGGACGATGAAGTACGACAGGAAACCGAGTTCCCCGCGTCCACTTACCGCGCCCAGGAAACCACAGACGATCCCCGCGAGGATGCTGTCGATTATCAGCGCGACAAAGCGGCTGTTGATGGTCGCCAGTTCAAGCTCCGTGTCGTGTTTGGATTTCTCTGCGACATAGAATTCATTTTTAGGTTTATCTGCTTGCGCGTACATGATGTTCCCTCCACATTCACATTACATCCTTTAATACGCGCGTTGGCTTCAATGGGTTGCGCCATAAAAAAGCCCTTCGTACCTTTGCAGGCAGGAAGGGCGGGGGGATTTTTGCAGGATTTTTAGAAGTTTATCGAAAATGTGGGGCAGCGCGGCCTCAAAGACGTTGGCCGCCCGCTGCCAGTGGTTACGACTTCACGACGTAAGTATGCGCCAGCTTGTCGTGCCAGCCCTGTTCGTGGCGGTCTCCAATGATCCACAGCCAGCCCAGTCCCAGGCACAGCATGTTGAGCAGATAACCCACCGTGCGCCAGAAGGCATCACGCGCGCTGGGGAACTCGCCATCGGCGCGGATGACGAAGATGTTCATCACCATCTTGCCCGGCGTCTGCCCGAAGCGTTCCGACAGGAAATACCACTGGAACACGAACAGGAAGGCCAGACTCGCCAGCAGCCCCGCCGTGCCCAGCACGCTGGAGCATATGAACTCCACCACCGTCAGGATGAACAGGTCAATCGCAGCGGCAATAATCCGTGCGCGCAGCGGCGCAAATTCGTAGGTCTGTGTGCCGCATTCCACTGTTGTGATCGATTCATTGGCCGCAAAACGCATCTCCACGTATTGGATGTCGTTTTGCGCCAGTTCGTTTGTCAGCTTTTTGTAAGCGACCATCTTTCATACCTCTGTTTTACCTGCCTTCTTTTATAGCTGATAGCTGTTGAATAGCGAGGGCAAACGATTTAAGCTTTGGTTAGGGTTGTGTGTATTAATCCATCTATAACACATAACTACATTAAATAATGAAATGAACTCACTTTTTCCACAAGCGGGGTGTGTACCTCTCTACAGGTAATCTAACGCCGATTCGATTATCCTACAGTGTGTACGAAAACTCTGTGTAAAGTTTCACATGCCTGATGATTACAGAAAAACCATTCGCCCTTATACTACCCATTATCGCCTTGTACCAATTTTCACAGGGGAATGTGGATGAACACAACGTCGCTGGAGATTACGGGGAAAATGCAGCCGGGTTATGAGACCGTTTTGACCTCTGATGCCGTTGCGTTCGTCGCTAAGCTGGCGCGGGCCTTTACCACGCGCCGCAATGAGCTGCTTGAACGGCGTCAGCAGCGCCGCCAGCAGCTTGACAGGGGAGTCCTGCCGGACTTCCTGCTGGAAACCGCGCGCGTTCGCAGCGGGGACTGGAAAGTCGCGCCGCTGCCCGCTGATCTGCTAGACCGCCGTGTCGAAATCACCGGGCCAACAGATCGCAAGATGGTCATCAACGCCCTGAACTCTGGCGCGCGCGTCTTCATGGCAGACTTTGAAGACTCCAACGCGCCCACATGGGACAACCTGCTCGAAGGGCAGATGAACCTGCGCGATGCCATTAATCGCACCATCACCTTCACCAGCCCGGAAGGTAAATCGTACAAACTGACGGATAAACCAGCGGTGTTATTCATGCGTCCGCGCGGCTGGCACCTCAACGAGAAACATTTCATCGTCGATGGCGCGCCTATTCCCGGCGGCCTGTTCGACTTCGCTTTGTATTTCTTCCACAACGTCCATCAACTGCTGGCCAACGGCAGCGGCCCCTACTTCTATCTGCCAAAGATGGAAAGCCACCTCGAAGCGCGCCTGTGGAACGATGTCTTTAACATGGCGCAGGATGAGTTGGGCATTCCGCGCGGCACTATCAAAGCGACGGTGCTGATTGAAACCATCCTCGCCGCTTTCGAGATGGACGAAATCCTCTACGAACTGCGCGAGCATTCGGCAGGGCTGAACTGTGGCCGTTGGGATTACATCTTCAGCTTTATCAAGAAGTTTAACCAGCACGCCAGCCTGACGCTGCCGGACCGCGCGCAGGTGACGATGACTGTTCACTTTATGCGCTCGTACTCGCTGCTGTGCATCAAGACCTGCCACAGACGCGGCGTTCACGCGATGGGCGGCATGGCGGCGCAGATTCCCATCAAGAATAACCCGCAGGCCAACGAAGAAGCACTGGCCAAAGTGCGCGCCGACAAGATGCGCGAAGCCAGCGATGGTCACGACGGCACATGGGTCGCCCATCCGGGACTCGTGCCTATCGCGCTGGAAGTCTTTGACGAACTGATGCCTACGCCCAACCAGATCGGGCGGGCGCGAGAGGATGTCAGCGTCACCGCCTCCGACCTGCTGCAAGTGCCGCAGGGCACCATCAGCGAAAAAGGCTTGCGCTGGAATATCCGCGTCGGCGTGCAGTACCTCGAAGCGTGGCTCGGTGGCAACGGCTGTGTGCCGCTGTACAACCTGATGGAAGACGCTGCCACCGCCGAAATCAGCCGCGCCCAGTGCTGGCAGTGGTTACATCACGGCGCGCAGCTAGACGATGGTCGCCGCGTCACGCCGCAGTTGTTCGAGCAGCTTGTGGTCGAAGAACTCGCCAGCGTCCGCGAGGAAATCGGCGCAGCGCGTTACGACAGCGGACACTTCGCCCGCGCCAGCCAGATTTTTGCCGACATGAGCACATCGCCCACCTTCGTCGAATTCCTCACGCTACCAGCATACGCGTATCTGGACTAGCTGACAGCCCATCGCTTTTAGCCGCAGGCTTGTGGTTAGCTGGATATTGCTTCTCGTCGGGGCGCGGTCTGTTGCGCCCATGATACCAATTTCGCGCTTATATCGGGGAGAGAACCACCCATTCTCTCTATGGTCTTCAATTTGCTTTCGCCCGGATGTTTTTGCTCACTGCTAATCGCTAATTGCTAACTGCTATAAGGAGTACCCCATGCGTAACGCCCAACATATCACGATGGAATGGAACACCCGCCCCCGCTGGAAGGGCATCGAACGCCCCTACACCGCCGACGACGTAGTGCGGCTGCGCGGTTCGTTCCATATTGAGTACAGCATCGCCCGCAACGGCGCAGAACAGTTGTGGGATTTGCTCAACCGCGAGGACTACATCAATGCGCTGGGGGCGGTCACGGGCACGCAGGCAGTACAGATGGTCGCCGCCGGGCTGAAGGCGATTTACGTCAGCGGCTGGCAGGTGGCAGGCGATGCTAACAGCGCCGGGCAGACCTATCCCGACCAAAGCCTGTACCCGGTGGACAGCGTGCCGCAGTTGGTGCAGCGCATCAACAACGCCCTGCTGCGCGCCGACCAGATTCAGCACGCCGAAAACAAGCCCGGCCCCTACTGGCTCGTGCCGCTGATTGCTGACGGCGAGGCAGGGTTCGGCGGCATCCTCAACACTTATGAACTGACCAAAGCCATGATTGAAGCAGGCGCGGCGGGCGTTCACTTTGAAGATCAGCTTGCTTCTGCCAAGAAGTGCGGCCACCTCGGCGGCAAGGTGCTGGTGCCCACGCAGGAATTTGTGCGCAAGATTATCGCCGCGCGCCTGGCCGCTGATGTGATGGACGTGCCGACGCTGATTATCGCCCGCACGGACGCCGATGCCGCGACGCTCATTACCAGTGACATTGATCCCTACGATCACGCGTTCATTAGAAAAGACCAGCCGCGCACGGTGGAAGGCTTCTACCATGTGACCAACGGCGTGCAGGCAGCGATTGCGCGCGGTCTGGCTTATGCGCCGTATGCCGACATGATCTGGTGCGAAACCTCGCATCCCGACCTTGCCGAAGCCAAGCAGTTCGCCGACGCCATTCGCGAGAAGTTCCCGCACAAGCTGTTGTTCTACAACTGCTCGCCGTCCTTCAACTGGTCACGTAACCTCGACGCGACGACGATTGCCAAGTTCCAGCGTGAACTCGGCGCGATGGGTTACAAGTTCCAGTTCATCACGCTGGCGGGCTTCCACTCGCTCAACTACGGCATGTTTGAACTGGCGCGCCAGTACCGTGACGAAGGCATGACCGCTTACACCCGCTTGCAGGATGCCGAGTTCGACTCAGAAAAGAATCACGGCTACCGCGCGGTCAAACATCAGTCGTATGTCGGCACGGGCTACTTCGACGCCCTTCAGGAAATTATCACCGGTGGACAAACCTCTACCGTCGCGCTGCACGGTTCGACTGAGGAAGAACAATTCACCGAAACGACGCCCAACGGCACGCACTAGATTCACGCGTTGGGGTGAGCATGTCGTAGAGGTTTGGCAGCACCAAACCCCT
This sequence comes from Anaerolineae bacterium, assembly GCA_046328675.1. Taxonomy (GTDB): domain Bacteria; phylum Chloroflexota; class Anaerolineae; order Aggregatilineales; family Phototrophicaceae; genus JACAER01. The sequence continues at coordinate 35,896 of JAXLWC010000009.1, forward strand.
ACACATCTCAGACTTGTCCAGCTTCTCCACATAGACCCTGCTCTCATTCAGCCCATGAGAGCGGGGCTTTTTTATGCATCGAACCCCAGTGTGCGCGCATACTGCTCCGGCGTCTTGCCCACGATGCGTTTGAAGTCCTTGATGAAGTGTGCCTGATCGAAGTACCCCAGGTCTGCCGCCATGCGCGAGCCGTTGGGACTGTCATGATCGGCTAGCTGGTCAACAGCTTCGTGCAGGCGGTACTGCTGGATTACCCACTTGGGAGGCACGCCCACATACTGTTTGAACAGCCGTTGCAGCGTGCGTTTGCTCATATCCAACTGCGGCAGCAGGTCGTCCACTTTGTGGATGTCGCGCTGCGTGATAATCATCTCCACAATGCGGTTGATTTCCGTGACCGTTTCATCCTGCGGCGGCAGGTGTTCACGCAGGAAGTTCTCGGCGGCGTTCACCATCGCCTTGTCGTCCGCCAGCGGCAGAATGGCAGCTTCCAGCATCTGGCTGTTGACCCCGAAAACCTCTTCGAGCGTCAGCGTGCGATCAGTCAACTCTGAGACAGGATATTTGACGAACGGATAAAAAGCCCCCGGTCTGAACTTAATCCCCAGCACATGACCCAGGTCGCGCAGCAGGATGGACGACCTGCTGCTTTCGACGCCGTAAATGCGCGTTTTATCCTGCTCGAAAACCAGATTCACGCAGGGATACGTCAGGTTTTCCTGCACATAGGGCTTATCGCCCCGCAAATCCCAGCGGACAACCCAGTAGCGCTGGACAAAAAAGCTCAGGTCAGGGGATGGCAGATAACGCGCCAGTTGAAATTTCTGTTTACCTGCTGTCGGGCGCAGTAAGCCTCTCGTTTTGCCCATCTCGGACTGCATTCATATCTCCTGGTGGCTGACTAAGCGATGATAAATCGTAGTTCAACCCTTGTGTTCCACATTTCTAAAGAACAGGGCGCACAAAATGAATCCTAGCACATTTATTCTACTCCATCAAATCACAGAGGTGTAATTAGCTAGCACAAAATTTCTGAACTGGCGCGTTTTTACAATCCCGCGCGGCGTTTTCGCGCTATGATGAGACTCAGTTATGGTCTGCAACAGGAGTACAAAACATGAATCAGTACGTGGAAACGAAATGGCCCTGGATTGAGGGCACGCACAAGATGCGCCTTGAACTGCTCGACACGCTGAGCGACGCTGACCTGAAGTTTAACCCCGGCGGCCAGAACATGACCCTCGGCGGGCTGCTCCGCGAAATGGGGGAGGTGCAGTACGCCTACAACCAGTCGCTCAAAACTTTCACCCAGAACTTTGACTGGCACACCAGCGAAGCGGGTATCGACACCAGCGTTGCCAAGCTCAAGGCGTGGTATCAGGCGCTGGACGCGGAGATGCAGACCTTAGTCGCGGCCTGCTCTGACGACGACCTGAAAAAGACGATTGATCGCGGCGGCGGCTTTGCGGTTCCGGTAGACGTGCAGTTAGACATCTACCTGCAAGCGCTGCTGATCTTCTTCGGCAAGGTCTCCATCTTCATCAAGGGCATGAACCGTCCGCTGCCTGCTTCCATCAAGGATTGGATCTGGTAGCGCCAGCACCGTTGCAAGACACAGTTAGCCAGGAGTTCAACGCTCCTGGCTGAATCCCTTGCCTGCGGAGAGTCTCGGTTCGTTCAAAGACCACTTTCAGAACCTCCTGATTTGGCATCAAATCTCTCCTCCTTCTTTCCTCCTTTTCTTGGCGACTTGGCGGTTCAAAACTGAACGCTCACACGATGGCCGTTACTCCTGCGCCTCGTTGACCGCTGGTTGCGCGGCTGGCGTGCGGCGTGGAATACCCACTAGCAGCGCGACTGGCGCAATCAGCAGCAGCCACAGCGCCGCCTGCAAATCAAACTGCGTGGCGATGAAACCAATCACCACCGGAATCAGCGGTTTTACCAGCCCGAACAGGTTGCCCAACGCCAGCACTGCGCCGCTTTGTCCCGGCATCGCGCTGTACACCTGCCCCTGCAATACCGCGTACCAGCCTGCGTTACAGAAGCCCAGCAGGGCAACCACAACCAGCTTGGGCACGAAACCCGGTACCAGCAGGAAAAGCGGGAACAGAAGCAGTTCGGCAAGCGCGCTGTACCGCAGGTAGTCCAGACCGCGCACCCGTTCCAGCAGTGGAATCAGCAGGAAGTCCCCGATCAGGCCGACGCCCGTCCACGCCGCCACCGCCAGCCCCGCCTGCAGTTCATCGACGCGCACGATGTCCACGAAATACAGCGCCAGATAACCGTGCAGCACATCCAGCATCAGGTCGGAGAATTCCAGCAGCACAAACCAGCGAATCACCTCGCGGCGTTTTAGCGCTTGCAGGGCGTTGCGCATGGCCTGTCGAAAGCTGAGAGGTTCGCCATCCTCGGACTCTGTGATGTGCGCCGGAAATCGCATCCTCCGCACAATCGCCCACAGCACAACCGCAATCGCCGCGTCCAGCACAAACAGTTCGCGCCAGCCTAGCCCCACACTCGCCGCCAGCCCCAGCGCCAGCGCGCCCGTCACGATACCGACGGAACCCGCGAACGTCCAGCGTGCCATGTTCTGCTCATGACGCGTCGGGTCGATGTCCATCAGCGTGGCCTGCGCCAGCGAAACAAAGGCCCCCGACGCCGGATAGAACACGATGAACGACAGCAGCAGCGGGATAAAACTGCCGCTGAGTGCCGTCAGCACACAGGACAGCGCGAACACCACGCCGCCGCCCAGCACCAGCGCGCGCCGTTTGCCCGTGTCGGCGTAGATGCCCATGACAGGTTCGATGAACGAAGCGATGATGCTTGGCACGCCCAGCAGGATGCCGATTTGAACATAGGTCAGGTTGAGGTCGTCACGGATGAGCGGCCATGCTGCCTCGCGCATCCCGAAAACGAACTCGTCCAGCCATTCGATGACCAGCAGCGCCAGCACAAACAGCGCCGGGCCGCGCAAACGCCGCATGAGCGAAAGTGAATTCATATGCAGTTGTCCTTGTATAGAATGATAGGGGAATCGAAAAAACCCGCGAGCAGCAGTGCCCCCAGGCGGGTGTTACCGACAGAATGGAGAGGTTAGCGAGTTAGCCGCTGCCGCGACAGCGTGGTAGTGTGTGGCTCATGGTTGGATGCCTATAGCGAACACTAGCTCAATTGTAGGCGAGTTTCGCGCGCGTGTAAATTAATGGAAGCATACGGGCAGTGGCATCGTGGAGATGCTGTTCTGTAGGGGCGTTCAATTGAACGCCCAATGACCATGATAATCACCACTCCCAGGCATATGAACTTGTCAGATGGCAGGGCGGAAAATAAAAACAGGGACAAGGCGTTGTGCCTCATCCCTGTAGGCAGGATCAGTCAGTGGCACGCTGGCAATCGGCGGCTATCCGCCATACAGCCATGCCGCAACAGGTAAATTATTGCGGACACAGTTCTTGTACTGATCGTCGTATTGAGCGCGCTCGAAATCTGAAAGCTGGACAAGCTGTGCCAGCGGAGGAACATCGACAATACAGGCCAGGAACAATTCAATATCAGACTGGGCACTGGCGAGGGCAGTATCCAGCGGCACATTCTCCAGTACATACTGGTCATACGCTTGGTGCGCGCGAAGCTGAATCTCGAAACGCCCGGAGTAAATTTCGTTGTTTACAGAGCTAAGCTGCAACGAGCCGGGAACAGCAGCCCTGGCTTCCATCGCCGCATAGACCTCGAACACGCTGTCTCCCAAACCAGACACCGTTACAAACTCATCCACCTGTGACAGGCGCGCAGGCATCCCCACGACATCAGGTCGCAGCGACAGGTAACTCAGCCAGCGGTAGCACGCTTCCGGGTGCAGTGATTGGCGCGAGATGTAGCCCATGATCGGCGTGATGGGCAGCGGACTGGAGCTGCTGCCGCGCGGATAGAGCACCATTGGATAGGCGGCGGCGTTGGACTGTCCCGCCTGAAACTGTTCCACCATAACATCACTGTGCCACAGCGGTAGACCTTGCAACATGCTAAAGACCGAACTCCCCGGTACAGGTGTCTCGTGATAGGTGGTGTAGCCGCCGCGCGCCAGGTCCAGCACCTGCCGCAGCGCTTCCACTGTTTGCGGCTGTGTCAGGTTAATCGTCGGGGGAGTGGTGCTGAAATCCAGAGGGTTGCCACCGTAAGCCGCAACCAACGGCTGGAAGTAGTCGTTGGCGGCGCTGGCACCAAGCACTGGCCCGGCTGTGCTGTCCGGCCTCAGGAGTTGCAGCGCGAGGATAAAGTCGCCGATCTGCCAGTCGTTGGTCGGCTGCGGCACCCCCATACGCTCGAACTGCGCCGGGTCGTACATGAGCATAGCGGGCACAAATGCCAGCGGGTACCCCAGCGTAACGCCGTCAACCTCTAGCAGTTCCCGCAAGCCGGGGAATAAATCAGCGCTTCATCGAAGTTCACATCGGCCTGCATCAGCGGGGCAATGTCCAGCAGGTCTTGCAGGTTTCCTGTCGGGAAATTCAACGACACGCCGTAGTCAGCGCTTCATCCCAACTGTCTGTGAACGGATTTGTCCGATCTGCGCATCCTGCGCCACAAAATCGTTTACCGCGTTGTCCCATGCGGGCAGCGTGTTGTAGCGCGAAAACCGCAGCGACACCTCATCGCTGCCGACAACAGGTGTGGGTTCAGGGCGCTCAATCACCGCTACATCGGTTTCACGCCGCTGAGACGCCAGGCTCAGGTTAACAGCAGCATTGGCTTCAGCCTGCGCCAGCGCGACAGCGATGTCGCCAGTATCCAGCGTGTCGATGACATAATTGAACATCTGCAACTCTGAAACCGGGATGGCGTTGGCTAACGCTTGCGCTTCCAGTGCCAGCGCGTCCTCGCTCAGTCCTGTACGGCGGACATTCTCGTTTTCAACAGGCGGCGGATTCCGGTTGGCGGAATCGCATAAAACATGCGGCTGGCGGCCTGCTCATGGATACTGAGATATTTCGCCAGTTCAAAAGCCAGTTCCGGGTTTGCGCTCCCAGCGCTCACGGCCAGCCCGCCGACGGTCAGTCCCGCTTGCTTACCGGGCAGCAGCGCTGCTGCCAGCGTGTTTTGCTCAGGCGCGCTGGAGGCTAAATCATTGATAGTGCCCAAACGGAGGGGCGCTGGCACACTCTCATGGGTGATGTAATTGACGCGGTACAACTCAGACCAGCGCGTCAGCAGGTCAATCAACGCCGGGTCGGTAAACAGCGGTGGGTCGCTGTAAACGCCACGCCCCAGCAGCGCGCGCAGCATCAGCGCCGGAGCGCCGGACGCCGCAAATCCGGGTCGTGTGACGATGCCGCTGCTGTCAAGCTGCGTTAACGCACGCACGGCGTTCTCAAATTGTTCAAAGGTCCAGGTCGCGTCAGGATATGTCAGCGCTGCGGCATCGAAAGCGCTGCGGTCATAAATCAGCACCTGGGGAGTTCCGCCGACAGGCAGTCCCCATAGTCCGCCGTCCCATTGGAAGGAGCGCAGCATCGCCGCATGGAACACGCTCGGGATCAAAGTTGGGATCGACACTCACCAGCGGCGTGATATCCAGCACAACACCTGCGCGCGTTGCTTCTACCGATAGCTGCCCGGCGTCCATAAAAATGACATCGCCAGTGCTTGCATACGCGCGAGCCGCGTCTAAGTGCGCGTTGAGGTCTGCCGCCGCGTCGGGAAATTCGGCCCGCTGTCCAGTGCGCGATAGACGACATCAACATTCGGATGCTGTGCCTCAAATTCCGCCAGCATGTCATCGGCGGCGGCATACTGCATCGACTGTGGCAGGCTGATGGTTAGTACTTGGTAACAGCTTGCTGCGCCGTAACAAGCGACGAACTGTTCAACAAAGCGACGATTGAGACGATGAGCAGCGCTGTAAGTTTGGCTTTGTGGTCAAAGTGTATCTCCGTTCTCAGAATGAATCAGGTAAACAGGTAACTTTTCTATCGAGGCCACAAAGTATAAGGACAGCAAAACTGGGGCATGGGTTCCCAATTTATGTTTTGTACGGACATGATGCGCTTGCGTGGACTAGGCGGAAAATAAAAACAGGACAAGGCGTTGTGCCTCATCCCTGTAGATAAGATGCGTGTGCTCAGTCAACTATCGACCAGCACTCTTTCGCGGAAGATTTCCTCTGCGTGCCGGTTCAGGCGTAGAATCGTGCCGAGAATGTCCCCTTCAGTCGTGCGTGGGTTGATGATACACATGCGCACCACCACACGTCCCTTCAGGATGGTCGTGCTGAGGAAGGCATAACCGTCTTCGGTCATGCGGTTGACGATTTCCTTGTTAAGCTCGTCTTCTTCTTCCAGCGACAGGACATCAGGGCGCGTATAGCGGAAGCTGGTAACGCTCGTCCACGCAGGTGAGGTGATTTCCCAGTTCGGCAGGTTTTCTACCGTGCGCTGTGCCAGTTCTGCCAGCCCGATACCCCAATCGACGGCCTGGCGGAACGATTCCGCGCCAAAGACCTTGAGCGACATCCACAGCTTAAGCGCACGGAAACCGCGCGTAAGCTGTACGCCGTAGTCGTAGAAGTTGATTTCTTCTTCGTTCTTGCTGTCCACGTCCAGCAGATATTCCGGCACGAGGCGGAAAGTGTCACGCAGGTAGCGCTTGTTGCGCACCATCACGCAGCCCATCTCATACGGCTGGAACAGCCACTTGTGCGGGTCAATCGTCACCGAGTCCAACTGATCCATGCCCGTGAGCATGTGGGACTTGCGTTCGCTGAGGATCACCGCGCCGCCGTAAGCCGCATCGCCGTGAAACCACAGGTCTTCTTCGCGGCAGAACTGCGCCATTTCCGGCAGTGGATCAATCGCGCCGGTGTTGGTGCTGCCGATGTTGGCCACGACGCAGAACGGACGTAAACCCGCCGCACGGTCTTCGGCCACCATGCGCCGCAGTTCCGGCAGCAGGATGTGGTAGTTCTCGTCGGACGGCACCTTGACCATCTGCTCTGGCTGGAAACCCAGCACACGCATCCCGCGTTCAATCGACGAATGCGTCTGGTCGGAGCAGTACAGCCGTGCGCCTTCCATGTGGTTATGCAGCTTGACATAACGTGCCACCGCCAGCGCGTGCAGGTTGGCCTGCGAGCCGCCGCTGACAAAAATTCCGCCTGCGGTTTCAGGCAGTTGACACATCTCCCGAAGCCAATCAATTGCCATCAGCTCAATGAGCGCCGGACCAGAAGACTCCATCCATGTGCCGTTAAACACATTTAACCCGGAGACCAGTGCATCAGCCATCGCGCTTACGTAATTTCCCGGACCGGAAACAAACGCAAAGTAGCGCGGGTGATCCTGATGCATCATATTGCTAAACACATTTTGTTCCAGATGTTCCAGAACTTCGAGGAAGTTGGTGCCTTGTTCCGGTAATGACTCTCGGAGCAGGTGTTCCATTTCTTGACGGGTGGCGGTACGAGTAGCGGGTTTTTCTGGTAGTGCCTCGACATGATCAACGATCATATCGACCACTTTGTAACCCAGCGCGCGCATCTCATCGCGCGAAAGTTCCAAGCGGCGATTAGGCTTAGCGTTCATTCTTTCCTTTCAGGTTGTCAGTAGTGCATAAATGGATTTGTTCCCATTATGTGATTCGGACGAAACAATTATTATACAGGATTTTGACCCTTTCGTGAACTCGTTTTTTGTTAAATTTTATTTATAAGTGTCGCGGCGAAACGTGCCTTGGACGCCACTCATGCCGCGAAAAGTGGAGAAATCCTGCCGTGCGCGTCATGATTAAGTGCCATATCACCGCCGCCTTTGTTATGTACAGGAGCTTTAGGGGGAATCTATGATGAGACGCAGACTGCGCATTTTCTTTTCTGTCCTTGCCATCATAGTGGTTGTGCTTGGCGTGCTGCTGTTTCTAGCCTACAAACTGTTCGTCCATACGCCCAGCATCACCGAGTACGCCAGCTTCAGCGATGTGCCGCTGTATACGTGGACACATGTCAATTTGAGCGACGAAACCATGTGCAGCGAAGGTTCGGCCTATCGCTTCTACGTCCGGCGCGGCGAAAGCCCTAACCTCATCATTCACTTTGCGGGCGGTGGTGCCTGCTGGGATGCCGCCACCTGCTCACAGCCCATCACGCTCACCCATTTTTCGGGCTTTTATTTCCCGACCAGTTGGGAAATCTTCCCCAACGTGCTCAATGGCATCCTCAACAACCAGAACAGCGCCAATCCTTTTCACGATTGGAACGCGGTCTATATCCCGTACTGCACCGCTGACTTCCACATCGGCTCGGCTGACCCGACCTATACCTCAGCGGACAATCAAGCGCTGACTGTCCACCATCGCGGACGCCAGAATGTGACGGAAGCGCTGTCGTGGGTTCTTGACACGTTCCCGCAGCCGCCAACGCTGTTGATTTCCGGCGAAAGCGCGGGCGGCTTTGGCTCCATCTTCTGGACGCCGACCATCGCCGCACAGTACCCGGCCAGCGACATCTATCAGCTTGCCGATGGCGTTTATCTGGAAACGCCCTTGTGGGATGAGATTGTGCATGAGGCGTGGCAGTCGGATATGCTCAGTGTGGTCGGCGCTGACCTTGCAGGTGATGCCTATCGTTCTTACGTCGCCGCGTCCACCCCCAACATCACCTATCTGCACATCAACACGCTGTTCGACGGCACGCTGCTTTACTTCAACTCCTACCTTAATGGCGTCAGCGGCGATGCTGCTTACGTGGAGTCCTGGTCACAGCACATGCGCGCCTCGATGCAGCAGACCGCCGCCAGCGGCCTGAACTACTACTTCTACCTCACCGATTACGGCCTCGACCCACAAACCCAACTGACGCCGCATACCAGCATCTCTGGCCCCTTGTTCTTTGACGTTACCGAAGACGAGGTACCCTTGTCCCAATGGCTGCGGCGCATCGTCATCGACGGCGAACGTTTTTCAGTAGGGGAGTCGTTCCTGCCCTGATCTCCCGCAAAAAAAGAGGCACAGCGCCTGCCATGCCTCTTATTCTTGCTAATCGTTAAGATCGTTCGTAACTCTTGCTGCGCATTTTCCCCCTTTCTCCATGTCGTAAGCGAAGCGACAAGGGCTGGGGATGAGCTTTTCGGGGAAGGTTTTTATGCCCCTCTCCGTGAGTCGAGCCTATTATTACGCTCAAATCCCAAGCATGGAGAGGGGTTGGGGTGAGGCCAAACGCGAACGTTCATCTACCTGTCTTTCGCTCCATAAAATACCTACCCCGAAAAGGTGGGGATGAGGGGGTAAATCACTCCCATCCCTAGTACGTGATTTCGTTCTGCGCCACAGGCGTAAACACCAGCCGGTTGTTGCTGACATCGAGATCAATCACCACATGGTCGCCTTCACGGATGCGCCCATCAAGGATTTCGAGCGCCAGAATGTCCTGCACCTCACGCTGGATGGCGCGTTTCAGCGGGCGCACACCGTACACCGGGTCGAAGCCGTGTTCCGCCAGCCACAGTTTAGCGTCAGCGGTCACTTCAAACGTGATGCGCTTGCCCGCGAGCGTGCGTGCCAGCCGCCGCAGTTGGATGTCCACGATGCGCACGATATGTTCCTGTGACAGGCTGTGGAACACCATGTACTCGTCGAGACGATTGAGGAACTCTGGACGGAACACCGCGCGCAGCTCCTCATTGACCGCCTGCATCAGCGCCGGGTTGCGGGTATCCGCGCCCATCTGCGCGATAATCTGGCTGGCGACGTTGCTGGTCATGATAATCACGCTGTTGGTGAAGTTCACCGTGCGTCCCTGCCCATCCGTCAGCCGTCCATCATCGAACACTTGCAGGAAGATGTTGAAGACTTCGGGATGCGCCTTCTCGATTTCGTCAAACAGCACCACAGCGTAGGGACGGCGGCGTACTGCCTCGGTAAGCTGCCCGCCTTCGTCATAGCCCACGTATCCCGGCGGTGCGCCGATCAGCCGCGCGACGCTGTGCCGTTCGCCGTACTCGCTCATGTCGATACGCACCATCGCGTTCTCATCATCGAACAGGAACTCCGCCAGCGCGCGTGCCAGTTCCGTCTTGCCCACGCCCGTCGGGCCGAGGAACAGGAACACGCCCACCGGACGGTTGGGGTCGCCCAATCCCGCGCGATTGCGGCGCACAGCAGCCGACACCGCCCGCACCGCGTCATCCTGCCCGACGACACGATCATGCAGCCGCGCTTCCATCTGCCGCAGCTTTTCAACTTCGCTTTCCAGCAGGCGCGTCACCGGGATGCCCGTCCAGCGCGAGATGACGATGGCAATCTCGTCGGCATCCACTTCTTCCTTGAGCATCGCGCCGTTGCTTTGCAGTTCGCGCAAATCCTCTTCGCGCGCCGCAAGCTGCTTCTCCAGGTCGGGCAGCATTCCGTAGCGCAGGCGGGCAGCGCCTTCAAGGTCGGCGCGGCGTTCGGCCTGTTCAAGCTGCACTTTGGAGTCATCCAGGCGCGCCTTGATATCACGAATCGCCTGAATCGCGTCCTTCTCCGTCTGCCAGCGTGCCATCAGCGCGTTGCGTTCTTCGCTGAGATTGGCGAGTTCGCCTTCCAGCGCTTTTAAACGTTCACGCGAGGCGCTGTCGCGTTCCTTACGCAGCGCTTCCCGTTCAATCTCCAACTGCATCACCTGACGTTCGACCACATCCAGCGCCGTCGGCGCGAGTCGATTTCCATCTTCAGGCGTGCCGCCGCCTCGTCAATCAGGTCAATCGCTTTGTCGGGAAGCTGGCGATCCGGCAGGTAGCGTGTGCTGAGGGTCGCCGCCGCAATCACGGCGCTGTCCTGAATGCGCACGCCGTGATGCACTTCGTAGCGTTCCTTCAGCCCGCGCAAAATGCTGACGGTATCCTCGATGCTCGGCTCCTCGACGTAACACGGCTGGAAACGACGTTCCAGCGCCGCGTCCTTTTCGATATGCTTGCGGTACTCGTCAGTGTCGTCGCGCCGATGCAGTGCAGTTCACCGCGCGCCAGCATCGGCAAGCATGTTGCCCGCGTCCATCGCGCCTTCTGCCGCGCCTGCGCCGACAATCGTGTGCAGTTCGTCCAGAAACAGGATGATCTGCCCTTCGCTGTCGGTGACTTCCTTCAGCACCGCTTTCAGGCGTTCCTCAAACTCGCCGCGATACTTAGCCCCCGCCACCAGCGCGCCCATATCCAGCGCCACGACCTGCTTGTCGCGGATGCCTTCCGGCACGTCGCCGTTGACGATGCGCTGCGCCAGTCCTTCGACAATCGCCGTTTTACCGACGCCCGCCTCGCCAATCAGCACCGGGTTATTCTTGGTGCGGCGGCTGATGACTTGTATCACGCGGCGGATTTCCTCGTCACGCCCGATCACCGGGTCAACCTTGCCCTGCCGCGCCAGTGCCGTCAGATCGCGCCCATACTTTTCGAGGCTCTGGTACGTCGCTTCCGGTTCCTGACTGGTGACGCGCTGTCCCCCGCGAATCGCCGCCAGCGCTTTCAGAATCGCATCGTGTTTGACGCCGTGCCGTTCCAGCGTGCCCTTGATGCTTGACTCGTCCGTCATCGCCAGCAGCAGATGTTCGGTGCTGACGTACTCGTCGTGAATCTGCTTGGCTTCTTTCTCGGCGCGCGTCATCACATTTTGCAGCGTGCGGCTGATGTCCGGTTGCCTGTTGCTGCCAGAGACACGCGGACGGTCATTCAGCAGCGTTTCCAGTTCATTCAGCAGCGCCTGCGGACGCCCGCCAATCTTGGCGACAACCTCCGGCACGACGCCCTGTTCCTGCGTCATCAACGCAATCAGTACATGCAGCGGTTCTAGCTGCGGATGTCCATATTCAACGGCAATTGATTGCCCGCGCACGAGCGCTTCCTGCGCCTTGTTCGTGTAACGGTTCAAATCCATAATAGCCCCCTGTTAACACGGTCTAATTCTCAGTATAGTGTAGTTTCGCGATATATGAGCAATATCAGAAGTGTGTTAGAGGGGCATAGGCGAGGCTAACGCGCCGTTCAACGGCACATTTCTTTTACCACTTCTCTACGACTTGTCACGCAAAAAAGGCTCAGCCGTTGACCTCGGCCAGTCGCCGTTCCAGATACTGTCGCTCGGCGGCGTTCTGGCTCAGGGCCAGCGCGCGTTCGTAGGCATCGGCGGCGGCTTCGCGCTGCTGCGTGCGCCGCAAAAGGTCAGCGACAGCAGCATGATAGGGGAGATAGTCGCGCATCGCTTCGGCCAGTGGGTACAGTAAACGCAGCCCGGCATGGGCGTTTTCAGCGAAGGCAACGGCAGCGGCGCGGTTCACTTCAATCACGGGCGACGGGTTCAGCTCTAGTAGCAGCGTGTACAGTTCCACGATTTGCCGCCAGTCGGTCTCGGCAAATGAAGGCGCTTCGGCGTGCAGGGCGCTGATAGCCGCCTGAAGCTGATACGTGCCGGGGTGCCGTCGCACCAGCGCTTTTTTCAGGATGGCGATGCCTTCCGTTATCTGCTCGGCGTGCCACAGCCTCCGATCCTGATCTTCCAGCAGCACCAGTTCGCCCGCCGCGTTCACCCGCGCATCCCGCCGTGAAGTCGTGCAGCAGCATCAGCGCCAGCAGGCCGCGCGCCTCGACGCTGGTGTCGTCGTCCGGCAGCAGTTCCACCAGCACGCGGCACAGCCGAATCGCTTCGCGGCACAGTTCGCGCCGGGTGAGGGCGTCGCCGCTGGTCGCCACATAACCCTCGTTGAAAATCAGGTAAATCACCGCCAGCAGCGCCTCCAGACGTTCCGGCAGCAAATGAGCAGGCGGCACGCGGTAGGGAATGCCCGCGTCACGGATTTTGTTCTTGGCGCGGGCCAGGCGCTGTGCCATCGTCACCTCGCTCACCAGAAAGGCGCGCGCAATCTCTGCCGTCGATAACCCGCCCAGTGTCCGCAGCGTCAGCGCGATCTGCGCTTCCGCCGACAGCGAAGGGTGGCAGCAGGTGAACATCAGCTTCAGCCGTTCGTCAGGAATGGGGTTTCCATATCATCGTCCTCGTCGGTGTGGTCATCAAGGGGCAGCAGCGCGGCCTGCTTGCGCTCAAAGTTAGAGACGCGGCGCAGGCGGTCAATGGCGCGGCGCTTGGCCACCGCCGTCAGCCATGCGCCCGGATTGCGCGGCACGCCGTCACGTTCCCAGCTTTGCAGCGCATCCACCAGCGCATCCTGCAAGGCATCCTCCGCCAGCGTAAAGTCACCAAGCTGGCTGATGAGCGTAGCTAACACCCGCCCATGTTCCCGCCGGAAAGCCGCTTCGATTACTGCGTGCGTGTTTTCGGTCATGGATATTTCCTGTGTGATGCCAGCGCAACCACCGCACCCTGATACCGCACCTAAGCACAGAGCTTTCAACCATGCTGTTGTGTGCGCTGGCGGGCATCGCGGTGTTCAATCTGGTTTAGAACCCGAAGCGTCTGCAAACAGGTCAAACCGCCAATCGTTAAAGCGCAAGAATTTGCCGGTTCCCTCCATGCCTCAAATTCGACTTCCAATGAAACCCCTTCGGCAGATAGCGTTGATGCACATTATCAACCGATGGAAACGCATGAAGGAAACGATGCTTGCCTTCGGCGCGTACTCGTTCTACTACAGTGGCAGTTGCCCTTGTAGCGATACCTGATTGGAATCCTGGCAGGACGCTCCAGCCAGACCTCTTGCCCCCACTCAGTCTCCCAACCCGACAGATCCGGCTCGAAAGTCAACGACGATTGCGAACATTTGCCCCTTACCAGAGCGCGCGTAACGTTCATGGCGTTTACGTATCTGTTCGAGCTCCCCGCCGATAAACGGTCATGACCGGGTCGCTCATCAATCGTTCCAGGAGCGGAAAATCACTGTCCGACCACAGCCTAATACGACATCAGTCTGCCGTTTGCTTTTCATGACACTCTCCTTATCAATCTACAGCACCCGATCAGCACGTGCCCTGATTTCTCTCCCGGTGAACGGACAAACCTGATGGATTACGGCTGTTAACGTATCTCTTTACCTCCACAGCGGAGTGAGGGCTAACCCACAGCATCCATGTCGATCTTCAACTGCTAGCTAATTGAAAACCAGAATAGGCCGAATCTCAACCGCGCACGTCTGCGCGCCGGGAATCTTGGCCGCGCACTCAATCGCTTCATCAAGGTCTTTGCAGTTTAGGATGTAGAAGCCGCCAAGCTGTTCGCGCGTTTCCACAAATGGCCCATCCGTCGTCAGCGTTTTGCCCTGCCGCACCCGCACCGTCGTCGCCGCGCTGCTGGCGTGCAGCGCTTCCCCCGACACGAAGACCCCACGTTCGCGCGCCTCGCGGCTGAAGGCGAAATACTGTTCATCGCGCGTCTGGCGTTCGGCCTCGCTCATTTGCGCTTCCGTTGTTTCGTCACCATAAATCATCAGCAGGTACTGCATGGTCATCGCTCCTCATGACTTAATGTTTGCCCATACGTCGAACGGCAGGGCGTAAAAATGACAGTTTCGTGATCTCTCCTATCATTTTCTCATCTTTCTCTTGGTTGCACTGTCGCCCTGTGGCACAATCTAGCGCATAGCAGTGAGCATTTGGCGCTTAGCCGAAGATGGATGACGTAAATTGTTGCAAGGAAATGGCTGTGGCAGCGTCGATCCACGCAGGCAGCTGTCGCCCTCCCTGACTTCCACCTTGTTCACTTCAGTGAACGTGGTATTTGGGCAGCCGAACACTTTAGTGTCTGGCGCTATCGACCACTGACTCACGGCTAAAAACTTATCGAGGATACACCTATGCGGTTTATGAAACGACTTCTGCTGTTAGGGATGCTGGTGTTGACGACGGTGGCGCTGGCGCAGGATGCCGAGCCGGGTGCCGCTGGGGTAGGGGACAAATATTATCCCGACGCGGGCAACGGCGGCTACGATGCCCTCAGTTACCAGCTTGAACTGGATGTGGATGTTGAGGAAAACTTCATCGAAGCTACCGCGACGATTGAAGCCACCGCCACGCAGGAGTTGAGCGCTTTCAACCTGGACTTCTCCGACGTGCTGGAAATCAGCGACCTGACGGTCAACGACGAGGATGCTGACTTCTCGCAGGATGGCAGCGAACTGACCATCACCCCCAACGATACGCTGAGCGCGGGCGATGATTTCACCGTCGTCGTCAGCTACAGCGGTAACCCCAACACGGGCGAAGACGCGGGCGAAGGCTGGCAGTATGACCGTGCCAACGATGAAATCTACGTCTTTGGTGAGCCGTTCGGCGCGGAAACCTGGTATCCCGTGAACGGGCACCCCCTGGACAAAGCGCTGTACACGGTGATTGTCACGGTGCCGGAAGACTACGACGTGGCTTCCAACGGCGTGCTGGAAGACACCGAAGACAGCGGGGATACGCACACCTTTACCTTCGAGACGCGCGACCCGATGGCCAGCTATCTGCTGACGCTGCACATCGGCCACTTCGATCTGGAAGAAGGCGAAAGCGGCAGCGGCGTGCCTATTCGCAACTATTTTCCCGAAGATATGCCGCAAAGCAGCCGCCGCGAGTTCGAGAATCAGGGCGACATGATTGACTGCTACGAAGAACACTACGGCCCTTATCCCTTCGAGGTCTACGGCGTGACTGTCGTCAGTGCCCAGTTTGGCTCCGCGCTGGAAACGCAAACCATGTCGATTTTCGGCGCGCTGGCGGCGGATGAAGGTGTGGCGGCGCATGAGCTTTCGCACCAGTGGTTCGGTGACAGCCTGAGCGTGGCGCGCTGGCAGGACATCTGGCTCAACGAAGGTTTTGCCACCTTCTCCGAGGCGCTGTGGTTGGAATGTTCACAGGGGGAAAACGCGCGTGATCGTCTCATCCGGGCCTGGTATTCCAGCCAGCAGGACGACATTGAACTGGCACTGACGCTCGACGCCTTACGCGATGACCCCGATGCCGATGGGCGTGACGTGTTTGACCTGCTCGAAGAACAGCTTGGCGACATTGACGATCAGGTATTCCTCGATGTCACTGGCCTGCCTTCGATGGCCAGCCTGCGCTTCATGACCGCTGGCGAAGTGCTGGACTTGCTGCCCTTCTTTCTGCCTGTCGAAATTGGCAATCCCGGCCCTGATAACCTGTTCAGCGGCGCGGTGTACGCACGCGGCGGTCTGACGCTGGTCGCGCTGCGTGCCGAAGTTGGCGATGATGCCTTCTTCGATATTCTGCGCACCTATGTCGAACGCTTCAGCTACAGCAATGTCACCACCAGCGATTTCATCAGCGTCGCCGAAGAAGTCAGCGGCGAGGATTTGAGCGACTTCTTCCACGCCTGGCTGAATCAGGTCGAACTGCCGCCCATTGAAGCGATGGATTTGGGGACGTAGCGTGCCGGACGAATTTGAACTCGAACTCACCACGATGACGCACGGAGGCAGCGCGCTCGGCAGACACGACGGGCGCGCGATTTTTGTGCCCTACGGCATCCCCGGCGAACGGGTGCGCGTGCGTATCACGCAGGATAAGGGACGTTTCGCCCACGCTCAGCTTGTGGACGTGCTTGAACCCTCTCCCGCGCGTATCATGCCGCGCTGCCAGCATTTTGGCGTTTGCGGCGGCTGTCACTGGCAGCACATCGACTATCCGGCGCAGTTGGAATTCAAGCGCCAGATCGTAGCCGACCAGATGCAGCGCTTAGGCGGCTTCGCGGACGTGCTGGTGTATCCCACCATCGCCAGCCCGGAGGCGTGGAGCTATCGTTCCCATGTGACGCTGCATCAGGCGCGCGATGGCCGTCTGGGCTTCGTCACCACCGATAATCATAGCATCCTGGGACTGAAGGAATGTCACATCATCCGTGATGAACTGTGGCAGATGGCAAATCAAACCGCGAAGGCGCAAAGTTCGCAAAGGAAAGGCGAAGAACGGCGGCTTCGTTTGCAGGTCGGCGACAGCGGCAGTGAGCAGTTGACCGCCACCAGCGCTGACGATGACGAGTCCAGCGCTGGATTTTCACGCCCCCTCGGCCAGACAAAAGCCGTCCATTACACGCTCAAAGGACACACGTTTCAGGTCAGCGCTGGCAGCTTCTTTCAGGTGAACTTGGCGCAGGCGCAAACGCTGGTCGATCTGGTGTTGCAGCGGCTGCACGGCTGTCAGCACATCCTTGACCTGTACGCAGGTGTCGGCTTGTTCACGGCCTTCCTCGCCCCGCAGGCGCAGCGCGTGCTGATGATCGAAAGCGCCGCTTCCTCCATCGCTGACGCCAGAGTAAACCTTGCCCGCTATCGTCATGTCGAATGGCTGGAAGGCTTCGTCGAGCACGCCTTGGCCCGCGTCGAAGGCACCTTTGACGGCGCGGTTATCGACCCGCCGCGCGCGGGTATGAAGCCCAAAGCCATTGAAGCGCTTGTCAGACTTGCGCCGCAGAAAATTGCCTATGTCTCGTGCGATGTGGCGACGCTGGCCCGCGATGCCAAACTGCTGGCAGCCAACGGCTATCGTCTGCTCGATGTGCAGCCTGTCGATATGTTCCCACAGACCTATCACATTGAAGCCGTAGCCGCCTTCACCCGTTAGCATCCCCTCCATTTTTGGTTGCGCCAGTGGGGAGTTTCGCGGATATTTTTCGTGTAGGGACGTTCAATTGAACATCCACGTAACTTGAATCTCACCCCTTCGATTGTTGGTTGCTCCGTGATGGCACGCACAGTAAACTAGGAACGTCAAATAACAGGAGTATACATTTATGCGATATGCGGCTTGGTTGTTGCTGATTCTCGTAGTCTCTGTCTCACGTACCCTCGCACAGGGCGGTGATTGTCCGGCCATCGTGGACGCGGCGCTGCAAACGGCGGCGGACGCCTGCACCACGCTCTCGCGCAATCAAGCCTGCTACGGCAACGTGACGCTGCAAGCCGAACCGCAGGCAGGCGCGTCGTTCACCTTCGAGCAAACGGGCGATATTGTCGATCTGGTGGATGTCGCCAGCCTTGAATTGTCAGCGATGACTGAGGATGCATGGGGCGTGGCGCTGCTGCTGCTGCAAGCCAATCTGCCCGATACGCTTCCCGGTCAGAATGTGACGATGGTGCTGTTTGGGGAGGTCGCCATAGCCAGCGCCGTTCCGACTGAACCTGTTGTTGAGCCAACTCCCGAACCACGTCCGATTGTCTTTATCGTGACAGCGGACAGCACAATCAACGTGCGCGGCGGGCCATCGACCAGCGACGCGGTAGTAGCCTCACTGGGCGCGGGCGAAACCGTGCCGACAGACGGACGCAGCGACGATGGCACCTGGCTGCATGTGCGCTTTGACGATGGCACAACAGGCTGGATCTTCGCCGAACTGGTGAGCGTCGATGGTGATATTTCCTGCTGCCCGTGACCGATGGCACGACACCCGTCGCCACAGAGAAGCCCCGCTGAGCCAGCATATACCCCGATGCAGGCCTTTTACTTCCACAGCAGCATCGGCGACCCGGCTGCAGGAAGCGCCGGACAGCGGCATTCTGATCCAGACGCCGCAGGGTGCCGGAACGATCAATCTCGTGGTGAACGAAGTCGAAATTACGCTTGGTTCGACGGCCTATATGACGGCAGGCGATGGCGAAATGACCGTAAGCCTGATTGAAGGGGCAGGGAACGGTCAGCGCCTTTGGTGTGACGGTGACACCGCCAGCGGGAATGCGCTCGCATTCCATTGATGCGAACGGTGCAGCCTCTGGCGCGCCGATAGGCCTGAGCCGTATGCGGCGGCCTCAGTGAGTGCGCTGCCTGTTGCGCTGCTGCCGCAAACCGTGACGGCTGCCACACCGCTGACGGAGGACGAGATTGCGGCAATAGGGCTTCAAGAAGGAATTGGGTCTTCACTTATGTATATTCAAACGCGTGGAACTACTTATAGTTTCACTGTGCCTGTTTTATATGATGCAGACCAGAGAGATTATCCATTTGTCCTCTTTGATTTTAGTGTGCTTGACTCCATCGGATGGCTTCAAACGATTGGCGATGAGTGCAGCATTTGCTGAGGGAGTACAGGTGCCCGGGGAATATCATGGCGTTGAGATGGGCGGATATATATTCGATGTCATGGTTGTTTCCTCCACCTATATCGAAGGGTCTGGTACATTCCTCGATGCTGCTTGTACTTACACTTATGACTTCACTTTCGAACAGCGGGTGAAATGCCAGAAACAGGCGTGCTCCAAGAGGGAATCTGGACATTAACAGGCAAAGCTACACATCGGATTGAGCGTTCTTAACAGAGCCAATTTGATTGCCACACTCAATCTCTCTGTAAGCGGCAATGTATTTACAGGGGTTCCGGATAATGGTATTGACTATCGTGTTTACTCACAGGTCGATTATCAATCGCTTATACAAAGCGGAAGCGTGAACGTGCCGGGAAATTACGTATCTGAAAGTGGTGATGAATCCTATGCACGCGCTATTGATCTCAACATCGTTTCCACAACCTCGTATAGAAATGACAACTTAGACTCGCTAGCTTTAGGGGAGTATCAATTGTACTGAAAACTATACACTGCTCTATACTGCCAACGCAATAAATCAACTGCGAATATCGCTCGCCTGACTCGCTGATGCATTATCTGTGTATGGGCATGGTACGCTGCCATGTTACCAGCGCTACCGAATATCCCCCTTACCGACCTGGACAGCAGCTGTTTTTCGGCGGTGCATTCCAGCCGACTACGAGTTTGATTTTGATCTGATGCAGTATTGTGGCATACAGGACAGTACGGGCTGTTATTAGCGATCAGCAACCTCGTGAAGGGAATCGTCGATTGTATCGTATGAATAATGGGAGGCTGATCCTCAACCATACGTACACCTCTGAGAATGCTTCCAGCGATTCAATGAGCAGTTCACCTTTACCATCTGTCGTTTACGCACATTACCCGGAACCTTCGTGTTTACCAATGTGAACGCAAACTCGGCAGGCACTTTTACATTTACGGCCAGCGAGTACTGTCAGAGAAGGGCACAACCGCGCGGTGCCCCTTCCTCATCACGCCCGTTTCTTGACTTTCTGTGCCAACTGCCGCCGCTTCATTTCGAGGCGGCGCGCTTTTTCCTGCACATAGTCGGTGTAGCCGCCTTCGTACTCGGTCAGTACGCCGTCTTCCAGTTCGACGATGCGATCCACCACGCGTCCAGGAAGTAGCGATCATGCGAAATCACCAGCACCGCGCCCTCGAATTCGTCCATCGCGCCTTCCAGCACTTCTGCCGAACCGATGTCAAGGTTGTTGGTTGCCTGTCCAGCAGCAGCAAATTAGGCGCTTGCAGCATCAGTGTCAGCAGTTGCAGGCGGCTGCGCTCCCCGCCGCTGAACGTCGTGATCGGCTGGCGTGCCTGCTCGTAGCTAAACGTAAACTTCAGCAGCAGATTCACCGCTGTCGCCTCCGGCATGGGCTTAACATCGCGCAGCAGTTCCAGCGGCGTTTTACTGCCCCACTGCGCCAGCGTCTGATGCTCCTGCGCGTAGTAGCCGACGCGCGTGCTGGGGCCGACCTTGACCATGCCCTCCAGCGGCTCAAGCTGGCCCAACACCAGCTTAAACAACACTGACTTGCCCGCGCCGTTCGCCCCGACCAATCCCACCCGTTCGCCGTGACGCACGAGCAGATTGGCATCCGTGAACAGCAGGTTATCGCCGAAGCCCATCGCCACCTCCACCAGTTCCACCGCTTTGGTGCTGCCGCGTGAGCCTTCCAGTTCCAGTTCCATGTAGCGCCGTTCCTGCACGCGCTCAATCATTTCGCCGTTGGCTTCCATACGTGCCAGCATCTTGCGGCGGCTGGCGGCCTGCCGCGCGTGGCGTTCGCTGAGGTCGGCTTTAGCCAGGTATTTCCCACTCGTGGATCGCCGCTTCGATGCGCTGAATCACCTTCTGCTGCGCGGTGTACATTTGCTGCTGGCGCAAACGGCGCAGTTGGCGTTCGTTGGTGTACGCGGTGTAATTGCCGACGTAGGCTGTGATTTTGCCCGCGTCCAGTTCGGCGATGTGTGTGGCGACTTCATCCAGCAGGTAGCGGTCATGCGAAACAATCACCACGCCGCCGTGATAACTCTTGATGAACTCCTCCAGATAGCGCTTGGCGCTGATGTCCAGATGATTATCCGGCTCGTCCAGCAGCAGCACCGTCGGCGACCACGCAGCCAACCGGGTGAGCGCGACCAGCTTTTTCTGCCCACCGCTGAGGCTGGCGCTCGGCAAATCGTAATCCTCCGGCGTGAACCCCAGCCGCGCCAGCAGCTCCCGCACGAGGCTTTCATGGCGTGCGCCGCCCAGTCGCTCGTACAAGTCAAACAGTTCGGCCTGCTGCTCCAGCGCCAGCGTCAGCGCGTCGGCGTCGTTATAAACTTCGGGACGTTCCATGCGCGCCTCGACGGCGGCAAGGTCAGCTTCGACCTGCGCCAGTTCCGGCGAAGGTTTCATGGCGGCTTCAATCAGCGTCGCGCCTTCCAGCGTGACTTCCTGCGGCAGATAACCGACGGTAACGCCGCCCATTTTCGCGAGGGTGCCTTTGTCCGGCGTGATGACTCCGGCGATGGCTTTCAGCAGCGTCGATTTGCCCGCGCCGTTTGGCCCGACGAACCCCACGCGGTCATGGTCGCCGATGACCCAGCTCAGGTCGCGGAACACTTCATGTCCGGCGAGGTTGACGGTGATGTTGTGGATGTGGATGATATGCATGGCAGTACCTTTGAGTAACGAGTGATGAGTAACGAGTAAGGCGTTATGCTAGTTGATTCTGGCAAGCATGTCTGGTGTACTGCCTCAAGCTAAAGGTTGAGGCTAACCCGAAAAGCTGTAAGCACCTTGAAGGTGCTGGGTTTATCACTCGCTGTCGGAGAGATAGCTCCTTCAGTGAGCTTATAGCACCTGATAGCCCGCACCTTTAGCTGCGGGCGGCGACAAACCACATAAAATCCTCTAGCATATCGACTGAATAATGAGTGAGCTGCGAACAGCCGCCAGTGGTCAGGCTGATTCGCCAAGCGAGTCACTCATCGCAGAACCATCTCCACACGCACGCCCAGAGCGCGAAACACGATGTCGGGAAATAAAAACGGCTCTGAACATGCGCTCAGAGCCGATACATTACGAAAAACATTACAAGCCGGTCTCTAGGCGCAATCCTCCCTATGACCGGCTGCGATAGACGCAGGTAATGCCCGTGAAACAATGGAGGAATGCGTAAAGTAAATCATGCAAAATAGTGTGCCATAGAATCGTGCGCCGAGTCAAGCTATCCGCTGCACTGAGGCGTACTTCACATTGAGGTCGGCGGGCTGTAGCGAAGTGAGCATCAAAGAGGGCGGCAGCAGGGGCGTTCGTAGTGCCGCAGGAACGATCCACCTCAATGACTGTTTAATCGCATTTCATGCAGCAAGCCGCTGCTCATCTACCCGGTTATCAGCCCTCGCTTATGGCTGAGCTTACCGGAAACAAGGCGCAGGCGACGTGCCGGAAGTTATTTCAGGATAATATCTTCCACGCCTGCCAAAAACAGCGTTCGGTTCAAGGGTTTAGGGAAATACCCATCAAATCCATTCCATAAGGCGCTGTGTTTCAACTCTGGCGTATGAAAAGCAGTCACGGCAATACAGCGCAGCATGTTAAGTCTGCTGTCTCCTCGAATGGCACTCAGCAGTTGGAAGCCGTCCTGACCGGGCAGTGCGAGGTCAATAATCACACCTGCATACGTGGTTCCACCTTGCAGCATATCCCACGCATCTTCGGCGGTGCCTGCAATCTCGACATTCACCTTGACCTGCTTCAACATGCGCGCGACAACTTCTTGACCATCGGGATCATCTTCAACCACTAGCACAGGGATATCGTACATTGCATTTCACTCCTGAAATATAGCTCCAAGCAAACCCGGAAATCGCGACCCTCAACGAGGAATTCCCCTTCTGACTCCCTCACCTTCTACAGTAAAGGCTTCAGTAACGGCGCGTATTCAGGGAAATCAATGAGCAGACCAATGATCTGGCGAATGAATTTGGTTGGGTCAAGCGGTTTGGTAATGTAGTTATAAAATCCTGCTGCCATCCCCCGTTCCCGGTCCCCAGCCATCGCGTGCGCGGTCAAGGCGATAATCGGGATACTCATGGTACGCGGTTCCTGCTTCAGAATGTATAACAGTTCCCAGCCGTCCATATCGGGCATAGAAAGATCGCTCAGAATGAACTTAAAGTTTCGCGGGTATGACCGAATGATTTCCTGAGCGCTTTTCCCATTCCCCGTCGTGACAACGGTAGCCCCGGCTATTTTGAGCAGCCGGGTGGCAACTTCCAGGCTGTCGGGTTCATCATCCACGACCAGAACATCCCATCCTTCAAAGGCTCGCGGTATTTTCATCATGATGCATCATCCTTATGACTTTACCGGAAAGGCCTGATGGCTAGTGCCATTCATGCTCTTGGAAAATACACTCTCAGCCTGCTGACGCCGTGTACCGGGGTCGTAGTGCGGTAGGTTCAGCGGCAGATCAATCGTGAAGGTACTCCCTTTGCCGACTTCACTCACCAGATTGATAGTGCCGTTCATCAGCAGCACCAAGCGCTTCACAATGGCTAAACCCAGCCCCGCGCCCTGATGCTTGCGCGTTGATGTGGAATCCACCTGGAAAAAGTCGTCAAAGATCAGATGCTGTTTGGCCTCTGGAATCCCCACTCCAGTATCGGCTACCTGAATCACCAGCCTGTCATCCTGACGACGCAGGGCCATCGTGATCGAGCCTGTATCTGTGAATTTGATGGCATTTCCAACGAGGTTGCTGACAATCTGGGAAATACGGGCTTCGTCGTGGTTAATCTCTTCCGGCAGCGTTTGATCCACTTCGAGATTCAACTGCAACCCCTTTTCCTGTGCGATCAGTTTTAGGTCACTGTAGAGGCCTGCGGCGACATATCGCAGGGCGGTTGCGCTGGGGACAATCTCTAAGCCGCCGGTGGCGATGCGTGACAGATCGAGAATGTTATTAATCAGGGTGAGCAAGCGTTGGGTATTGGCCAACGAACGCTCAGCCATATGCGTGTTATCCTCGTCCATTTGTCCACTGTAAATCATGAGGTGCAGAAAACCGATCATCGCATTCAGGGGCGTGCGCAGTTCGTGGCTCATGGTGGCCAGAAACAGGTCTTTCATGCGGGTCGCTTCTTCTGATTCGCGCCGCGCCCGGTCAAGGCCCTTGGCGACGTTGTTGAAGGCAATCGCGGCTTCGGCGAGTTCATCGCGGCTTTCCAGCACCAGATCACCCGGAATACGGCTGACGACGATTCGTTCGGAGGCTTTAGCAATCGCCGTGATGGTTTGTTTCACCGACAGATAAAATCCGCTGAACACATAGGCTGTTGCGGCAAGCGCAATCAATGAAATCACCAGAATGACGGTTCGTCCATTCACGATGCCGTCAATGCGAGCTTGAATCAGGTTGTCAAGATTCGCCGAGACCTTGCTGTACAGGGCTGCACCCTCATCCAGCGCTTGAGTGGACAGAGTGAAGTACTGCGCCGGAGTTACTGCTCCTGCATCGGTGGCAGACATATTCAGCAGAGAAGTGTTCAGGAAGTCGAGCACTGCGCTAAATGTCTGATAACTGCCGCTGGCGTCCTCCGTCAGACGACTTTCGAGAGTCGGGTTGTAGTCAAAGGCATAACCATAAGCGAGTTGATTCGCGTTCAGCTCCTCTCGCGCCAGTTCGGAGAGAATGACCAGCCGGGTTTGATCGGCGGCAGTCGGCGCCCCCACCACTAGTCCCGCCATCCCATAGCTTCTGAGCTGACCGAAATATTCAATCGTCTGCGGCAGGATAGTGACTGCGGTATCCATCAGATAGTACGTGTCAATATCCGGGTCAAGGATCAGGTTGGATTGGTTACCCACCTGCGTAATCAGCGCAAGGATTCGATTGGCAAGGGCCGTATGTCGCTCTGTGCTTTCCTGCGCCGTGAGGGTACGCAGGTCGCTGCGAAGCGCTTCCCAGTCCGTCTTGATGGCTGACCACGCTGCTGAAACGTTAAACAGCGTTCCTAATTCTGCATCCACAGCATCTATCGCTGTGATCTGGTTATCTATGGACTGCTGGACGGTCTCCACATCAGCATTGTATGTCTCGTCCCCACTCAGGGAAGCGCTGATGAGAGCCGCATCATGTTCTACCAATACCAGCAGTTCAAACAAGGGGGCGTTGTAACGAAGTCCGACCTGTTCTTTAGCGCTGAATTCAATATCATGCGCCACATTAGCTAGGTATTGAACCATGATGACAGTCAGAGGCACTGCGAACAAAACGCTGATAAGCATGAACTTCTGCAAATACTTAAGCCGATTCATAATCGCAATTGCTGGCGCCAGAGCTGATCGCATGACTAACCTCCAACGATTTGGTAAGGGTCTGTATCAGGAATAGGTCTTCATCCCGATTCTGAACATTACCCTTGGGCACTCGGATAATTCAAAGGAAGGATCCGATTGTTACTCTTTTTCCCATCATAATCCTGCTGTTTAATAAAGAAACATTAAGGCTTTAACACATGCTTTTAAGCAGTACTAACGTCATGGTGTAGGACAACATCTGGCACTATGAAACGCCTGCCAGATGTGGGAGGCTTCGGGCGAGAGCCGGCTGAAAGCACAGCAAGCGCGAAGTAGGCAGTTCGCCTTGTGTGGCGCATAACGGCAAGGCAGATAGCTCAAGCTGAATCGTAACCTGGTCAGCGTATGGGTTCGCTCAAGCCGCATCGTTTCCAGCTTGAGATTCCCCCAATTTGTAGGGAATCCCACGCGGCAAAATGTCGTAAGATAGATACAGAAAAGGAGTCCCTATGTTCTGGTTTCGCAAATCCAAGCCCTATCACGAATTTCACGCGCCGCTGCCGTTGGGCGAATGCGTAGCGCGCCTCCAAAACCGCAGCGCCACCCATACGCGCGAAATGACCACCACCGTGACTGTCAGCGAGTCTGACGCCGATCACTGCGTTTTTCAGATGCGCGTGCAGCGGGCGCGTCGGGGTTTGTTCGACTTGAGCGTCTACGGCGCGCTGAACCGTATAGAGGCCACCACCACGCAAGTGCTGCTCGCCACCGAGTACACCCAGCACCTCGCCGCGCTCTGGCTGATTACCGCGCTGACGGTGTTTATGGGCGTGTTGGCGGTGCTGGTGTTGCAGAACGTGTTTATGCTGGTGCTGCCTATCGCGGTAGTCCTCGTCCTCTATCTGATTGAACGCAGCAATTACCAGCAGGTGATTGAGATGATTGAAGCCACACTGGAAATCGACAGA
This sequence comes from Anaerolineae bacterium, assembly GCA_046328675.1. Lineage (GTDB taxonomy): Bacteria > Chloroflexota > Anaerolineae > Aggregatilineales > Phototrophicaceae > JACAER01. Next base: position 62,177 of record JAXLWC010000009.1, read on the forward strand.
AGTGAAAAGCTGAAAAACAGCAAGGTTGCCTGATGCAGGAAGTCAAAGCTAATTCGCCAGCTTCGGGCAAGGCGCTGGCAGATTTCGATACACCACTGGCGCTGGAAGTCTGTGTTGACCGCTTGCAAAGCAGGCACGGTAAATTCTTCGACTTCACCATTAATGTGATACTCGACATGGTAGATGTGGATAGCTACCGCTACCAGATGCGTGTCAGGCGCGGCTATCGATATCCATTCGACCTGACCGTCACGGGCTGGCTTATTCGGCAGAATGAGTTCACCACTCAGGTGCTGATATACCGGAAATACCAGCAGGACGCAGTGACGACGAGGAGTGTAGCAGGTTTCCTCCTCTGTTTCGGTCTATTTTTGACGCTTGGCGGACAGAATATCCTCATCCTGCTGCTGCCTGTGCTGTTCATCGCATCCCTGCTGTATAACAATTACTATAACACGCGGCAGGTTGTACAGATGATTGAGGGAGCACTCAGCGCCGTGTGACTACGCCGTCTTCGGCATTTTGCCGGAGTACCATTTCGCCGCCAGCGTGCCTGCCGCCCGCGTGAAGAAATAATTCACCGCGAAGCCCACCAGCGCTCCCACGATGGGAATGGCCTTGGCGAAGAACTGTTCCAGCAAGCGCACCAGCAGCTTCATAATCAGCGAACTCGTGCGTTCCGTAAGCTGCATCCCGCCCGTCATAATCAGGTACGACTGCACCTGCTTTTCCAGTTCGCTGGGGTTGTTCTGTCCGTAAGCGGCGGCGATAAACTGCACCATCGTCGCCTGAATGCGAATCGAGGCCAGCAGGTCTATCGGCAGCGTCAGCGGCAGCGTGACGAAACCGCCGAAGCTGGTCAGCGCGCCGATGGCCCCGCACTTCAGCGATTGGCTGTGGATGAACTGCTCCACCAGCTTTTCGCGGCTGACGTTTGGTTTTTCCCGCTGAAGTTTGTCGAACTGTGCCTGCATCTTCTCAGGATCGGTAGACGCCAACTGCTGTACCCATTCGCTGCCGCGCTGAATCGCGAAAAACACCAGCACAGCCGCAATCGCCAGCGGTATCAGGCAGCAGATGACCGAAAAGCCTGCCAGATAAAGAATCCAGTTGTTATCCGTCATGTCGATAATGCCTCATGTGTGATTAATGCTGCTGCAAATTCACCCGCCGTAGCATAGCGCGCATCAGGGTCTTTTTCCAGCGCTTTTAACACGGCCTTCGCCATAGAGCGCGGTACGTCAGGGCGGTTATTGCGCGGGTCAGGGGCGGGCTTTTGCAGATGCGCGAACAAAACCTGGCCCGCGCCGCCTTTGAAGGGAAGCTCACCGGTCACCAACTCATAAACGATAATCCCCAGTGCGTAGACATCGCTGCGATGATCGACTTCCCGCGCCGCCAGAATTTGTTCGGGCGCCATATAATCAATCGTGCCAATCGCACCTGATGCTGTCAGCCTCGTACCTGATGCATCCACCCGCGCGATGCCGAAGTCCATCAGCACTGCTTCGCGTGTTTCTTTATCGATTGCTGCTCGCAGCATGATGTTCGAGGGTTTGAGGTCGCGGTGAACCAGACCTTTCCCGTGAATATAGTCTAGCGCCGAAGCTACCGTATTCACCCAATCGCGCAAATCAGCATAGTTTGTCACCGCGCCATTTTGAATCACCGCGCCAAGTTCTTGTCCATCCACATATTCCATCGCCAGATAATGCACGCCGTCGTCACTGACGCCTGACCCAAACAGTTTCACAATATTAGGATGTTCCAGCGCGGCGAGCGTTTGGGCTTCCCGCATGAAGCGTTTGCGCGATTCCTCTTTGGCGGCGAGTTCCGCTGGCAGTACTTTGATGGCAGCTATCTGCCCATTCCCGAAGGCTTTGTAAACCTCACCCATGCCGCCTTTGCCCAATACGCCGAGTATTTCATAGTTGCCGAAGGTGCGCCCTGTGTAAATGCCGGGATTCTTGATGGCAGGTTTCTTTTGCGCGGCGGCAATTTCATTGAGGTCAGCACGCAAACGGAAGATACGGCGATCAATAAAGCGCTGTAAGCCTTTGCGCGCGGGATTAAATGTACCAATGACAACCGCAGTGGCGGCAATCGTCGCCAGCGTCGTTTGCTGACTGCCTAATATACGCTCCAACAGGGCTTGTAGTAGAAGCAGCATCCCGAAGAACAGCGCGCCCAACAACACAGTGAGCGCCAGATAGACCACACTGCGATTGATGACAAAATCAACATTCCACAGATTGTAACGTAGTATCGAAAAACTAAACGCCGCCACAAAGACCAGCCAACAGCCATACCACAGCAGAGGAAACACCAGCAGTTGATAGATAAAAAAATAACTCCCTCCCAACTCGACGATCAACGGTCTTAAAATCAGGATCGCGGCGTTGAAAGCTAAATTGGTGCCCAACCCATATAAAACCCACTTGGTTTGCTGACGCTGCAATGGGGTGGAAACTCGCAGGTAACGATACCACTGCGCCATACCCATGAGCAGATTTAAGATCAGAATCAGGGATATAGGACCGACCAGCCCGATACTGGTCGTCCACCAGGCAGCTATGGTCAAGAGCGTCGTAAACGGAAGCAGCCAGCGTGACCAGCGTGGCACAAACCGCCCATCGGGAAACACCAATAAATATAGAAAAAACAGCGAGTTAAAAATTGTGAGGACGCCGCGCAAGAGCAGTTCGCCAATAGGTTGCCTTAAAAGAGAAAAGAGGGCGGGACTGGTGAAAACCCCTAAAATTGCCAGTATCACACTGGTGATAATCGTCATGCGATCATCAGGGCGGCGATAAAAGAGATAACCCGCCGCCACTAAAGAGCATAAGCCGTCCAATAAAAAAGGGGCAATGTTAAGCGCGGCGAAGAAATCTATAGACAAACCATAATCGGCTGGATTGATTTGTACGGAGGGAAAACTAATGAAGTGAAAGCTCAATAAGGGATGAAAGTAATTTCCCGATAGTAAGTCATGCATCATGCCGTAGGATTGTGGCAGTGTGAGAATATTGGCAGCAATTATCAAGGCGACAGCGCTGAGGAACACGACGCGCAACCCCCGCCCCAGCGCGGGATTGAGGGTACGCGGGTGGGTATCCTTATTCGGCGGGTCAGTGCTTACAACGCTCATATCCCTAGCCCCTCACGCTCACTATTTGTTTTTGTCTACAGCCCCAGAAACTCCACCATCTCCGTCAGCATGTCCTCGGTCTTATCCAGCAGTTGATGGTCGCTGTCCAGCAGCCGTAAATCGACATTCGCGCGTCCCTCTGCAAAGCGCACGCTCTGGTGATAGTCCACGCTTTCGTCGTGTCTGCCGTGATAAATCAGAATCGGTTGATCAATGCTCACCGCGTAGGAGTCGTACCGCTGAATGTCCTCGACCAGCCCGTAATGCAGCGGGCGTTCTTCACCGTAGCCGAAGTGATACCATGCGATGTAGCCCTGTTTACGCCATGTCTCCGTCGCGTGTGCGAACTCCATCGCCGGAGCCATCAGCACCAGCTTTTCGACGCGTTTGGCTTCCGCATCCTTGTAGCGCTCTGTGAAGTGCAGCGCCGTCAGCCCACCGAGGCTGGAGCCAATCAGCGCCACGCCGCCTTCTGCCGGAAGCGTGCGAATTTCTTCGGCCACGCGCGCTAGAATGGCGGTCAGCGTCAGGTGCTCAAAATCCGGCACATTCAGGTCAGGCACGCGCACGTTCGCGCCGTGTTCGTTCAGCTTCTGCGCGTAGAAGCGTCCCTTATTGGACGCTGGCGATGAACCCAGTCCGTGCAGGTACAGTACATGCTTAATCATGCGGAGCCTTCTGTCCGCCAGCCGCCACGATGCGCGCCGCCTCCAGCGAATTGACGAACACCACGCCTCGTAATTCTCCGCTGTACAGTCTGCTCAGGGTATTGAACATCGCGCGCACAAAAGCATTGTTGATGACCACAATCGCCATCTTCGTCCGTGCGTGCCGCGCCCGGTTGATCTGAACCACATTGTTCAGAAAATTTTCGGGCAGCCGCACATTGGCTGGCCCGCTGAAAATGACGGCGACTTTATGCGGCACGTCGTCAATCAGCGCATGTCCCTTTGCGTTGGCCTCGTAGAAATCGGCCCAGTTCCAGACCGCCGCAAATTTATAGATCAGCACCGTCTTTTCTGGCCCATCCCAGAAGACGCTTACCGTTGATTTCTCTGATGTCACTCCCACCCCTCACGCGCGCCTTATGATGTAGCGGGCCATTCCTCGTCAAGCTGGTTGTAGTAAATCGTCAGCGTCTCCTCGACCATTTCTGCCGAGGCGCTGTTGAAATCGCTGTAGCTGATTTCGCTGATCCACGCCCCCTGTGCCGTCCAGCGGCGGATGACCACACCGTCGTCAATCGCCAGTATCGTCAGGGTGCGGCGCGGACGGTCTGCGCTTTCATTCGACGCCCGTGTCTCCCGTATCCAGTTGTTAACCGGGTTACTGCCATCGCGCTGTACCATCTTGGCAATCTTGAAGGGCTGATTGACGATCTGGTTGCTGCCATACGCCATCTTAAATGTGGTTAAGCCAGAAATGCGGAAAATGCCGTTCACGCGCTTGCCATCGACTTCCAGGGCGAACTCATTTGCCACAAGGCTGTCAATAGCTTCAAAGCGGTTTGTGCCGTTGCTAGACATAAGCCATGCTCCTTAGCAGAAAGCGAGAATATGGTGCTGATTTCCCAATAACTTCATAGCGCAAGTATAGCGCGTTGTAGTCCTTTCTGGCTAACACCGCTATAATGACCATTATGAGGTGTTATGCTAGTTCTAGGCGTTCGTGGTGTTTTCGGCAGTGGCTAAAGCCCATTGATTGCCCTTGAATGCTGTCAATATCCGCTAAAGGAACTCGTGCTTAGCGATGTCTGCGAAGTTCAGCGCCTTTAGTGCGCTTCCAGCATTTTTCACTAGCCTCATGCTTTAGCTTGAGGCATAAACTCGGTATGATCAGTGATGTAGAGGTATCCCGATTGCGTGCGCGAATTTTATTGTTAATCAGTATCTTCCTCCTGCTCGTCGGCTGCACGACGCAGGAACAGCAGTCAATCATCCTGCCGACGCTGGTGCCGTCTGCGACCCCCGACAGCTACGGCTGGGAAGGCGCGCAGCGCGTAGCGACAACCTTTTTGGAGGCTTGGCGCAACGCCGACTACGTGACCATGCACGGCCTCACCACCGTCGCCACCCAGGATGCCATTCCCTTTGATGAATTCCAGACCATCTACGAGGACGCGCAGGGCGAAATGACCATGCTCTCCTTCAGCTATCGCGAGAACACACTGTTCCGCGAAAGTCCCACCGTTTTCGTACTGAACTATGACATCACCTTTGCCACCAACATCCTCGGCGATTTTTCCGACACCAACCGCAACATGCATCTGGTGATTGATGAACGTGTCGGCGATTGGCGCATTGCCTGGTCACCGGGCGATATTTTTGCCGAAATGGGCGACGGCGGTGTGCTGCGTCTCGAACGCAACATCCCCAACCGTCTTAACATCTATGACCGTAACGGCGGCGCGCTGGCCGACCAGAATGGCCGCGTCGTTGTTGTGCAGGTGGTGCGTTCGCAAATCCCCTCGCTGGACGCCTGCCTCAACGAACTTGCCACCGCGCTTGACCTGACCACTGATGAAGTCCAGACACGCCTCAACAATGCTGGCGTCGATTGGCTGGCAGACGTTGGCGTCATCGAAGCCAACACCTACATGACCCTGCACGCCGATCTTGAGCGTGATTGTGCCGCACAGTTCGCGCCGCGTTCGGTGCGCCGTTATCCCAATGGTGCGCTTGCGCCGCACATCGTCGGTTACGTCGGTTATCCCGACGACGCCGAGATTCCCGCTGTGCAGGAAGCTGGTTTCCCGCGTGACGCTATTCTCGGACGCAGCGGCATTGAACTCAGTTGGGACGAGACTCTGCGCGGCAGCCCCGGCGGACGCCTCACCATTCTGTCCCGCACGGGCGAACGGCTGCGCTTGCTGGCTGAAGCCCCGCCGCAGCCCAGCCAGAGCGTGTGGCTGACGATTGACCCCGGCTTGCAGGCGTTCGTCAATCAGGCCATCGCCGATGCTTATGCAACGGAAGCCTGGGGCACGCGTTCCCCTGGCGCGGCGGCGGTCATCATGGATGTACACACAGGCGCGATTCTGGCGATGGTCAGCTATCCGACCTTTGACGTGAATTACTTTACGCCTTTCCCGGAGAACGGGCGCGAGGCGGCACAGGCTTACATCCAGTCGATACAGGATGACCCGCGCCTGCCGCTGCTGAACCGTGCTACGCAGGGCATTTACCCCGCTGGCTCGACCTTCAAAATCATCGACACCATCGCTGTGACCGACAGTAACGTTTACCCGATGGATCAAAGTTACAATTGCAGCGGCGTCTGGGAGCGTGATGGCATCGTGCGCTACGACTGGCTGGAAGGCGGTCACGGCCATTTGACTCTGCCGCAGCCCTTAACCCAAAGCTGCAACCCCTTCTACTACGAAGTCGGCTATCAGATGAATCTGGTTGACCCCTTTCTGCTGCCCGAATACGCGCGGCGGCTGGGCCTGGGTTCGCTCACCGGACTCACCGACATCGCCGAATCGCCCGGACTCATCGGCGACCCCGACTGGCTGCTGAACACGCGCGGCGAAGAGTGGAACTTTACTGAAGCGATTTCAATGGCGATTGGGCAGGGCGCGGTGCAGGTCACGCCGCTGCAAATGGCGCGCATTGTGGCGCTGGTCGCCAACGGCGGCGACCTGGTCCGTCCGCAGTTAGTGCAGCAGGCGGGCATCTTTGGCGAAACCCCCGGCTACATCATGCAGCCGGAAATCACCAGCACGCCCGGCATCCGCAGCGATGTGATTGACCTTGTGCGTGAAGGCATGTGCGCCGTTACCACCACGCAGGCGGGCACGGCTTATTTTGTGTTCCGTACCTCGCCGCTTCAGGATATTGGCGTTTGTGGCAAAACGGGCACGGCGCAGGATTTGACTTCGCCCGACGCGCTGCCTTTCGGCTGGTTTGTGGCTTATGCCCCGCGTGAAGACCCGGAAATTGCCATCGCTGTTGTCATCGAAGACGCAGGCGAAGGTTCCGAAGTCGCGGCTCCGATTGTCCGCCGTATCCTGGAATATTACTTCCTGGGCATCACCAGCACACAGTAGACGCAGGGGAGTACACATGCCAGTCACAGTTCATTGGGATAATCCCGCACAGACGATTCTGCGTTACGACTTTGAAAGCCCCTGGACATTCAGCGAGTTGGACAACGCGCGCCGTGTCGGCTATGACATGGTCGATAAAGTGTCACATCAGGGACTGGTTGGCGTCTTACTCGCGCTGCCCAGGCAGGGCATCATGCCCGCTAACGCCGTGACCAACGCGCTGGGACAGATGCGCGTGCGTCATAAGCGCACCATTGTCATGGTTGTGGTCTCGGATAACCCGTTCGTCAAAGTGCTTTACAACACACTCACCGCCGTCAACACCGCCGCCAAGCTGACGTTTATGCAAGCCGACAATTTGGATACGGCACGGGCCTTGGTCGCGGCACGCCTGGAAACCTCCAGAACCCCCAAAGACTAGGTGTTGTGCGCGGCTTTTCAGGCGTATAATCTAGGTCAACGATAGTGAATAAAGGGTGGAACTATGTCCTTCGACAATGCATTCTTTGGGGATCGCACGCTCGGCCCGATTACCTATGATCGCGTGCAGCCAATCCTGAAATGGGTCTATACCTGGATGGGCCTGGGGCTGCTCACCACAGCGCTGGTCGCCTTCCTGACGCTCAACACGCCCGCGCTGCTGGAACTTGCAACCAATCGTGCGGTGTTCTTCGGCGCGATTATCGGTGAATTTGTACTGGTCATCGCGCTGACATGGGGGCTGAGCAAAATGTCTCCCGGTCTGGCCGCTGCCATGTTCATGCTCTATGCGGCAGTCAACGGCTTCACCCTCTCGCTGATCGCGCTGATCTACACCTCTAGCTCGATTGTGGCCGCTGCGGGCACGGCTGCTGCGCTCTTCGGCGTGATGAGTGTCTTTGCCTTCACTACCAGCATCGACCTCACCAAATGGGGTTCGTACTTCATGATGGCCCTCATCGGTCTGGTGATCGCGATGGTCGTCAACATGTTCGTGCAAAGCGGCCCGTTCGGCCTGCTCATCAGCTTCGTTGGCGTCATCCTCTTCACGGGCTTAACCGCCTACGACACGCAGAAGATCAAGCGCCTGGCGGAAAATCCGCAACTGCAAAGCGACCACAGTCTCGCGTTCCGACTGAGTCTCGTCGGCGCGCTGACGCTGTACCTCGACTTCATCAACCTGTTCCTGTTCCTGCTGCGTTTGATGGGTCGCCGTCGCTAATAATAGCCTGCTCAGGTGGGACGTTCCGGGCAAATACGCTTTGTCCGGCGTCCCCTTATTGACTCCGGTATGTATCCAGCACCAACTGTAACGCCGCCTCTGCGCTGGCGTTTTTGTTTCCCTCGCGGTCAAAACCCCACACCTCACGCCGTACCTGCACCAGTCCGTTCGGCCCGGCGATGCCGATATACGTTAGCCCAACGGGTTTCTCCGGCGTGCCGCCGCCCGGCCCGGCGATACCTGTCACGCTCACGGCGATGTCGCTGCCAAACATGGCGCGCACCCCTGTTGCCATCGCCCGCGCCGTCTGTTCACTCACGGCACCGTACTCAATCAGCGTGCTGCGGTGTACATTGAGGATCGATTCCTTGATGGCGTTGGCATAGGCCACCACGCCGCCCAGTACATAATCTGAACTGCCTGCGATATTGGTCAGGCGATGGAGGACAAGCCCGCCCGTGCAGGATTCCGCCGTGCTGATCGTCCAGCCGTGCGCACGAAGCATTTCTCCCACTTGCTGCTCTAAGGTTGTCATAATCCTTTTCCTTTGCTTGCACCGTCTATCCTACACGAAAACATCAGATTTGGGACTATAAACTGATAGCATTCTGCCCAAGAACCCCTTATAATCAGCTTGTGGGATAAGTTCGTGCCCATTTGGGATAATGAGGGATATTGCAGCGGATGGGTTATTGGGGTTGGCGTCCGCTTGTCTTCTGGGGCTTTATCAGTGTGATGATTGTCAGTTGCAGCGTCACACCTCCGCCTACACCAATCATAACCCCCACTGACTACCCCCCGGTTACCCTGACCGTCCGACAGCTATCCTCGCCATCACCATCTGCTGCTTTGCTTGTGACACCTACCACCACTTTTACGCCAACGCTGCCCACTTCCACACCTTCGGCCACACCGACACCCATTGTATACACCGTGCGCGCAGGGGACACGCTGCTGGGTATCGCCATCAGCTTTGGCGTCGATGTGAATGACTTGCCCCGCAGCCGCCAACGAAGGCGTAGACCCGCGCACCCTGCGATCGAGCCCGGACCTCTGATTGTCCCCACCGCCCCTTGCTCCTGATGAAACGCCCTCCGCCTCCAGCAATCTGCTGCCACCTCTACCGCCGCGCTGGCATTGGTCATTCCGCCGCCCACCTGTTACACCGCGCCCGGTGGCAGCATCACCTATACCGGAAATTTCCAACTGCTCGGTATGCCGCTGGAACAGGTGGCGCTGGCTGTCCAGCTTCGTAACGCTGACGGCGTGGAGGAGATGATTGCCATCGAACAGCGCGTTATTCCACTGGAGGCGGCGCGCGCCCTATCGTGCCCAGTTTCCCATTAACCCCGAACACTTGGCACGGTTACGGTGGTGTAGTCCTCATCGGTGCTGATGAAGCCAAGAATATCGACCAGCGTTTTGTGCTGCAAGTCAGCAGCTTGCGCTCTACCCGGCGGACGCCCATCGTGCAGGCAGCGCGCGCGTGCGCTTTCGGCGGTCAGCGCCGTCTCGACGCGCCCGCTCTGCGCGGTGGGGACGAGCATGTGCTCGGTTATCGCGTGGTGCAGGTGCTCGATGCTTTACCTCCCGGCGCAGACGCTCCCGACGATGGAGGTCATGCAGACGCAGGACGGCAGCGCCACCCATACCCTGTACATCAAAGCCCAGCGCGGCCAATAACCCATGTCTGGCGGCCATCTGCGCTGTACCCCGCATAGCCGCACGGTTGATCATGCTCCTCATCTACTCATCACTCATCACCTCACTCATCACTCTCTGCGAAGTGTCACTTTCCACCCTGTCTCGTCTATAGTTATCGCCTCTCCTTCACATGTATGAGCAAAATTTTCGTGAGAGTGAAACGATGACCTTCGCAAAAATCTGTTTCTGTGGGCGTGATGGGAACCAGTTGTTGTTGATGCCATCAGCGGCGCGCTCACCAAACATCCGAACTGCGGTGATTGCGGCGGTTTGCGGGCGTGACAGCGTGCGTGCTAAAGCCTTCGCCGAACAATGGAACGTGCCGCATTACTTCACCGACATGAGGAGATGATTGCCGGCGGCCTGATTGACGCATAGTGGAGTTCGACAGTCAAGACCCACTACGACATGACCATGCCGGCGCTGGACATGGGGCACAGCCAATACCAATGCGGCTGCGCTGGCGGTGAACTCTTTACCCGAAGCGCTGATAGTGGACAGAGCGCGACCAGCGGCAAAAAATGTCTCATTGCCTTCTACCGCTTCATGCCCGGCAGCCGCTATCTCAAGCAGTTGATTGACGACGGCTGCACATCAGCGCCCTACATGAACATGCGCTAATGCGGGTTATGCCCGTGATGGCAAACCTGAAGTGGCGCTTCGATCTGGAAGAAGCTGGCGCAGGCGTCGTGGGTGATCTTGGCTCACACTGGTTGTATCTGGCGCAGTGGTGCTGGCGCAATCCAGGTCGGTGATGTGTATGTTAAGTTTTCACGTCATCGCCGTGAATACCGCCGGACGGTTCTGATTACACGCGCGGCCTGCGATAGCGTATCGGCGCGCAGGGTGATTGTCGTCTGCACGTCGGTATGAGGACGCCCTTCGTCAGACGCATCACGCTCCCGTTCACGGCAGCGGCGGCGCGCTCTACTACCTCAACGACTGGAATACCCATTGCAGCAGGTACGCGGGGCACGCGTCGGCGAGGGCGTGATTAAGGCTTCCGCTCACGACGGTTCTGGGGCAGCGGACGCCGCGACACCGTACACAACACCATCGCGAATATCGTTTCACGGAAACGACAACGTACGCGACGTTAGCGTTATCAATTCGAACCACGGGAACATCACTTTGCGCGAGCGGCCTTTGCCATCCAGCAGGTGAATGCGCTTACCGGCTAAACGCACCAGCAAGGCCGCCGCATCCACATCGGCAAATCGCGAACTGTAAGCGGAAGCAGCGCGGTATAGCGACAAACTGTTTACCCAGACGCAGACGTCACGGTCGTCTGGTCAGCGCGTTCCCCAGGCGTCGTATTCCTCCCTTCTCCCTCGAAATCGGGTGTAAGCGAAGCGATAAAGGTTGAGGTGAGGCCAAACGCGTCCGCTCGTCCACGCACTGCCACTCACAAAATACCTTGTAAGGGATGAGGAGGTAACCTGGCACCAGTGGTTATTACGGTCTTGAATGGGTCATCGCTCTCTGGCGCGCTGGACTCAATCACCAGCGTATAGGCGCACCGCTGCGGTTGTCCCAACTGCGTACCTCAAAGATCATACGTGCCATCTTTTCCGGCAGTTCAAATCTTCTTGGCATGCATTAATTTGGTGATGGTTTACCTCGATGTCATCTGCGCCTCCAGCAGCACCGACATCCGGCGCGCGGATAATCAGATAGGTGTAGATTTCGCCATCAATCGCCTTTGGATGAAGTGGCGGTCACCTCAATCGTCAGCACTTCGCCCGCTTGCCCCTCATGTTACACCTGCCTTGCACGTTGATTTCGCCGCGATTCAGCAATCTCACTGTCAATCCGCTTTCTGGAAGTATCGTGGGTGTGGTGTGGGCCTGCGATGCTACCGACCACACGCTGAAATTCTCGTAGCGCGTGGCGGCGTCTTCCCCTGCTCGTCGCCGTACTGAAAAAGGCGGTCACCAGTCAGCACGCTGCCTGCGTCTGATTTGGCCGACATCAACGCCACAACGACTTCCATCGTTACGCGAAGCCGCTTTTCACCACGACCACCGGCTTGCGGCATTCGCGCCCCGTCGCGGTATCAGAATCGCTGAGGTCGCCATAGTTCGAGTCCAGTACCTCGTTTTCGCTGCTCATATAGCGGAAGAAGTCCACTGTTACGCGCTGTTGACCACGATGAAGTACGTCCCATCGTTATTCCCTCGAGCCAAAGCCGTAATCCGGGAACCGACGCTGGTGGGGTACGGATTGTGAAGGTGACAGGGCCGAGAAATCGGCGGTTGCCTGCCCAAATTCCTCTAGCGCAATCAAGCCATCATTCCGATGCACGATGCGCCTTGCCCGTCAATCATCAGGTACGGTGCTTTAGTTCTGAAAACGGTGCGATCACCGTCGGCTTGCGCCGGATGTCATCACAGCCGTTGGCGAGAGCCGTGGTTTCACCGGCATTAACCCGAGAAGCTGGTTCACCTCCGCCCCCCAGCGCGGGCAGCATTACAGCGGCAGCAGGATCCAACAGCGCACAAAAACAATGCAGATTTTTCTGTGGATGCCTCTGAATTCTTCAACTGAACAGAACTATCTACAGTATATTACAAAAAGAGCGCAGCCAAAACGCCGCTCGTTGGCTTCGCGTAGGCTGTTCTTTACGGCATTTCTACAATCCAGTGGGTTCTCGGCGCTCGCACGGCGCGAAGCATCCATCGTGGTCCTGTTGCAGGAACATGTCGGTCACACGCACCTGCCCGCTGAGTTCCGCAGGCACGCCGCCCCACAGCGTACACCGCGCTGCCGTTCACGGTAAAGCGGTACTGCCCATCGGCCAGCATCGCCGCCTCAGTCATCGCGCCGATTTTTGCTTCCAGCAGCAGGTTAACGTAATACGGCAGGCGGATACGCGCGTCCGGTGTGATAAACGAAGTCATGTCGGAGAAGAAGCGGTCTACGCCGTTGGCGATGCCTACGGTGTAAAAGCGCATGAACCACGCCGCGCCTTCCGTCTCGCTCATGATGTTGAAGTTGTTGGCCGGGGCATCGACGCCTGCCGGACGTTCAAAATCCACTAGCGCGCCGAATTCCGTCACCCACACGGGTTTATCTTCGCCCAGATGCCCGCGCAGCCGCTGGATTTGCGTTGCGAAGTCGGACTCCACGCCGCCATCGACCTTGCCGTTGTTGTAGTGTGCGGCAATCACATCCACATACTGCGCGCCGCCCATTGCCGCGTAGTCGCTCCAGAAGTTTACGCCGCCGAGGTTTTCGCCTTCACGCCACAGAGCAATGCCTGCGCCGCCGTTCAGCACCAGACATTCGGCGCACGCCCCCTTGATCGCCTCATAACTCACGCGCATCAGCTCCACGAATCCCGCCACGTCATTGCGATAGCCGCCGCAGCGATCACCTTCCGGCTCGTTGTACACCTGCCAGTAGCGCACGCCTTCGCCAATGTTCGCCGCATCATCCACGCCGTCGCCATCGTAGCGTTCCACCGTCGCCGCCAGCCATGCCGCGTAAGCCTCCATGTTCTGTAACTGCCCCATCACGCCATCATGCGCCAGGTAGAAGTGGTCTTCGCTCATCAGGCGCAGACACATCTCATCGCTCGACGGCGTTTGTCCTGCCTGATCCCAGGAGGCAAAGGGCATCGCGGTACCCACCAGATGCAGCCCCGCGCCTGCTGTCGCCGCCACCATCGCGTCGCTGATGCTGAAGTTGTATACGCCCTGTTCCGGCTCAATCATGCCCCACGGGAACGTCTGCACATCGCGCAGGTAGAACATGCCGCCGCCTGCCAGCGAGGTCAGCCGGGTGTCCATCTGCCGCTGGATGCTGCGCAGCGCCTCGTCCACACGCGTCTGATCGGCATAAAACGCAGCGACGCCGTTCGCGCGAATGAACTCCAGCGCTGGGTTGCCCATGTACAGGAAATGCATCGCTCCAATCGCGCCGAAATGACTTGCCTCCGCGTCAACAGGAGTCGAACGAACCCACTCCATCACCTGCGCCGACAAGTCCGAGTCCTCCGGCAGCGGCGGTGGGGGAGGATTACCCTGCTGGGCATAAGCTGGCGTCACCACAAGCACAAGACACAGAAGCCACAACCAGCGCATACAGACCTTCCTTTGTTAAGGGTGAAGCAAAATAAACCGCATACGTTTATTGTATGCAGCCTGCGCCGCCCGAATCGTAAACAAAAGCCTACCGTCCCCCGACCTCAGAGTCCTCTCCGCCTCACAAGGGTAGATTTTTAACGCTCCACCAGACAGCCACCTTCAAAACGTCGCCTTCTCAACGCCTGCTCACGGCAACCACTCGTCCACCCGAACCTGTATTTCGCCCCTCTCCATGTGGTGAGCGCTTCCTCACGCTCAAATCTCAAAAATGGAGAGGGGTTGGGGTGAGGCCAAACGCGAACGTTCGCCTGCTAGTCTTTTCGCTCCCTTAATTACCTACCCTCGTAAAGGGCTAGGGGGTGAGGTCAACGCGCCCATTCGCCTACCCGCCTTTTGTCTTCGTCTTAGACTAACAGCTAACGACTAACAGCTAACGACTAACGACTAACAGCTAACGACTTTCTTGGGATGAGTTTTTATGAACTGCGTTCCCATAAGCGGATGAAAATCACGGCTGCTTACTCTTGGCGTCCTTGGCGTCTTGGCGGTTAGCTGTACTTTCAGGAGAGGCCACGCTCGCCATCTCCATTCACTGAACCAGCGTTGCTTACAGGCTCATTTTATGCTATGATTGTAAGGTTGAAATAGCACAAATGAGCTAATGTAAATGCCTGAAGAACTGCTTGAATTTACCGCCGATACCCCCGGCGAACGTCTTGATGTTGCCCTTGTCATGAACACCGATGGCCTGTCGCGCGGGCAGTTGCAAGCCCTGATCCACGACGTCAGGGTTATGGTCGATGGCAAGCCCGCCAAACCTTCGCTCAAGCTGAAAGGTGGCGAAACGATTGTCGTCCACATGCCGCCGCCGCCGCAGGATGACCGCGTCGCACCGCAGGAACTTGACCTGAACATCGTCTACGAAGATGATGCGCTTGCCGTGATTGACAAGCCCGCCGGATTGGTGGTGCATCCCGGCGATGGCAACGAACAAGGAACGCTGGTCAACGCGCTGCTGGCACGCTACCCGCAGATTGCCCAGATTCCCTACGACGCCCGGCGGCGCGGCATTGTGCATCGGCTGGACAAGGACACCAGCGGCTTACTGGTCATCGCCAAGAACGCGCCGGCACAGTTAAAGCTGGTGGAGCAGTTCGCCGCGCGCACCGTCGATAAGACCTATCTGGCGCTGGTGGAGCGTATGCCCAAGACGCTCACCGGACGCATCGAAGCCCCGATTGCCCGTGACCCACACCAGCGCAAACGTATGGCAGTCACGCGTGCGGGCAAGCCTGCCATCACCGAATATAAGGTGATTGATATGGATTTCCCCGAAGGACAGGCGCTGCTGGAAGTGAACCTGCTGACAGGGCGCACGCATCAGATTCGCGTACATCTGGCGTTTATTGGCGCGCCGATTGTCGGGGACATAGTGTACGGCTTCCGCAAGCAGCGCGTCAAAATGAATCGTCAATTTTTGCACGCGGCCAAGCTGGCGTTTAACCATCCGCTGACGGGCGAACGGCTGCGCTTCGAGTCGCCGCTGCCCGATGACCTGCGCAAAATTATGGACGGGCTGAAACTGCACGCCTGATTTCAGGAGAGGACTGATGCTGCGCCGCTGCCTGCTGCTCTGCTGCTTAATGCTGTTGCTGTCTACTACTGTGCTGGCACAGGATGAACTGCCCCCCGACTGCCGCCGCACGCCGCCGCCTGCCGCCCAAAGCGATGAGTCGCAGACGGTGCTCGGCTACACGATGGAACAAGCCCGCCAGCGCTACGACTACGCGCTGGAACAGGGCGCGCAGTTTGTGCCGACGCCTGATGGTCGCAGCTACTACCTGCTGTGGCTGCCGCAAAGTGACAGCGACAATCCGCCGCCGATGATCGTTACACTGCATGGTCACGCCAGTTCCGCCGTCGATGAATTTTTCCTGTGGCATGAATACGCGGCAGAACGCGGCTATGGCATCCTCGCGCTCCAGTGGTGGCGTGGAGAAGACCCTGACCACGACCTGAACGAAGACTATTATCTGCCGCGTGAGATTTACCCGATCTTCAGCCGCGCCCTGTGTGACTTGGGCACCCTTCCCGGCACAGCGCTGCTGCACGGCTTCAGCCGAGGCTCAGCCGTGATTTACGCGGTGACGGCGTTTGACCGCCACACAGGGAATAATTTCTTTGGCCTGACCATCGCCAATGCAGGCGGCGCCGAAGCGGATTACCCGCCGAACCAGCAGATTGAGGCGGGCGATTTTGGGGAGATGCCATATGCGAACAGTCATTGGGTGCTGTTCTGCGGCGGACAGGACCCCGCCCCTGAACTTAGTGGATGCCCCGCCATGCACCGCAGCCAGACATGGCTGGAAAACCTGGGCGGGACGGTAGACCTGTTCATCGAAGACGCCGACGCCGATCATGGCGGTTTCCATCGCAACCCGGAGAACGTCGAGGCGGCGTTAGCGGTTTTTGACGAGATGTTAGCGTCCCGTGAAGACTGACTCTGTAGTACAATTGTGCCTAGCTTTGCTCTAATGATTTAAGGATAAACCATGCGCGAAATTACCGTCGCTATCGTTCAGATGAAACCTAAACTTGGCGAGCCGGAAGAAAATCTCGTCAAGATGACCGAAATGATTTCCAAAATCGCCTCGCAGCAGAAGGTCGATCTGATTGTGTTTCCCGAACTGATTACCAGCGGCTACGAGTTGGGTGTGCGCTTCACCGAACTGGCGCAGCGCGTCCCCGGCCCGACGATTAACCTGCTGGCACAGCGCGCTAACGAGTACGGCGTGTATATCGTCTTTGGCATGGTGACGAAAGAACGCGTGGAAAGTGTGCTCTATAACTCCGCGATTGTCGTTGGCCCCGAAGGTGAACTGCTGGACGTGTACAACAAGATTCACCTGCGCGGCGAAGAACGCATGGCCTTCCGCGAGGGTTATAAGCTGCCCGTGATTGAAACCGAAGTCGGTAATCTGGGGCTGATGATTGGCTACGATCTGGCGTTCCCCGAAGTCGCGCGCAGCCTGGCGCTGGATGGCGCGGAAATCCTGTGCGTGGTCGCCAACTGGGAAGCCTCGCAGATTGACGAGTGGAAGACCTACACCCGCGCCCGCGCCTACGAAAACTCGGTGTACATCGCCGCCTGCAACCGCGTCGGCGAAGACGTGACGCTGAACTTCGGCGGTGAAAGCATGGTCGTCGGCCCGCGTGGGCAGATTTACGCCTCGCTGGCAGACGAAACCGACCCCGAAACAGGCGCGCCGCTGGAAGGCTTCGCCGTCGCGCGCATCGACCTCGATCAGGTGCGCAAGTATCGCGAGGAATATCAGTTCATCCAGAACCGCCAGCCAGTGGTGTACAAGAACATCGTGCGCAAGTATTAGGCTTACACCACAACCAGAACATCAAAGAGCGCAGCCTCCCAGCCGCGCTCTTTTTGTAGACAAGTGCCTTATAATAAATAGTATGGGATGTTATGTTTATAGAAGCACGCGGCAAGATATATACATTCTATGATCACGCTGTCGCAAGAATGCAAATCCGAAACATTTCTTTTGAATGGATTGAAGCCGCATTACTCGAACCAGACGACATGATTGAACTTACGCCGACAAGACAGGCTTACGACAAAACGATGGATGACGAACGCACTATACGGGTTGTTGTGGATGAGGAGTCCAGCCAAATTGTGACCGTTTATCTAGTAGAAGCTGAGTAAAACCATGCAGATTAAACACGATACCAGCGCAGATGCAATGTACATCAAGCTCAATGACAAACCATTTCATAAAAATAAGGTCGTTGGAAATGGTTTGGTCGTCCTTGATATAGCCGAAGATGGAACTGTCATTGGTATCGAACTGATTTCACCCTCGCTTTATGTAGATAATCTTGGCGAGGTGACATATCTGGTTGACAGTAAGCAAAAGACAGTCTCACATTCTGAGAAATCCTAACGACAGTTGCCTCCCTATCTTAGAGCGCAGCCTCTCAGCCGCGCTCTTTTCATTTCAAAACCCCATCGCCTCAGTTACACCCACGCGCCGTCGCCAGCACTGCCGAGGTCACATCCGGCACTTCGCTCAGCGTCACACCGTAGAAATGCCAGTTCGGGTCCGGCGTCGCCGCATCGCCGACGGGCACATTAACCGCGCGCGTCACGTAGCAGCCTGTGACGTAGTGTGCGCTGTCGTCCGCCAGCGTGAACACCGTCAGCGTCGGCACGCTCACGTAAACGCTGCCAGCCGCGCCTTCGCCAAACGTCTCCGGGTTGACGATCAGCCCGATACCCTGCGCGCTGGCTGCTGTGCTGCCGTACTGCTGTGCGAACAAATCCTGCGACGGCGTTTCCCAGTAGCTCGCGGCCAGCATGGTGTCGTGGCCAGCCACCGCCGCGAAATACGCCTGAACCAGCGCTGTTGGCTCAAGCTGCGACTGCGGATACGGGTCATCCACCAGCGTATAGCTCAGTTCGCAGGCCGTATCCAGCGCGCTCAGATCGGGTGTCGCCTGCTCGCGCAGCGTCCCCGCCTGAATGTGCCAGTTCGGATCAGGCTCAGTGGCGTTGCCCACAGGCACATTCGTCAGATGCGCCGTGAAACATCCGGCGTAGTAATGCGTCGTGTCGTCAGTATGTTCCGCGATCACCAGCACCGCAATGCTGGCGTAAACATTGCCTGCCCCGGCATCCGCCGCAATCGGCAGCCGTACCAGCACATGCGCATCACGCGTATCGCCAAAGCCCGCCGCGAACTGCGCTTCGGTCATGCCGCGCGGCGCTTGCTCCCAGTAGGCATAAGCCCGCGCATAATCGCCCAGGCTGATCGCGTTATAAAATGCGCCCAGCAGCGATACCGGGTCTGTCTGCGTGCTGAATTCCAAACGGGGCAGTGCGCTAGGGGTAGCCACCTGCGCGGCGGCGGGGTAGGCGAGGCAGAACACGAACAAAAGTATCCATGCAGCGTATTTCATCGGGGTACGCTCCTTTCGTCTGGCATGGCACCATAACACTATACGTCTGATTGATAAGTCCATGCAACGAATGACGTGTTACAGCAACAGCCCGTTCCCTATTGCCTGACAATAGACCGAAAGAAGTTGAATTGTGCTAAGGAGTCGTCTGATAATTCAAAAATATAAATGCACAGAATCATCGATTTACGTTCTTTTCTCTGTGTTCTCAGTAAAACCGTGAAAGTCTTTAGAAAAATGCTTACCTCGAACAAGGGGATTAATCCCCTTGTTGAAAACTAAAAACTTTTGAGATTCTACTTCTGTGTCTCGGTGGTTCAATTTTTCTTTTGAATCTTTGCGCTCTTTGCGCCTTTGCGGTTAAAAATTGAATTTACAAATAGGTACTGAACCGTACCGATTGCAGCCTACCGACTTTGCACCGCATTGGCCAGAAGCTGTGCGGCCAGCGCGTGGACAGCGGCGTTAGGATGCGCATCGAACGGGTTAACGACCAGTTCTGCCGTGCTGCGTCCTTGCAGCGCTTCATCCATGTTGACGACGGTCACGCCCTGCGCCTCAAAGTACTCGGTTACGCGCGTGCTGGCGGGCGCGGATTGTGCGATGGCATCCAGCGCGGGCCACACGATCACAATCAGCCGTGCGTCGTGTTCGTTGGCCCACGTCACAAACTGCGCCAGCGCCGCCTGATGCTCTGCCCACACCGTCGGGTCGTTGTAGGCGTCCAGCAGCAGGTTGACATACTCGCCCGCGTGTCCCTCAATCCCGAACTGGAAGATGTGCCAGTAGAGGAAACTCGGCAGAAAATAGCTGTCAACAAAAGTTCTCAGCGGCTCGTCAGGGAACGTAACGCGCACCGGATTCTCGCTTAGCGCGTAACCCAAATCGTTGAAGTAATGCGACAGGATGACGATGTTGGGCTGCACCGGATAATTTTGCAGCGGCGGGAATTCGACGTTGGTATCCCAGCCGGGCTGTGCGGCGATGTTCACCGTGTAGCCGTCCAGCGTGCGATCCAGCACCTGCGGAAACGTATCGTCGATATTATTGATGCCGTGTCCTGAAGGAAACGAGTCGCCGACGACCAGGATATGCTGCTGTGTCGGGTCATCATGCGGTTCGTAGTCGCGGTAGCCCAGCGAATTGATCGGCCTCCAGTAAATCTCGCGCCACCAGTAATGCATGATGGTGAAAGCGAAGCCGTCAGACTTCACCATAAACACACGCAGATAACCCTCTGTGCCGACCAACAGCAGCGCCAGCGTCGTCAGGGTAATCAGCACTCCGGTGAGGCGCGATTTGCCGAGTTTTGCGCCTATCGCACGTCCCTCGTCCGACTCCAGACCAAAAGCGACCACGAACCACCACAGCCACACCATCGCACCCAGAAAGGCCAGTCCGCCCGCGTCAGGCGTTTTGCCCCACACCGGTTCATAGACTTTGAACCACACAAGCAGCACGAACAGCGTGTACAGCAGCAGCAGCAGCCACAGCAGCGCCGGAGCCTTGCGCAGCAAATGTAAAGGTGTACTTAAAATTGAACGCAGGAACTTCACCTGAGGGACAACTGCCAGCAGCGACAGCACCCAGATAACCGCCAGCGGCAGGGCCACGCTTGTGTTACCGCCGTTTATCATGTACACGACAGCGGCGGCGGTGGTCAGTGCCGCCCACAGCACGAGCATCACGCGGGGGTAATCTCCAGATACACCGCGCCCTGGGCTTCGCTGCGGCGGAACATGCGCACGATATTATTCATGATGTCCAGTGAGCGTTTTTGCCACGTGTATTTATCGTTGATCGCGTCCAGCGCCGCCCGCGATTCCACGTCATTGAGAATGCGCGCAGTGGCCTCCTGAGTTTCGCCTGTGACTTCGCCGCTCATCGTACACGGCGCGACGGTCACGCGCGGCGTATGACGAATGCGCTTGACCTTGCCCGCGTCGGGGTCAGTAAACACATACAGTTTATCATCCACCTGCGCGAACCAGACTGGTGTTGGCACCGCTTCGCCGTTTTTGCGGAAGGTCGTCAGGCTCATAAACTGCTGACCCTGCAACTGAGGAAAAGCGTTTGTCGTTTGCATGAAGCGCTATCTTTCTCTTTTGTTCAGGAACTCTGATATTTTACACAATCGCAGTCCTGCGGCGCACGAATCCCCGGCCAGCCAAGTTGTGCCAGCCCGCGTTTGACCGCGCACAGCGGCAGCCCGACAACATTGTTGTAGCAGCCGTCGATGCGTGCCACCGGGCGGAATCCCTCATGCTGGATGGCATAACCTCCCGCCTTGTCGAAGGGGTCCCCGGACGCGATATACGTTTCGATTTCGGCGTCGCTGTAGTCGCGCATATGAACCATCGTGCGTGTCACCGACTGTAGGGGCGCGGCGCTGTGTTCGCCCGTTTTTCCAACATTTGCCAGCGTAATCGCCGTACACACCTGATGCGGGCGTGAACGCAAACGGCGCAGCATAGCACGTGCTTCCTCGTGGTCTGCGGGCTTGCCCAGGATTTCACCATCGTCGGCAATGCCCATCGTGTCCGCCGCCAGAATCACCACCGTATCCGCCGCCAGAATCGTAGCATCCGCGTTGACTTTCGCGGCGATAGCAGCAGCTTTTTCGCGGCTGAGTCGCCGTACATAATCCAGTGCCGATTCGCCCGCGTGCAGCGACTCGTCAATGTCCGGCTTGATAATCGTAAAATTGATGCCCAATGAGGCGATAAGTTCTCGCCGTCGCGGGGAACTGGAGCCAAGAATAAAGGTTGCCGTCATAATCGGGTGTTATCGTAGGGGCAAGATATATCTTGCCCTACCACTTTGCTCTAGATTTGAAATTCGCCCCGGCTGCGCACAACCTTATGGCGATAATTGCTCACATATTCCTGAAGCTTCTCGTTCAGCTCCAGCCATTCCTTGCTTTTGAGGACTTCGCGGATGGTGTCGAGGTCGTCCGCCAGACACTCTGCCAGAATCTGTGTGGCAGGTTCGCGGCTGTACACGGTATACCACGCACCAATGGGTTGAATGCCAAGGCGTGTTACGCTGGGGACCCACTCCCGTACAATAAACTCGAAGTATTCCTGATCGCGATTCGGTTTGATGTCCCAGTTCATTAAGATTTTGACGTTCATCCCATTTCCTCAGTTATGAGCGTAAAAGTCAGCCCCATGCGGCGCTGACTCATGCCTCATCACTATTTTATGCTTGTGGACGTAAAACAACCACCTGCGGTTGTTCCGGCAGCGCCCCCGCCGTCACTTTCAGCACATCTTCTTCGCTGTATTTGCTGACGCCCATCGCCTTCAGGAACTTGTCCACCGGGTCAAGTTCGATGTTCAGCCCCGGCAGCGCGAAGTGCATCGGCACAATGAAATTCGGTTCCAGCAGCGCGATGACTTCTGCCGCCTGCGACGCGCGTAACGCGTTGCCGCCGCCCACAGGCACCAGCGCCACGTTCACTTCGCCCAGCGCCTCAATCGTCGATTGGTCGGGCACATGGCTCAGGTCGCCGAGGTGCAGCACTGTCAGCGAGTCATAGTCCAGCAGATAGGCCACGTTCAACTGGCGTGTCGTTACATCGTGCATCGCGATGCCCGTGACAAACACGCCGCCAATTTCGTATTCGCCGGGGCCATCCAGCGTGTAGGTGCGTCCTTTAACTACATCAATCGCGTTATGTCCGGGCTGCTGGTGGCTGACGGTGACAACATCACCTTTCAGGCGCGGGGCGGGTAAACCAATGCTTTCCGAAAACGGATCGGTGACGACGACCAGTCGTCCACGTTCGCTGATGCGGAAACAGCTATGTCCATACCACGTAATGTCCAACGGGTGTATACCTCAGCTAAAACAAAAATTCTACATTATTATACCGCATTTTGAGGCTAAACGCACATCAGGCTCCATAAGAAACCTGTTATAGAATATACAGTAACTGCCGATGCAGGGAAAAGTATATGGAGCACAAAGGATACACGATGCGATACACAAACCTGTTAGGAGTAGGGCTGGTCGTTTGTCTGCTGCTGCTGGTAGGCGGTGTCAGCGCGCAAAGCGATTTCAGCGACGAAGAACTGGAATGGATTGAAATTGTTTCCGACGCCTTTGACAACATGGCCGATGTCGAGAGCTACAGTGTAATCGTCGATCAGACGCTCGCCCAGGAAATTACATCAGGCTCCGGGCGCAGCGCGGTACAGGTGACGAACGATCTCACCCAGCGCATCGAAATGCAGGTAGAGCAGGGCGAGGAAGGCTGGAACTTCAACGCAGTGATCGAACAGGACATCACCGCTTCAACGGGCAGCGTTGACAGCGAACTGCACATGACGCTGGAGATGATCGCACTCGATGGCGAGGTCTACGTCCACGCCGCTGAAGTCAGCCCGCGCTCCCTGGCCAGTTCCTTCCCGGAAGAGTGGATCAATCTGGACGACGACGGGAGTCGTTATCCCGCGTTGAGCGCCTTGAGCGCGGTCTCACCCGACGCACTTTACAATTCAACGGTAGCTCTGACTGTGAATGAAGATGTCGTGTTGTCGATTGCAGAAGCCGACAGCGACGAAATCGACGACCAGACCATGCGCGTCTTCGAGGTCGAGTACGATTCACAGGCCATGCTGGAAAGCGACGCGATGGCCGCTATCGTTGACGCTGTCGCCGGGATGATGCGCGGAATCGACTTTGAAGACCTCATCTCGCAGATGGCCGAAGGCAGCGCACTGTCCTTCACAGTCTGGATTGGCGAGGATGATGGCCTTGTCCACCGCCTCGACTCCTTGCTGCTCATTGATGCTGAAGTGGAGTTCATGAGCACTTCCTTCGAGATGGTTCAGACCACCGAGTCCAGCGCGATTTACGCCGACTTCGGCAGAGACTTCAATGTGCAGGAGCCGGATTTTTAAAACTCTTGGTGCTAGTGATCTCAAGAGTTGGTCGAAAGCCATCCAGTTGCCCTCGCGTACGCTGTGTTTTTTCCCTTTCTCCCCGTCGGGGGATAAGGGTTGGGGATGAGGGGGTAAACGAGCATCAATGGTTATAAAATCTGGCGCATCCCCCGCACACCCGAACGCAAAGTGTTGCCCCCTGAAGAGGGGGCTTAACACGTTCCTCTTGTAGCGCGATAGTGTAGACAAGCCACCGAACACACCGCTGGTCGCAAATCTGGCTGTACTGCGCGCAGTTTTACTGCAAGGCGCGTACTTTAGCTTTCTCTGAGCGCTATCAAGGAGAATGAAAATGGATTTTGTAACCGCGTTAGCTCCACTCTTGGGACTGGCGTTTCTCATCGAACGCATCGTCGAGGCCGGATTCAACGCCATCGAGGAAATTTTGAAATGGTCATGGGTAAAAAGTCTGCTGAAAATCCTGCCCGGTGGGTTGCGGCTCACGGTGAGCGACTCTGTCAGTGACAACATGACCTCAAAAGTGGCTGCGGCCAGGGTTGCCTCTGATGCTGCCGCAGCAGCGTCCAGCGTGGCCACTGCCGCCCCCGACGACTCGGCGAAGTCTACCGCTGCTCTGGATGCCAAAGCCGCCGCCGCAGAAGCCGAAAAAGCCGCTGCCGTCGCCCGCGCCGCTGCCGATGCTCAAGCCGCCACGCTGGCCTCGTGGAAACAGGTGTTTACCCTTGTGGTCAGCATGGCGCTGGGCGTTTACTTTGCCGGACAGTTCCAAATCCCGCTGCTGCTGCTGAGTGCGCTGCCGGGTGTCACCGTACCGGAAGCGCTTAACAGCCCGTTGGTCGTGGGCATGATTGCCGGGGCCATCTCGCCGTTCACCCATCAGATTCTCGAAGGGCTGCTCAATTTCCAGAAGCTGTTGGAACAGCAGAAAAAATTTATCGCCGAAGGTAAGCCAGGCCAGGGGTAGATCAAGCGGTAGGGGCAAAGCACGCCTTGCCCCTCGCTGTGTTCTTTTCTCTAAAACACCACCGGGAAATGTTTCATGCCGCGCAGCACATAGGTCCCGCGATACACAGGGTCGTCCGTGCCTAGCGCCAGCTTGGGCAGGCGGCGCAGCAGCGTACCGAACGCGATTTCCGCTTCCAGACGTGCCAGCGGCGCACCGAGGCAGTAGTGAATGCCGTTGCCGAAGCCGATGTGCTGTGCCGCGTTGCCGCGCGTGATGTCCAGTTGGTCAGGGTTAGCGAAGGTGCGTGGGTCACGGTTCGCCGCGCCCAGCATCGTCGCCACCGACTGCCCGCGCTTGATAGCTTGTCCGTTGATTTCGGTATCCTGCAAGGTGATGCGCGTGGTAATCTGCACCGGGCTGTCATAGCGCAGCAGTTCTTCCAGCGCGTTTTTGACCAGTGCGGGGTCAGCTTTGAGCCTGTCGAACTGTGCCGGGTTGCGCAGCAGCGCCAGCGTGCCGTTGCCGATCAGGTTGACGGTAGTCTCATGCCCGGCGATGAACAGCAGCATAATCGTGGCGATCATCTCATCTTCGGTGAGTTTGTCGCCTGCCTCCTCAGCGGCCACCAGCGCGGAAATCAAATCTTCTCTGGGGTGCGCGCGATGTTCGGCGATCAGTCCGCGCAGATAATGGTCGAAGGCTTCCGTTGCGACGGACGCGCGGTTGTACGGCTCGGCTTCTTCGATAAACTCCAGACTTACGGCTAAATCGCGCGACCACAGGCGTACCTGTTCACGGTCTGCCTGCGCGATGCCCAGCAGTTCCGAAATCACGGTCACCGGCAGCGGAAACGCCAGATCCTCAATCAAATCCATCCTGCCCGCGCCCTGCACACCGTCAATCAGTTCGTCGGTGATGCGCTGGATGTACACGCGAAGCTGCTCCACCGTGCGCGGCGTAAACGCTTTGTGAACCAGCATCCGCAGGCGTGTGTGGCTGGGCGGGTCTTTCAGCAGCATCCAGTGCCGCTGCATATCCCACAGGGCTTTTTGTTCCGGCGGCGCTGTGGGCAGCATGGCCCGTTCTTCCTCGCTCATGGTCGCGGCAAACTCGTGCCCGAAGTGATTGTTCCGCAGCACAGCGCTGCAATCTTCATAGCGGCTGAAGAACCACATATTCCATTTATCCCAGTAGAACATCGGCATATGCTCCAGCAGCAGATTGTAGTACTGGTACGGATTCGACTGAAACTCTGGCGAAAGCGGATTGAAGTCAAACATAGCGTACCTTTTCCCAAACTCGGTGTTTGTGGATTATACGTCCAAAGATGGGAAAAGGTTCTAAATCAACGCAGCGCCTGCTTCCCACGCACGCTGCGCTGCGCTCCAGTTACCATGAGCGGCGCGCCCATCTCAGGCGGGCAGCGGCTTGCGTGACACCTGCTGCCACAGACCCGTAACCAGCAGCAGCCCGATTAGGATGATAGCGAATCCCAAGATTTCGTTGAGTTCCAGGCGTTCGCCCAGGAATACCGCGCCCCACAAGCTGCTAAAGAAAGGAATCAGCAGGGTGACACTGGCAGCAGGCGTGGGGCCAGCGCTCGCAATCAGGCGGAAGTAGATCAGGTACGCCAGCGCGGTGGACAATGTGGCTAATCCCACGACGGCGATGATCGTCGTGGCTTCGATGCGATGCGCTGGTGGGTTAAGCAGCGCCAGCGGCAGGATCAGCACGCTAGCCGATAATAGCTGTCCAATGGAAGTCGAAAGCGGATTCACATCCTTAAATGCGATTTTGCCATAGACCGCCGCCAGCCCATAAGAAAAGGTTGCGCCCAGCATCAACGCTACACTAACGAGATGCAGCATATCCAACGGCTCAGGTCGCCAACCAACGATGATGCTGACGCCCACCATACCCAGCAGTATGCCCACCAGTTTCGCGGGAGTCACTTTCTCCTGAATCCACAGCGCCGCGATCAGGACGCTGAACAACGGCGTCGTCGCATTTAGCAGCGCGGCGAAGGAAGCCGTCAGGTTAAGCTGTGCCGTCGAAATCAGCGTGAAGGGAATGGCGTTGTTCAACAAACCAATCAAGAGGTATTTGCGCCAGTGGCTGCGCCAATGGAGCGCATTCCTGATGCGCATCGCATAGACCACCAGGATGCCGCCGCCGACCATGACGCGCACAGCAACCAGTGGAAAAGGACCCATCACCGGCACCGCGACTCGGATGAATAAAAAAGACGCGCCCCACAAAGCAGCCAATAGCAGCAGGAGTCCCGCATCGCGCAGTTTCATCACGATTTTCCAATTCGCTATTTACAACGTTAAAGATCATCATGACAGGCAGCACTAGCTCAAACTATCGGTTTCTTGCGCTCAATACAGACTTTCATGAGGGGTTAAAAAGCGTGGACATAAGTGGTTGTATTGGGGCGCAGTTCAGGATGATAGGATAGGGAACATCACCTACGGAAAGGGTAAACGCTTGTACATCCCCAAATCCTTTCAGGAAACCGATTTGAGCGTGCTGCACGCCTTCATGCAGGAGCACAACTTCGCCACGCTGGTCACGAACGCGGCTGGCGAACTGGCTGCCACCCATCTGCCGCTGATGCTGGACACGACGCGCGGCGAATACGGTACGCTGCTGGGACACATGGCGAAAGCCAACGCCCAGTGGAAAGCCTTCGCCGAGCAGCCCTCGCTGCTGATTTTTCACGGCGCGCACACCTACATCTCGCCCAATTGGTACACCACGCACCCCAGCGTGCCAACCTGGAATTACGCCGTTGTTCACGCTTACGGCACGCCGCGTATCATTGACGACAGCCACGCGGTTGAGGCTATGCTGCAAACACTGGTGACTCATCACGAAGCAGGCTTCTCCCCCTCGTGGGAGATGGACTTGCCCGACGACTATATGCACACGATGATGCAGGCGATTGTCGCCTTTGAGATTCCCATCACGCGCTTGGAAGGTAAGTTCAAGCTGAGCCAGAACCGTTCGCAGGAAGATCAGGCCCGCGTCACCGAAGCGCTGCTTGCCAGCACGTACCCGCCTGACCGCCAAGTCGGCACGCTGATGCAGGAAGCCTCCACCCCTGACTAGTGGGTTGTTTCCATCCCGGCGCATTCTGAAGATAATGGATATATCCGTTTAGAAAGGAGAGTCGTAATGGTTGTCTTACAGATTGAACATGCCGTCATCAGTTTTGACGACTGGAAGCAGGCCTTTGACAGTGACCCTGCCGGACGACAGAAATCCGGGGTGCAGCGCTATCGAGTCCTGCGCCACCTTGAAAATCCCAACCATGTGGTGATTGAACTGGAATTTGCCTCGCGCCAACAGGCTGAAACGCTGCTGACCAACCTGCGCAATAATGTCTGGCCTCGGATGCAGGGCAGCATCACCGACGGGCCTCATGCGCGTATTGTGGAGTTAGTCGAAACCGTAGAATACTGATACGGAGCTTACTCCGAAGATACTGCTTCTTCTGCCAGTGCGTATCTGCCTGCCCACGAGGTCAGCAAATTGCAAGGGGGCTGCTCATGCAAAGAAATTACACCCCAATGGGATGAAAATCCTTTCATTTGTCGGTGAACTCCGTTGTATTCGACGAGGGGTCTCGGTGGTTCAAACTTTCTTTGATCTAGTTCTCTTGGATGATCTTGGCGCACTTGGCGTCTTGGCGGTGAGCTGTATTTTCGGAGGAGTCTGAATCACACACGCTTTTTCCCGGTCTTCAGTTTTGTTTGCACTTCTCGTACTGTCGCATTCGGCAAATGAGGCTGATGCGCCGCCAGGTACTGCTCCACCGCGCCGCGATGGCGTTTCACCGCTTCGCGCAGCACCCATGACACCGCTTTGCTGATACGCTTATCACGTTCATGATGGAGGCTTTCCATCAAATCGACTGCCAGTTTGATGCCGCGCGCATCATCACTGGAGCGCACAACATCCACCAGCAGCACAAGGCTGGCGCGCTGCTGATTGAGATCAGGGCTGGCCGCCAGCCGTCGCAGGAACGTTTCCCACTCTGCCCAGCGCTTGAACATTTCCGCAGGGCTGAACACAGTCTGGCAGTTGGCATCCACTTCCTTCCAGCCGTGAAGCTGTGCCAGCCATTGCTCCACATGCTCTAGCGACAACTGCTGACGGTATGCTTTGTGATGTTTCAACAGCATCCCGGCAGCGCTGCGTTCCTCTAGCGAATCGCCAGCATACAGCGTGTCTAATGTGAAAAGCCATTCCGCTTGTGAAAGTTGGGGGTGCGTCGCCAGCCAGTTCTTGACGAACGCGCGCATCTTGGGCACAGATATGCGATATTCGACGTGATCGGTTTCGCTGTGGCTCTGACCCTCATGTTCGGTTTTGGCACCGCTGCGCACAAAAGTATTGAAGTCGGCTGCGAAGGAACTGACCATAGCATGGAGGCGTCCGCCGCTGTCCTTACTCTGAAGACACGGCTTCTTCTGCCAGTTCGTAGTTTTCCTCGAAGCGTTCGCGCATCTGCGGCCATTGTTCGCCCTGCGCCCCCATGCACAGGTATTCGCCTGCCTCGGCGCTGACCGGGCCTTCCAGTGTGTGGACCATCATGGGCTGCGTCAGTTCTTTCGCCCAGGTGACGGCGGTTTTGCGGTAAATGTGGAAATGATAGCGTTCCAGCAGGCGGCTGCGCTGCGCGGCGGCGACTTTGCTGCGCGTGACGCGGCGGTACGTCTGCTCAAAGATGTCATCGGCGACGATCCAGCGCTCGCTGGCATCCGTATCGGTGCAAACGTAATCGCCCTTCGCACCGTAAATCACATCTCCATTTTTCAGACGTACCTGAAACGGAATTTGCATTCGCTTGGCGTAGGTGTAACCCTGTTTAATATAGGGCAAAAAACCATCCCTGCGCAGTTGTGCTTCGTCCACACAGCCCCCACTTCAACTATCCACTCATCCTCAATCATACACATTTAATCATATAAATGCTGCAAAAAACCCCCAAACTTGAGGCGTAACTATTACAACCCCAATTAAAGGTTCAATTGAACCTCAAATGAAAGAACTTGTGTGCTACTTTTAAAACATCTGTTCTAAACAGGCGGCAGATTAACAACAGCGGTGCGGCAGAGGCGGCGCTCTTTCGGGAGCACGTCGCCAGCGTCATACGGCTTACATCCCTGCCCGCGTCTGCGTAACGACAATTCCCAGTATGTGGACGGCATGAGGCAGCCCAAACAAGTCATTAGTCGTTAGTCATTGGTCATTAATTAATTGCTATTCGTCTGAGGAGATTAGTGCATCAAGGGGAACCCAACATTCACACAAATCAAGCCGGACGTATCCCGTAAGACCTGTGCAGACGGCTTTGACGAATAGCTAACAGCTAACAGCTAACGACTAATAGCTATCAGGAGGAACCATGCACACCTTGAAAATGTTGAACGCCACAGAAGGGCGTGTCGGCGGCTACCTCGTTGTATGGGGCAGCCCACAGCGGCGCGACTTGCAGGGCGAGTATTTTACCCCCAACACCGAGTTGGGGCTGGATTGGTACGAAAAGCGCCCCGTTCTTTACCATCACGGGCTGGACGGCGATTTAGAGGCCGCCGTGATTGGGGTGATTGACACGCTCAAGACCGATGAGGTCGGCGTATGGGCGGAAGCGCAGTTGGATTTACGCCGCCGCTACGTGCGCACAGTACAGCGCCTTGTCGAGAAGGGCGTGCTGGCCTGGTCCAGCGGCAGTTTACCGCATCTGGTCGAGGTCGCGGACGATGGGTTTATCCAGCGCTGGCCCATCATCGAAGGCAGCCTCACGCCAACACCCGCCGAGCCGCGTTTAACCAACGTCGGCACGGTCAAAAGCGCGTACAAGGCGCTGGGACTGCAATACATTGAACCACCGGGTCACCACGAAACACAGGAAGAACAAGAAGGAGAAGATTACATGAGTGACAACGAATTCGTGACGGAAGGCACCTCGCGCGAAAGCACGGCCCGCAAGCGCCTGCCCGTCGCCAGCGAGCGCGAAGCCACCAAGAGCATCAGCGTCGGCAGCCAGTTCGACAACCTGGACGCGCTGGATTTGCTGCACGGTTACGTCCTGCTGCGAGCCACCAAGAACTTTCACGGTGTCAGCGAACAGTACGCCAATGCGCTGGCCTGGAAGGTGCAGAAGGCCGGCATCACCGGCATCAAGAGCAACGAACTGTCCAACAGCACACAGGCAGGTTTCGGCGACGAGTGGGTGCCCGACCTGTGGAGCGCCGAAATCTGGCGCAAGGCACGCTTGCAGAATGTGATTTTGCCGCTGTTCCGCAGCGTGGAAATGCCGAGCAACCCGTTCGAGCTGCCCATCGAAGGCGCCGACCCAACCGTTTACTACGTGCCGGAAACCTCCGACGAGACCCATCTGACACTGGCGGGTTCGGGCAATCCCATTCCTGACAGCAAGGTGGCATCGGGCAAGGTACAGTTGAACGCCAAGAAGCTGGCGCTGCGCGTAGGCTTCAGCGCGGAACTGGTCGAAGACTCGATCATCCCGGTGCTGAACATCTACCGTGAGCAGGCGATTGCGGCCATTGCGTCCAGCATGGACTATGTGCTGCTCAACGGCGATACCACCAGCGCCGGGACGGGCAACATCAACAGCGACAACAGCGCCCCCGCCGCGACGGATCGTTTCATGGCCTTCGATGGCTTGCGCAAGCTGCCGCTGATTACCAAGAGCGCCAACAGCGTCTCCGCCGCCGCCGCGCCGGACTTGACCAAGCTGCGTCAGGTGCGCTTCAAG
Organism: Anaerolineae bacterium; assembly: GCA_046328675.1. Taxonomy (GTDB): domain Bacteria; phylum Chloroflexota; class Anaerolineae; order Aggregatilineales; family Phototrophicaceae; genus JACAER01. The sequence goes on from JAXLWC010000009.1 coordinate 93,989, forward strand.
CTGCCCGCCCGTTACAGCGCCAAGCCCAGCGATCTGGCGTGGATTGTGGACGGCGGCACCTATGCCAAGTTCCTGGCGATGACCGAATTCCTGACGGTGGACAAGGCCGGGCCGCTGGCCACCGCGCTCACCGGGCAAATCGGTTTTGTCGATGGTGCTCCGGTGCTGGTCAGCGCCGAGATGCCGCTGACGGAAGCTGATGGCAAGGTGGGCACAGGCACCAACGACAAGGGTACAGCGCTGTGCGTCTATCGCCCCGGCTGGTTCGTCGGTTACCGCCGCCGCATCGCCGTCAGCGTCGATTACCTGCCGTACTACGACAGCTATCAACTCACCGCGACGGTGCGCCTGGGCTTCGGACGTTTCGATGATGACGTAGCCAGCGTGCTCTACAACGTGACGGTGTAACCCAAAAGGCGGGGCGTTACTGCCCCGCCTAATTCTTAATCAGCCATTCGTTAATGCGCTCAATAATCACTGCGCAGGCGACACAATACGTGGAAGTACAAACTCTGCCACGTTTTTTTCATGTGTCGCTGCTTAACGAGGTAGAGGCGGATTTCCTCTGCTCGCTTAAGCCGTTGACAAATTCATCCTTGCTCACGAAGTAGTCACCCCAGGCCAATCTCGTGTCTGAAGCGATTAAAAATGCTTTTTGCCCCGGCGATAGAGTTGATCGTATTTTTTGACTAGAATTTCATCGAGCGCTTTGTCTGGAATTCTTTATAAAAATCCTCGTGGTTTTCGTTGATACAGATAAAATCAAGATGTCGCACGTCAGAAGGTATATCTTCAATTTTGAAATCAGTAGTTCCTGTGCTGAGGAGAACAACACGGCTCTGGCATGAGCAAAACCCAATTCATAAAAGACATTAATTAGCGTTAGTGACGCGGCATTTTTATATCAGCTTCCTGAATGTCATCTCGATCTTGTCGATAATTGCGCCAGTGAGATACGTCTATCCGCCCTTGTGCAGGTTAAACCGTGCTGTTCCTGAATATGTTTTTCGAGATAGAGGTAGGAAATAATGCAGATCGACTTCAGCGGCATGATTACAACATCTGCCCCGATGCTCAGGCATTTTGTTTTTCCTCCACGCTTCATTTGATATAACGGGTTACTGATTTCTGGAGATAAGTGCGGAATTCATCCTCTTTTGTCAGATCGTATGACATGTAAATGCTGCCTTGTAAATCGAAAAGGTACATCCTCTTCTGACCCGGACCGAACCACCAGCAAAACAGGTTTACGCAGTGCATGGGCATAACCAATTCTTGCGCATTACGTTAGGTTTTTGCCTGTTACATCCGCAATCACAAAATCCGCACGCTGAATAGCCTGACGAATCTGATGAACCACCGTCCCTTCCATGCCGGGTAAATCAAAAATTGGCTCAGCCCCAATCTCTTTTAGCGTGTGATGGATGAGTGCATTCACTTTATGAAAATCTTCGCTATAAGATGTCAGAAGTATATAACGTCGTGGTTGGTCGGTCATGGGTTTGTCCCTCAATTCAGCATCACTCTATAGTATAACGCAAAAAGCGGCTGGATCGCCGCCTTTGTCGTCATCTGAGGCTAGGGGAGAGTTTCTACTGCATCACGCCCAGGCGTGCCAGTTCGCGTTCCAGCGCGCACAGCGAAATCGCTGCGGCGTCCATATGCTGATGGGCTTTTTCGGCGTTGCCACCCATTGCGGCGTACACCCCTGCGGTGACCGACGAGATAGCCGCCAGCAGGTAATGGCGTGAGTAGGAGGCAATCGAAGGATAACGGGCTTTTTCGATGCGGCCCTGCACGAGTTGTAACGTCATCAGATACTCGCCAGTGACCGAGTGTACATCAAACAGGGAAAGGATGTTGAAGAAATGCTCGGACTTGCGCAGCGTGTCTTTCCACCACACCTGCATTTCGTCTGATCCGCTGAGGGTTTCACGTTGATCCAGTACTGCTGCTGCCATCAGATTGTCTCCCCTGTACAAAGTGTCTGCCTATGAATTGAGAATACCACAACTCAATCTTAATTATCAACTATTTATGAATTAAGATTTTGCGTTGTTGCACATTTGTAACATCGGGCTATTTCAACTCAATGCCCAGCGGAGATAATTCCTTCTTCACTTGCAGCAGGCCAGCGAAGGCTTTGTTAATGGCTTGTCGCGCTTTATCTTCGTCGCCAGACAGCGCTGCATGAGCCGCCATAATAAAGGCGTACATACTGTTCAGCATGGTTTCGCGGGCGCGTTTCACCACAGCAGGGAAGGGCAGTCGCTCAAATTGAATGTAACACATCTGGAGATTGATGACGTATTCGGGGCTAACCTGATGCACATCAAACTGCGACAGGGACTTGAAGAACCGTTCCGCATAAGTGACGCCTACACTCCACCACTGCCGCGCGGCAAGGCGTTCTTCTTCATGTTCTTCAACGTGCAGGATGTTGACCATAGCTCATTCCGTTGATTATTGATTGACTATATCACTATAAATCAATTCTTTGTTAATTAAAATACCCAACTTCTGAAAAACTGCCCTTGATACAATTTCGTATCAGCATCCTTATCGCAATGGAGGTCTGATCGTATCCGTTGGCCCCAAAACCGCACCTACTCGTGCAGCCTCACCGTCAATCCTCGTGACCCCCAACTGAAAACTGCTAACTTGCCTTAATAACGATTGCTGCTAGTGAACTCAAGAGTTGGTCGAAAGCCGTCCAGTTGCCCACGCGCCCTGTGCTCTCCCTTCTCCCTCGAAGTCGGGGGAGAAGGGTTGGGGATGAGGGGGTAAACGAGCGCCATTGTCTTAATAATCGCTGGCAGGCGTATCAATTCCCAGCCAGTGTTTCCAGTTGGTATAGAACTGAAGTTCATATGACAGCCGTTCGTAGTCTGCGAACGTGGCGTCAATCTCCGCGTCAATGGCATGTTCATAAGCCGAAAGAATCGCGTCCATCAGATTAATGAAGTGCTGCCGGGCCGCCGCCGCGCATTCCGGCGTTTCCAGCGCCGCGTACTCATCATGGACCCCACGTTGTTCGCGAATGAAGGCTTGCCATTGTTCGCGCGTCATGCTCACGTCGATGCTGCCAAAAGCGTTGAGGAAGCTTTCGCGCTGCGTGCGTCCGTTGTCATACCATGCCTGCGCGTCACAGTTCGCGCCGCCGCCCTGTGGCATATCCAGCGATGGGGCAGAGGTCGGGTCGGTAGCTACATCCAGCGCCCACAGCAGATTAATGCCCGCCGCGAAACGATCCTTGCCTGCCAGAAAACGTTGTTCTGACGTAGTGGGGTCGCTTTCCTCGAACGCCGCAATCGTCTCATCCATCCCTGCGAGTAATTCCGCGCGCGCCGCCGCGATGCAGTCCGGGTACTGTGCCGCCGCGAACGTGTCGCGCTGGCTGCGCAAATCCGCCGTCACCGACGCCACATCGAAGACGCCGCTGAACAACTCCGACATGGACGCGGCAAACGAATCGTAGTAGGTGCGTCCGGCGCTCCACCAGTTAACCGCACCGTCGCATTCCGGCATCGGGGTAAAGGTCGCGGCCTGCGCCACCGGCTGCCCATTGTCAATCGGTTCCGTGCTGCTGCCGTCGCTGGTCGTGCCGTAGCTGGCACTGAGCAGCAGATACACCGGAAGATAGGCCAGCGCCAGCGACATAACGACGCCGTAAAGGGCAGCACCCAGCACGCGGGCGATGTCGCCGGGAATGCTGTTAGAGGACGAAGGTGGGGGAGTCTTTTTCTTTTGCGCCATAGCTTTAATTCAGGAAATCAATGCTTGAGCGGATATCACGCTGCAAGCGGTCTAAGGCTTGCGAGTAGGTGGGCATGTGGTCGCCGGAAGCAGCGGTATCGCCTGCCAGAATGCCCTGGATCACCGCCACCAGCGCATCGTTGGCTTCCAGCAGGTCGGCGCGCGCGTCTTCCACACAGTCAGGATACGGCACACCCGCGATGCGCTGTCCCTCATTTTGCAGCGTGAACACTAGACGGCGCAGCGTATCGCGATCAATCGGGCTGGCGGTGACCGCCTGTTGATAATTGGCCGTGAGGATCAGCCAGGGCCGCACTTCGCTCATAACCCAGCGCGTGCTCATACACTCCAGCGTGTTGATGTCGCTGTAGGTACGTACTGCGCGCACCGCATCGCCAAGATCACTGTTGTTGAAGCTGACGCCCTGTTCTTCCAGATCGCTGATGAACGCTGCCAGGTTGTCGTAAGCATCGACAATCGAAGTGTAGAACTGGCGCGCGTTCTGGTAATTAGCGTTGGCGTCATTTCCGCTGACCAGCAGCACGGCATCCGGCGCGCTGAAGGCGTTGAGGAAGGCATTCTGTGCATCGAGCAGATTATCACGCGCCCCGTCGAGGCACGGCGGATAAGCCAGCGCGTTGGTGGCGTCGTGCAGCGTGCGCTGGTCGCTGAGCGCCTGATCGAAGGTCTCGGCGCTAATGTCGTTACTGCCCTGCATCAGCGCAGTCGTGAAGAACGCTTCAATCGTTTCGCGGCTGTTGTCCCACCACACCTGCGGCTCGCAGGGGATTTCTGTGGGCGTGGGCATAGGCGTTTGCGTCGGCGGCGGCGTGGGCGAAGGGCCGGGGGTGTTGGTCGGCGGGCGCACTGTGTCCAGTGGCGGCAGCATAAAATACAGCGCGGCATCCAGCGCCAGCACGATCACCAGCGCGACGATGGCGACGATCACGACTTTGCGCCCTGTGCCTCTAGTTTCCACGCGATTCTTCACCCCTGCTGTCGTTCATTAATGCCTTGATTGTGCCGCTGCTAGCCCATAAATGCAAGTGGTGCCGCGTGCGCGAATGGGAGTTTCGCGGATATTTTTGTGTAGGAACGTTCAATTGAACGTCCACGTCACTAGCCCGCACCTTTAACGGCGGGCGGTTGAAACCCACTCGCTGCCCCCAACGCCGAATGGCCCCGCGCACTACACCCCGCCGCGTTCTGCAAAGCCTCAAGTTACTGGGGTTTATGCCATGTGAGCAGGGCGTTGGCCCGGACGTTGCGCGCCAGCAGCGAGATGGACACGCCGTCCCACAGGTAGAGCGATGAACTGCCATCTCGCAGCGAGACAAACGCCAGCCGTCCATCAGGACTCCAGGTGGGCGCGGTATCCAGTGAGGGGTGCTGCGTCACATTGCTGATGACCCCATCGTCCCACACGTAAACATCCTGATTGCCGTCACGGTCTGAGACAAACGCCAGCCGTCCGTCGGGACTCCACGTAGGCGCGCCGTCGAACGCGGCATTCTGTGTGATATTGATCAGCGTGCCGTTCTGCCAGCCATAGATTTCCTCGTTGCCATCGCGCACCGACTCGAACGCCAATTGTCCCTGCATTCCCCACACGGGCTGCGTGTCGTCATCCGGGTTATTCGAGACATCTATCAGCGCGCCGTTGTCCCACACATAAATTTCGGCATCCCCGTCACGCACGGAGACGTAGGCCAAGCGCCCATCAGGACTCCACACTGGCCCATAATCGTTATCGATATTCTGCGAGATGTTGCTAAGCGTGCCATTGTCCCAGACGTAGATTTCCTGATTGCCATCGCGATACGACACAAACGCCAGCCGCCCATCGCTGCTCCACTGCGGAGAACTGTCGTCCGCCGCATTCTGCGAGACATTGGTGAACGCGCCGTTATCCCACAGGAAGATTTCAGGATTGCGCCGCAGAGTTTCAAAGGCTAGCCGCCCGTCCGCACTCCACGTTGGCAGGTTATCGAAGGAAGGATTTTCCGAGGCATTGGTCAGCGTGCCTGCGTCCCACACAAAGATTTCGGGCGGGCCTCCCGCGTTGGAAACAAACGCCAGCCGTCCATCCGCACTCCACGCTGGCTGGTCGGCAAACGCCCCCACCAGCAGCGACAGCCTGTAGTTGATGTCCATAATCCGCAGGCGCTGGCTGATGTCAACATATGCCAGCAGCGGCCCCGGCGGCAGTTGGCTGCCCACAAACGGCGCTGCGCTGGTCAGCAGCAGCACAAGCAGGGCAGCAGGGATCGCCGCCTTCACAAAAATACGTGTCATAGTAAACCTCACTGGCGCACGCGCGAACCTGCTGGCACAAAGTACAGCATCATCTGGTACTCAGTAGGGACGCCGTAAGGACTAACGCGCGGCGCGTCGGGGATGAAGTAAGTACGCAGCAGCGAGAACACCACCTCGTCGCCCGTGTCGATGAAAAAGGCGTGCGGGAAACCCAGCGGCTGGTCGCGGAAATATTCCAGCGTCAGCGTGCCGCGCGGCTGGACATCGACAATCAGATCGCCCTGCCGATTCCAGAAGCGCACGATAGCTTCCACATCGAAGCGGAACAAATTCTGGTCGGTGATGATGTGAACATACGTGCCATCCGGCAGATTCACCGCGCGGAACAGCGCATCCTGCACGTCACCGCCGAAGCGTCCCTGATGCAGGTACACGTCGATGTGTTCATTAAAGTAGTAATTCACTTCCAGCACGCCCAGCACCCCCGTAAAGATCACCGCCAGCCCGGCCAGCGCGCGCCCATAGCGGCGGCTGTAGACCGGACGCGGGTCTGGCTGGCTGTCGTCTTCGCGCAGCAGATTGCGGGCGATGCCCAGCAGGGGGGCCAGCAGCGGCAGCGTCAGGCGAATGCCCAGCGCCACTAACAGCATCAGCGTCGGAAAAACCACCACGTAGCGCGCCGACCACAAATCGCGCGTCAGGCTGGTGCCCACCGTCGCGGCGACAATCCACACGATCAGCATCAGCATCCCCGGCTGGCGGATGCGCCAGAGGGCGTGCCACAAACCGAGAAAAAACAGCGGCACGACGAACGGCAGCATCAGCGCCGTATTGCCGCCGTAGAACCAGCCGAGTTCGGGAAGCTGAACATAAGCCAGCGTGTTGCGCAGCAGGTGCTCCCAGTATACGCTGGACGCGCCAGAGATCGCATCGCGCCAGTATTGCAGGTCGAAGCCCATTTCCCCCAGCCGCGTCGTCAGCGAAAGATGCTGCGCGCCTAAGGTAATGTACACAGGCAGCGAAATAATCAGCGTTGTAATCGCCAGCAGCCCCAGATGCCCCACCAGCCGCCAGCCGCGAAGCTGCACCTCAACGCTGCTCTCGCCTTCCTCTTTGGGCGTGGGTTGCAGCAGCAGGTAAAACGCGAACACGCCCAGCAGCGGCGGATACAGCAAACGTCCGCCTTCGTAAAAATACTGCGTCAAGCCCAGCGCCACGCCCGACAGCACGAAATAACCACGCTTCGACGACTTGACGCCGTGTGCCAGAAACGCCAGCGCCAGCGTACCGAACAGCGGGTCAGCGATGTTGTTAAGCGCGATGCGGCTGAACTGAATATGCGGCGGGAAGGTCGCCAGCAGCAGTGCCGCCAGCAGCGCGATGGGGCGGTCAAACAGCACACGCCCGAAATAATACACGGCGGCGATTCCCAGCGTGCCCACAAACGCGCTGAGCAGCCGAATCGCCGTGAAGCTGGGGCCAAGCACGCCGACGAACGACGCCTCAAAGTACGGATAAAGCCAGGTAAACGCTGTGACGCTGCTGAAGGGCATAAAGATGCGAATGTTGGTGCTGAAGTCCCACACGCGCGGCACGGCGTCAAACCAGTGAACTTCATCGACAAAGCGGTGGATGAGTTCGAGGTTGTACGTGCGCAGCGCCAGCGCCAGCAGCAGAATCGCGCTGACGGCCAAAAATTCCAGCTTGGCGACGGTAGGAGCTTGCTGAAGGCGGCGCGCACGCTGTAGCAGCCACCCGCGCGCCGCACGCAGCAGAACCAGCGGCTTCAGCCCCTTGTTCGTCGCCGCAAATTCATCGGGGCGGCGCAGCAGTTCAACGAAGCGTCTGCCCGCTTTCGGCGTGTGTCCCATCAGCCCGCGCGTGACCAGTGCCACGCCCAGCAGCCAGACGACAATCTGCTGATGCACATCCAGCGGCAGCACATCGTTTATGGGAATAGCAATCTCATTGGTGAAGGGCAGCATGTTGACCCACGTCACGAACGCCAGCAGCGCCAGCCCAATGACCAGCGACAGCCAGCGCGTTTTTGTCCCGGAGATGTGTAGGGGCGTAGCGCGCTGCGCCCTCACCACAGCATCATCTTTCGCCAGCCACAGCGCCACCCCCAGCAGCAGCCCGCCCGCCGCCATCTGCCGCGCGGCGTCATCCACCGGCAGGCCGCCGTTTTCGGGGCGAAAGTTGTAAGCACTGATGCCCATCAGGACGCAGGCCGTCAGCGCCGTAGGATAGGCAAGCTGCTGCCGATTGCGCCGCAGGATCGCACGCACCAAGCGCAGCGGTGGCACGACCAGCGCTTTAATGCCGCGCAGCAGCAGTTTGAACGGCTGCCACAGTTTGTCCTGCGCGCTGCGTGCCGCCAGCAGCAGCATCGCCAGCAGCAGCAGCAATAGCAGCCATGTGCTGTACGGGCGCGGCACAAACACCAGCCCCACACCGACGACGAACAGGGCAATCAGTAATCTCCAGTAGAAGTTGCTGTGTGTGCGGTTTATGGCACATCTCCTTCAAGAGTTCCGCGTAATGCCAGTGGCTTCTGGCGAATATATGTTGGTACCAGTGCCAAACACGAGCCTGCATTTCTCCCCTTCCCTCGAAATCGGGTGTAAGCGAAGCGACGGGGCCGGGGGGTTACAAGGGTAGGTTATTAACGCTTCACCTCAAACTCACCGCAAAACCGCCGCCTTCGCAACGCCTTCTCACAGCAAACATCCCGTTTCGCGAACCCGTTTTAAGCCCCTCTCCATGTGTCGGGCCTTTCATTCTGTTCAAATCCCCAAAAATGGGGAGGGGTTGGGGTGGGGCTAAACGCGAACGTTCAGCTACCCGCCTTCTCGCTTCATAAAATACCTACCCTTGTAAAGGGCTAGGGAGAGGGGCTAACTTCCCCTGTCGGCCCACTACCACAAGCTCAACACTATGGTACACGCAATGGCCGCGTCCGATGGTTTAAATTTGCACACATCAGGGTACAGCCGCGTAATATAGGATCAATTGATGTTCCGGCGGCACATTGTACGGCGTGTAAAACGGCCCTTCCACATCAAAATACTGCCGCAGCAGCGCGACATCTTCTACAGCATTCGCTTCAAAGAAAAAGGCATGATCGGCGTCACGCGGCAGTGCTTCCAGATAGTCCGCGTTGAAATTGGTCGAACGTCCCACTTCGCGCACGACATCGGTGCGTAAATCCGGGCGTCCGAAATACTCCTGAAACCGCGCGATGTCGAAATCATACATCACGATGCCGCCCACTAAATGTACATACGTGCCCTGTGGGAAATCCAGCGCGCGGTAAATCGCGTCGTGCGTGTCGGGAATCGGGCGGTTGTTCTGGTTGAAACTGGGCAGATGAATGCCAAAGTAGTAGCCGATTTGCCCCACGCACAGCATTCCCACGAGGGCCGCCACCGCCGCGCGGCGGTGTTTTTCGGCCACGACCAATCCGCGCCCTTGCAGCCAGCGCCCCATCTCCCGCAGCCCGACAGCGATCAGCACGCACAGAATCGGGAACGTCACCACGTAGCCGGATGCCCAGGGGCTGTAACGCAGCAGGCTGTTGCCCAGCGCCGCCAGCACCAGAATCAGCAGCAGCGCTCGCCCGCCGCGCAGCAGCACCCAGCCGATGCCCACCAGCAGCGGCGGCAGCAGATACGGCAGCACCAGCGCAGTCGGCCCGGCGTAATAAAAACTCTGGTCAGGCAGCGTGAAATAAATAGCAAACGTGCGCAGCACATAGTTCAGGTGGGCGGCCAGCATCCCATTTTCCGCAGGCGAAAGCAGCAGCATTTCCCAGTATTCGGGCGGCAGGCTTTTGCTGTCAAGGCGCGGCGTTAGTCCTAGATTGAAGCTGAACATCACGGTGTAAAACGACAGCGCGACCAGCGCAAACGTCAGCATGAACGTTACGATGCCGCCCCCGCAATCTTCCCGCGTGGCGGCGTGCTGCCAGTTTCGGCCTCCGTCTCCTGCACGCGGCGCGGCGGGCTGAACACCAGCCACAGCCCCATCACAACCGGATACACCAGCCGCCCGCCTTCATAAAAATATTGGGACATGCCGAGCATGACGCCCGCCCACGCGAAATCGCCGCGCCGTCCTTCTTTCAGCCCGCGCGCAGCAAACGCCATCGCCAGCGTGCCAAACAGTGGGTCGGCGATGTTGTTCAGTCCAAGGCGGCTGAAGTGCAGATGCGGCGGGAAAGTCGCCAGCAGCAGTGCCGCGATGATACCCACACGTTTATCAAACAGGTTCTTGCCCAGCAGATACACCGCCGGGACAGTCAGCGTGCCCAGCACCGCGCTCGGCAGGCGCAGGCCCGTGTAGCTTTGTCCGGCGATGGCCGTACCCCAGCTTTGCCAATAGGGGAAAATACGCGGGAACGCCGCCAGCCAGTGAAAGGGATGCGTCAGATGCAGGATTTCGCCCGACTGCCGCGCGTGAACGATGTCCAGCACGCCGGACACAAAGTTCAATTCATCGACGAAATAATGAACGCTGGTTTCAAGCTGCCACAGCCGCAGCACCAGCGCCAGCAGCGTAATGAGGAACAAAACGATAGAGGTATTACGTAGGGGCGCAGCGCGCTGCGCCCATGTACCGGGTTTGCCATCGCCCAATCCCCACGCCACCCCGAAAACGCCGCCCGCCAGCAGCAAAAACTGCACATCGAGCGACAGCAGCAGCGTCGAGCCGTTGGCATTCTGTGCCGCCAGCGTGACCAGCATCGCCGCGCCTGCCAGGAAAGTGATACGTCGTAAAATCCTCATGTTCTCAATCATATCGCACATCTGTTATTCGACACGTTATAATCTTGCCTTCTGGCGGTTGGGATTCCAAAGGATAAACGATGCGTGCGCTGCTGTGCAGACAATGGGGTGAACCGGAAACGTTAACGCTGGAAGATGTACCCGCCCCGCAGGTTAGCGCGGGCAAAGTGCGTGTGCGGGTGCGCGCGTGCGGTGTCAATTACGCCGATACGCTGATGATCGCGGGCAAGTATCAGGTCAAACCGCCGCTGCCCTTCAGCCCCGGTTTTGAAATCGCGGGCGAGGTCTTGGAAGTCGGCGAGGGCGTGCGCCACGTCCAACCGGGCGACAAGGTAATCGCGCTCAGTGATTATGGCGGCTGCGCGGAAGAAGCCGTCGTGCCTGCTGGCATGGTCATGGCGCGGCCATCAATGATGGATGATGTGCAGGCGGCGGCCTTCCCGGTGGCCTATGGCACATCGCATGTGGGGTTGGCTCGTCGCGCGCATTTGCAGGTTGGCGAAACGCTGTTGGTGTTCGGCGCGGCGGGCGGCGTTGGCTTAACGGCGGTGGAATTGGGCAAGCTGATGGGCGCAACCGTCATCGCCTGTGCTTCATCGCCGGAGAAATTGCAGGTTGCCGCCCAGTACGGCGCTGACCATCTGATCGACTATAGCAAAGAGAACGTGCGCGAGCGTGTGAAGGAACTCACGGACGGCAAAGGCGCGGACGTGATTTACGATCCCGTCGGCGGCGCGCTGTTCGACGAGGCCATGCGCTGCATCGCCTGGGAAGGGCGCTTGCTGGTGATTGGCTTCGCGGGCGGCACCATCCCGCAGCTTCCGGTGAATTTAGCGCTGGTCAAAAACTGTGCCGTAGTCGGCGTGTATTGGGGCGCATACGGCGCGCGCAAGCCTGAAGTGCTGATCAATTCGCTGGTGACGCTGATGGGCTGGTACACGCAGGGCAAACTTAAGCCGCACATCTCGCAGACCTACCCGCTGGACAAGGCCGCCGACGCCATGCGCGCGCTGTTGGAGCGCAGATCGACGGGCAAAGTCGTCATCACCACGGATTGAAGTTATGCAGTTGAGTTCAAATTTCCCTATCACTCGTAGGGGCGAACCTGCGTGTTCGCCCGTCAACTGCGCAAGTCCTAAATGGATTGAACGCTGATGTTGCTTCGTTTGCTGCCGCAGTCCTTCGCCATCCTCAAATTAACGCCGCCGCAGTCTTTTCCCGCGTGGCTGAGCGCTGCGGCGCTGTATTTCGTCGCAGCGACGGAAGATGAACTGTCGGTAATGTGCCCGGAGCATTACGTTCCTGCGGGTGTGGAACACAAGCGCGGCTATCGCTGCCTGCGCGTCGATGGCGACTTGGCGTTCGATGAAATTGGCGTCGTTGCGCGCGTCTCCAGACCGTTGGCAGACGCGGGGTTGAGTCTATTCGTCGTCTCGACTCATGACCGTGATTACGTGCTGCTGCATCAGGATGACCTTCACGCGGCGCTGACAGCCTATCAGACGGCGGGATTGATCATAACGTAATCGGTCTCGCAGGGGTTCAAAACCGCCAACCTCTGCTGCGGACTCACCTCAAATCGGGCGCTGTAGGGGCAAGGCACGCCTTGCCCAATTTGGCAGCAAGACAGGGTTTGATTACTTTGTGAAATCGCATAAGAGATTATTTGACTGTGACGCAGCCTGAGAATAACCCCTTCAGTGGGTTTACAGACATATAGCCACCAGTTTTGAACTGGTGGCGTCGCCAACGCAAGTCTTCCCATTACCAGACAATCCTCTTTAGCCTCTGGCGCTGTCACCGTTGTACTCAACGCGGCGTCTTGGCGGTTCAATTGCGAACTTATAGCCATTCTCTCAGTATTGCTGCCTGTTTCGCTCATTGCTCGGAACTTCCGCCCCCCATCCATCGTCTATACCCATAGTGTTTGCCTCTCCTGACCTGATTTTTACGACGAATCGCCCTGATTTGACGTATAGTGAGTCAGAGGAAACACGCAGCAGCGGTGTATATCCTATGCTGCATTTTTGTTGATTTACCTGAAAGGCAATCTCGTGAAGAAATTCCTTTTACTGTTGACGTTGTGCGTGCTGCTGCTGGGCGTACTCCCCGGCGCGGCGCTGGCAGCGTCTGTGGAAGACCTGACGGCGCTGGCAAGTTATTACCCCGCCGACACCGTGGTCTTCGCGGCCATTCGCAGTGATGCCGCCTATCTGGAAACGCTCAACGGCCTGCTGACGCGCATTGAGCGCCGCACCGACTCTCCCATCATGACCATCGAAGATATGCTCAACCAATCCCTGAGCGTGAACAACCTGTCCTTTGAGGACGACATTCGCCCCTGGCTTGGCGACAGCATCGCCCTCGGCGTGCGCGATCTGAACTCACGTTTCAGCCCTGGCTTTATGATCGCGGTGGACGTGACCGATAATGCTGCCCTTGCCGCGCTGCTGGACAATGCCGCACAGGATTCCAGCTCTGGTGAAGAATATACTCAGTATGAATTCGACGGCGCCGTGCTGCGGCTCTACGGGAACGTGCTGCTGGTCTCGCAGACCGAGCAAATGCTGGACGACGCCGCTGAAGGTGACCGCCTCAGCGACAGCGAAGACTTCAGCGCGACGCTTGCTCTGCTGCCGGAACCCGATTACAACGCCGTGATCTATCTCCAGACGAACGAAATCATGGACCTGCTGCGTGAGCAGATGGCAGCGCAGGCCGCACAAACAGGCATGGACCTGGCGATGTTCGACCAGTTCAACGTGGCTGGCTCGGAAGCGGTAGGCCTGACAGTCATCAACGACCTCGGTTTCGCCATCGACATTGCTGCCCGTCCTGCTGAAGAAGTAAACCCGGACTTCGCGCCGGCGACAGACTCCGCGCCGCTTGACCTGGGCTTCGCGGCCCGTGTCCCGGCTGGCGCTTGGCTTTATATGCAGGATACCAACTTCGGTGACGATGTCCGGCGCTCCATCAACCTGCTGGCCTTCGTTATGGAAATGGGCATTGACCAGCAGGTCGCCCAAAGCATGGCGCGGGGCCAGCAGATTCCCGCGTTCCTTGACCAGCTTGACCGCAACGATGTGCGCGCCTTCATCAATCTGGCGTTCGCGGGCTTCACTGGCCTGAACTTTGAAAACGATGTGCTGGCGAACCTTGACGGCAACATCGCCATGTATCTGGGGTTGGTAGAGAACGAAGAATTGGGTTACGCGCCGGAAATGGGCGTGGTTGCCGAAATGGACGGCGATGCTTCGCAGCACATCTTTGACAGCCTGCAAAACGCGCTCAATCAGTACGAAGCCAACTTCTCGGTGGAAGGTAATGTCATCACCATCCCCAGCCCGGCGCGCCTGATGGCCCCTAGCGATGCGGATATTCCTGAACTGGATAATCCGGCCCTCGATCTGCTGCTGGGTTACAATGATGAAGTCTTCGCCGCTGGCACACGCACGGCAGTACAGTTCAGCCTTGACCCCGGTGATGCCAGCCTTGCGACCAATCCCAACTTCGTCGCCGCACAGGATTACTTCCTGCCCGACGCTGAAACGTTGTTGTTTGCCGACCTCGCACCGGTCATTCGCTTCATTGACGATGAAGTCGCCTCACAGGCCAGCCAGTACGGCAACGATGCCCTCAAGGTGCTCAGCCTGTTCGACAGTGCCTCAATCACCAGCCGCGTTGACGACGATGGTACTGCGCTGGCACGCGCCGTCATCGTACTGCATCCGGCAGAATAGTTTCCAGTCACGAGGGGGAGTTGCGTACTCCCCCTTTCGCTTCCCCCCTCCGCTGGCCCTTTGTTCAATTTTTCCTTAATGAATTATTCATGCTTACCACAATACTTGGTGCTTGCTTATCAAGATTAAGGAATATTATAATGAAGTGATAAGCTGAAATCGATTACATTTCTTGGTCTGGTATAACCATCGCCTGTGGAAACGCCTATGCAAATTTGTGGCGTGGCGAAAAATCTGTTACTTTGGTGTCTCTTATCGTAATGTCTGAGGAATTGGAATGCCTGTCAAAAACATCCTGATTGTTGAGGATGACCTCAATCTGAATCGTGTCTTTACCAAATATCTGAGTGGGCAGGGCTATGATGTGGAAAGTGTTCACTCCTGCTCCGATGCCACCGATCTGTTGACCAGCGGTGATGCCCCTGATGTTGTCATTGTCGATTTTGAATTGTCCGATGGTAACAGCGTTCCCCTCCTGCGTATGCTGGAACAGCCTGAATACAAAAATGTCAAAGTCATTGTCTGCTCTGGCAAAGCCTATTCGCCGCACTATGGCATCAACGTGGCGCGCGTGAATCAGTTCCTGCTGAAGCCTGTCAGCCCGCGCGAATTGACGCTGCTGGTGAACGTGCTTACGCCCAAATAGCGCCCACACCCAGCGCTGACCCGCAGTTAAAGCGGGTAGACATCTCTCTAACATTCCCCCTCTCTACAATTCTCGCCGTTTCGCATACACTGTAACGGAGAGTTGGTTTCGCTGCGCGTAAGACGCCAGTGTAGTAGACGACCACACCGATCATGTTTTTAATATCGCTCAAGAGTTACGCACTTGACCCACAATCTGGGCCTGAACAATGGGCTTAAGCCCATTGTCCGTCACTCAACTGCGTAAGTCCTGATCGCTTTTCTCCCTTCTCCCCCGTGAAACGAGTGGGAGAAGGGTTGGGGATGAGGGGCTAACTCATCAGTACCACTGTGGTTGTCTACTAGCCCGCACCTTTAGCTGCGGGCGGATAATTCACATCTAAAATCATCGGACATAACGCCTTACTCAACACTTTAACCTATGACTCAACCACCACCAAAACCACCTGCTTTTCTCGCCTGGATTGTCGCCTTCGCCGTCATCAGTGGGGCGCTGCTGCTGGGCTTGCTGTTGGCCGCGCACGCACTCGCCGCTTTCCTCCCTGCCAGTGCGCTGCTGGCGTTTGGTGTAGCGGACTTCAGCCTGCATGTGCTGGACATTGATCATCATATCCAGTGGCGGGTCAGTCCTTCGGGCGTTTTCCCCGCCTGGAGTCCCGATGGGCGCCTGGCCTTTACGCAGAACCTGAATGGCGATGCTGAAGTCTATGTGTACAACGGACGCACAACGCTGAACATCTCCCACAATCCGGGGCGCGATGCGGATGTGGTGTGGAGCAGCGATGGGCGGCTGGCCTTCGAGTCTGAACGTGGCGGCAATAACGAAATCTACGTGTGGGATGGTACAGCGCTCAACAATGTTTCACAGCATGAGGCGCGCGATGAACATCCCGCGTGGAGTCCTGATGGACGGTTGGCCTTCGAGTCGTATCGCGACGGCAACCGTGAAATCTACGTCTGGGATGGTGCATCCCTGACCAACATCTCGCACTATGCAGGCGAGGATAGCAGCCCCGTGTGGAGTGCCGACGGACGGTTAGCGTTTATCTCTGGACGCAGCGGCCTCTCCGAAATCTATGTCTGGGATGGCGCAGCCGTGCTGGACATCTCCCCGCCTTCAATGGGCGGACTGGGGCAGACGTGGAGTGCCGATGGGCGGCTGGCGTTCATGTCGAACGTGACTCGTGATAGTGAAATCTATGTCTGGGACGGCGTGACAATCGTCAATATCTCGCAGGCTCCCGAACAGGATGTAATACCGCGCTGGAGTGCCGATGGTCGCCTGGCCTTTGCCTCTGACCGGGACGGCAATACCGAAATCTATGTCTGGGATGGCACAAGTCTGGCGAACATCTCACAATCGCCGCTGCCCGATTACTTCTACGCTTGGAGTGCCGACGGGCGGCTGGCGTATATCTCTCGCGCTGGCAGCCCGGACT
Source organism: Anaerolineae bacterium (assembly GCA_046328675.1). GTDB lineage: Bacteria > Chloroflexota > Anaerolineae > Aggregatilineales > Phototrophicaceae > JACAER01. Next base: position 110,612 of record JAXLWC010000009.1, read on the forward strand.
TATACATCTGGGATGGCCATTCTGCCACACTGGCGGCGCGCAGTGTAAGTACGACCTTTTTGCCCGTCTGGTATGTGCCATCATAATCAAGTGCATCACTCAGAGTCTGTTTTGGAGATGTAATGTCACGCAAGAAATTAACCCCTATCCCTCAGCCCCCTTTCTCTGCTTGCGAGGAAAGCGGGGAAGTGCGGAGACGTTTTCCGCATTTAAGCCTCTCTCCACGCAGTGGGGAGAGGTTTGGAGAGGGGCTGAGTTCAAATCGGCAGCGCAGCCCATCATTACGGACACCCGCCCAGTATTAACCTATGACTCAACCACCACCAAAACCCCCCGCCTTTCTCGCCTGGATTGTCGCTTTCGCCGTCATCAGTGGGGCGCTGCTGCTGCTGGCGCTGCTGCCAACGGGCGAGGGCGCGGCGCTGCTGGTGATAGCCGCGCTGCTCGGCATGTTCGCGGCGGCGGTGCGCGCGGGGGCCAGTCCTGTGCGCGTGTTCCGGCGTGGCTGGCGTTGGCTGCTTAAGGAGCGCCCGATTGCCGCTGATCGTCCGTTCGCGCTGGGTGATGCGCTGCGCAGCGGGCAGGCATTTGTGGAAATCGTCATCATGATCGGCTTGGCGCTGTACTGCACGCGCGATTTCCTCATGAGCGATGATGGCTTTCGCCTGCCGGGCTACGAAAGCGAATGGCTCACCAACTCCGCTTTTCTCGCCAGTTTAACGCTGCACGAACATGGTTATCTGCCGCTGTGGCAGCCCTACATGGAATTCGGTGAGCCGCTGGTACACAATCCCTTCGGCTTCATCCTCAACCCGTTTAGCTCGGTGCCCAGCCTCATCTGGGGTGGGCAGCACGGCGTCAAAATCAGCGTCACACTCACAGCGATAATCGCTGGCATCGGCGGCTGGTTTCTGGGGCGCGTGCTGGGCTTCAGCGCCTGGGGACGGCTGCTGCTTGGCGCGCTCATGCTGGGCAAAGGCAACATGCACGCCATGCTCGGCAACGGCTACTTTCAGTTGGGCGTGGCGCAGGCCTATTTCCCCTGGGTAATCGGCGGCGCGCTGGCCACGCTGCGGCTTCCCGGCAAACGCTGGCCGGTGGCCCTCACCGCGTTGTCGTTCACGCTGATGTTCTTCGCGGGCAATCTGTGGTACACGCTGCCGATGGTCATCACGCTGGCGCTGCTGACATTGACGCACCTGTTTCACACTCGTCATCCGCGCGTCGATTGGGGTGCGCTGCGGCGTTTGGCGCTGGCGGGTCTGTTCACGGTGGCGCTGTGCATGGTCGTGCTGCTGCCGCTGTGGTCAGAACGTAATCTCATCGGCGGCCATCCCGACGACATCACGGCAGGCGAGGAAATGTCGATCCCGCTGCGCCGCGCCATGTTTCAGGCCTTTGACTTTACGCCGCAGTGGGCCTGGAAAGACACTGTGAACTATGGCGAACTGCCGCTGCCCGCCGACCAGTTCCTTTACAGCTACGTCAGTCCGGCGTGGTTCGCCATCCTCATCTTCATTGTCTTGCCGCCGCTTTATCCGCTGCTGCACCGTCCCGCTGCGCGCCAGTCGTGGCGTATCTGGCTGGCAGCGCTGCCGCTGATCGTGTTCTTTGCAGCGTGGGGCGCGGGCAATACGCCGTTCTTTATCTGGCTCTACAACACGATTCCCGGCCTGGCGCAGTGGCGTTTCGTCGGGCGTGCCTTTGCCATGAGCAGCTTCTGGATTGGCGTGCTGGTCGCCTGGCGTTTCGACGCGCTGCTGCGTGCCGTGATTTACGATGTGAACCTCATGGGCGCACGTTATGTCCTGCCCCTTTTCTCTCGCATCCCCGTGCTGCTGCGCGACCTGCTGGCAATGATTGTCGGCGGCGTGCTGGGCGGCGGTGCTGGCTTCATTCTCTTTTTGCTCTGGTCACAGTTCAGCGGTCAGGGGTGGTTCTGGTCGTTTGAAGGGCGTATCGTGGCGTCGCTGGGGTTCGTCATCGGCGTGCTCACCGCCTACCTGCTGCGGGTGCGTCAGGTCTCCGGCAGGGGCCAACCGAACTGGGCATTGTCCGTCTACATGTTTCCGGCGCTGCTGCTCATTAGCACGGGTGCGGTTGCGGGCTGGGATGTCGCCAAACGCTGGCAGGAATTCGCACTGCCCTCGCTCATTTACGACGAGCAGATTCACGACATCGCCTGCGTGCGTTGGCTGCGTGAGCAGTATCCCAACCGTCCGCTGGCCATCTGGCGTCAGGGCTACGAAATCGTCAACGAATTCCTGACGCAGCATGTGCGCCTCTCGAACATCGCCTCCGATTACATTCCCATCGAAGAACCGCCCACCGTCGGCGGCGTCATCGAATTCCCTGATCGCTTGCTTGCCGAGTTCGCGGTGCCGGGTTATCCCAACGAGCGCGCCTTCCTGGTTGACCAGGGCTACCGCCTCGTAATCGACAGCCCGCGCCACCCCGACGGCGTGCCCTGCCTCTACCGTAATCCGCAGGTGCTGCCCTATGCCTTCATGCTGCCGCTGCGCTACGCCGAGGTCTACCCCGAAGTGCCGCTGCTCAACAGTGTGACGCCGATTGCAGCAGTGGAACAATATCCCGGCGTGGTGCTGGTCGCCGTGCAGGGCAGTACCGATGAGGAGATGCTGGTCACGGTGCAGGAGCGTGCTTATCCGGGCTGGTCGGTGCGGCTGGACGAGCGGGATGCGCCGCTGGAGTCCTATCTGGGGCAGCTTGGCGTGGTCATTCCCGCCGATGGCCAGATGCACCTGCTGACGTTCGAGTATCGCCCGCCGCTGCTGATGCTGGGGGGCCTCATCACGCTGCTGGCCTCGCTGGTGCTGGCGCTGTATCTGCTGTGGCCTGCGCGTAAGTGAGGAAAATGAGTGGGTGGTTTGCAGCCAACCTCAAAGAAACCAGTTGCGTTTATTTACGCAGCACATTTTTGCCGCGCCCGCCGTTTCAGCCGACTCAAAAAACGGTTCATTCGTAGAAACTCATCCAGCTCGATATGCTCCTCATCAGAAAATGCGTCGCGGCGATTCTTTTCCAGCAGTTCACTTAAGCGCTGCTGCAAATTTTCCGGCGGTTCAAACGCGATAATCAGCTCTGGCGTTGGCGTTGAGGCTAAAAATCAAGAATTTCATCAAACAGGGCGCTGGGCGCTACAACTGCCATTGTCGTCCTCTTTCACTGAGAAGCCATCTGTAATCTAAAACGTACTGCTTCAGATCATCATGCTGCGACCTTTTCTCTGTATTCTCCCGTGTACTCTATGCAGTGTCTCGGTGATTCAATTTTCTGTGACTTATACCGACCTACGTTATACTCAACACGGCGACTGTTCTGAAAATCCTATCTTGGCGTTCTTGGCGACTTGGCGGTTCAATTCCGAATTTTCAGACACGCTCTGATTCGATTCCATTACACTCATTCCAACCGCTGAATCATCATCGCCCCATACCACAGCGTCAGCCCGAACGTGTCCGTCAGCAGCTTGGCGGGCGAACGGTGCTGGCCGCGTCCCGCCGCGAAATCCACCAGCGCCGTCGGCTGGTCGTCGTTCTCATGGGCATACACCCGCCACTGCATCTCGCGGCACTCATCAAACGCTAACTTAAAGCGTATCCCGCCGCATTCTCCCTCCATCACCACATCGCGTCCCCACGCGCCGACCCACATGTCCATAAGCTCCACCGCGCTGCCTTCTGCTGCGCCGAGTGCTTCATACAGTGCCGTCAACCCCATTCGTCCGTTCCTTATCCACAGGAGAATCATATGAATACCTGATTGATTACCGCAGAGTCCCCCTCAATTGTCAACCGTTTTTCCGAACTGCTAACAGCTAATGACTCAAGCACGGCGTTTGGCTTTTAAGCCTCTCTCCACGCAGTGGGGAGAGGTTTGGAGAGGGGCTGAGTTCCAGCTAACAACATCTGCTAACCACTAACCACGAGGAGCTAACCATGTACACTATCGTCACCCTGACCGCGCTGCGCCAGCATCTTGGCCTGAGCGCCAGCGACACCGCCGATGACGCGCGCCTGCTGGGGGCGCTGCAAGCCGCGTCTGCCCACATCGAACGCGCCGCCGCCCGCCGTTTCTGCCCGCGCATCGCCGCCCTGAAACATCAGATCGAACGTTACGACAGTCTCTACCTGACGCTGCATGATGACCTGCTGTCGCTCACCTCGCTGCTAGATGGCGACGGTACCAGCATCAGCCTCAACGACGTGATTTACCAGCCGGACGCCGCGCCTACAGCGTGCTGCACCTCACCAATGGCCGCCCGTTTTTCCGCAGCTATCTCAATTCCGTCGTCGTGACGGGTGTTTGGGGCTGGCATGACCGCCCGGCGGAGATGTGGCGTAACAGCAGCGACACCGTGCAGAACAACCCCCTCACCAACAGCGGCACCTCGCTGAATGTCACCAGCGTCACGGGCACAGACAGCGCCGGACAGTCGCCGCGCTTGCAGGTGGGCCATCTGCTGAAGATCGATGAGGAATATCTGCGCGTGCTGGCCATCAGCAGCAATACGCTGACGGTGCTGCGCGGCGTCAACGGTTCGACGGCGGCACAGCACAGCCTGAACGCGCCCATTTACACCTTCCAGCCAGTGCCCGATGTCCATCTGCTGGCGCTGCGTTGGGCCGCGTGGCTCTACCGCGAAGGCGACACCGACTCGCCGCCCGACGAACTGCGCGAGTCCCTCACGGATTTACACCGCACTATCGTCCGCGTCTAACCTTGTTTACGTGACATGTCTTGAGCCTGTAAACAAGGAGTTGATGGGGCGTTCGGTCACTACGCTCAGGGCTGCCGCATCTTGCTCCCCCTTCCAGCCGCAGGCGGGGAAGGGGGCCGGGGGCTTTTCGGGGTAGGTTTTAACGCTTCACCGCAAACCCACCTTCAAAACGTCGCCTTCTTTACGCCTTCTCACGGCAACCACTCGTCCCCCCGAACCTGTATTTCGCCCCTCTCCATGTGACGAACCTCCCCTCACGCTCAAATCCCAAACATGGAGAGGGGTTGGGGTGAGGCCAAACGCGAACGTTCGCCCACCTGCCTTTTGTCTTGGTCTTGGACTAACAGCTAATGACTAACGACTAACGACTGACTAGGGTGAGGCCAAACGCGCCGATTCGCCTACCCATCTTCTCGCTGCACAAAATATCTACCCCGAAAAGCAGGAGTAGGGGTTCACCTCCCCTTACCGAGTCAAGTCTGTGGCAGCTGCTCTGTTTATCTCATCACAAGGAGTCTCTATGTCCACATTTCGTACCGCGCTCAACAACCTTGCCGCACTGACCGTCGCCAGCGTCCAGCACAACTACGACATCGACGAAGCGCCCGATGCACTGACGCGCGCACAGCTTCCGGCGCTGCTCGTGCTGCCCGTCAACATTCCCGACGTGCGCATGTTCAAGGAACGCGGCGACGGCTTTCAGGCGGTAGCCTTTGCCAACGGCGCGCGCACCATCACCTGCGCCGTTACCCATCTGCTGCTGGTCGCCCTGCCACCAGCGGCGGCAGCAGCCGTCGCCATCTGCCCACGCTTGTCAGCCTCATCGACAGCTACTTCGCCGCGCTGAAAGCCGATTTGACGCTTGGCGGGGCGCTGCTGGAGCCTGCGGAAGTCGGCGTCGAGGTCGGCATCTTCGCGCATGGCGACACCAAATACTACGGCTGCGCCCTGCGTCACACCTGGAAAATGGAGGTTTAACCCACCGGAAAGGATGACCTATGACCATCACTTACACCACTGCCGTTGATCTGAACGACGACGGCGACTACGTGGACGCCAGCGAAGCCTTAAGCACAGATGTCGTCATGCTGCACTGGCGTTTGGGCATGGCTGCGCCCTACGACAGCCTTGGCGCGCCTTCGCAGGCCCAGATTACGCTGCGCAACACCACGCAGAAGTATTCGCCGGAAACCGTCGCGGCCCTGGCACTGCTTCCCGGCAAACGCCTGCGCATCACCAGCTTTGACGGCACCATCACGCGCACGCACTTCACGGGCATCATTGAACGCGTGGAGCCGCTGGCGGGGACCCTGGGCAAACGCAGCGCCGTCATTCACGCGGTTGGCCCGGAGAAACAGATTACAAGTGCCGAAGTACGCCTCGCGCCGCAGCAATGTGCGCTCGGATGTGGCCGTCAACGCTGTGCTGGCTGCTGTCCCGCTGCGCCGCGCCATCCTCAAAGGCGCTGTGCCGTACTGGATGTCGTCGGTTATGCCGAACTTGGCACCAACACCACACTGGCAGATGCCTATCCCAACACGCTGGATGTCGGCAAATCGACGTTCACCTATGTCGGCGACACCTGGGCGGGTGGCATTGCGGCGGATGATGCGCTGCGTCAGCTTGTCGAAAGTGAACGCGGGCGTTTCCTTTTAATCGGCAGGGCGACGCGGTGTTCATCAACCGCCACTATACGCTGCTTGCCACAACCTCATCAGCCACCTTCGACGACAGCGCCGATGAGCTGGAATACGCTTACGGCGGCGATCTAGCGAACCGCGTCACGGTCAGCATCACGCCGCGCAGCATCGGCGCAGCCGCGACAACGCTGTGGCGCGTCGATTCGGCGCAGCGCGTCAATGCCCTCAGCCGCCGCGAAATCATCGCCCGTTATCGCGACGCCGATAAACGTTCGGTGGGGGCGTTGGCCGTGATTGCGCCGCTTCCGGCGTGGATTTCGTTGCCAACACCGCCGCCGATGGCACTGGCACGGATGTCACCGCCTACATTGAAGTGGTGCTGCTGCGCGCTGAGTTTTCCGCCGCGACGCTGGAGGTACGCAACAGTCTCAGTGCGGTGATTTACCTGCTGCCGGGGACGCAGCTTCGCGGCACGCCGCTGGTTCGCGATGACCCGCTGCTCCTGCAACAGACCGATTGGACGAGCGTGACTTTTCACGGCCTGCGTGCGCTGCGTTTGATTTGCCTGCGCTGTCTTCCGCTGACGAAGCGGAGCAGGTCGTCAACTTTGAACTCGCACGCCGCACATCGCCGCGCGGTACGCTGCGCCGCATTCACCTTAGCGCGATCAAACATGCCGCCGCCATCCTTGCGCGCACACTGTTTGACCGTATCACCGTCAGCGACACCCAGACCGGACACAGCGCCGACTATTTCATCATCGCCGAAGAACACACCGTCGATCTGGGCGGCACGCGCCATCGCACGACCTGGCTGCTTGAACCCGCCTCCGCCAGCCATTTCGCCATGCTCAACATCGCGGAACTGGACGGAATCAGGCGCTGGCATATTAACTGACACAACAGCCTCGCCAGGTGACGACAGTCGTCTTGACTGCCACAACACGCTCAACACAGTCACACCCGCTGACGTTCTACGCTCGTTTCCCGCCGCGCCGCCGCCGTTTTGACGCGGATTGTGTCAGCGTTCTATGACACCCTGTCTTCCGTTTACAAAGGTAGGTCTTAACCCCTCACCTCAAACCCACCGCAAAACCGCCGCCTTCGTTACGCCTTCTCACGACAAACGATTGTCCCGGTGAACCCGTTTGCAAGTCCCTCTCCCGTGCCACACATGTCTGCCTTCTCAAACATTCCTGCTCGGGAGAGGATTTAGGGTGAGGTCAACACGCACGCTCAACATCACGGTTTCTGCCCCACAAAATACCTACCCTTGTAAAGGGGTTGGGGTGGGGCTAAACACGCACGCTTGCCTGCCTTTTGCCCTTACCTAACGACTAACAGCTAACGACTAACAGCTAACGACTAACTCACAGGAGAAAACTCAATGCCTGCTAACTGGACTACACCCAAAAATTGGAACGTCGGTGAACTGCTCATCGCCTCCGACCTGAACGCGCAGCTTCGCGACAACATGGAATGGCTCAAAAGCCGCCCCTTTAACACCGTGACCATCGGCTCGACCAATACCACCAGCACCAGCTTCGTGCAGATGACCGGCTCATCGGCCTCGCTCACCTCGATGGGCGGCAATATGCTCATCATTTTCGTCGGCACGGTCAACAACACGGGCGCGGGCAACCTCATCACCCTTGACCTTGCCATCGACGGCACGCGCCAGGGAGATGCTACGCTGGGGTTGGTACTGGTAACAACCCCCATCGCTGGCTACAGCGACATGTGTTGCATGGTCTTCATGACCTCGACACCCCCCACCGCCACCGGACATGCCTATTCCGTCTACTGGAAAACATCCGCAGGCACAGCCGCGGTTGTCGGACGTTTGTTTGTTATGGAGGTACGCTAACATGCAGGAGTTTACATTTCACAAAGTGGTCGATGCTGACGCGCTGCATCAGCAGATGAAAGCCGCGCTTGCGGATGCTTTTGTCGGCGTCTCAGTGACCGGGGATACCGTTGTCGTCCATGTCAATGATGGTCTGCAACCCGCACAGCTCGACATCATGCGTGCCCTGATTTCTGCGCATGACGTAAGCGCGCTGCCGCCCAAGCCCACGCCTAAATCTATCGAGCAGCGCTTCACGGAGCTGGAGTCCCGTCTGAGCGCGCTGGAACACAAGCCCGGCGACACGGGCACGACACCCTAAACCGTTTGCCATCCTCTGCAAAAACGAAAGCCTCTCCCTGCACGATGCGGGGAGAGGCCTTTTTGATTCCTCGTTTATCTTCAATTACGTCTCTCTGGCTGGATCGCCACGTATCAGCTTCGTATTGTCCTGACAACTGACAACTGAAAGCTGGCACTAATGAAACCCCTGCCGGATCATCCGCCGCACATAGTACCGTTCGGTGACGAACCATTTCTGTAACGCTTTGAACCATCGCGTAAACATGGCTTGCTCTCCTGTTCACTTCTACCTTGTCCGAGTCCTAGAAGCGGCGCAGCCCACGTCCCATGAAGGGGCGCCGCCGCATCATCCGCCGTTCCATACGCCGCATCATCATCCGTCTGCGCCAGTTGAAAAACCACCCGAACATGAAATTCACCTTCTCAAATCTTTCTTGTTTCATAAGTACAGTGAACCACAGAACTATGTCCAGTGTATTGCCAGAGTGTAAATTATTTAAAAACTCCTGTGGTGGCGACGCTGTAGCATCTCCATCGCGCTGATACATGTCAGCAGCCAGGGATGCCCGCCGTAAAGCCTGCGCTCACGTCACTCAGATAATGTACCCCCAGATAAATGCGGCTGAGGCCAATCAGCGCAATCAGCACCCCGCAGACAAAGAGAATCCCCAAACGTGCCCGGCGGTTTTGCACACGACTCGCCAGCACATACGCCAGCAGTCCCAGCATAATCATCGACTGCATGGCATGGCCGCTGGGGAAGCTAAAATCCGGCTCAATCACCAGCGGATCGACAAAACTGGGACGTGGCCGTGCGAACATGCCCTTGAGCAAACGATTCAACAGCTCGCCCCCCAGATACGCCGCCAGCCAGATTCCCGCTTGCAGCCGTTCCCGCCGCCACAAATGGTAGAGGACTGCCACCATCGTCATCACAAACAGTCCGGGATAACCTAGCGTGCTGAGGAACACAAAAAACTGTGTGGTAGCCGGGGTAGCCGCAGCGTGCAGATTATCCGCAATCGCCCGATCCAGCGTCACCAGCGGTTCCTGTTCCATCACGCTGTCGGCCAGCTTGGCGAACACCATCACGCATATCAGGCTCACGATAAGTCCCCCGACCACATGCAGGCTGATACGCTGGCGCAGCGTCATAATATGCGTCTGAAAAAACTGCTTCACTTCACCTCTCCGACAGCCGTACTCCTAGTCGTTACCGCGCTGAGTATCCCCCAATCGCCCCCATTGCTGCCAGTATAGCAACCGAATACACCTGCAAGCCATGAAAACCTTAGTATCTATCCGTAAACCATTTTTGAGCGTCGGAGCCTGCGCTAACACACAGGCTTTCTCGGCGGGTTCGAGTCGGTTTCAACCGACTTCCCGCCGCAACACGGCAGCCGGATGGCTTTAGCCTCTGGCGCTGCACCGCATACATCCCGCTTTACGGATAGGTTCTTATCGTATCTCGGCGCTCTCCCTTGCATTCAACGCGCCATCTGCTCGGAAAATCCTACCTTGGCGACCTTCGTGGTACTCAACGCGGTGTCTCGGCGGTTCAAATTTCTTTATCATCCAACGCTCTTGCATTCTCTTGGCGAACTTGGCGACTTGGCGGTTCAATTCGTCGCATTTGCTATAATCGCTATTTTCAAGGGGAAATCACCCAAACCTAACCTCGCCTTGTACTGAAAACTATCAACTTGCCCTGGCCGCTTCCTCATCTGCTCGGAAAATCCTACCTTGGCGACCTTCGTTGTACTCAACGCGGTGTCTCGGTGGTTCAAATTTCTTTATCATCCAACACTCTTGCATTCTCTTGGCGAACTTGGCGACTTGGCGGTTCAATTCGTCGCATTTGCTAAAGGCTAATCGCTATTCTCACAGGAAATCCCCGCATCTAACCTCGCCTTGTATTGAAAACTATCAACTTGCCCTGGGGCTTTCGCCGCTTCCTCGTTAAAATGGAAACAACTTCGCTGCGATGTTGTGAAAGGTACACGCCAATGCCCTGGAATCCTGAGCAGTATCACAAGTTTCAGGCGACTCGTTCTGCCCCCTTTGAAGACATCATGGCCCTGATTACCGTGCGTGAAAAGATGCGCGTGGTCGATCTGGGCTGCGGCACAGGCGAACTCACCGCCAGGCTTGCCGATAAACTGCCCAACAGCCATGTCCTAGGCGTAGACAACTCCCACGAAATGTTGCAGCGCGCGCAGCAGCACAAGCGGCATGGCCTGGATTTTGAGTGGGGCGATATTGGCGATGCCAGCGCTTCGCCCTTCAGCGAATGGGATTTGATCTTCAGCCACGCGGCGCTGCACTGGATACCCGATCACAAATCGCTCATTCCGCGCCTGCTGACCAAAGTCGCGCCCGGCGGCCAGCTTGCCGTACAGATACCTTCCAACTACAACCACATCGCGCAGAGCCTCGTCGTAGACATCGCGCTGGAAGAACCGTTCCGCAGCGCGCTTAACGGCTTTGTCCGTTATTCGCCCGTGCTGCCCATTGATGACTACGCCCAAATGTTGTTCGACGGAGGCTGTGAAAACATCGTCGTCTTCGAGAAGATTTACCCACAGGTGCATGAGAACTCCGACGGGGTCGTCGAGTTCACCAAAGGCTCGGTGCTCGTCCCCTATCTGGAACGCCTAGGCGACCTCGGCGAGACGTTTATGCAGACCTATCGCCAGCGCCTGCGCCAGCACCTGCCCGCCAGCCCACAGTTTTACAGCTTCCGCCGCATCATCTTCGTCGGCACGAAAAGCCACTGACCAGCTACAATGTGAACCTAAAGAGGAATATGCCTCATCG
>JAXLWC010000090.1:0-19081 GCA_046328675.1 Anaerolineae bacterium
GTCTTTCTGACGCAGTGACCGCCATCTGAGGAAGCCATAAAGCATCAGCAGTCCGACAAGGCTGATTTGAATGGCGAGCGGATAATGCTGCGTCAGGACATAGAACGCTGTGAAAAATGCAAGGCACGCGGCATCAGCGAGAGGGAATTTAACGAGTAAAGCGTTCGGAGACATCATCACAGATTACTCGGCGGGGTTTTCGTACACCCGTATTTCAGGCACCTCAAAAACCAGCGCCCAGTTATGTTCAACGTCATCCATCATGGCGTCCAGCGCAGGCGGCAGATTCAGCACCGCCCATTCCGTCCAGATATTGTCCATGACCACAAAACGCGCGTCCGTATAGCGCGGGCTGAAGACAAAACGTGCGTGCGGCAAATCCCCCGGCAGATGAACCGTTGTGATTCCATCGTAGGCGAGCATCATCTGGAAGTCAACAACGTGGGCATTGAACAGCCATCCCACAGCGGGCGAAGCAATCACGCTTTCGCCGTCGCGGATGTGTTCGTTGATATACACGGCGGCGGCGCGCGCTGAGTCCGGCTTAATCAGCAGGTTATCAACCGGGGTGCTTAAGCCGCTGCGCAGGCCGTTCATCATAAACAGTGTCTGCATCATGAACGGCGTTACCACCAGCAGAAAAATGACCGCCATTGTGCCGAAAGCGATTAGGCGTGTGCGCAGCCAGCGCTGACGGCGGAACAGCCGTTCAAAGTGCTGCAGTAAGGCTGTCCAGCCGTCCTGAATTGTCCGGGTGATATGCGGCGTGCCGTAGCGCACTAATCCCGCCATGCCCAGCGCGATAAACGGCAGCAGTCCGATGATGTAGTAGTAGCTGACACCTGACAAAGCAACCGTGCGTCCCAACGTCACCAGCGGAACCAGCAGCAGCAGAATCGCTAACCGTCGCAGGCGTAGGGGCTGAAGCAGGAAAATGCCCACGACAGCCGGAGCCGCCCAGGGATCAGTCGTCAGTAGGCGGGTGATATTCACCAGCAGGCCGCCGACCTGCTCGATAAGGTTCAGTTTGCCGATACGCCCGAAGGTAAAGCCGACATCAAACAGGAACGCAGCGGGAGCCGTCACCAGCATAAAGCCCACATATAATGCGAAAGGCAGGGCCAGCAGCGGTAAGCTCCACAGCAAATCACGCCAGCGCCGCGCCAGCACCACCAGCAGCAGCGGCGGAATGAGGTTGAACATCATCAGGTCGGATAAACCGCCGATAGCAATCATCACCGCTGACAGCGCTAACCAGCGGCGCTTTGAGGTTTCCAGGTATTCCCACATGCCCCATGCAGCCAGCAAAATCAGCGGTGCCAGCAGGTTATAACTGAAACCGATGCGGCTGTAGGTCACTGCGCCGGGATAAATCGCCAGCAGCAGCGCCGCCAGCAGCCCCAGCGCGCGCCCGCCTGCGCGCCGTGCGAACCACCACAGCGTCACCACCGCTGTCACGCCGAGAATACCCGTGAAAATGCGCAGCGTTTGAATGCCCGCGCCGCCCGTGCTGTACAGCAGTGCCAGCAAGCCCACGAACAGCGGGGGGCGTCCAAAAATCAGGAAGGACTGGCTGACGGCTAAGTACTGGACTTCGCCGCGATGCAAATGCTGCGCGATGTCAATCAGCGTGCCCTCATCGGTGTACCAACCGGGATTTTCGCTGACGTTCGTCAGGCGGTGATAAGCGCGGCCAGCAGCCCAATCACCAGCAGCACGGCAAGTTCAGCCAACAGCAGCAAGCGCTTCTCAGTCAATTTGGAACTCGCTTTTCAGACGGAAAAATCAACAGCAGTGCCAGCGTCGCTATGGCGCTGATGAGCATACCGGGAACAGCCACTCCGGGGCGATATTCAAAACGTACCACATGTTCCCCGGCAGGGATTTGCGGGCGGCGCGGAAGGCCAGATTCGCACGGTAAATGTAGGCGTCTGTGCCGTCAACGGTAGCTGTCCAGCCCGGATAATAAGTATCGGCCAGCACCAGCCAGTTATCGCGATAGGCATTCACCCGCACTGGGTTACGCCGCTGTCCTGCACGATGCTGACTGCTCCCTGTGCCGCATCGCTGGGTTCAGCACAGCCGCCGTCGCCCGCCGTTGCACCTGCTGAGAAGGCTGCCATGTTGAGCCAGCAGCGCCTGCGAAAGCAAGGTTCATCGGCGTGCCAGCAGGCAGCGGCAGTGAGCCAGCGCGCGGCGCATTCTCGCGTTAACGGTTTGATAGGCCCTGTTTCATCGTAGATGCCCGTTACGCCTGCGGCCAGCAGGAGCGTGGGCATTTGCGCTGGATTGGCGTCAATTAGGCCGTGAACTGCTTAAAGCCATCAATCAACAGCGGGTCAAAGTTGTTGAGCAGATAGGCGCGGTCAAGCAGATTCAGGTTCGCCAGATGGCTTGCACGATAGGTCTGCCAGTCTTGGGCGGCGATACGATAATCATTAAACGGCAGAAATTGTTCATACTGCATGGCGCGCGAGGCTTCTTCCGTCCAGTACGAACGTGCATCGCTGTTCGTCGGCTGCTGGTCAAAAAAGGATGTGGGAACCGTTGGGTTCAATCCCCAGGCCGCCCAACCCAAATCGGCAGCGATGAAGACTAACACGACTGCGGCCCACGCATCCTGCCACTTTTCCCATTTGCTGCCTTTTTCCGGCTGCAATAGGGTTAAAGCGCAGGCCATCGCCGCAATAATACCTGTCGAAGCAATCGCCGCAACCAGCACCGCGACGCCGCTGCCTTCGTCTGCTGCATCTGGCAGAATGCGCGGCAGTGCGTAAATGGCAATCAGCGCTGCGAAGACACTGCCCGCCAGCGCCAGCCGTGTCCAGAAGATGCGCCATTTGCCTTTGCCCCACGACTGCACGCCGATACCCGCCAGCACACTCAGCGCGAACACCGTCCACAGCTGCCAGCGTACCGGGGCCTGAAAGACATCGAAGGTCGGCACGTTGTCATACAGGAACGGGAAAATCGGCGAGTATTTTCCCAGTGCCAGCACGAAGCCCACGATCACCAGCGCCCACCAGAACGGCACATCGCTGTAGTACGCGGGGCGTGCCTGAGCGCGCCGCCGGGCAATCCATCCGGCAAACGCGGCGAAGGCGGCCAGCAGCGGGATAAAACCAACGTACACGGCGTCCTCGAAGAACGCGCCTTTGGTGATGTAGGTGCCGTCGCCCGGGTTGCCGAAAAAATTCGGCGCGAAAAAGTTTACGGTGCGCAGCGGCCCATAGCTGAAATTCATCGCAAAATCATAATCCACGCCGCTGGAACGCTGCGACTGGGTCAGCAGTTCAGCCGTCGGCAAAAGCTGTACCATGCTGATGCCAAGCGCCAGCACCACCGCGCCAGCGCCCAACGCCGCGCGCCGCCAGTGTTTGCGCTCGTAGCGTGCCAGCCAGTAAACGGCGAACACCCCTGTCAGCAGCAGGCTGTACCATGTCGTTTGTGCGTGCCCGGCCAGAAGCTGCATTGCCGTGAACAAAGCCAGCCACGCCAAATCGCGCAGTCTGCCTGTGTCAGCGCACCATGAACCGCCCATAACAGCCAGGGCAGCGCTCCGGCGCTGATCGTCGGATAGGTACCCAGGCAGCGCGACGAGGTAGCTGGTCAGCGCAAACGCCAGCGTGCTCACCCCACACGCCCAAACGCAGGCAGGCGCAGTTTTCCGGTGAAGGCCCACATGCCCCAACCCGCAATGAACAGATGCAGCACCGCCGTCACGCTCATCGTCCACGCCAGCGGCAGGAAGAAGCCCAACCAGTTCAGCGGATAAAACAGCGCCGACTGGTAATTTGCCAGCAGAGGAGCGCCCGCGCCGTTATATGGATTCACAGCGGCAGATGTCGCTGCGCAGCGTATAAAGGCATACTCACGCCAGGGATAAAATTGCAGTGATGGCAGCCCCCAGAACAGCGCCTCGCCTAAAAACAGCCGATAAAAAATACCCGCCAGCGTAAGTGCCAGAATAAGCAGCGCTAACCGCGCCGGGAATCGTTCACTCATGTGACCTCAGCTTTAAAAATGCAAGCACAGCCGCACAACAGACAAAGGCGATGCCGGACGCTGCGGCACTAACGCCTGTCAGGGTGTTCAGGCGCTCAACCTCAGATGTACTCGGTAAGTTCTCCCATCCTGCGGCCCAGTCGGGGAGACTGTCCGTAAGTGGGGCTGCCGCGTCGGTATTGGCATAAATATAAACCCCGTTGACCTCATCCAGCAGTTGCAGGTGGTCATGGTCTATGGGATAAGCCGCGACGACATGACTGACACCCCACGCGCCAAGCACCGCCGTGTCTATCACCGCGTCGCGATTGGCCTGCGTGATGTCGCCGTCATCTTCGATACCCAAAAGCGCAGGCAGAGCAATACTGTAGCTGTCCGTCGTGACGCTCACGCCCTGCTCAACCGCTTCACAATGCCGCTGATCTGAAAGAGATCTATCACCGCCAAACAGACGTAAATGAAGTAGCGGCGACCTGCTGCGGCAGGCTGTACGTAGAATAGATGCGCTGCGCATCAAGAGCGACAGGCGCTGCGCCAGCGGGGCGTAAGCATCCAGCCATGTTGCTTGGCGAACGCCGTCCGCCCAATGCCCTGCTGTCCATGCTGCATCAGCAACAGCAGCAGTCCAGGCCATACGCCAGCCTCTGGCGACAGCGCGCCCATTGACGGCCAGCAGCAGAATCCCAGCGGCACACCACCAGCAGCGGCAATTCCACCGGATGACAGCAGCGGCACGAATGCGGCAGCGCTGTTCAATCCGGCAAAACACAGCACTATGCGCCAAAAAGAAGGGCAAGCCGCCAGCGCGCAGCGTGGTGACGGGCAGCGATAAGGTTTCAATCCGTTCGTGAGCTGTTGAAAAGCCGAAACCCGCCAGTAAAGGCAGCAGCAGCGCCAGATCAAGCCGAATGCGCGCAGGCACGTTTTCTAACGCCGAGGGGGAATAACCGTACCAGCAGCGGCCACAGCAGCCCCGACGTGCCCAAGGCATACAGCACAATCACCAGAATCGCCGCCAGCCACAAGGACGCGGCGGCGTGCAGTCTCAGCAGCAGTGCGAATTCAGCCAGCAGCAGCACGGGCAGCCCGAAGTAGGTGAACTGTTCGTGCTGCACGCCGTTGGCTGGCACCATCAGCGAGATCAGGTCGGTGACGCGCGGGAAGAAACCGGCGTCTTCCACGCTCAGACCCGCGCGGCTCAGGCGGGACTCCACCCCAGCAGCGGCACAATCAGGGCGGCGCTCAAGGGCAAGGAAGACAACCGCCGCAGCGTGTAGCGCGTGCACCCGCGCCGCGCCCCGGCTTACGCAGCGTCAGTATCACGGCATAAACACCCGCAGTCAGGAATGCAAACAGGCTGACACGCACATCAGCTAAAAATATCAACGCCGCAATCAGACCCAATTGCAGCGACTGTATGAAAAACGTGGATCGTTTCCCCTGCTGCGCTGGCGCTGTAGAGTTTGCAATGGCCCACATCAGCCAGGGAAACCATGCCATTGCATAGACCACATCGACATGGCCAGCCCCCATATGCGCCATGATACGCGGGGCAAAGGCATAAGCAAACGCACTGAAACCCGCCGCTTCCTGGCGCAGGCCCAACGCTGCTGCCCAACGCCACATGCCCCAGCTTGCGATCAGCACATGCAGCGCCAGCAGGAGGTTGATATGGACGGCTGGGGGGAATAACAGCACTAGCCACTGCAAGGGATATGCGGTTTTGTTCAGGGGGTTCGCCGCAAAGGGTTGTCCCGCCAGCAGGGTTTCGCGCCACAGCGGAAAGGTATGCTGTTCCAGTATCGACTCGCGCAGGAACAGGGCGTTGGGATAGTGGGAAATCACTGCGTCGGAAAACAGCGTGCGCGGAATAAAGGGTAAGCCATCCAGACGCATTCCTATAATGATGAACAGCAGGAATGCTCCAGCGCCAACGAGCAGTCCTTTAAGGCGCATAGATTGTGACATCTCCGATTTGCGCCACAACTTCGAGGTTGTCCAGGCAGGCGCTTTCTACCGTGTTGGGGTCCGTTCCCATGATGCGTTCTTCCGGCCCGACCAGCACATAACGCACATGATACTCGCCTGAAAAGCTGTACGCTCCTGCAAGCAGGCGCTGGCAGTCCTCGGCTGTGCTGCTGGTGAACCACGCCACAACCGCCTGTTCCTTTTCGGCGGCTTGCAGGGTTTCAAACGGATGCCCGTACACGACCTGCTGCCCTGTCCAGCTTGGTATCCACAGGCTCACATTGGGCGACGCCAGGATGACATCTCCATCGGCACGATTCGCGCTGAGCCACTCGAACGCAGCCCGATAGTCGCGTTCGAGCATCATGCCAGCGGCAGCCTGAAAGTTGCCTACCAGCACGGGAATCACCGGAATGACCAGGGTGAAGATTTCGCTGAAGGCCATCACGGGAACAGCCATCACAAACAGGCTTCGACGCCAGCGTCGTGAAACGTAGTTGAACCAGAAGTCCTCTACAGCGCGGGTCGCGAAATAGGCAATGATAATCATAATGCCCGCCGCAAAGCGCCGCTGGATACTGGTGGGCAGGTACACGGCGATCAGTACCATAACCAGCCACAACAGCATGAACTGGTCGCCATCAGCCTCAAAGCGCCGCAGCGCACGGTAAATCGCAGGGATCGCGATAATCAGCGGCAGACCTAAGCCGACGACAAACGCCAGCGGTGAAGGCGACAGGGTTACGTTTTGTCGATTCCATTCGGCGACGATGGGGTTAGACGCAGTTACCGCGACATAATAAAGAGCAAAGGGCACCGCTGTCAGCAGCAAAGCCAGTGTCCAGTAGAAAACATGCGTATCGAATTTTCGAGCGCGGAAGGAACGCAAGCCTGTCAACGCCAGCAGTGCGATTCCTATGGGCGCAAGGGTTTGCGGATATAGAACCCCAAGGATGGAAGTCAATACCACGATCAGCAAACCGCCGTTGGTCATGCCCGGATTCTCGTCCATCCCCGGACGAAACGCGCTGATAAATACGCTGGCAAGAATCGACACGCAGGCCAACGTCAGCGGAAAGTGGACATTAACGTAGGTGCTGAACAGCGGAAAGGCTTCGGGTATGGAAATGTCCGGTATAGAGGTGTCCCCGGTCAGCAGCGTAAATACCCAGCCGAATCCTGCGCCTACCGAGGCAATCATAAAGAAGATACGCCGCGTGCGCACACGCATCCAGATGGTGGCCCCTAGCTGATAAATTGCCAGATACATAAACAGCGAAGTGCCCACGCGCGCGATGTGATACATCACAATAATGGGAAGTCCTGTGAGGCGTGACGCTTGCCCCAATACAGGATAAATAGGTACCAGAAAGAAGGGATTGTGGGGTTCGGGCGTATGCAGAAAGCGAATCAGGAGGCTGCCTTCCATACCTTGCAGCATTTTCGCAAGGTAGGTAGCGCCATCGCGGTAGTTCACCCCAATCATGCCCATGAACTGCCAGTTACTCTGCGCTGTGTTACTCAGTGCAGCCCACAGAAATGGCATAAACGCGAGCAGCACCAATCCACTTCCGACAAAAATCACCCAACGCCATTCAGTAGGAATAATATGTACAGTGTAACGTGATTGCATGATTGTCCCCGGATTTGTGGTTGTGAACCATCTGCTTCGCTATACTGGTTAAATATAACATCGAATTCAAAATCCGAATCGACCTGTAGATTGTAACTCGAAATCGAATTAAGAACGCTTAAGAGAGGGCTTTCCAATAAATGTCTCAGGCTGAAGCGCTCTACCATCTTCAAACTATTGATGTGAGTCTCTCGCAGAAACAACAGCGTCTCAAAGTGCTTGAAGCTGCACTCAATGATTCCCATCTTGTAGCGGAGGCTCAGGAACGCCTCAACGCAGCGCAAAATACCCTCCATCCCCTGCATAACAAAACCCGCAACCTTGAACTTGAGCTTCAAAGCAATCAGAGTAAAACTGCCGCTACCGAAGAACAGCTTTACAGCGGGCGCGTGCGCAACCCCAAAGAGATGCAGGATATGCAGAATGAAATCGCCGCCCTCAAAAAGTGGCACACCGAGCTTGAAGATAAACTCCTATCCTTAATGATGGATGTTGAATCGGCTGAGGCTGGCTTAACTGCGGCACAGGAACAGCTCAAAGCTGCACAGCAGACCAGCGCACAGGAACATGAGCAGCTTCTACACGAACAGGCTGCGCTTCAGGCAGAGGTCAAGACCTTACAGGAACAGCGTTCTACAGCCGCCAAAGGCATAGACGCTGAGGCTCTGCGCGTTTACAGCACCATGCGCGCGAAAAAAATCAGTCAGCCCGTGGCCCTGATGAAAGGAAATAGCTGCTCGTTATGTGGGGTCGAACAAACGATGGCCGTTGCGCAGCAGGTGCGGCAAGCGCAAAAACTGGTGTACTGTACGAGTTGTGAGCGCATCCTTGTGTATGTGGGCTGAGTAAGGAGGAAGCGATGGGTTTCGATTTTCAGAATTTCGGCATTGGTTTGCTGGCCGGTTGGGCTACAGCCTATGGTGTTTATCGGGTACGCTCCTACATCAGCGCGGGCGTTGAAGGCGTGCGCGGACAGGCCAGAACTGCCCGTAACTATGTGACGCGCAGTGCCGATGGCCGTTATCTGGGGGATTTGGCTGACTTCTGTCAGAGTTCGCATCTGGCAGGCGAGCTTGTCCCATTATCCGACATCCTGGTCGAACCCCGTTTTATTCCTGCGCCGGAATTGATAGGCGTAGGTGAAGAAGTCACCCGAAGCGTGTTCCGGGTTGTGCCGCGTGTTTTCGACCATCCTTACCTCCATGCTCCGTATAACATCGAAACGCTCTCGCTGGCAGAACTGGTCGCCGGGGAGCGCAAGATCGCCATCTTAGGACTGCCAGGCAGTGGCCGTACCACAGCCTTGCAGGCGCTTGTCCTCTGGAGTCTGGGAGAAGTAACCTTTCAACCCCCTCCTGATCGTGTTCAGGAACGATTGACGGCTGAAGAGGCGGCGCTGGACGAAGAAAATCGTGCCGAACGCATTAAAGAACGTGTGAGCACCGAGGAGCGCGCTAAAGAACGCCTCGCCAAAGAAAAAGGGCTGAACATCGCCGAGGCAGAAGCCAGCTTAGGCGAGACGCGCATTGAGGCG
This sequence comes from Anaerolineae bacterium, assembly GCA_046328675.1. Taxonomy (GTDB): domain Bacteria; phylum Chloroflexota; class Anaerolineae; order Aggregatilineales; family Phototrophicaceae; genus JACAER01. The sequence goes on from JAXLWC010000090.1 coordinate 9,141, forward strand.
TTCAGGCGGCTGATACCCTTCTACCTGCACATGGCGAATGTTACGGTCAGCGCTCAGGAGTTTGGCACCAAGGTTGATCCGGCTGAACCGCTGGTACGCGCCGTGCAGCACCAACTGGGACGTGTCACGGGGAGCAGCGTTCCCCTGTATATCTACAAACGCCTGGGCAAAGGGCAGGCCGCCTTGCTCATTGATGGCTGCGATGAGATTCCTGAAGCGGAACGCCCGGCTAAGCTGGCATGGCTCAAAGCCCTGATGGAAGCATACCCTGAGAATTACTTCATCGTGGTGGGTTCACCGCAGGGATACGGCACACTTTCCCACCTGGGATTCACGCCAGTTTTCCTGCGTCCCTGGTCAGATATTGATATTGAGCACGCCGCCGCTAAATGGGCCAAAGCCTACCCCTATATTGCGGGTACGCGGCGCAAGCCTGCCTCTGCCCCCGACGAAAGCCGCATCAGACGCGCTCTGACGCAGAGTCGTGCCCTGACGCCTTTTGAACTCACGCTTAAAATCTGGGGAATATACGCCGACGACAAAGACGCTACCAGCGCCGAAGGCTGGCTCCGCCGCTACATTTCGCGCCACTTGCCTAAAGATCAGCCCATCGGCGTTGTCCTGCCGCAGTTAGCGGGTATTGCCGCGCTGCAATTGGAAGATGGTTTCATCACCCAGGTGCGCATGGAAGCTTTGCTAGGCGATTTGTTTGCTCCTGTCGAGGCGGAAGCTGAAAAAGCCAAAGGAAAAACAAAGGACAAAAAAGCCCAAGAGCGTGAGGAGGCCAGTGCGCAGGCCCGTTTCCTGCGGATGCTGCGTCGCGCCGGACTTGTGAATCGCTATCGCGGTGAACGTTACCAGCTTCGTTATCCGCTGCTGACGGCTTATCTTGCCAGCCTGAATCTGAAAGACCTGACTGAGGAGGAACTGGCCAACAAAGCGCTGGATACCCGCTGGAATCGCGCCTTTGCCTATGCCGCGATGCATACCAATCTGGAGCCTGCGGTGCGTGCGCGCCTCTCCGAACCGAGCGACGTACTGCAAACCAATTTGCTGGAGGTTTCGTCGTGGCTGGCCCATGCGCCACTTGATATTACCTGGCGCGGCGGCATCATTAATCAGCTTGGGAACTTACTCGCCGCCCAGAATCAGTACCCGCTGCTGCGTGAACGCATCACCGCAGCGTTAATCAGTACGCGCGACAGCATGGTGCTCGATATTTTCAAGCGTGCGGCGCAGGACGCCAACCCAGATGTACAGCGCCTGGCGTGCCTGGGCATTGGCGCGCTCAAAGACCCCGCCGGATTGTCCGAACTCCAGACGATGCTGCAAGACTCAATGGGCGATGTGCAGTTGGCGGCGGGCTTAGCGTTGGGTGCGCTGGGCAGCGATGAAGCCCTGGAAGCGATGGCCGTTGCCTTAACCAGCGGTTCGGAACAGCTTCGTAAGGCGATTGCCGAAGCCTTTGCCGCGCTGCCAGAAGAAGGTTATCCCGTCTTGTATGATGCCATCAGCCACGCGGATATGGCAGTACGGCGCGCGGCGGTCTTTGGTTTGCGCCGTATCAACACCAACTGGGCGCTGGTTGCGGTTTACAAGTCATTCCTTGACGACTCGCAGTGGTATGTACGCTCAGCGGCGCAGGAAGCCTTCGTGCAGATGAGTTATAAAGAGGCCAACGGCCCGACGAAGTATCCGCCAGCCAACGAACTACCCTGGCTGGAAACATGGGCCGCGAAACGTGGGCAGGATTTGGCCTCTCCCGAACTGGGCGAGCAGATGCTGGCGCAGGGGTTACAGGAAGGGGACGCGCAAATCAAGGCGATGGCCGCGATTGCCCTGGGACAGCTTGGCCGCGTCGACAGCATCAATCCGCTGTACGCCGCGCTCGTAGACCGTCAGGAAAATGTGCGGGCGGCGGCGCACCGCGCGTTGGGCGATTTGCAGATGTACATCGGGGAACCGCTTTTGTCCCCGTCCTGATGTCTAATCTTCAGGGAGTTGTTCGCGTTCCGGGTCACATAACAGCAGGCGATCAAAGTCAGAATGGAAGATATACTCCTGGTCGCCTGCCGATACCACAATCCGGTAGCCTTCAGTAATCACCTGTGTATACGACTGATCGGGTTGGGGACAGCCTAAGCTGCTGTCCGTCCAGCGTATCTGACGCACATCGACTGCGCGGATACGCCGCAGCGGCAGGTCAAGTTCCGCCGCCACACGCTGTTGTGCCAGCAGCACCAGTTCCGCCGCAACAGGATCAACCTCCAGCAGAATACCTACTGCCAGTGTTGCTGCCGCTGTCGGATCAATGGTTTCACAGCGCAGATAACGTTCGCTGCCTGCCGTGTGATACTCATAGAAGGTGTTGTTCGCGAACAGGATAATCTGATAGCCTTCGCCGCGTTCACTTGCCTGCGTACTCTGCGCACCGCAGCCAAGCTCATCGGTCATCCAGAACGCCGATTCCAGCCGCACAACCTGAATCGATTCAGTATCGACATCTATCGAGGATGCCAGATCGTCGATGATTTGCTGCACGATAGGCTGAAGGTCTTCCGCGATGGGCGTGGCCTCAGGGTTGACGATGTCGCCTGGCGCGAGAATAGGAGGGGGAGTCTCGGAAGGTGTAGCCGTGACTGCTGTGCTGGTGGGCGGGGCCGGAATCAAAACCTGAGTGGGCGCAGTAGCCGTAGGTGCTGGTGCTGAACACGCTGCTATCGCGAGCGCAAGCCCCGCTGTCGCCCACCTCAGGTTGACGAGCCGCATTCATTAACCTTCAGGATTGAGCTTGGCTTCCACGTCTGCCGTCGAAACGCCTTCGACGCTGACCAGCTTATCACGCCCGTTTGCGCCCGCGACGATTTCGATTTTCGCAGCGGCGACACCCAGATGTCCTGCCAGAAAATCGACCAGTTCCTTGTTCGCGGCGGGATCACCAGCGGGAGAAGCCACGAGGCGAATCTTGAGCGCGCCGTCTTCCTGGATTCCTGCTAATTCTGTGTTCGCCGAACGAGTCACGACACGTACTGTAAACGCAGCGCCACCTTTCGCGTCGGTGATTTCAAATTTACGCTTCATACAAAAACCCCTTCATCTGCTCAGAGGCAAGTTTTGCTTTGAATATATCTATAGCGTAACACGCGCCTCATTTTGAGACAAGCGGATTAGGTCTAGAATACTCGCAATACGGTCATCAGCAGTTGAATAACGACGAGAACGACCAGCGGGCTGAAATCAAACATTCCCGTTTGCGGCAAAATCTCGCGGATGGGACGCAAAATGGGTTCTGTCATATCGAAGATGAATTGGATAATCGGGCTGCTGCGATCAACATTCGGAAACCACGACAGGAGAACGCGCGCCAGCAAAATCAATTGAAACAGCGACAACAGGATAGTGATTAGCCCAACGATTGCACTCATTACTTCTCAATCTCCTTAAAGTCGTTCGCCAAAAATGGCGCGACCAACACGAATTAGCGTTGCACCTTCTTCAATTGCGACAGGAAAATCGTCGGTCATGCCCATGCTTAAGTCCGGCAAAACAATCTTCAGCGACGTGCTGAGTTCAGCCCGCAGCGCCGCCAGACTGGCAAAGACCGGGCGCGTCTGTTCCATGTCCTCAACAATCGGGGCCATCGTCATCAGACCGCGCACCTTTAAATTCGGCAGCGTCAGCACCTGCTGCACTTCACGCCACAACTGTTCGCGTACTTCTGTGCTGCCCTGCCAGTTGACGGCGTTGAAACCGCTTTTGCTTTCTTCACCGCTGACATTCACTTGCAGCAGCACATCAAGGACTTTGTTTTCCTCAACCGCTGTCGCAGAGAGCTTGCCCGCCAGCTTGTAGTCGTCCACTGAATGCACGACATCAAACAGCGGCGGGATGAGCCTGGCTTTGCGGCTCTGGATGTGTCCGATCATGTGCCAGCGCAGCGCCTTGTCCGTCTGGGACAACACCTGCGGAATCTTCACCGCAGCTTCTTCTACGCGATTCTCGCCAAAATGTTGCAAACCTGCCGCCACTGCTTCAAGAATCAACTCAAAAGGATGTGTCTTGCTCACCGCGACCAGCGTGACCTGCGACGGGTCCCGTCCGGCACGCGCGCAGGCGGCGGCGATGCGTTCCTGAACCTGATGAAGATGATCGACTAGTGTCATAATGAAATGACCGCGCCAAAACGCCCTGTGCGGCCTTTTTCCGCCCGATGGGAGTAAAATTCGTCCGTATGTTTGGCGGTGCAAATCTCCGCGATTTCTATATGTTGAACACCCATCCGTTCCAAATCGATACGGTTTGCTGTCCACAAATCGAAATATGCGGTTCCATCGCGTGGGTCACGACGAATAATGCCCTCGATAGTTCCAAAGTAGGCGCGCGCGGCCTCAACAACTTCTTCGCCCACTTGATAATGCTCCGGGCCGATGCTGGGGCCAATCCCCACCTGAATGTCACCGGGTTTGGAGCCGTAGGCTTGCATCATCGTGCGCACCACACTGGCACCGGCTCCGGCGACAGTGCCGCGCCAGCCTGCGTGGGCGATGCCGATTGCGCCCTTTACAGGGTCAAGGAAAAAGAGCGGCGTACAATCCGCGTAACGCATCACCAGCGGGGTATTCGTGCGATCCGTCACCATGCCGTCGGCCAGCGCCAGCCAGCGTCTGCCGCGCACAGGCTTATCGGCAATCACGGTGTCTACGCCGTGAACCTGCCACACCGTGCAGCAGCGCGTCGTGTCTACTTTTAGCGCCGAGTACATCAGATCATGGTTGTGGCGTACCGCCTGGGTATCGTCGCCTACTGTGCCCCCCATGTTCAGCGAGGCCCAGGGCGCCTGACTGACACCCCCCAGACGTGTGAACACCCCATGAGGCAGGCTATCCCACATGCTGAACCTGTAATACACCAACCCATCGTGGGTCATACGTTCCAAGCTGCGTACTCGCTTTCTTGCGGTATTTTCAAATACGATGTTATACTGCCAAACAGGTGTAGAGGTTGTCAATGCCCATCGCTTCAGCGAGTCGCTAAAGAAGAATAAATGTTTTTTCGCTTTAATTCGTTTAAAGTTATAATGTGATAGTACCCGCGAAAGGAGCAGCGGCGTTAGATTGTGCTGGGCAGTTAGCCGCGACTTTATGACAAATAACCGCGAGGAAAGTCGCACTCGACAAAAATCTACAATTCTCATTGTGGACGATCACCCTTTGTTTCGCGATGGACTCCAAAAAGCGCTGGACTTTGAAGAAGATTTACAGGTGATCGGTCAAAGCGACGACGGTGAAAAAGCACTGCAACTGGCGCGTGAATTGCAACCTGATGTTGTACTGTTAGATGTAAGCCTGCCGACGATGAACGGGATGCAGGTTGCACGGCAGTTGAAAGCTGAACACTCAGATGTGGCGGTGGTCATGCTCACCGGTTATCACGACAGAGAACAGGTGCTTCACGCCATGCGTGCGGGGGCTTCTGCCTATTGTGCTAAAGACATTACCCCTGAAAAACTGATTGCCATCATTCGCGATGTCGCCACAGGCTTGTACATCGTTGACGAAGAACGCATGGATCAGCGTGGAATCGAAAGTTGGATCCAATCGCATATTGAAGCCATGACCGGTCCCTACATGGTTGACCCTGATGAGCATTTCGTGCCGCTTAGCCCGCGTGAAATGGAAATTCTGGAGTTCGTCACTCATGGGTTAAGCAATAAGGAAATCGCCACCAAACTCGGGATTAGCCAGCAAACGGTCAAAAATCACATGACCTCCATCTTAAAGAAACTCAATGTCGAAGACCGAACACAAGCTGCGGTTACCGCACTGCGACACGGCTGGGTTCGCATACAAGGTAATGACTTCGGAAGTAGCTAGGGTATGGGACTATGAACAGACAACAAGTTGCTGCTGATCCTAAAGAAGAACTGGTGACCTTGATCACCGAGGAAATGAGCCGGATTAAAGCAAAACTGGTGGAGATCAAGGCACAGATTAGCCAGACACAGCAAATCGTCCAGCGTGAAGAAGACCGTTATCGTGACATCGCTGTCGATCTGCGCGCTGTACAGGATAATCTCGATACGATTCCACGTCAGGACATCAAGGATAAATACGACGAAGCCCTGAAAGTCGGCTTGCGCTCGACTTCCATGCGCGGTCAGTTGGATAAATTCCAGGCCACGCGCGAGAGTCTTGAGCAGGAACAAACCCTGCTTTCACAGATTCTGGGCAAGATTCAGGGCGTTTCAGCCATTGATACCGGTGAAGATGAAATCGGCAATGGCGGCAAAGGCGCGGCGACCAACATTGTGCGCGTCGTGCAGGCTGAAGAAGTTGAACGTCAGCGCCTCGCCCGCCAGATGCATGACGGCCCTGCGCAGTCCTTGACCAACTTCATCCTACAGGCGGAGATTTGCCAGCGTCTGTTTGACCGTAACCCGGAACGCGCTGCTGAGGAACTCAACAACCTCAAGACTGCCGCCAGCGTCACCTTCCAGAAGGTGCGCGATTTCATTTTCGACCTGCGCCCGATGATGCTCGATGACCTCGGCGTCGTGCCGACGGTACGTCGTTACGTGGACTCCTTTAAAGAGAAGAACGATATTGAAACCACCCTGGAGATTCATGGTGACGAACGCCGCCTCCAGACCCACCGCGAAGTTATGATCTTTCGCGGCATTCAGGAACTGATGGGACACGCCCGCGATCACGCCAGCGCAACCCGCCTCGTGGTCAAGCTGGATATGTCGGGTGAACGCATCAAAGCTGGCGTCGAAGACAACGGACGCGGCTTTAACGCTGAGGCCATCTTCAGCACCGAAGAAACACATCAGGATGCACGCGCCCAGGACCTGGTTACGTTGAAGGAAAAGTTTGAACTGGTCGGTGGCTCAATCGCCGTCAACAGTGACGAAACCAATGGGACTGTCGTGCGTATGGAAATCCCTGCTAATGATTAATCGCTGCCTGTCATTAGGAGATATGGGTTGTTTGACAATAACAGCCAATAGAATACACTTAGAGCAGCGGCGAATGTTATACAAGATTTAAGTTGCGCGGTTCAAACCATCTGCCTTATCGCAGATGATTTCTATGTTAAGACGGAGGAGCGTATGCCACGTGGTCGTTTATTAATTGTGGTCGCCTTTATCATCGTGCTTGCCGGTGTGGTTATCGCTATAGTGTTGGGCGGAGGTCTTGGCGGGGGCGGTACACCAGCAACAGACGTTACCCCTGGAACAACAGATAACACCGGGGGCAACCAGGCTGTTGATCAACTCCCGACAGCTACGCCAATAGAATTTGTCGAAATCGTGATTGCCGTTCAGCGTATGCCTCGCGGGTTCCGCATTACCCCAAATGCTGTTGAACTGCGCCGCTGGCCGCTTGAAGCTGCACCCTTTAACTCCATCCGCAGCCTTGAAGATGTGGTCGGCAAAATCGCCCGTACCGACATCTTTGTCGAACAGCCTATCCTTGTGGACATGGTGGTCGAAGACCTCTCACAGTTGGCCAACGTCGGCTCTGACCTGGCAGCCGTACTTCCCAGCGGGCAGGTCGCCATCTCCGTCCCGATTGATCGTATCACCAGCGTAGCTTACGGTATCCAACCGGGTGACCGTGTGAATATCATCCTCTCGATGCTCTTTGTCGATGTGGATGAGGTCTTCCAGTCGCTCGCGCCAAACTGCTACACCCTGTTCTTCCAGACAGCCGAAAGCGTCCAATTCACAGACTCGATCTGCGGTCGTATCACTGTTGCCAGCGGCTTCAACACGCTCGCCATCCTCAACGCATCAGAATCGCAGCGTCCGCGTCTGGTTACACAGCAAACCGTCCAGAATGCTCAGGTCATGTACCTCGGTGACTTCCCTGCCGATGGTCGTTTCCTCGGTGTACCGCTGACCCCGACGCCAGCCCCCGAAGAACAGACCACTGACGCGACCTCTGCTGAAGACCCGGCAACGCGCCGTGAAGCCACTGCCGCGCCCACCGCGAACCTGCGTCCTGACATCATCACGCTGGCCGTCACCCCGCAGGATGCCGTCATTCTCAGTTGGGCAGTGGAAGCCAGAATGCCGATTACCTTCGCCCTGCGTTCAGCGCAGGACCTTGGCACCGTGCCCACCGATGCGGTCAACCTGGACACCATCATGAGCCAATTCAACATTACCGTGCCGACAGCGCGTAACTACACCATCGAACCAGCCGTGCGCAGCATTCGTCAGCTCTTTGTCGGTAACCAGATTTCACTCGGCAACAATATCCCGGCGACATCCGTTCCAAGCCAGTAGTAAGAGTTAGGAAAAGGACATGAGCGGTTCAAAGCCACCTAAACAAGAACCAAGCGGGAATGTCATTAGTATTCTCCTGGTCGATGACATTCCAGAAGCGCGCGAGAACATTAAGAAGCTGCTCGCCTTTGAAACAGACTTTAAGGTTGTCGGGTCTGCCGGAACTGGAAAAGAAGCTGTTGAATTGGCCATACAGCTTAAACCAGACATCATCCTGACGGACATCAACATGCCCGATATGGATGGCATTACTGCAACCCGGCTGATTACTGAAAAAGTTCCACAGACAGCCGTCATCATGATGTCCGTACAGAACGATACCGATTATCTGCGTAAAGCAATGTTGGCAGGCGCGCGCAACTTCCTGTCCAAGCCTATCGACATGGACGAACTGTATAACACCATCCGCACTGTCTACAAAGGGCACGAAGCCATGCGTAGACAGGTGGAAGCCCTGAACCAGGTGCCTATCGCCATGCAGACACCCGGTAAAGCGGCAAGTGGTGAGGGGGATAGAGCCGGGCACATTATCGTCGTTTATAGCCCGCAGGGTGGCGCAGGCACGACGATGGTAGCTACCAATCTGGCGTCGGGTCTCATGAAAGACGGGATCAAGGTTCTGCTTGTGGATGCTGACCTCCAATTCGGGGATATTGATGTATTCCTGAATTTACAGGCCCAGTCCACCATTGTTGATCTCGTTGCTAATGTCGAAGACCTGGACATCGCCTTCTTCGACAATATCGTGGTGACCCATAACAGCGGCCTGAAAGTGTTGATGGGGCCGCCTCGTCCCGAATTTGCCGACGACGTTCGGCAGCATCCTAAGGCCCCCGCCGAAATCTTGCGTAAAGTGGCTGGAAACTACGACTTTATCATCGTAGACACCAATACAGCGTTAGATGACATGGTGCTTGAACTGTTTGACGCTGCCTCACGCATTCTGTTGGTGAGTACGACCACCCTGCCTTCGGTGAAAAACACCCGCTTTGTGCTTGACCTCTTTGACCAACTGGGCTACTCGCAGGACAAGGTGCTGCTGGTGCTCAATAAGGTCTGGGAAGAAAACCAGCGCAAGAACGCGACACTTTCACCGGAAAAAATTCAGGATTACCTCAAGCGCAGCGTCTTCATGAAGATTCCTGTGATCGACGAACGCTTTGTCCTCAGCGCGGTTAATCGCGGCGTTCCCGTGATTGCTTCTGACCGTGACACCAATAAGCCGCTGCTGCGCGAATTAACGCAGCTTGCTGAAAATATTCATAACCTGCTGAACCCGCCGGAAGACGAAACACCGCAGCCAACCCCCGGCAAACAAAAGCAGGTCCCTATGGGTGGACTCTTCGGACGCAAGTAAGGGTAAAGTAGTGGAGGAACGTTAAATGTCGCTATTGCGTCGTATTGAAAAAGGTGGCGGTTCCGGAGGTCAAGGCGGCTCTGGTGGCTCCGGTGGCGATAATCCACCGCCGGAAGACCCGAAACTTGCTGCTCTGCGCGCGCGCAAACAGTCTATGGTAGGCCCCGATGCACGTTCTGGCGCTCCCGCGCAGGCAGGACGCACCGAAAACTCCTACATGGATCTGAAAGCCCGTGTCCAGCAGAAACTCCTGAACGAGATGGATCAATCGATGGATATCTCGCGCAAAGC
>JAXLWC010000091.1:0-18730 GCA_046328675.1 Anaerolineae bacterium
TACCCCGCATTCTGTCATTTACCACCAGCGCGGACAGCGTCGCCGCCAACGCCACTGTGACCCTGCGCTGGGCGGCAGAATCGGACATTACACGGATTGATGAGCAAAATGCTTCCGGGACAGTGCTGCGCACCTTCTCCGTTACCGCTGTTGGGGAACTGCCCGTTGCGGTGCCGGGGAATGCCGGACGTGTGGTCATCTACCAGCTTACGGCGCAGCGTGGTGGGCAAAACGCCCAGCGCTCGCTGACGGTTACGGTGGCGTGCCCCGTCTCTTGGTTCTTCGGCGACCAGTATGCGCAACCTTACACTAACCAATGCCCAGCTAACAGTTCCGTGAGTGTTCAAGGCGCATTCCAGACCTTTGAGCACGGTGTTGCCATTTACATCAATCTCAACAACACCAACAAGGTTATGGGTCTGGAAGTCAGCACTGGACGTTATGCTGCCTATATCAGCCAGTGGAACAGCAGCGCGACCCCTGTGCCGGTAGTCCCGCCGACGGGCCTGCTTCAGCCGCAGGGTGTTTTCCAGTGGCTGTACTATGCGACGGGTGCGCCAAGTGGTACCTGGAACACGTCCATCGGTTGGGCAACGAATAACATTGATATGACCAACCGCACGATTCAATTTGAATCAACGGCTGATCCGAACAACCTCACGCCGCCTTTTTACATTGATGCCCCCGGCGGCGCTGTCTATCGTTTCTCAGGCGGTGACAGCGGCACATGGGTACAAATTCGCTAACGAAGGAAGGACATAGAATGCCCCGTTTTCTCGGTGCGTTACTGCTGATTTTACTGCTGCTGACAGCCTGTACGGGTACCAACACTGACGCCCCGCCAGATGTCAGTCAGTTGTTGACTGATGCCAACAATAATATGCACTCAGTTTCGACATTTCGCTTGTCTTTGGAACAGTCCGGCGCGCCCTATTACATCTCCGTCAATCTTGGTGAAGGTGTGGTTGATGCGCAGGTACGGCGCGCCTCAGCGTATTTTCAGTCGCCTGATGTGATGCAGGGCAGCGCCCGCGTTCTGGTCGGCGCGCTGGCGATTGATGTCGGGCTGTTTGCAAGAGTGACCAATCAGTGGGTGAGCCTTCCCGGTGGGGACTGGATAAACGTGGATTTTGCCCCCGGCTTTGATGCCTCCACACTTCAGGCGCAGGGCGGCGGCTTTGAGCGCGCGATTACCGGGCTGCAAAATCCACAGTATGTTGGGGCTGAAGACCTGGAAGACGGCACGCAGGTGTATCATCTCAGCGGGACTTCCAATGGTGATGAGGTCGCCGCACTTACGGTAGGTCTCATCGAGTCGGACAACGACATCAACGTGGATTTATACATCGAGCGTGAGACTCGTTATCCACGCCGCGTCGTTCTGACACAACCGGAAACCGTCACCGAAGATGAGCCAGAGCCAACCACCTGGACGGTTGATATCTATGATTTTAATGCGCCAGTCGAATTGGACGACCCTGAAGCTGGCGTGGTGGCAGATGCTACTTCAGAAGCGACAGCAGTTGAAACGGAAGCCATGACGCCTGAGGCAACAGCCGCGCCATGAGCCTTCAGAAAACACAAAACTCAACACTGCCGCAGAACCCCTGGCTGATACTTGCCCTCATCTGTCTGCCAGTGTTCATCGGTTCGCTTGACCTGACGGTTGTCTCGGCATTCCTGCCCGAAGTCATCATCCGGCTTGAACTCCCATTGCAGACTGGCTTGGATGACGCGGCATGGATTCTCAGCGGCTATCTGCTGGCGTACACCATTGGTCTGACGTTCATGGGACGGGTGAGCGATCTCGTGGGACGGCGTAAGGTGTACATCGCCTGCCTGCTCATCTTCCTGGTCGGTTCCGTGCTCGTGGCCGAGGTAGACCCCGATGCCCGTCAGGGTGTAGCCGGACTCATCTATAATCTGCTCTACCGCTTCCAAGGTGAGCGGCCTGACCCGGGTGGTGTCGCGCTGCTTACGATCATTATCGGGCGCGTGATTCAGGCCCTTGGGGCTGGTGCGCTCGTCCCGGTGAGCCTTGCGCTGGTCGGCGATTTGTTTTACGCGCGTACGTCCGGCGCAGGGTTGATTGGGGCGATTGATACGGCAGGGTGGAGTGCGGGGCATCTGTACGGCGGCATTTTCGTACAGATTTTCCCGGACTGGCGCTGGCTATTCTGGGTCAATGTCCCTGACGCTGATTGGATTGGGCGCTGTCGTCTGGTCGCTGCGTGGTGTCCCACAGAACACCGTCAAAGGTCGCTTTGACTTCATCGGCACAGGCTTGATTGTCGGCGCGCTCATGTGCCTGACGATTGGACTCGGTGCTAACGTGGAGGTGGGAGCCAGCACAAGCCTTCAGGAACTCTCCCCGCTGCCGCCTTACGCCGGGCCTGTGTTGGGTCTGGGTGCGGTGTTCTTTGTCGCCTTCCTGCTGGTCGAAGCGCGCGTTCGTGATCCTATCATGAACTTGCGCCTGTTTCGGCGGCGTAACATCTCTGCCGGAGCCATCACCAATCTGTTCGTCGGGTACTGTATTTTCATCGGCCTGGTGATTGTGCCTATCCTCCTCAACGCGCGTGCCGAAGATCGCGAGGATTTGCGCGCCGTCGCCCTTCAGGTCGGCTTGCTGCTTTCCACGCTGACCATCCCTATGGCGCTGGCGGCCCTGCCGGGAGGCTGGCTGACGGAACGCATTGGTATGCAAAAGACAGCGATGCTAGGCCTGGCAACGGCTGGGGTCGGTTTTGTGTTAGTATGGCGCGTCTGGTCAGATTGATGTGGATACGCTGTCCATTGCGATTCACATGATTATCATCGGTATCGGCCTGGGGCTGACCTTCTCACCGATCAGCGCGTCGGTCATCAACTCCGCTTATGAACACGAGCGCGGTGTCGCTTCTGCTCTGGTGATTGTGCTGCGTCTGGTCGGAGGCACCATCAGCGTCTCGACGCTCACAGCCATCGCCCTCTGGCGGGTCAATGTGTTGGCGGAGCAGGGGGGCATCTCCACTGTCCTCGATTACAGTACCATCGAGGCTTACGCCCAAATCACAGGTCAAGTGCTGGCGGAACTAGGGTTGATTGGCGCGATTACCTGCGCGCTGGCGCTCATCCCCGCCTCCCTGATGCGTGATAAAGTGGACATTGTCGAGGTAGAGGAAAGCGCCGACAAGGTTCCGGGGGATTAAGCCTGGCAGCCGGGCGCTACAACATCATCGTGGAATCAAAACAAGGGGCATTACACCCCTTGTTCTTTTTTAGCCTTGTTCTAACGGCGTTTAGCCAGCGCCGCACTGGACATAGTAGCCCAGCGCATTCAGGATGTCGGGCACCAACGGCAAACGCGACCACAAGCACGCCGAGTCAATAATCCAGACGCCAACAATCACGGAGCAGCAGCAGAACAACATCAGGCCGATGCAGCCGATTACAATCCAACGCATCGGGTTGCTGCCTGTTTCTTCGGGCTGTTCGTATTCCCCGGCAACTCCGGCAGGCGTATAGGCAGGCGGAGGGCTGTAGTTGTAGCCCGGCTGCCCATAAGGAGCTGAGGCAGGCTGCTGGCCCTGGGCAGCATAGGGATTTTGCGGCTGGCCGTAGGGCGACGCAGCAGACTGCTGCGCGGGCTGGTTGTAGGGCGAACCCGACTGCTGTGGGCTTTGTGGCGAGTATGGGCTTTGCGCTTGGCCGTAGGGTGCGGCAGAGGGGGTTTGTGGAGACGGCGATTGTGCGGGTGGCGCATAGGGAGCTACGGGATTTTGTGCAGTGGGTGCGGCACTCGAACCAGCGGCCATGCCTGCACGCACAACCTCGTAGCCTAATGTGACGGTTTCCCCTAGTCCAATCATGTCCCCATTGTTGAGGGGTTTTGCCCCGACGAGGCGCTGACCGTTGACGTATGTCCCGTTTGTCGAACCCGTATCTTCCATCGTGAAGCCCCCCGCGCCGCGCGTGAAGCGGATATGATGGCGGCTGACTTCAGGATCATTGATGACGATGTCATTCGTGATGTCACGTCCGATGGTCATGACATCCTTGTTGAGGTCATACGTCTGATTAGGCTGCGGTCCTCGGCGGACGATCAGCCGAAAGCTGTCGCTGCCCTGCTGCATAAAGCATCCTCCTGTGCGGGGCACGTTGTCCCCTGCCTGATGAGCGCATCATGTACTGTAAACAAGCAATGAATGTGTTGCGCCTTAAAATATAGCACAGAAATCATACAACACCAACGCGCAACCGTCACCTTTCGCGGCAACTGCTTCGACACTTGCATTGCCCACACAAAACCATGTCAAGCGACTGACTGCTGTGGCCATTGCCAGCGCGTCTTTGCTCATGCACAATGGAACAGGTTTTTACGAAAGTCCAGGTTATCATGGCTGAATCCAACACACTGTCGTTATCTCCCACTGAGCAGGAAAAAGTTTATCGTCGTAATTTCGTCGTGCTGCTGATTGATGCCATCTTATTTTCAGTAGCGATGGGCATTATCGGGCCGACGACGCTTATCCCCGATTTCATTCGCCGCCTCACCAGTTCCGAAATTCTGATTGGCTTCTCGTCCAGCATGTTTGATGTCGGCTGGACGCTGCCGCAGTTGTTTATTGCCCGCTACATCGTGCGGTTCGAGCGCAAGAAGTGGTGGTTCGTTGGCCCCAACATTCCGGTGCGTTTCGTCATCCTCATCTTTGCCGTAATCACCGTCCTGCTGGGCAAGGATCAGCCGGGACTCATTCTGCTGGCCTTTCTGATCTGCTACGGCATTGCCGCGTTTGGCGATGGCATCGTCGGCGTCCCCTGGGCAGACCTCACGGGCACCAGCCTGAGCAACCGCTGGCGTGCGCGTATGTTCGGTCTGATGTCAGCGGCCACAGGCTTGATTATGCTTGCCGCCTCACCGCTGATCGGCGTCGTCCTTGGTGACTCCGGGCCGGCGTTCCCCAACAACTATGCGCTAGTCTTCGGCGCGGCAGGCATCCTCTTTGTGATTTCCATCCTGCCGGGTTTGTTTGTACATGAACTGCCCGGCGGCAAAGCAGCCGAAAAAACCCCCTCGCTGGGCGAATTTCTGCCGGGACTGGGTCATGTGCTGCTGCTGATGTGCCCACGCTTCCGCGCCGCCGGTGTGCGCGCATGTTCACCAGCCTGTTCAGCATGGCAGGCCCTTTTTACATCGGTTTCGCTACCGTTCAGCTTGGCTTGTCCAGCACTGTTGCCGTTCCCATGCACTGCTGGCCATGCAGACCATTGGCAGCGTGAGCGGCGCATTACTCTACACCTGGATCGGCGCGCACAACAATGTGCTGTTCATCCGGCTGGCATTAACTGTCGCGGCCTTTCTGCCTATCAGTGCGCTGCTGGCAGCCATCGTCCGGGCCGCTGCCGCTATATTTCGGGTTTTCTGGTTTCAGGGCTTGCGCGCTGAGTAATCTGTTCATCAGTTATCAGAACTGGGTTATCGGCTATGCATCTCCCGACCAGCGCCCCATCTATGCGGGATTGTTCAACACGGTGTCTGCCGTTATCTCCCTGCTGGCACCGTTTATCGCCGGGGCAATCGCGCAGTTCGTGGGCTACGAGGTGTTGTTCGTGGTAGCGTTGGTCATGGGATTGCGGCCCTGTTCGTGATTTTACGCTACATTCCGAAGCCAGTCTGAAGCCCTTCAGGTCAGCGCCGCCGCCGACTAATGCTGCCGAATATGAGCTTTATCCCTTCACAAAAGGGGACGTATATCCTGCTGCTGCGCTTAAATGCCCCAGCACTGCTCACAGTGGGCAGGCTGGGGACATTTCACTTTCCTGCTGGCGTTTATGGTTATGTGGGCAGCGCCTTTGGTGCGGGTGGTCTGCGCGGCAGGTTGAAACACCATCTGCTGCCTGCGGCGCGCCCACACTGGCACATTGACTACCTGCGCTCAGCCGCGCCTATTGTCGAAATCTGGTACGCCGCCAGCGCAGATGCTGCCGAACATGATTGGGCCGCCGCGCTTATGCGGCTATCAGGTGTGGTCATCGCGCCGCGTTTTGGCGCTTCAGATTGTCGCTGTGCGGCACATCTGTTGCATTTCCCATCGCGGCCCAACCTAGAGGACTTTCGCAGCCAATTACCCAATCCTTCACAGATTGGCGTAGGACAACTGATACAGCGGAATAGGGAAATGCGCTTCGGCTTACCCTTTAGGCTTCGTCCGCGTTTCAAATGAACTCTGTTTCTGACAACCGCTGTATTAGAATGTGGCATATTCTGGTGGTTATCCAGCGTGCACCAGATCATCTACGGCTCGGGTCAATCCCGCGACTGATTCATTTGAACAACATCTGTTAGCGCTGGCGGATGCCTCGCTTCCGGCGCGTATCGCCGCCGCCGAAGCGCTGTTACAGGCCGGGCGATACAGCCCTTGCAGGCCGCGCTGCATCATGCCAACGTCGAAACGCGCTGGCGTGCGGGTATCCTGCTCGGTTGGCTGGCCGACGTGAACAGTGTTTCGCATCTTGTGCAGGCGGCTGGGCGATAAAGGAATGGGCGGTACGTCACAGCGCGGTCTGGGCTTTGGGACGAATTCCTGACGAACAAGGCCGCCGAAGTGCTTCCACCAGCATCCTTCATGCTCCGCAAAGCGAGGAGCAGGTTCGCTACGTCAGCGCTATGGGGCTGGTCAATCACCGCAGTGCCGCCGCTGACCATCACTTGCACAACGCCGCGCACGCTACCACCGCCGCTGTTCGTCGTCCATTAAACGCCGCGCTGATAAACCCCCAGTTTCGGGAGGGTTAACCAACGAATTTTTAACTTGTAATGAACCGGGAGTTAAGGAGCAGTGCTTATGTCCCGGAAGAGGCGTTTTTTGCTGTTGATCGTCACCCTCATCGTATCAGGCTGCGGCAGCATTCGACCCAGAGTAACCGAAACACCCGATCCCGGCACGCCGGGGTTTTTTAGTCAGCAGGTGCCTACGAGCACCCCGCCGGTGATCGCGATCACCCCAACCGCTGTCATTATCCCGCCTGCGACAGTCACAGTCGAGACCACGCCGGCAAGCACGCCGGAAACCAGCGCGGGACAAGGTGGCGGCTTGGTCAACGACATCATTCAGGGCTTCATTCTGCCTATCTGGAACTTCCTCTTGTCCCTGACAGTGGGCACGGTGCAGACTTTATGGAGTGCTACAGGCAACGCAGGTGGGGTTGCAGCGCAAGCGTCCTGCTGCGGGCTGCCCGCCATTCTGCTATCGCTGTGGGCTACGCGGCTTTACACCACGCGGCGGCACAGAAAATGAGGCGTGTGGCGGTGTGGGACGCAGCAGCGCCTCGTTGGCCATTAGGGGGAGCCTGATCGGAATGCTGGCGGCGACTAAGGCTGAACTGCTGGCTCTGCTGGCTTCTCCGTTACGACATACTGAGCGCCCAGCAGCCCCAGCATCCACCAGTGCAGGAACGCAAACCGATCTGACAGCGGTATGGCGTCGGCCAGCCCAAACACCGCGTGCGCCAGCAGGCGCAGCTATCGCCAGCCCGACAGCCCGCGCCTCAGCGTCCCTTTTTCCAGATGCCTTCGCAGGGTGAACGCCGCCGCCACATACCAGCTCAGATAGACCAGCATCCCCGGTATGCAAAATCCGTGCCAATCTGAAGCCACTCATTATGCGTATGGACCAGAATGTTCAGCTCATCGACACAGGGTAGCGACTACAGATCGGGTCATAGCGGAAAGAAATGCCCACTCCCGTCAGTGGATAATCGCGAATAATATCCAGCGCCGCCTGCCAGATGCGCAGACGTGGGGCGATACTCTCGTCTGCCTGCACAGCCACGTTGCTTACCCCTGTCGTCTGCATCTCCTTCTGGCGGACTCAGGGACGGCGGGACGAACGCAATGGTTACAATCTGAAGCACGCCTATCGAAACGGCACCCCAATGGCCACAAAGCGCCAGTAACGCCGCAGTATCAGCCAGCAACGGACGCTAACCCCAACAACACCCCCAACAGCACCCGCGCGGCACGGCGAGAAAGCCCTAACCCAGTATCACGGCGGCGATGGTAACATCATCCCGTCGCGGCTTGATCCTGTCACGCCAGCGGTACAGCGCGACACCAGTAATCAACAGGAGTACCCAGGCCATGGCTCAGCAATCTCATTCGGATTGGATACCTTCAGCGCCGGGAAATTGGCGATTCGTGGCAGAGCGGTGGTGATAAATTCAAACTGCTTGGCTTTGCTTGTCACTGCGTCGCGCACGCCGTAGCCCTAACAGCATCGCCGCCCAGATGCTCCCTGTAATCAGGCCGCGTATCGATCCATGCACACGGCCATACTCGACACAGGCAGCGAAAATCGCCAGCCCCAGCGGTGGTCGCCCCAGCATCACCCATCCACGCGTGTAGGGTGCGGACGCTGCGCCATCCAGACGCAAGGTACAGCCCCAGCCCGATATTGAAAACGACAAGAACTACATACAAGAGCATCCAAGGGGTCAGCGGCGTCAAGGTCAGCAAGCGGCGATAAAGCAGCAGTCGGGCGGCGTAAATCGGGATCAGGAGATAGAGCAGCCACAGCCAGTTATCGCGGATAGAGTACAGGATACCAGAAGGCAAAGGTCATCAGTGCCAGGATTGGCAGTTCCAGGGCGAGGATAAAACGCGCGGCGCGCTGAAGGTATGTGATCATAGTTTTTGGGGATAATGAAAATTGAACACAAAACTCGAAGCATTGTTATCCTGGAGTCTTGTCAGTTGTAAAATCTATAAGCGTCAGAATTGCACGCCTGAAACAGCGCTTACATCTGCACGAAGATGTGCAGGCTCTGCTGTCCGCGCAGCACAGTCATGGTATGGTCTTCGCCGCGTTTCCATCGTTCCACAACTCGCTTGGCCGCACGATGACTGTCTATCGGCTGTCCATCCGCTTCGGTGATGATATCACCTGGAAGTAAGCTTGCCCTTTCGGCAGGCGAACTGGGGCGAATTTTGCCAATAATAATGACGCCTTTCGGCAGCGTGCCCTGCACCTGATTCTTGGGAATCAGGCTGGTGTCCGATACAACAGCCCCCAGCTTACCGAGCAGCGATGGCAAAATGATACCGTAGCCGCCCGAAGCCCGTATCTTCGCTAAGCCCCACAGCGTGAATATTGCGCCGACAGCCGCTATCCAGCAGGATGGGAAGCCCACCTTCGCTCACAAACAGGGTGCGTCTGGTCCACGTATCATACTGTTCACGTATCGCCCGATCTGCGGGGGAAGCCACGAACAGAGTAAATTCACGACGGACACGACGCTCACGGACTTGATATTCGTCGTTGCCTGTTTCTTCAGGATACGTGAGAATCATGCGGGCGCTGAGGTCTACTTCGTCGTAGAGGTGTTTGGCTTCCAACGGCAGCACGACAGTAAACGATGGGGTAACCGATTCAGACGGATTATTGTCAGAGGTGTAGATGGTGTCGCTCCAATCCTGAGGGCGCTCTACAGGATCGGCGTCATAGGTTCCGCGCAGCGCCTGTTCGGCATCGACCCAGGCATCTTCATAAGCCCAGTGTCCTTCCAGCGTGCTAACCGTCTCAAACTGAATGTTTAAACGCGTATCCCCATCGTCACGATAAAAGACCACGAAACGTTCCGGCCCCAGCCCTATGGTGTCGTAAGCCGCAGGCAAACTCAGTACTTCATCCGGCGTACTTTCAGGGATTTCAGGACGAACAGCCATAACACCGTTCAGTACAAGCCCACCTGCTATGGCCAGCAGCGTCAGGCCGAGCAACAGGCGGTTACTACCCGGGGGAGCCTGCCTGCGCGCAAGGATCAATCCAATGATAAGCAGAACAAAGAATATCCCTACTGCCCAGAGAACGGGTATGTCAAAGACAAAGGCAAAAACCCCCAGCAGGGCGATGGAAACCAAATAAGTCAGGATTGAGACACGGGACTGTTTGCGATTCAAGAGCTTTCTCCTCAAAATCGGCGTGCCAGATCAGCAATGCGGCTTTCAGAAACGAGTCTTGTATATTATCCTAGCAACTTGCATAGACCTGTACACGTATTTTAGTGGAATTGTGTGTAGGAACAATAATGAGTCAACTTATTTTCTATTTGCGCTATGCGGCGCGCAACCTCTATCGTGAACGCCGCTGGACGACCTTCGCGATCTTCTCGATTGCAGCGGGAGTTGCCGCAGTGGTGGCCCTGCGCAGTTTAGGGCTGGCAATCGGGGATTCGTTAATCGACAATGTGCGTACCAGTCTGCACGGCGACATCCTGCTGGCCTCAAGCAGCGATAATTCCTTCATCGCCTTGAACAACCGCCGCTGGAATACGTTCGATCCCGCCAACATCGAACCTATGTATCCCTGGGCCGAAGAGAACGACGTTCGTATTGCCGCGTATATCGAAGCGAGCAATTTTCAGGTGACACGTATTGATCAGAGTGCGGTTGGACGCCCGCAGTTTGTCAGCATCTTTCTGATTGACCCGCAAACTTATCCTGCAACGGGCGATATGCTGGCCTTGGAGCCAAACGGCGTACCCATACGTGAATTGTTTACGGGCGGCAATGAAATTGTGGTGAGCCGTAACCTCGCTGATGCGGAAAATATCGCTGTTGGTGACAGCGTGCGCGTCACAGGCACGACTGAAACGTTCATTGTGCGCGGCATTGTCGCCACCGAGAATGAAGCGAATATTCAGAACATCTTCGCCTCGTTTTTTGGCTTTGCCTATGTCAGCATTGACAACGCTGAACTCCTCCAGATCGATCCGAACCCGAATCGCATCGCGATTGCTCTGCCACCGAGCATGGATGTTGAGACGGCCTTAGCGCAGATGCCTGACCCGGACTATCGTTCCATTCGTACTGCTCCTGACCTGGTTCAATCCTATCAGCAGGTGAGTGATGTCCTGGCGGATTTTATCGTGCTGCTGGGATTAGGGGCGCTCCTGATTGGCGGGGTGGGCATTATCAATACCATGCTGGTGCTGATTCGGCGGCGTACTGAGGAGATTGCCACACTCAAAACGTTTGGCTTGAAGGGCTACCAGGTTGGCGGCTTGTTTCTCTCGGAAGCCTTTTTGTTAGGCGTGGCGGGCAGCCTCGTCGGTTGTGTACTCGGCATCATACTCAGCCGTGCTGTCAACAGCTTTGGAGAAGCCTTCCTGCGTCAACCGTTAACGTGGCGTTTGTACCCTGACGCTCTGTTGTATGGAATCGTGCTGGGCATGGTCATTACCATGATTTTTGGTATCGTGCCTATTCTGCTCACCTTACGCGTGCGCCCAGCCATTATTCTGCGTCCAAACGAGACCCATATCCCTACATTGGGCATCCTGCAATCGCTGTTCGCCCTGATGTTCATCGTCATCAGCATTGGCTTGATCGTCGGGCAGATTGTCCGCAATTGGGTGGTGGGTATGATTGGTGTTGCCGTCACGCTGGCGCTACTGGGGCTGCTGGTCTGTATCATGTGGCTTATTGTGTGGCTCGTGGGCAAACTTCCGAGTTTCGGTTCTGTCGATTTCCGTTTAGCGCTGCGCAACCTCAGCACACGCCGTATGCGCACCGCCACCACCTGTTAGCACTTAGTGCCGGGATGTTCACACTAAAGCATTGCCATTGTAGGTCAGGGCGTAAGTGAAATGCTGCGACTCCAGTTCAGTCAGACACTGGGCGGGAACGTCATGGTGTTTTCAATCGGCAGTTTCGTGGCTCCTGATGTTGCACAAACCCTTCTCGAAGGACAGCTTTCGACCCTGAACGGCGTTCAGTACGACACTGTCACTTCGTTCTGCCGATGACGCTGACTATGGTGGACGAACTGAAGGTTGAGTCATTAGTGCCCTCATTTTCGCGCGGTGGGCGAGATAACAACGGGCCGAGTGTAGGGGTACGCGCACGCGGAGAAGTGCCTTTTGCCATGACCTCCCGCGAGTCCAATAATCCTCATCTGAACAGTGGAACGCTCATTGAAGGGCGCGACCTGACTCCCGAAGATCGCGGACACCGCGTGATGGTTGTCGCTCAAGGATTTGCGTCGACTCAGATTAGTTTGTACGCTGGATCCACCGCGACGATTGAAATCAACGGGCGCAGCTACGATTTTGAGATTGTGGGGGTGACCAGCCAGTTAACGCCCACCTTTGGAAGCGCGTATATTCCCCCTGATGCGCTTGAAGGCGTTGATCCGAACTTCCAATTCAATGTGCTGCAGGTGGGTGAGGAATCGCTCAATCAGGCGCTGCTTGACCTTTCCGTGATGCCGTTTGTGATTTCGTTAGACATCACTTTTGTAGATGGCCTGCTTACCCGCTTGATTAACCAGTTTGCAGCAATTCACAGTGGTAGGTCTGCTGTCGCTGCTGGCTGCCGCGACCATTATGGCCAATACAGTCGCCTTAGCCACGCTCGAACGCCGGCGGCAAATTGGCATCCTGAAGGCAATTGGGTTGAAAGGTGGACGCGTGCTGCGAGTCATGCTGCTGGAAAACAGCCTGATTGGGGTGCTGGGCGGCCTGCTAGGCATTGGGTTAAGCGCAATTTTGCTGTGCATCAGGACACAACTCGGTACCGGACTGTCGCTGGCTATTCCTCGCGACGCCACCATTACGGTGGTTGTACTGTTTTTACCTCAATTCTTATCGCGTGGGTTGCGACTTTTCTAAGCGCGCGCGTGGCTATTCGTGAACGTGTGTTAAACGTGCTGCGTTATGAGTGAGCTTTCGCGGGTGGGGACACAACTGTGTCCCCACATTGAATGGAGGTCGATTACGCGAATTCCTCGTTTTTGCGCTTTTCGTCATCAAACATGGGCGGTTTGAAGCGAAAACCCAACAACATGCTGATGCCGATCATGATCAGCAGTAAAGGGAGGCTAAAGCCAATGGCAAATACCAGCCCGATACCGATGGCCCATAGACCACCCTGCGCGGCATACCATGCTTTTCCTTCACCCAAGGCCCGGGCAATCGAGGAAATCCCGATCACAAACATGATCCCCGGCCACCAGTAACCTGTCATAAACAGGATTGCCAACCCGATAAGGAAGACACCTGTCGATATTTCACCTGAGCGTTTTTGTACGCTGTCCATTTTGTTGACTCCACGTTTTGATGTGCATTGCTACCCTTAAAATACGCTAATTCATCGTCAAAAGTTGCGCTTTCTGTAATAATTTGAATCATTGTTGGGTTGTTAATGTCACTGTATGAAAGCATTAGATTCACTTCAACAGTTAGTTAAAGAAATTCAGAATGTTCCCACACCAGGGCAAGCCGCCGAGAAGATTGTTGACTTTCTCGCTCCGGCAGCAATCGGGTTGTTCGGTACTGATGGAACCGTTGATCTCTGGCACAGTATGCCCCAGATGTCGCCAGAAATCCGTCAGTGGATCAAATCAGCCGCCTGGGCCGCCTGGGCAGACGCATATGAGATTTCCCCTATAAATGCTGTCAATGGGATAGGGCAAGATGTAACCGCGTGGATACTGCCACTGCGTTATGAGACTCAAGTGTACGGAATGCTCTGGTTAGACGGAGCAGGACGAATTTCACAGAACAACGGCGAACGCACCGCCCGCTTACACCTTTGCAGCATACGATGCTGGCGATGCTGATTCTGCGCTCGCGCAGATGTTGATGAAATGCGCGTGGTGATACATTCGCTGAGCCAACAGAACGCACGCCTGAGCGCCGCCGCCAGCGTTGCTCAGGCTATCATTTCCAATGCCGATCTAGATCAGCTTCTCGCAACCGTTGCTGCGAAGATTTCACGCGCATTCCAGTACCGCGTTGTGGAAATTCTTTTGCTCAGTGATGACCAGACGGGGCTGCGCTGTGTGACAGCCTATGGCTATGAAGGGCCACTGGACGTAAATTCCACAAACAATTGGTTACCGATTGTGGAAAACAGCCTCAGCGCATGGGTGATGCGAAACAAACTGCCAGCCATTGTCAACGATGTGACTAAAGATTGGCGGTTCCATCCGGGGCTGTTGGTCAATGAAGTAGCCTCTGAGATGGTCATGCCGCTGCAAGCTGCCGGACAAATCTTGGGGGTGTTATGTGTTGACAGCGAACGACTGAACGCGTTCAGCGACAACGACGCGGCGTTAATGCAGACTATCGCCGACCAATTGGCTATCGCTATTTATAACGCACGCTTATTTACGGAAGTGCGGGCGCGGGCACAAGACCTGGCGGCACTGACTGAAGTCAGCTTATTGGTCAATGCTACACTCAACATCGAGGAGCTAGCCAACCGGGTCTATTCAGCGTCGCAGCGTGTGCAGCGAGCGGATGTGTTTCAGTTTGCGCTGTATGATGCTGAACAGAGCAAACTTGATCTGTACATTTTTGAAGCTGAACATCCGCCACGCCGAACCACGCGCCCATGTGATATTCACCACGATTTAATCTCTCAAATGATTGCCCAGTCTACACCTGTTTTCTGGCGTAACCCCTCAGAGCGTGAATCTACGCGCGATTATTTCACCCTGCCCGATGACCAACCGATGTCTTTCTTAGGTATTCCCATGATTACCAAAGAAAAGGTTGTGGGCGCGCTCACATCTCAGGCAAACTATCCAGACGCCTTTGATGAGAACGACTTACAGGTCATGCTGACGTTTGCCAACAGTGCGGCAGTTGCTATTGAGAATGCCAATTTGCTGGCGGCTGAACAGAAACGCCGCAAAATTGCCGACACTTTGATGGATGTAGCGCAGGTTGTCAATTCGTCGCTTCATCCACAGGAAGTACTGGAAAGTATCCTCGATCAGCTTCAACTGGTGGTAAGTTATGACTGCGCGACGGTCATGCTGCCGCTTTCGGATGATGAAAATGGCATCAGGATGGTGGTGCAAGCGTCGCGCGGTTTCCCGGCAGAATTCCTGCGGTCAGAGCTTGCTTTTTCACATAACAGCCTGGTAGCGCAAGTCTATCACAGCAAGAATCCGGTCATTATCGGGAACGTTCTGGAACATCCGGGTTGGAAATCTGGTCACACGGCATCAATCACTCATCAGACACGCTCATGGATTGGGGTTCCAATGGCCTTCCGCGAACGTGTGATTGGGTTGGTAACCATCGACAAGTTTGAGGTTGATGCTTATAACGAGACGGACGCAACCACCGCGTTTGCGATGGCGAGGCAGGCCGGGATCGCGCTGGAAAATGCGCGTCTGTACGCGGAAGTCGAAGATAACTTACGCATCATGAAAAAACGTGCCCGACGACTGGCTTCCATGCACCGTATCTCTACGATTGTGAGCGCCATCCTTGATCGGGATACGGTGCTCAAAACGGCAGCGCAACTGCTGACTGAGATGTTTGAAATTGATCATTGCGGGATTGTCCTGTGGGACAATTACGATAAGCAGCACACCTCTAGCTATGGGGTTGTCGTCGCTGAATATCCCGATACTGGCGTGGTAGGTGCCCAGATCAAATTACAGGGAGATGCGATTTTTGAGAAGTTGATTCACGGCACAACCACCATTGCTATTGAGGATGTCAATAATCCAGTTGAAGTAGAAAAGATTGATGAAGCCTCACGGCAAGCGTGGGAACGCGTTGGACTGCGTTCGCTGTTACTGGCGCCAATGGTCGCTCAGGATCGGGTGATTGGCAGCATCGGTCTGGACAGCATTCGTGCGCGGCGGTTTTTTACCAATGGTGACCGCGAAGCCCTTATGACCGTCGCCGGGCAAATCGCTATGTCGGTTTACAACGCGGCATTGTACGAACAGGCCGTTGTAGCGAACAAACTCAAGAGCGAATTCCTTGCGAATATCAGCCACGAACTTCGCACCCCCCTGAATGCTATCATCGGTTACAGTGAGCTTTTGCTGAATGGCATGTATGGTGGACTGACGGAAAAACAGACAGATCGCCTCACTCGTGTTCATCGCGGCGGCAAACATCTGCTGGAGTTAATCAACGATGTGCTGGACCTCTCCAAAATCGAGGCCGGGCAAATGGAGCTTGTGCTGGGTCCGCTGGATTTGTCCAGCCTGGTACAGGATGTCGTCACCAATGTGATGCCGCAGGTGGAAAGCAAAGGGCTTTCCCTGATGCTGAACATTGGCGCGAACCTGCCCATCGTGAATGCTGACCAGAGTCGTATCAAACAGATTCTCATCAACCTGCTGGGTAACGCTGTTAAATTTACCCATAGGGGCAGCATTACGGTGAATGCCGAACCTGTGACCATCGTCGCTGGAAATGTGCTTAATTCCGGGCCAATGCCGCCAGCACATCTGATTGTTCCTGATGGACACTGGCTGGCTCTCAGTGTGCGTGACACAGGCATTGGCATCAGCCCAGAAAACCAGAAGATCATCTTTGATGCCTTCCGCCAAGGAGATGGCTCAACGGTACGTGAATATGAAGGGACAGGACTGGGCCTGGCGATTGCTCAAAAGCTTGTACTGCTTCATGGTGGTTTTATCTGGGTGGAAAGTGAACTCGGTGAAGGCAGTACCTTCTGTATTATGCTTCCCAGTCATGAGGATGTCGGCTTAGACTTTGATCACCCCGAAGTGATTGACGACAAGCGCACCCTGGTTCTTGTCCTGGACGATGACCCTGCGGCCCTGCAACTAGTACGGGATTATCTGGACGAGGCTACATATCAGGTTATTGTAACCCACAACCCAAGCGAAGCTATTGAACTGGCTTACCGACTGCGCCCCACAGCCATTTTGACGGATATTATGATGGCCAGTATGAGCGGGTGGGATGTGCTGCGCACGCTGAAACAGAATGCCCGCACCGCTCAGATTCCGGTTGTGATCATTTCTGTGACCGAGCAGCAGACCCAGGCTTACCAGTTGGGAGCGGCGGAATATTTGGTGAAACCTATCTCACGTCAGGCGCTTGTTCATGCGTTGGAACGCCTGACCCAACGAGAAACGCCGAAGCTTTAAAAACGGTGGTAGAACACGTTCCACCACCGTCCCGGCTGTTCGCAGGAGGGGAGAGCTATTTCTTGTTAATGTAGTCGTCAATAAGGTTCTTGATTTCCTGCGCCATTTTGTAGTCGTGCCGTTGATATGCCATCAGGGTGCGATGACCTTCATGGGTGGTCAGTACAATCAAAATCCAAGGACTGTCTGCGCCACGCGATTCGGTCAAAAATACACCTTTAAGGTCATTCAGCGGAATTTCGTGCCCTGCGCCCACCCATTCAGGGAGCAGTTTCCCGAAAAAGTCTGTCCGCGAAATGACTACGCGGTCAGGATATAACTCCAGCTTACTGTTCAACCCTGGAAGTACCTTGAGAGGCTGGATCTGTTGATTGATCTGCGCGCCGACCATGGTGATCCTCCTAGTTCTGGACAAAGTCCTTATTTACATTTTAGGAGACGAAAGACAGCCTGTCGTGTGATATTTCACACACGTCTCCAAGCGATTTGTCATGTAAGGCGGTTTGAGATTAAACTGGCCGCTGCTCCGTATATAATACGGAGAGAAGTTGTTGGCGCTGGGATTCCCAACAGCGAGCAATGAGCAATGAGTAACAAGTGATGAGTAACGAGTGATGAGTCAAAGAGCAGATATAAGGCGTGAGAACCTTCGGTATGATTCCCGATAGCCTCAACGAGGGTCATTTGAGCCTTTAATGCGAAATGCAATATCAGAGACGGGTTCGCATTTCATAGAACCTGGCGGGTTTTATTCAGCAAACTGAGAGGGTTTCTTGACATTAAATTCCAATCCTCCTGGCTTGACTTCTGCGCAAGTTCAGGAACGTATCGCACGGGGCGAAACCAACACTTTTAAGGCACGCGTTGGACGCAGCTACTGGCAAATTTTCCGCGATAATGTGCTCAATGTCTTTAACATTGTGCTGTTTACCCTGTTGATTATCGTGCTGCTGTTCAGAGATTATGGCACGGTCTTCTTCGCAGGATTCAGCGTGGTGTGGAATTCGCTGCTGGGCATGGCGCAGGAAATGAGCGCTAAACGCAAGCTGGATCAATTGGCAGCGCTGGCCGCGCGAGATGTAAAAGTATGGCGCGATGGTCAGCTTAAAAGTATCCACAGTTCACAAATCGTAAAGGATGATGTGATCGTTATAGAGCCGGGTGACCGACTGGTGGTCGATGGTCGTGTGCTGCACAGCGATGCGCTGGAAATGGACGAATCACACCTTACCGGGGAGTCCGACGCGATTTTTAAATATGAGTCCGATGAGGTTTTTTCCGGTGCCTTTTGCATCGCTGGGGCGGGGTTGATGGTCGCCACACGGGTAGGTAAGGACAGCACCATCAACAAACTGTCCGTGATTGCCAAAGCCTACAAGCGGCAGTTGACGCCGACACAGGAGAAAATTGCGGCTATCGTGCAGGTCTCGGTGCTGGGTATGGCTATCATGGTGCCGATGATTTTCCTGGCGGGATTCCTCAACGCGACACCCTTCCTCGGTATTATCCAGAACGCAGTGGTCTTTGTGACGAGCATCGTGCCACAGGGTCTGGTGCTAGTTGCTATTCTATCGCTGACTCTGGGGGCGCTCAGCATCAGCCGCCACCAAACCCTGATTCAGCGCGTTAACGCCGTCGAGTCGATGGCAAACGTGACGGTGCTGTGTCTGGATAAGACCGGAACGATCACGCGTAATGAATTGAGCGTGACCGAAATCATTCCCCTGAACGGCACGTCTAGCGAGGAAGTACAGACCATACTGCGGCGCTACATCAGCAACCTTGCCCATCAGAATCGAACTGCGGCGACTATCGGA
>JAXLWC010000092.1:0-17870 GCA_046328675.1 Anaerolineae bacterium
GCAGCAGATTTCGCAGAGGTAACAGCGCCCAATCCGATCCTGTCTTACTCCCTTCTGCCCCGCGCAGCGAATGAGTTAAGCGCAGCAGGGTCAATGTGTGGGGACCAACTCCCGCTGCCAGGCTCATTCCTTTAGCTCCTTCAGCGAGCTTACGATTTTTTGGATTAGCCCGCACCTTTAGCTGCGGGCCGACTCACCCCTCACCACTTTACAAGGGTAGGTTTTTAACGCTCCACCGGACAGCCACCTTCAAATCGTCGCCTTCTCAACGCCTTCTCACGGCAAACATCCCGTTTCGCGAACCTGTTTTAAGCCCCTCTCCATGTGTCGGGCCTTTCCCTCTGTTCAAATCCCCAAAAATGGGGAGGGGTTGGGGTGGGGCTAAACGCGAACGTTCAGCTACCCGCCTTCTGTCTTGGTCTTAGACTAACAGCTAATGACTAACGACTAACGACTTACTAGGGGTGGGGCTAAACGCGAACGTTCAGCTACCTATCTTCTCGCTCTATAAAATACCTACCCTTGTAAACCTGATGTCACCCGCGTTTGCCACCCAATACACAGACATGGACTGACCATCGCGTGCCTGGAACATTGCACAGTTTGTATGCTGCAAGGTGCTTGACAAACAGAACAAATTATCGTATTTTACTATCAGGTTAATTAACCAATGAGTAAAATAAAGCGAAGCACATCATGAGGAGCGATGAACTAAGACTGGATCAGACTTTTGCGGCGTTGGCGAACTCGACGCGGCGGGCAATCTTAGCCCGGCTGGCGCAGGGGGAAGCAACGGTAAACGAACTGGCAGAGCCGTTCAATCTGAGCCTGCCAGCCATTTCCAAGCACATCAAAGTGTTAGAGCGCGCAGGGCTTATCACCCAGGGGCAAAAAGCACAGTATCGCCCCTGCGCCCTCGACGTAACGCCTCTGATTGAAGTGTCCACCTGGACAGAGCAGTATCGCCACATCTGGGAGGCGCGCTTTGACCGTATGGACGCATACATCGACCAGCTAAAAGACAAGGAGAGTGACAATGGCGGATAGCACCATCTCTAAAGATACCGTGCGGATTGAACGCACCTTCGACGCACCGATAGACCTCATCTGGAAACTGTGGACACAACCGGAGCACTTCAGGAACTGGTACGGCCCACAGGGGTTCACCGTGCCCGTCGCCGAAATGGACGTGCGCGTGGGGGGCAAGCGCCTGCTGTGCATGGCGTCGCCGGATGGCAGCATGAAGATGTGGCTGACAGGCGAATACACCGAGATTGTCCCCCCTCAGCGCCTGGTTTATACCGAAAGCCCGGCGGATGAGCACGGCAACATCGTTCCAATCTCCGTTCCGGGGGTCAGCGGCGATTTTCCGCTGATCACGGTCATCACCGTGCAGTTGCAGGACCTTGGCGGACGCACAAAAATGGTGATGACGCACTCCGGTCTGCCCGATGACGCACAGGAAGCCGCCGCCGGTTGGGAAATGGCCATCGACAAATTTGCAGCCCTGATCGAGGCTGTCCTCCACAAAAAGTAGCAGTTTCGTCTCTATCAGCGAGTGGATGAGGGGGACTGTTCACCCCTCATCTCTGATTTGTTTCACGGTCATCATACTGCTGAAGGTCAGGGATGTTACCCGGCCCCGGCCCTCGCCGTACTCAACGCTGCACCTGCACCCTTCAATCGTCCTGGTATTCAGTCAGGCATTAGGGTCTGGCAAGCCTATGCGGTGGTTACGCCTCAAGCGCAAGGGTGAAGCTGCCCGAAAGCGATAAAACCTCGGTTTGAAATTCAAAACCTCTAATTCCAGCATACGGCATATAATAAAATCAGGCGATTCCCCTGAACAGGTTACTGACGTTACAGCCATTACAGGGTACGCTCAGTCTATCAATGTTGGGAATCTATGCGCAGTTGCTTAAGCGTAAAATCATCCTTACCCGGAGAAAATTCCTATGCCTGCCGAGTATGCCCGCCGAATCCGCCGCAAATCATCCAAACACCAGGAGGCCGACGACAGCACCAGCACCGCGCCGCCCGACAAACTGAACCAGCAGCAGGCCGCCGTCCTTGAATTACAGCGCATGGTCGGCAACCGCGCCGCGCAGGCCCTGATTGGACAGAACGCCGCCCCGCAGGCGCAGCAGCTCCAGCGGCAGGAAGCGGCCACCGCCCCCGATGATATAGTCGGAGCCATTGACCCTGAGGTGCAGGCCGCCCGTAACGAGTGGAACGCGCATCGCCGGATTCACCATTACTTTCACAACGGCTTCGAGTCCTACATGCAGCTTCGCCCGCGTTATCAGGATATTGGCATCGCCAACCCCGCCGAGTACCTCGCGCTCAACATCGTCAGCGTCACCTTCTTCGGCCATCGCACGCCCGCCCACCGCGACATGATTGCCCCTCTGCAAGCAGCGGAAACCGCCCTTCGACAGCAGGGCGTTGACCCCACCATCGACAGCTTCTGGGCCTTTAACCCGCGCCTGACCTCGCGTGGCCGCCTGAGCAATCACGCGATGGGGCGCGCAGTGGACATCAACCCCCGCGATAACCCGCACGTCATGAACGCTGATCAGATACGCGTGATCGAAGCCGTCACGGGCGTTAATCTGGGCACGCGCGAGGACGCCGAAACGATGTCCGATGCCAGCGCCGATTTTCAGGACTTATTTAATGAAGCGTGGGTACAGGAGCAGCGCCAGCGCCTGACCGAACTGGAACAGGCAGACCGCCGTTCGCCGCAGGCCCGCCGCCAGAAGCAGCTTGTGCGCGCCATTGAACGCCAGCGCGCGACGCTGAACACCTACGCCGCCAGAGGCTTTCTCAATCTGGACTTAGAACTGATCGAAGCATTGCAGGACGCGGGCTTTAACTGGGGTGGCAACTGGCGCAGCGAGAAGGACTTCATGCACTTTGAACTGCCCTAGACTGAACCTTCCAGCATCATGTCAGGCCACAACGCCTGCTGCGGGTTGATCTCCTGCGTTCAATACAGCGCGACAAGGAGCGCACGAAGTCCCAACAGCCGCCGCCTGCCCTCCGCGCAACGCGCTTCAACCTCCCCGCCTTTTACCCTCACTCAACACTCGCTACTCATGACTCATGTACAATGCTGCACATGGCGTTCAACCCGCGCACTTCAGCATCTTTAATGCGTAGGTATCCCCACGAACAAGTCCCTTTAGTGGACTTTCACAGCCTTTCAAGGACAGCCAGTCGGCTTTAGCCACGGGCGTCGGCCACCACGAACGTCTGCAACGAGCCTAACCCCTCACTCACCACCCCCCACTGCTTACTCACTACTCATCCCTCATCACTTTTTACTCATTGCTCATTGCTCATCACTCATCACTTTTTACTCACCACTCATCACTTTTTACTACTGATTCGGCAGCAGAATCACATGCCCCGTCACCAGGTAGCTCGGCGGCACCATGCAGTTCACCGCGATAATGTCATCAATCGTCGTGTTGTGGTTCAGCGCCAGCCGGAACAGGTTATCCCCCGACTGCACCGTGTACGGCGTCCAGCCTGCCGGAATCGCCGCCGCGCAGCCCAGCGGGCGCGGATCGACAAACGCGGGCGGCGCGGGTGGCACAGACGGCACAGGCGTCGCCGTCGCTGTCGGCGGCACAGGGTCAGCATCTACCGCCACCGTCGCCGTCGGCACAGGCGTCGCACGCTCCGGCGCGGCCAGCTCAATGTCCTCCGTCGCCACAGGTTCAACATCCTCAACCGTCACGGGTTCAGCCGCGTCCGGCGTCTCAGCAGGCGCGTCCCCCTGCTCATCGTTCGACAGCAAATCGCCAAATGACAGCGTATCCGTTTCCTCGGTGGGCGTCGGTTCCTCGCTGCCACCGCCGCGCCCCTCACCGGATTCTTTGGTCGAGGATGGGCGATCTGTCGCGGCTTCCGCCTGGGTAGCCACCGCTTCCGCCGCCTGATTAGGCGCGAACACGCTCAAAATCTCCGGGCTGGTCAGCGGGTTGCCAAAGCGCAGCAGCGCCGCCCCCATCACCGCCCCAATCGCCACCAGCAGAATCAGTACCGTCAGGCATGACATATGCGGGCGCACGCGCAGCTTGCCGGGGAAATCCAGCGGCGCGCGTGTGCCCTGCTGTGCCGACACGCTGAAATTCTGCACCGCCCCGGAAAACAGCGGACGCCTGTCCACCGCGAACTTCACCGGCACCTGCGCCGTTTGTCCCGGCGGCAGATGGAGTTCGCTCTGCTGCGGCAGCACCCGCACGCGCGCCGAGGGGCTGCTGCCTGCGATGAACACGCGCGCCACGCCCTGCGTATGATTTTGCAGCTTCAGAAATGCCGTCTGTCCGTCGCGCAGCGTGGCGGGTTCCAGCTTGCCGATCAAGTCCGGCGTCCGCTTGAAAATCACGAACAGCGACAGGTTCATGCGGATGTCGCTCTGGTTCACATCCACCAGCAGCAGATTCAGTTCGGCGCGTTCCTGATACACGGGCGGCGGCACAAAAAACACCATGTCCACCAGCCTGACTTCGCGCGGCCTGAGCACAATCGTCGGCTCCGACATCGTGACCCACGACTCGTCGATGCCCGTAATCAGCGTTTGCAGTTCCAGCTTATGCGGGTAGTCGTTGCGCAGCGACAGCGGCACACGCACGCGCTCGCCTGCCGCAAGCTGAATCTGCGTGATGGTCAACTGCGCCCCCAGCATCCCCGCCGTCTGCCACTGCTTGGGCATGGTGTTCTCGACGCTGTTCGTGTCCAGCGGCGGCTCGTAAATCGGGCCTTTGTAGATTTCGGTGTGATAGTCGCGCGGGGTAGACTGCGCGGCGGGCGGGTTCACGGGGGTACGCGGGCGTGTGGCTTCGACAACGCCGCGCTGCTCGGTGGCTTCCATCGGTGACGTGTCCGAGTCTTCGAGGATCATCGGCGCGTAGGCAGCACCGTCTGCGAAGTCAGCAACTTCGATGACGACTTGGCCTCGCCGCCGCCCTGCCATCCAGCACCAGCGTCAGTTCATAGTCGCCGATGCGCAGGCGCTGTGCAGGCTGCCACGCGCTCGGCTTGAAGGTTCCCAGCGGCTTGCCGTCCATCAGTGCGGTGTTGGGCGGCGCGAGGTTCGTCACCAGCACCTCGTTGTCCTGCGTCAGCAG
This sequence comes from Anaerolineae bacterium, assembly GCA_046328675.1. Classification (GTDB taxonomy): domain Bacteria; phylum Chloroflexota; class Anaerolineae; order Aggregatilineales; family Phototrophicaceae; genus JACAER01. The sequence goes on from JAXLWC010000092.1 coordinate 5,139, forward strand.
CAGGCGCACATGCGAACCGAAAATATCCCCGCCGCTTAAACACAGGTTGGCGCTGCTGTCGCTGCCGATGATAAACGGCTCACTGACGAACTGCGCGCGCTGCGAAATTCCGCTTTTACTGGTCGCATAAATCTCAATCATGGTCATCGACCTTTGCTTAGCAATGAGCTGTTAGGCGTTAGTGGTTAGCTCGCGCGAAATCCAAGACTACAGCAATTCATCCCGCGAACCTGTACTTAGCCCCTCTCCTCCGCCCACAATCATCCCCTCACAGCCAAAGTTTTGGCGGGGAGAGGTTAAGGGTTTACAGGGTGAGTTTTTAACGCTCCACCAGACAGCCACCTTCAAAACGTCGCCTTCTCCAACGCCTGCTCACGGCAACCCTCGTCCGCGAACCCGTTTTAAGCCTCTCCGTGGTCGCGCACTACACTCAAATCCCCAACATGCTGGAGAGGGGTTGGGGTGAGGCCAAACGCGCCCATTCGCCCACCTGTCTTTTGTCTTTGTCTTGGACTAACAGCTAACGAGCTAACGGCTTTCTTGGGGTGGGGCTAAACGCAAATCTGCGCCCGCCTGTCTTTCGCTTCATAAAATACCTATCGTCCCCCTGTCACCCCCTGCACCAGCCCTGTCACTATCTGAATCAGCGCGTTCACCTGCCCGATGAAATACTCGACCTGCGCTTGCGGCGGCGTGTTAAACACGAACCAATTAATCAGCACCGCCAGCACGACCCCCACCAGCAGAATCAACAGCCAGGGGAAACAGCGGCGCGTCGACAAATGTAGCTGCCGTTGGCGCGCTCGGTCATGCCCGCCTTCGAGTTGACGATGACGCTGAACAGCAGGCGATCTTCCTTATAAGCATCGCGCGCGGGCTTAAAGCGCAGCGGCACCGTCTTGAACTGCCCGCTTGCAGTTCCAACTGCGAAAATTTTGGAACCAGATCTTCAATCTGCCGGGGCCTGCACCTGAATGTTAAACGATACTCGGCGTAGTTGCCGCTGTTGGTGATGATCACCCGCGCGCCCGCGCCGCCGATGGGTGACCTCGTTCGGGTTCAGCGCGATGTTAAAGCGCATGAACGGCACCACCGACAGCTTAACCACCTGTACCGCAGGCGGAATCTCGGCGTTGTCGGCCACAACTTCGATAATCATTTCGTACTTCTGCCCGCCCACCACGTCGATGCTCGGCGCGGCGATCACCACTTCAAACGTCTCCGTCTGCCCCGACGGGATGACTTTGGGCGACGACACCGTATACCAGCGCGCATCGATGCCCGGCCCCGGCGACACATGCACCTCGTAGCGGGCGTTGGGCGCGTCGTCCGGGCGCACCGAAATCCAGATGGTCTGCGGCTTACCCATCTCCACGTACACCACTTTGGGCGACGTGGTCACCGTCAGGTGCGGCGTCTTGCGCTGGTCTTCCAGATGGTCGAGCAGCCGCTTGACTTCGGTGTTGCGCAGCGTGGTATTCACCGGTTCTTCCGGCGCGGCGGCCACCGTCGAGCTTTGCAGCACGAAGCCTTCCACCAGCACGCGCTTGTTCGGCTCCCACACGGTGCGTTCGCCCGCTTTCAGTCTCAGGCTGTCCAGGTACGTGCCGTTGCTGCTGCCCAGATCGGTGACGTACAGCGTGTTATCTTCGCGCTCGATTTTCAGATGCTTGCGCGAGATGCTTTTCTGATCGAGGGGCAAATCCGCTTCTTTCGAGCGTCCCACGATGATTTCATTCTGCTTGAAGCTGGCCGAGGATTTCGTGCCGTCGGGAGCCATGACCAGTATATCGAGCAGCCCGGCGTTGTCCGCGACTTTCATTTCCGTCGTACGGGTGGCGCGCACGCTCATCTTCTCGGCCTGCTGCTTCACCGACTGCATCAGCTTGACCGAAACTTCCATGCTGACAGGCGCTGAGGAGCCGCGCAGACTCGCCAGCCCGCGCGCGACTTCGCCAATCGACTGGAAACGTTCGCCCGGCAGCTTGGCAATCGCTTTCAGCACCAGATCGTCCAGCGCCGAGGGAATGCCGCTGCGGTGCGTCGAAGGCGGCGCAGGCTTCTCGTAGGCGTGCTTCTGCGCGTACTCGACAAAGTTATGCGCCTGAAACGGCATCGTGCCTGCCACCAGTTCGTACAAAATGATGCCAAACTGGTAAATATCCGAACGTCTGTCGGGTTTCTCGTCGCCAAAGCCGAACTGCTCCGGCGACATGTAGGCAGGCGTGCCGCCGTACATCGTCACATGGCCGCTGGGCTGCACAAAGCGCGCGATGCCGAAATCCGTCAGCACGAAACGCGGGAAGCCCTGTTCCGTCTGCGGATCAATCAGCACATTGCTCGGCTTCAAATCCAGATGCAGCACGCCGCGATTGTGAATATAGTTCAGCGCGTCTGCCACCTGCGACATCGTTTCCAGCGCCGCCGCCATATCCAGCACGCCGATCTTTTCAATCTGGTCATCCAGCGTGCCGCCGGGCACAAACTCCATCATAATCAGTTGGTAATTCTGGTAGCGGAAGGCGTCGTAAATCTGCACCACGCCCTGATGTTTCAGGCTGGAGAGGATTTTGATTTCGTGTTCGGCGTCCACCAGTTCGTCGGCGGTGCCATCCAGCCGCACATATTTCACCGCCACCTGCAAATCCAGGCGTGGGTGCTGGGCCAGATAAACCGCACCAAAGCCGCCGCTGCCCAGCAGGCTGAGGAACTTGTACCCTTCCAGCGTCCTGCCAATCAGCGGATCGGCGGAGCTAATCAGTGGATTATGGCGATTATCAACCATGTGTGGTGTCCGTTTGTGTGCATCAGCGCCAGCGCATCAATGTTGCACTATCAGTCTACCGCAAATCCCTTATCCGGCTATCCGGCGGCGCAGGCCAAAAGCCCACTTCACCACCTGCCTTCTCACGCCAACTGCCTCACCCGGCGAACCTGTCTTAAGTCCCTCTCCACTGCCACACAAGTCCGCCACTACACACGTTTCCGCTGGGGAGAGGGATTTAGGGTGAGGTCAACACGCACGCTTGCCCACATGCTTTGCGTTCACGGCGCGCTAAACACCCCCGCGTAGAACGGCACATATTTCCCTGCCGGACGCGCCGCCGATTCCAGATCAGAAAGGCGCAGTCGGAACCGTGCAACACCGACCCCTGCTGCAGGAATGCAGGCGTCACGGGGCCAAAATAATCAGCGTCGTCGTGGTTGAAGTCAAAGTCGATGCTGGCCCCGGCTCCCAGCTGGAAGCTGTACGCGCCCCATAGCTGCGGGCTTTCATAGCCATGCGTAATACGCGCGATGTCTGGCGTGCTCATCGCGCCGCCGCCGTTGGTCACGGTGAAACGCTGGATAGGGTCGATACAGCTATCGTTGCAGGTGTCGATCAATTGGCAGCTTGTGCTCGTCGTGAACACCGCAGGCGGCGCAGGCGGCGTAAACGTCGGCGTAAACGTCGCGGTGATAATCACCGGGTTATCCGGCGGGCGCGCGGGCATACAATCCGTGCTGGCCTGTATCCGCCACGGCATTAACTGCACATTGCCGAAATAACTGGGCGTCGTGCGGTAGCTGAACGCGAACGACTGGCTCTGTCCCGTATTTAACTGGAACGCGGCAGGCGCGATCAGGTCGCTGCGGAAGCCGTCGAGAATGCGCGCGCTGACGGGTGCCTCCATCGGCCCGCCGTTGTTGGTCACGGTGAAGGTCACGGTGTTCGTGCTGCGGTCACAGGCCTGCGCGATGCTGACATCGGCGCTTTGCGGGCGCAGCGGCACGACAGGCAAACAGATCGACGTAAACGCCTGAATCTGGCTGGCGTCGCTGATGCAGTTGACTTCCTGCACCTGTGCCAGTGACGCCCCTGCCGCCGCCGACAGGCTCGACAGCGTATCGCCCGGCTGCACCACATATTCCGGCCAGCCGAACGCCGCGCACCAGTTGGTACAGCGCCACCGTTTCCGTCGGCGTGGCCGTCAGCGTGGCCGTTGCCGTCGGCGCTTCCATTTCCGTTTCTGTCGGCTCTGGCGTTTTGGTCGGGCGCGGCGTGTTGGTTTCCGTTGGCGTGGCGGTGTTCGTGGCCGTGTGGGTCGCCGTCGGCACCAGCGCGATGCGCGTCACCGTCGGGACAGCAATCGCCGTCGGCAGCAGCAGCAGCAGCAGCAAGAGCAGCGCCAGTTCGTAGCGTGGGCGCACATGTACGCGCGCGTCAGCTTTGGCAAAGTCCCCCGTCGGCGTAATCGCCATGAACGACACCGGGAAGCGCCCGCCGCGCAGCAAGGCTCTCGTCTTGCGCACGCGCACCTGTGCCGTCAGCGTCGTGCCTGACGCGATGAAACCTTCACCCGGCTGAATATCCGCGTGCAGGCTGTCCGGCGTGCGTGCCTTGAAGTACACATGCTCGTCAATGCCCATGCTGGTATAGGCCAGTGTAAGCTGTGCCAGTTGGTTCGGGCGCAGCTTCATCGGCGAGACCGTCAGCGTGAAGTTCATCGGCTGCTGCACGACCTGCGGTGTGGCCGGGGCTAAAAGTTCCAGAAAAATAGTATCGGCAATCGACAGCGTTGCGCCGGGACGCCACTCGTGCGGTTGGTGCGGCTGCATCGGGTAGCCGTTGAACAGCGTCCCGTTCTGGCTGCCGAGGTCCGTCACGAAGACGCGCCCGGAGGTCACCTCGATGCGCAGGTGCCGCCGCGAGACAAAACGTTCTTCCAGGGTCAGGTTGGTTTCCGGCGCGGAGCCAATGGTAAACACAGCGTCGAGGATGGGAACCGTGAATGGTTCGCGCTGACCAACGTGGATTCGCAGTGAAAAAATCTCAGCATTGCTCATACTCATCCTTACGAATGGTGACACATGTATGACAATACAATGTGCCTTGTTACATTTTACAATATTCTAGATTCCCTTGCTCAGACACCCCCAAAACAGGGGATAGGATTTTCAGGGTTCACCGTTTATTCACCATTCTACGCTCAAAAACAAACGCAGAGGCGGCGAACCTCTGCGTTTTTCGTTCCCAAAACTGATTCAGCTTTTTTACACAGTGCCCTACGATTCGAACGGGTGGCATCCCCAACGCGAGTCTTCCCATTACCGGACAAGCCCCTTTAGCCGCTGGCGACACCACTTTACTGACCACTGACTCCTGTAAACTTCTTACAGTGCCTTACCCCGCTGCCTCCAGCCGGTAGATGCCGCCCTTATAATCCACCAGATACAACTCACCGTTCACATCTTCGCCAAACGACGAAATCTGGTAGCCCGTCGTCATGAACAGGCTGGTCTCCCACGTACCCGCGTTCGTCAGATACGAAGTCCAGATTTTGCCGCTGCAATAATCACCATAAATGTACACGCCCCACAGTTCCGGCAGCTCCAGCCCGCGATACACATAACCGCCGCTGATCGAACAGCCTTCCGAGTGCGGATAGGTAATCACGGGCATCGTCACCTGCGCGGCGGGCGGCTGCGGGTCGCGCAGCAGGTCCGCTTCGTAGTATTCCCAGCCGTAGTTTTCGCCGCCCGTGCTTTCGGCAGGCTGATAGTCCACTTCTTCCCACAGCCATTCGCCCACATCCGCGATGTACAGGTCACCCGTCGCGCGGTCAAAGCTGAAGCGCCAGGGATTGCGCAGCCCATAGGCCCACACTTCCGGCGCAGCGCCTTGCACGCCGACGAACGGGTTATCCTCCGGCACGCTGTAGGTCGCTGCGTTCACGTCGATGCGCAGAATTTTGCCCAGCATACTGCCCAGGTTCTGCGCGTTGCCATACGGGTCGCCCTGATCGCCGCCGTCACCGAACGCGATGTACAGGTAGCCGTCCGGGCCAAAACCAAGCTGCCCGCCGTTGTGATTGGCGAACGGCTGCGGCACCGTCAGGATCGTCGTCGCGCTGGCCGGGTCCGCCACGTTCGGATCGGCGGCTGACACCTGATAGCGCGCGATGACCGTATTGCCATCGACATCGGTGTAATCAATGAAGAAGATACCGTTCTCCTGATAATTCGGGTGGAACGCCAGCCCCAGCAGCCCGCGCTCTGTGTATGCGCCGGAGAAAACATCTGCCGGAAGCAAATCGGAAATATCGAGGAACGGGTCGAGCAGTTCTTCACCGTTATCAATCACCCAGATGCGCCCTAGCTGCTCCATACCGAACAGGCGCTCATCGCCCGCGTTGGTCACCCCCAGCGGGTTATCATAGCCGCTGGCGACTTCTACCCAGACATAATTGGAACCATCCAGCGTGTTCTGGGAAAACGCCGGGTACGCGACACACAGCAGCAGCAGTGGCAGAACGATGCGTAAGGTCTTAAACATTGTGCTTTCATCTCCACAATTATCGGGCTTTCGCTTCATGCAGCCAGTAATCTTGAGGCAAACAGCCCCCGCCGCGCACCTGTTTTAAAGTCCCTCTCCATGTGGCAAGTCTATCCTTACATTTAAATCCCAAAAATGGAGAGGGATTTAGGGTGAGGCCATGCGTGAACGTTCATCCACCCTATTGTCGTGCCACAATAGACCAGGTCGCGCAGCGCGCAAATTCTTAACTGGCATCATCAGGCACCCTCACGCTGAATACTTAGCATAAGTGAAAGCCCCAAGTTGATGATTTCAGGATTCTAACAGTTCAGCTAGAATTTCGTCTATTGTTGTTCGTATTGCAGATTCACGATTCTAATATGACAATCGTCAGGAAACGGCGCGGCGCTCTCCAAAAATCGCTGACTCCTGTGTACAAATAACAGTCTGGCAAGTCAATCATTCCCCGGTTGCCTGTAATTCTCCCCTTTCTCCGCTGGCGGGGATAGGGGTCGGGGGATAGGGGTTAGCCAAACGCGCCAGCTATAATCACAAATTCGCTGTCTTTAAACCAACAAAAGCCTATGTACAGAATAACCACCCTTTTCCTGATCACTTTACTGCTCGCGGCAGCATGTACGCCGCCCGCCCCCACCGCTACCCCCACGCCGACGCCTGTCACGTCCAACGCCGATTGGACGCCCATCGTCCAGACCTTCGACGGCGTGGAAATGGTGCAGGTGCCGCCCGGCTGCTTCACGATGGGCCACGACGCAGGCCGCCGCGACGAACGCCCGGAACACCAGATTTGTTTCACCAGCGCCTTCTGGATTGACCGCACCGAAGTCACCAACGCCCAGTACGGCGCGCCGGGCAACTTCCCCGGCGACAACCGCCCGCGTGAAAACCTGACGTGGTTTGAGGCGCGCGATTTCTGCGTGCGGCGCGGTGGACGCCTGCCCAGCGAAGCCGAATGGGAATACGCCGGGCGCGGCCCCGACAGCCTGCTCTATCCCTGGGGTAACGACCTCGTGGAAGACAACCTCGTCTTTGACCGCAACTCCAACAACGAAACCGCCGATGTCGGCAGCCGTCCGGCAGGTGTCTCGTGGGTCGGCGCTTACGATCTGGCAGGCAACGTTCACGAGTGGACCAACACCATCTTCGAGCGTTATCCCTATGACGCCAGCGATGGCCGCGAAGCCCCCGACGACCTGACCAGCCCGCGCGTCTATCGCAGCAGCATCAACAGCTACGTAGACTTCGGTGCCAGCCTGCCCGCACGCTTCCGTGCCGATCCCAACACCCGTGACTGGTTCATCGGTTTCCGCTGTGTTCGGGATGGTCAGTAAACCGATGCGGCCCACAAATATCCCCGTCTTTTTCCCCTTCCCTTAATTTTGGACGGGCGCTTAATCATGTGGATTGGCGTTGCCTCAACACCACGTCTTTCCCAACGCCTGCTCACGGCAGCCACTCATCTACCCGAACCTGTCTCTAGCCCCTCTCCCGCCGCGAACATGCCCTTACGCTCACTTCATGCACGGGAGAGGGGTTGGGGTGAGGTCAAACGCGCACGTTCATCTACCTGCCTTTTCGCGCCGCACAATACCTGCGCTCATAAAAGGGTTAGGTGAGGTTTCATGAACCGCGTTCCCATAACCGCATGAAAATCACGGCTTTCTTTTGCGCCCTTTGCGCCTTTGCGGTTCAATTTTCGCTGTTCTTCTTTGCCTTCCTTGGGCGAACGACGTTGTACGCAACGCGGCGCCTTGGGCTTGCTGTCTTTCAGGTGAGGCCAAACGCGAACACTTGCCTACCGCTGTTTGTCTGGGGGAACCGCTGATGCTGCGCCGCGAAATTACCCTCATCGCGCTGATGTTTGCGCTCGTCAGCTTGTGGAGCTTCGCCTTTCAGCCTGCCAACAGCGTCAGCGGCTACGACGGCACGTTTTACCTGAGCATGGCGCAGCAGATGGCCCAGGGGCAGCCCGTCACGGGGCCGCTGCCCTGGATTTACCGCGTCGGCACGCCGTTCCTCGCCGCCGTCTTCGCCCCGCTGACGGGTGACCTCATCGCCAGCTTTCGCCTGGTGAACATCGCCGCCAGCGCCCTCACGACGCTGCTGCTGGCGCTGTATCTGCGGCGGCACGTCAGCAGCCTGTGGGCGCGCCTGATCGTCATGGCCCTGTTCCTGACGCAGTGGCACGCCCCGGTGCGCTTCGCCTATTTTTACCCGACCAGCGTCGATTTCTGGCTGATGGTCTTCGTCCTGCTGGCGCTGCTGCTTGCCGACCAACTCCGCGCCGCCTTCGCCGTAGGGGCGCAGCGCGCTGTGCCCTTGAATCCCTATCTTTGGCTCGGCTTGCTGTGTCTCGTCATTTTCGTCGGCGGCCTGTTCCGTGAAGTCATCGCCATCTTCGGCCTGACCGCGCTGTTCATCAGTAACCCGCTGATCGTGTCAGTCAACCCCACCTTTATTCGCCGCGTGTCCTTTAAACCTGTGCTTTTTCTGCCGCTGCTGGCTGCGGTGGCTTCCATCCTGCTGCTGCGCGCGCTGGTCGTCGTCAATCAGGAAGGCTATCCCTACACCTTCGACGGCACGGTTTACCTCTGGCTCTACGACAAACGCCTGCTGACCTATCTGCTGGCGTGGTTTGTGGCCTTCGGCCCGCTGCTGGCGCTCGTGCTGTACAATGGACGGCGCGCGGCGGCCTGGCTGGCGCAGCGTCAGGATGTGATCGTCTTCGTGCTGGGGCTGGTCGCGCTGGCCTGGGTCGGCGGCACGGATACCGAGCGCTTCCTCTACTGGGGGATGCCCGTGTTCTACGTGCTGCTTGCCAGAGCGCTTGAAGACCATGCCGCGTGGCTGCGTAAGTCGCCTGTGCTGGTCACGGTGCTGCTGGTGACGCAGATGCTGTCGCAGCGTTTGCTGCTGCCCACGCCGGATTTCAACACCATCGCCCAGCCGCAGCTTGTGCCGCTGCTGACGGTGCTCGGCGCAGACACCTCGTTTGAACATCTGCAAACCTTTTACAGCACCTTACGCTGGCAAAGCATCAGCTTTCAACTGACGATGCAGCATCTGGCGCTGGCGGCGCTGCTGCTGCTGTGGATCAGCACGCGCGCGGGTAGAGCCTCAGCACGCAGCGCGCAGGATTAGTTCACAGGGGTAGGTTTTAACGCTTCACCTCAAACTCACCTTCAAAACGTCGCCTTCTTTACGCCTTCTCACGGCAACCACTCGTCCACCCGAACCCGTTTGGAAGTCCCTCTCCTCCGCCCATAAGAGCTTCCCTACAGTTATGCTTTTGGCGGGGAGAGGGATTTAGGGTGAGGTCGACGCGCCCGTTCGTACCCCCCTGATTGGCCTCGTTTTGATCGAATTTATCATGCATTTCCCTGCTGATTTTGTACCCACCCATCCCGGCACAGCATCGGTTGTAATTTTTTTAAAAGGATGCTAAAGTGACTCAACGGTTCAGTTAACTTTCGAGCAATGAGAGGAAGTTTACGTTGAATACCTTGTCTGAAAGTCGTCGCCAACAAGCAGTTCAGTATATTAAGCAACAGGCTCGCCCTCTGGAGCAGAAAGTCTTCGCCTATTATTTTGAAGCTGGCTCAAAAGACGCTATTTTGCAGGAACTGTCGCAGTTCCAGAACGAGGACGGCGGTTTCGGCAAGGCGCTGGAACCGGATTTGCGTACCTCCCATTCGTCAGTGCTGGCAACGACCATCGCCTTCCAGAAGTTTCGCGAAATTCAAGCGCCCGCCAACACGCCCATTGTCCAGCAAGCCGCGCAGTATGTACTGAACACCTACGACGCCGCCCATAAAATCTGGCCCATCATCCCGCCCAACGTCGATGAAGCGCCCCACGCGCCCTGGTGGAATTACGATAACGATCCGCAGCGTTTCCTCGTCAATCCGCGCGCCGAAATTCTGGGGTACTTCTACGATTATCCCGACCTGTTCCCCGAAGGTCTGCGTGAAGAACTGACGCAGGAAGTCCTACAGCATCTGGCGCAGCAGTCCGATGAGATCGAAATGCACGACATCCTGTGTTATATCCGCTTATGTGAAGCCCGCAATCTGCCGCCCGCTGTCCAGGCGCCGCTTCTCGCCAAACTGAAGCCCGCCGTGATGAAAGCTGTGGTGCAGGACCCGCTGCAATGGGGCAATTATGGCTTAACCCCGCTGTCCGTCGTGTCTTCCCCACAGTCCCTTTTTTATGCTGATTTTGCGCCACTGCTTCCGGCCAATCTTGCCTACATCGCGCAGTCTCAGGCGGAGGAAGGCTGCTGGTCGCCAACATGGTCATGGGAAGATTCGTCAAAAGAAGGCTGGCAGGCCGCCGAACGCGATCTGCGCGGGTTTTTCACCGTCAGCAATCTACTGTTGTTCCGCTGCTTTAGTTAGCAAGCAAAATCAGCCAGACGCGCCGCGTAACTCACCCAAACGCGCCTCCGCCTCTCCTCCTGGGTTAGCCTTGGATGGTACAATACCACGACGACTGGATGAACTTATTCATCTTCGCCTGACTCTTTGTGGCTAAATCACACGGGTTTAGCCTCGTATTTTACTGAAAACTGTCAACTGATAATTGATAACCTGTATGAAGTTAGGACATTATGCATCTGAATGATTTGCTGATCATCGTCGTTGTCATCGCTGTTGTGCTCATCGTGGGTGCGGCACAGAGGCGTTTCAAGCGGCTGCGCGGCTTAAGCTCCGGCCTGCTGGTCAGTCTGGTGACCACCTGTTTGCTGGCAGGCGCAGCAGAAACCTATTTTCGCGGTTACGCCGATTCGGGGTATCCCTTCACCGAAACGCTGGCGTCCATCAACTGGATGCAGCGCTACTTCAGCATCAACAGTGACGGCTTTCGTGACCGCGAATGGACCGACGCGGAACTCAGCAGCCGCCGTGTGATTTACTGCCTCGGCGACTCGTTTGCCGAAGGCTGGGGCATCGACAACCCCGAAGACCGCTACAGCAACGTGCTCGGCAGCCTGCTCGGTGACGAGTACGCCGTGCTCAATCTCGGACGCATCAACACGGCGACAGACACCCAGCTTTCGCTGCTTCAGGACGAGATGGCGGCGCACCCCGACATCCACCCCGAAACGATCATCTGGCAGTATTATCTCAACGACATCGAGTTCGCGGGCTTCAACATCGTCGGCCTGTATCGTGCCGAGTTCCCGCCGCGCCCGCCCCTTGCCGATGAGTCCTATCTGGCGAACTTCCTCTACTGGCAGTACGCGCGCCGCAACGTCATCACCCCCAACGGCGTCGGCTACTGGCAGTTCATGTATAACGCTTACGACAATTCCGCCGTGTGGGCCGTCCATCAGCAGGAGATTGACGCGCTGGTCGAATACGTCGAAAGCATCGGCGCGCGCCTGATTGTCGTCATCTTCCCCAATCCGTCTGATCCGGTGGGCAGCGTGGCCTACGTAGATCGTGTCGCGCAGGCCGTCGAAGCGCACGGCGAAACCGACATCCTCAAACTCTATGACATCGTCGCAGGCACGCCCATTGAACAGATTGTCGTTTCGTCGTTAGACTCGCACCCCAGCGTGTGGTTTAATCATTATGTGGGCCAACGGCTGTATCAGGACTTTTTCCAGCAGCCCTGAGCGCGGTTAAAAGACAAAACAGGATTGATCCGCAAAAGCGTAGCGCTGAGTACAGCAAAGGTCGCAGAGGAACACAGGGACGGATTATAGGCCGCGCCCGATAGCACAAATCAGCCATTGTAGGGGCACAGCGTGCTGCGCCCAATAGCTCACCATAGACCAGCTTTCTACCAAATCCGCGATGTATTCACGTTTGCATCTGGTGAACAGGTAGCATATTTGCCATGATCGACACATCACCCACGCCCAAACTCACCGAGCCGCTGGTGTTCCTCTCCAGCGAAGGTTTAGGCTGGCAGGGGCTGCGGGTCGAAGCCTTCGACGAGCCGATGGAATTAGACGGCTGGGTCGATCCGGTGATTCCCGATGTCAAGCTGATGCTGCTGACGCGCGGCACGATGCTCATCGAACAGCGCCGTTGGGATGGCTCATGGAAAGCGCTGCCCTTTCGTCAGGGTGATTTCTCGCTGCGGCCAGCAGGCGGCGTCACCAGTGAACTCCGCTGGCGCGCGCTGTCGCCGGAACCGATGCAAACGCTGCACATCCAGCTTGACCAGCATTTGCTGGCGCGCACCGCCGAGGAGTTATCCGGGCGTGACGCCTCGCGGCTGGCGCTGGTCGGGCGCGCGGGTTTTCAGGACGCGCTGCTGGCCCAGATCGGCTTGGCGCTCTGGCGTGAACTGGAACAGCCCACACCCGCTGGCAAACTGTACGCCCAGACCGCCGCGCACCTGCTGGCCGTCCATCTGCTGCATCACTACGCCGCCGAGAAAATTCTGCTCAAGCCGCCGCC
>JAXLWC010000093.1:0-17573 GCA_046328675.1 Anaerolineae bacterium
TGGTGGTTCCATTTCTGCACCACATCACCCTGAACATGAGGGGATTACTATGAGCGTACCGTTTCTTTATCATAGTACAAAGTCAATTTGTAACAACGCTTAATCTCTTACTAATTCAGTGCCACGTTCAGGGGACTGGCCTGCCGCTCCGGGTGGTACCATCATCTTTCTTTTCCCCAGAAATCAAGTAATATCGAGCAGAATTTGTAAGGGCACGGCGTAACTCGGCGTCAAACATCAGCGAGCGCCAATGGTCTATTTTGAAGATGGCTATCTGCTTTACAGTGCCATCAATTCATTTTATAATCGAAAGTAAGTCGTTAGTGAATTTCGGAACATTCAGAATTTCCTGAACGTTCTTAATGGAGTGTAAGATTATGACGAGTTGGGCAAGCATCCGTGATAAAGTCCATGACGGCGAACGCCTGAGCATGGATGACGGGGTATGGCTGTTTGAGCAGCGCGATGTGGTCAAGCTGGGGCAGCTTGCGCAGGTGGTACGCCGCCGCCTGCACGGCGACAAGGTGTTCTTTAACAAGAACCGCCACATCAACCCCACCAATGTTTGTGCCTTCCACTGCAATTTCTGCTCGTTTGCCCGCACCAGCGATGACGAAGCCGGTGCCTATACCCACATGCCCGAACAAATCCCGCCGCGCGTGCGCCCCGCAGTTGAGGCTGGCGTGCGCGAGTTCCATATCGTCGGCGGCCTGCATCCAACGTTGGGCTTTGAATATTACGAAGAAGTGCTGAGCGTGCTCAAGCGTGAGTTCCCGCACATTCATCTCAAGGCCTTTACGGCGGTGGAAATCGACTTCTTCAGCCAGCTTACGGGCCTCGACCATGAACAGGTGCTGACCCGCCTGATTAACGCGGGGCTGGACAGTATGCCCGGCGGCGGCGCGGAAATCTTCCACTGGGACGTGCGCAAGAAGATTTGCCCGGAAAAAGCCGACATGGAAACGTGGCTGCACGTTCACGACACGGCACATCGCCTCGGCTTGAAGACCAACGCCACCATGCTCTACGGACACATCGAGCAGTTTGAACACCGCGTGCATCACATGGTCGCGCTGCGTGAACAGCAGGACAAGTCTGGCGGCTTCCAGGTGTTTATCCCGCTGTCCTTCCACCCTGAAGAAAACAACCTCGGACGCCGTTTGAAGCGCCAGTGGACAACAGGCGTCGATGACATCAAGACGCTGGCCATCAGCCGCCTCATGTTGGACAATTTCCCCCATATTAAGGCATACTGGGTGATGTTGACACCGGAACTGGCACAGGTGGCGCTGTCCTTTGGCGCGAACGACATGGACGGCACGATCATCGAGGAAAAGATTTACCATGACGCGGGTGCCAAGACCGATCAGGAAATGACCGTCGAAGGCTTAAAGAACTTCATCCGTGCGGCAGGTTACACGCCTGTCGAACGCGACACCGTGTATAACGAGATTGAAGTATTCGCCTAATTACAGGTCTTCAAGTTGGCGATGTACACTGACTTGAGCCGCAGACGGTTCACAGCATCCATGATGGTGTCCACAGTGGTTAAGCGGTTTACATCGTCCTTTTGAATACGGCGCGTAATTGCCAGAGTGATGAGCGAATGAACACAGCGGACTTTATTCAACGCCTCCCCAAAGCCGAATTACATCTTCACCTTGAGGGCGCGATTCCCTGGGGGATGGTGTGTGAATATGCCGATGGTCAACTGGCGGAAATTCCCGCGTGGTGGATGGATGATTTTCGCTACGTAGACTTTATTCACTTCGGCACGGCGATGCGTCTGGGCATTCGTTATGTGCTGACCAGTGTTGAACTGTATCAGGCGGCGGCGCGCGCCATCTTTGAGTCGCTGGTCGAACAGAATGTGCGTTACGTCGAAATCTCGTTCAGCGCGAATCTGGTGCTTCAGCGCGAACTGTCGCTGGATGACGTAGTGCTGGCCATCAAGGAAGCCATGCCCGACGGATTGAACGGCGCGGTGTACGCGGCCTTCAACCGTGAGCGCACGCACACGATGGATGATGAACTGGTGCTGGCGGTGCTGAAATCTCCAGCAGACGGCATTGATTTACACGGACTGGAAACCCTGCAATCGGCCAAACCCTACGCCGGAATCTTTGAACTGGCGCGCGAGCGCGGCTACATGACCAAAGCGCACGCGGGCGAATTGCAGGGGCCAGCGTCCATCTGGGAGGCGTGTCAGTTTCTGAAGGTGCGCCGCCTTGAACACGGGACGCGCTCGGTAGAAGACGAAGTGCTGGTGAAATATCTGGCGGATGAACAGATCACGCTGGACATGTGCCCGACCTCCAACTACAAGCTGCGCGTGGTGGACAGCATCAGCGCACACCCGATTCGCCGTTTACTGCAAAAAGGGGTGCGCGTGACCGTCAACACCGACGACCCGACCTACTTTGGCTGCCGCCTGACCGACGAGCTGAACCTGCTGGTAGACCAGTTGGGCTTCACGCTGCCGGAAGTCGCTCAGGTGGAAAAGAATGCTTTTGAGGTGGTGCGCATGAATGATGATGCCCGCGCCGCGCTGCTGAGTGAAGTGGATGCACTGGTGAGTGAGTTGGGTTAGACACAAATAGACCTTATTACGAGTTCGTTGGAAACACCAAACAGAGGGAATCATGTCTCTCACGATTGGCTTGATTGACTATCTCAACACCATGCCGTTTCACTTCGATCTGGCGGAACGGTTGCAAAATGAAGCTGTACGGTTTGAACGCGGCGTGCCCTCGCGCATGAACAAAGGGCTGATGTCGGGTGAAATTGACCTCGCGCCGATTTCCGCCATCGAAGCGGCACGCAACGCCGACGACCTGTACGTCCTGCCGGATTTGTGCATCGCCTCGCTCGGTGCGGTGCGCACGGTGCTGCTGTTCTCGTGGGCGTCGGACATCACCGACCTTGACGGGCACAGCATCGCCCTGACCGACCATTCGGCGACCAGTGTGGCGCTGCTCAAGCTGCTGTGTTATGAACGCTACGGGATTAACCCCACCTACACCGTGACCAGGCAGCACCTGCCGACTATGCTGGCCGAGCATCAGGGCGCGCTGGTGATTGGCGATGATGCGCTGGTAGAAGGTTCGATTCACCGGGCGCTCAGCGGCAAACAGGGTTGGGGTCTGCCCTACATCTATGACCTTGGCGACGAATGGCTGAAGATGACCGGGCTGCCGTTTGTGTTTGCCCTGTGGGCCATGCGTCGCGAGAAAGCCGAAGCCTTACAGCAGGCAGGAGTGTTTGAGGCGCTGTATGCGTCTACGGCGGCGGGATTGCTGCCCAAAAATCGCGACATGCTGGCCGACGCTTACTCTGCACGATTGGGATTGCCGGGGGGCGTTTGTCGTCGTTATCTGCGCGACCTGCGGCTGCGCATGGGCGATGATGACAAAGCTGGATTAAAGCTGTTTTTGGAATCGGCGCTGGAAGATTTTCAGTGGGAGTCCTTGGAGTTCTGGCATCAACCGGATGCGATGGCTTTGTAACAGCAAGGAGGCACGATGAGCGACGTAATTGTGTCTGCGGAACAAGCAACAGCCGGGTGGCTGACATCCGCTTTACAGAAGGCAGGTGTTCTGGAATATGGCGAAGTGACCAGCGTCGTCGCCAAACCGCAGCCCGGCAAAGCATCGGCGAACCTACAGGTGACGTATTCTGAGGAGATGCCAGAGAGCACGCCTTCGCGCCTGTTCCTGAAAATCGCCTCTCCTGCCCTGACGCATGGCGTGCCGGGGCTGGGCAAAAAAGAGGTCATCTTCTACAACGCGATTGCCCCGGACATGGCCTATCTGCCTGTCGTGCGCTGCTTCGATGCGCTGTATTCCGATGAACAGGATCGTTATCATCTGCTGATGGAAGACCTTGGTGACACGCACATCGCGCTGCCGCCGTCACAGCTTCCGCCGCCAGAAGCGCACTGCGAAATGATTGTCGATGCGCTGGCGCAGATTCACGCTTACTGGTGGAATGATCGCCGTTTGGGCGATGAAATTGGCGAGAACCCCGACGAAGATCACATCCGTTACTTCTTCGAGGGCGACGCCGCCTCGTATGCAGACTTCGCCGATTACCTTGGGGACAGGCTGTCCCCCGCGCGGCGTGCGGTGTATGAAAAGGTCATCGCCGACTTTTTGCCCGTGCTGACCAAACGTTTGACCAGCGGCTCCCATATCACGCTGGTCTTTGAAGATGTCCACGCGGGCAATTTCCTGTATCCGCGCGACCCTGAAAAAGACCGCCTGCGCATCATCGATTGGGAACAGTGGGCGGTGAACATCGGCGCGCATGACCTGGCCTATATGATGGCCATGTTCTGGTTCCCGGAACGGCGCGCCCGTCTGGAACAACCGCTGCTCAAGCGTTATCATGAGCGCCTGCTGGAAGGCGGCGTGGAGAAATACACCTGGGATGACTGCTGGTACGATTACCGCCTGTCGGTGATTGGACACTTGTTCACCCCTGTGTGGCAGCAGCAGCACGCCGGCGAACGCATGACCGACGTGTGGTGGAATCATCTTGAACGCATCTTCCTCGCCTATGAGGATTTAAATTGCAGCGAACTTCTATAGAGTCTCTGGCTACTGATGTCGGAGCGGGGTGAGATTGAGGAAACTTATGACCGATAGCAGCATCAAACAACAAATCGACAGCATTCTGGAGCGCGTGCATGATGGCGCGAACC
This sequence comes from Anaerolineae bacterium, assembly GCA_046328675.1. GTDB lineage: Bacteria > Chloroflexota > Anaerolineae > Aggregatilineales > Phototrophicaceae > JACAER01. The sequence goes on from JAXLWC010000093.1 coordinate 4,703, forward strand.
GTAAGGATGGTGGGCGTATCACTTATGACGAGGGGCTGCTGCTCTATCAGCACGCCGACCTGCTGGACCTGGCAAATGCCGCCAACGCGCGCCGTTTCCAGCTTAATCCCAACAACTTCGTCACCTACCTGATTGACCGCAACATCAACTACACCAACGTGTGTATCACCGACTGCCAGTTCTGCAACTTCTACGCGCTGCCCGGTGACAGCAAAAAGGGCTACGTCAACAGCAAGGAAACGCTGGGCAAGAAGATTGAGGAAGCCTTGCAGTTGGGCGCGACCCGTATCCTGATGCAAGGCGGGCATCACCCCGACCTGCCGCTGGATTACTACATCGATCTGGTGGACTGGATTCATCGCACCTACCCCACGATTGAAATCAACGCCTTCTCCCCCAGCGAAATCCAGCACATCAGCAGGATCAGCGGCGAAAGCTATCACAGCGTCCTCAGCAAACTGAAGGATGTGGGCCTGATGGGGCTTCCCGGCGGCGGCGGCGAAATTCTGGACGACGAAATCCGCAAGCGCGTCAGCCCCAAGAAAATCATGACCGACGACTGGTTTGCCGTAATGAAGGTCGCGCACGAAATCGGCCTGACAACCACCACGACGATGGTGATCGGCTTCCGCGAAGAACTGCGCCACCGCATGAACCACTTCGCCCGCCTGCGTGACGAGCAGGATGACAGCCTCGCGCGCTTTAACAACGGTTTCAACGCCTTCATTAGCTGGACAGTGCAGATTGAAGGCACGCCGCTGGGACGCAGTCGTTTCGCCGATGAGTACGGCGCGACCAGCACCGAATATCTGCGGCACACGGCCATCGCCCGCATCTTCCTCGACAACGTCCCGCATATCAGCGCAAGCTGGCCCACGCAGGGCGCGAAGGTCGGGCAGTTGGCGCTGCACTTCGGCTGCGACGACTTCGGCAGCACGATGATTGAGGAAAATGTCGTGTCGTCGGCAGGCGCGATTTCCGCCGCGATGCCCGCGATGGAGCCGCGCGAAATTCACCGCCAGATTCGTTCGGCGGGGTTCATCCCGGTGCAGCGCGACACCGATTACGAGCAGTTGTGCGTCTACGAAGACCCGGCAGCCGATGAAGCGCTGCCCAGCCTTGCCGACATCCGCGAAAAAGCCAAAGAGCAGGCCAAAGCGATGGAGCAGGCGCAAAAAGTCTCGAACGTGACGCTCATCAGCTAGAAAACCACTTTCAGCCAGAAATAAAACAGCGCCCGATACGATTGTGCATCGGGCGCTGTTCGTTGCTACTGTGGAAGTCGTGACGGCGATTTAGCCTTCGACGATGGTGACCGACTCGATCTTGTCACCCTGACGGATGGCGTTGACCACGTCCATGCCGCTGCCCTTGATCTTGCCAAAGACGGCGTGCTTGCCGTTGAGCCAGGCGGTTTCAACGTGGGTGATGAAGAACTGCGAACCGTTGGTGTTCGCGCCAGCGTTCGCCATGCTCAGGATGCCCGGCCCTTCGTGCTTCAGTTGCAGCGCCGAGGCTTCGTCATTGAACTTGTAACCGGGGCCGCCGGTGCCTGTTCCCAGCGGGCAGCCGCCCTGAATCATGAAATCAGCGATCACGCGGTGGAACTTCAGGCCATCGTAAAAACCATCGCGTGCCAGAAACACGAAGTTGTTCACGGTAATCGGCGCTTTGTCAGCAAAAAGCTGGATGTCGAATTCGCCTTTGCTGGTCTTAAAGTGCGCCGTGTAGGATTTTTTAGGGTCAATACCGAGCGCAGGGGCAGCGTTATAAGTTTTAGGCACGAGTTACTCCTTAAGGGTTGATTCAACTCAACTATGTTATGGTATAGCATAGCAGAAAATATGAGGTGTCGCAGTAGCATATATCGATTTTTCGATGTATGATCGTAACCAAAGCGTTAAATTCCTTATACCTTTCTGCGAAGATCCTTCTCCACCAACCGGATTTGAGGGTAATCTTTACGAGGTTCAAGGTGTTACAGATGTCGCGTGTGCTCTATATTGATGATGACAAGTACAACCGTATGTTGATTTATCGTATTCTGCTCGCGGCAGATTTCGAGGTGGAAATTGCAGGGGGCGCTCTGGAAGGGATTGAAATGGCGCGCCAGAATCCACCCGATCTTATTCTCATGGACATGAGTATGCCAGACATGGACGGGTTGACGGCGACACGCCACATCCGTACCCTGCCGGACTTGCAAGACATACCCATTGTGGTGGTGACTGCCAACGTGATGGAAGGTGACCGCCAGCGCTCGCTCGAAGCGGGCAGTAATGGGTTTATCGGGAAACCCATTGATGTCGATAAATTTCCTGAGCAAATCAGTCAGTACATTAGGAGCCGGGGTTAATGAGTGATTCAGTCTCCAAACGCCAACCGATTGAACCCAGCGAAGCGCATGTGCTTGTCGTGGAAGATAATGTCCCGAACTTCGTGCTGATTGCGCGTATGTTGGCGTTCATGGGAGTACAGCGGTGTGAGTGGAAAACATCCGGGTGGCAGGTGGTGCAGTTTGCCGAAACCCTGCCGCGCATCGATCTTATTCTGATGGATATTCGTCTGCCTTATGAAGATGGTTATCAGGCGCTGCAAAAAGTCCGCGCCAACCCTCGTTTAAAAGATACCATTGTCTGCGCAGTGACCGCTGAAGCCAGCGAAGATCAGATGCGCCGTGCTCAAAAAGCGGGTTTTGATGGCTTTATGGGGAAACCCCTTGACCCTGACCGTTTCCCCAACCAGATCCGCCGCTTGTTGGGCGGCGACCCGGTGTGGGAGTGGAAATAGTTCGTCTCAAAATGGCAGAGGGCGCAGTACATGCACCCTCTGTTGGGTATATACCCCCTTCCCCATGCGCCAACGATTAAGATTTGGTTGATGGATTCAAACCCACGTCACTGACGTTTCCGTGTACAGTAGGTACATAACAGAACACCCCTTCGGTTTAGTATTCATTTGTTTGTAAAGCGAGGTAGAGGTGAGCGCCGCAACTGACCTCGGAAATATTTTCCAGATGGCTTCTGCGCTGCAACAAGGCGTGCAGTCGGAGGTAGCGCCGGAAGAATTGTTTGCTCAGGCACTGCCGACGATCCAGGCTTGTTTGCCGGGCGCGCAGGCTGTGCAGATTTATCGGGCAAGCTCCAGCGGCACCCTGCTGCCCCTGATTGGCGTCAGCAGTTCCACGCCGGTAGCCATCAAACAGCTTCCCGAACGCACCATCAAATACTATCAGGACTTGTGGGTTGCGCCCCTGTACCATGAGGATGACCTGATGGGCATGATTGATGTCACCATGCCCCAAGACCCCAACCCGGAAGAAACCTTAGCACGGCTCCATCTGGTCGCATGGCACATCACCCGCACCATGTATACGCTGCGTTCGGAGCGTTTGCTGCGCCAGCTCAGCCGCCTTTCGGCAGAACTCAACCGCTGCAAAACCTTCCCCGAAATCGCCTCCGCGATTGCGCGCCACACCTTAGGCGCGGGTCAATTCTGCTCCATCAACGAGTTCGTCCACAACGAGTACGGCGACATTGACGGCTTTGAAACCATCGCCACCGCTAACCGCCACGACTCTTACGAAACCAGCGCCAGCGTCCAGATGACGACAGACGAGTTTCAGGAGTCCTTTGGCCCGCTGCTTGATCCCGAAAGCGGCGTGCGTTCGCTGGTCAGCAACGATGTCGTCAACGACGGCAAGATACCCTCAGCGCTGCGTGACTGGCTGATGAGCGTGAACATCAAATCGGTGGCGATTGTGCCGCTGAATTACGGTGATCGTGCCGTCGGTTTCATCGCCCTGAATTCCGTGCGCGGCTCGCTGGACATGAACCGCGATAAGGTACAGGTCTTTGAGCGCACCGCCGACCAGGTAAGCGCGCTGCTGCAAGCCCAAAGCCTGATGGCCGAAAGCGCCTACAGCCGCGACATCGGCGAACGCCAGAAGTCCGCCTTCCGTGATCTGGTGGCCGGGCAGGATGCCGCGCAGATGGCATTTATCGTTGCAAGTCACATGCTGCCGCAGCCCGGACGTTTGCTCAGCCTGAACCGTATCGAATACGACGCGCAGGAAAATATCACCGGCTTGCGCACGCTGGCAACCGCCAACCGTGAACGTACCTTCAGCTATGACGACAGGTTCCCGATCAAGTGGTCAGAGTTTCATCCCAGCGCCCGTGAGCTGATTCTCGGCGGCGACCCACAGGTTGTACACGACATTGAACTGTTCACGCCGCAGGACATCGGCCCCGCCTATTATCAGTGGCTCAAAGCCAACGGCATCCGCGCCATGCTCAACGTGCCGCTGATGGTGGACAAACACCCCATCGGCATTTTCTCTGTGATGAGCCGCCGCACGCCGGGGTTCACCCGCGAGGAAATCAACGCCTTCGTCAACCTTGCCGACCAGGTGGGCGCGCTGATGTATGGCCGTGAACTGCTGGACAGAGCGCAAAGCACGCGCGAAGTCGTCGATCACCTGATTCTGGCTAATCGTCTGATTACGATTGCCGAAAACTACAACGACATGGCCCAGGCCGCGCTGCATACCGTCGCCCAGAACATGCTGGGGGCCGCGCTGACGCTGTTTGACCGTGCGCTGGATGTCAACACGCCGCCGGAATGGCGCGCGCTGACCGCTTTCAGCACGCAGGACGCGGTGCTGTCCACCGACGGACAGCCCATGAATGATGACATCCCCTCCTATGAACAGGTCGAAGCCCTGCGCGGCGGCACGCCTGTAATCATCGATACGCTGAACACGGAGATGAGCTTCCCCAACAAACATCGCCGCCAGCAGTATCTCAATCAGGGCGCGCATTGGGCAGCATCCTTCGGCCTGCGGGCTGGCGATCAACTGCTGGGCACGCTCGATATCCTTGCCAAAGACAACTACCTGCTGAGTCCGCAGGAAATTGACGCCTACGTTACGCTGGCTGACCAGATTGGCGTCGCCATCCGCAGCCGCCAGCTTCTGGAAGAATCACGCGCGGCGCAGGCTTTTGCGGCGCAGTTAGTCGCGACCAACCGCATGATTGCCGAAGCCGAAGGCTATGCGCAGATGGCGATGGCGGTGGTGCGCGCGGTGCCGCGTGAAATTAAGAGCGTGGCGCTGGCATTGTTTGACCGTCCGGTGACAATGTATGGTGTGCCCAACAAACTGCTCACCGAAGTCATAGCCACGCGCAACAACGCTGTCGAACCCCGCGTCGTCGATGAGTTCTCCACGCTGAACACCCGCGAAGACCCGCGCATGACCATCATCATTCGCCAGTTGATCGAAGGGCAGATGTGGGCGGTTAAGGATTTGTCCACACGCCAGCAGTTCATGGCGGACAACATGCTGCAAGCGCTGGCCAATCAGGGAATGCATTCGGTTGTATCCCTCGGTCTGTCGGTCAATACGCGCCTGATGGGCCTGATGACCTTTGCTTCAGATCGCCGCCTGGATGTCGATCAGTCGCAGCTTGACGCCCTGCGCGCCATTGTCGATCAGGTGGCTATCACCCTGGAAAACCGCGACCTGCTGCGCCAGACGGCTGATGCGCTGGGTTTCGTGCAGTCACAGTACGAAATGACCAGCAAAATCTACCGCACCGAAAATCCGTCAGAAATGCTGGACGCGATTTACACGTTCTCTGGACGTGCCTACGATAATGCACACCTCGCTATCTTTGACCGCGACAGCCAGCCCCCGATGATGCATATCGTCGCCGAGGCCAGCAGCGGCGGCGTGCGTGCAGTGGATTATATGGCCCCACTGTCAGACTACCCTGCGGCGGAAAGCCTGGCGGCGATGGAAACCTTTGACGTGCCGGACGTAGGCCGCAATCGTTATCTGCGCCCACAGGAAAAAGCCACGCTCATCGGACACGGCGTTGGCGCGCTGCTCATTCTGCCGCTGCTGATGAACCAGCGTTTGACTGGCTTTGTCTACTTCAGCAACCGCGCGTCCATTCAAATTCCCACCAACCGCCTGCGTGCGCTGCGCAGTATGGCGGATCAACTGGCCGTCAAGTTTGAAAACCAGAAGCTGCTGCTGAGCACGGCAGACAGTCTGGCCGAAGTCCGCACGCTGTATGACGCCAACCGCGCCATGCTCAGCGCTCAGGATATGCTGGACATGCTGTGGGCGCTGCGCACCTACGTCGCCCCCGACTCTATGATTATCCACCACTACATCATCACCCATAACGCCAACCACCGCATCACCTCGCTGGTGATGAAACACGCGATTGTCGGTGACAGCGAACAAGCCATGAATCGCCCGATGGATGATACCCTCGGCGACAATCTGCTGGCGGCCTTCAGCAACTACTGGGATCGTGGTGGGACACGCGTCGATTTCATGGAAGCGGTGGACACCAGAGCGAAGACCGATCCCATTGTACAGTTGGTGGATATTCCTAACGTCGCCAGCTATGTGTCTATCGTCCTCAGCGAAGCCAACGCCTTTGAAGAATTAATCGTCACCGCCTTTGATGCGCCGCGCACGTTTAACGTCAAAGCGCGCCGCCTGTATGAAGCCATCACCGATCAGATGGTCGTCGTGCTGCAAAAACAGCGGCTGCTGCGCGATGCTCAGTCAGGCGCAGCACAGCTTGCTTCGCAGGTACGCGTGCTGCAAACCCTGAACAAGCTGGCGATTGACATCACTTCGACCCATGATGAAAGCACCCTGTTGAATCAGGTGTGTCAGGCACTGGTCAACGCCTTGAACGTCGATCACAGCGGTTTAGCCATCCTTGACGCGGATGCCCAGCACGCGACAGTCGTTAGCGAGTTCCCGCTCAAGGGTGCCATTGGCGTTAAACTCGATATGGTGAACGACGCCTTCCAGCAGCAGGTTATCGAGTCCCGCCAGTATGTGCTGGTCGAAGACCTGAGTAAAGACGCGCGCATTGGCGACATTACCCGCGAACTGCTGCAAGCGACGGGTGTCTCCTCGCTGATGGTGATGCCGCTGGTGGATGTGGAAGGCGAGTTTATCGGCTCCATCGGGCTGGACTTATACGCTGGGAAACAGTTCACGCCGGATATGATTGATGTCGCGCAGACCATTACGGCACAGTTCAACGTAGCGCTGCAAAATATCCGCCTGCTTGAAGATGCCCAGACTCGCGCCGGACAGCTTGCCTCGCAGGTGCGCGCGCTGGAAATGCTGAACGAATTGTCCGCGATCATCAGTACCCGCCGCGATGAGCAAAAGCTGTTCGACGACAGCGCCAATACGCTCGTGAAAGCCCTGAACGTCGATCACTGCGGCATCGTGATTTTCGATGACGTTGCGGGCACAGCCATTGTTCTCGGTGAATTTCCGCACAACGGTATCGCCGGATTGCCGATTGACACTTCGGCGGATTTCATCAATCAGGAACTGCGCCGTACCAAAGCGCCTGTTCTGGTCACCGCCAGCGATTGGGACCTCGACAAGAAGACCATCGCTATGCTTCAGAACATCAAAGCGCACAGCCTGCTAGCGCTGCCGCTGTTCGATGTGAGCGGCAAAATGATCGGCTCTGCCGGGCTGGAAATCGCCGACGAGTCGCGTCAGTTCACCTCGGACATGATCGCGCTGGCGCAGACCATGACAACCCAGCTCGCCGTCGGCTTGCAGAACGTGCGCCTGCTTCAGGATGCCCGCCGTCGCGCCGAACAGTTGCAGCGTGTCACGGGCTTCAGCCAATCGGTGCAGGCGACGCTGGACATGGTGTCGATTTACGAAATCGCCGTCGCTGAAAGCACGAAGATGATTAAACTCGATCATCTTAACATCGTGCTCTATGATCTGGAGCGTGACCAACTGCGCGTTGTCGCCCAGCATTATCGGGGCAAGACACACGTTGATCTCCAGAACGGCCCGCTGGTTTCTATCGAAGGCACGCCGATTGGGCGCGTCTGGGAATCACGGCAGCTTTTGTCGATTGCCGACATGCAGGAAGAACGCGAACTGCGGCACTCCTACGCCGAAACGCGTTCGCTGCTGGTCGCGCCCATCTTCTCGCGTGGGTTGGTGCGCGGCGCGGTGGAGGTCGGTTCGCAGCATCCCAATTCCTACAACGATGCTGACGCAGCGGTGTTCCAACAGATGGTGAACCAGCTTACCGTCGCCATTGAAAACGCTGAAGCCTACGCGCAAAGCCAGAAGCTCGCCCAGAATAAGGCGCTGGCCAACGAAATCTCGGCCAAATTGCAGCGGCAGGTTGAAATGGAACGCATGTTGGACATTACCGCCCGCGAGCTGGGGAAAGCGTTGGGCGCTAAACGGGCACGTATCCGCCTGGGATCACTGCCGCAGGACAGTAACGGAGGTTAAACGCGATGGGCACATTCTGGGAACGACTGTTTGATGTTTCCCGCTATGAATCGCCGCTGGAACGCAGCCGTGCGCGGCTGATCTATGCGCTGATTATTATCGGGGGTGTGCTTTATACAGCGTACAGCTTCCGTGTCAGCCCCTCATCCGGGCGCAATGTCTTTCAGGAATTCGGCAGCGACATCGTCACCACAGTCGTCATGTCTGTGTTCTACGTCCTGCTCGTCATCAGTATGATCGCCACGCAGCGCGGCTATATCCGCTTCGGCGCGGTTGGGCCTATCGCGGCATGGTATGTAATCGGCGTCATCCCTGCACTGCGCTCAGGCATTGAGTCCCCAAGCGACGGCATGGCCTTCATGCTGTTGGTGCTGCTGGGCGGCCTGCTCACCGGAAATCGTGGCAACCTCATCAGCCTGATCCTGAGCGTGTTTAGCATCATCGTGGGCGTGGCGCTGCGCGCAACCATCCCCGACGCGCCCGGCCCACAGTACGCCTTTTCCAACTCGTTCCTCTACATCGTGCATGTACTTGCCACCGCCGCCATCACCTATATGTTTATGCGCTTCTCGACCTTTGCGCGCACCGAAGGCGCGACACAGGCCACCGAGGAACGCCTTAAGCTGGCTGAAATTACCACAAGCCTCGCGCAAAGCACTTCACGCCGCGAAGCCTTATCCGATGTCCTGTCGGCGCTGGTCGAACAGCTTGTCACCGCCTATCCCGTCATCTATCACGCCCAGATTTTTCTGGTCGATGACATTGGGCAGGATGCGAAGCTGGTGGCCAGCACGGGAGCCGTCGGCAAGCTGCTGTTAGCACGCGCACATGCGCTGGGTGTCGGCAGCCTGAGTGTCATCGGGCAGGTCATCGTCCGTAATGAACCCATCATTGCCTACGCCGGACGCGAAGACAGTATCCACCGTCGCAACGAATTTCTGCCGGAAACTGCCGTAGAAGCCGCCTTCCCGCTGACCGTCGCGGGCAGTGTTGTCGGCGCGCTGGATGTGCAAAGCCGCTTTGAAGACAGTTTCCGTAACGAAGAAGTCCTCCGAATCTTTTCCTCACTGTCCGACAGCATCGCCATCGCCATCGACAACGCGCGCCTGTTTGAACAAGCTGAACAGCGCGTGCGGGAGAACCAGCGCCTGGTCGAACAGACACGCGCCGCCCTGCGTGAAGTCGAACAGCTTAACGAGCGTTTGACTGGCCGCGCGTGGTCCGAATATCTGCGTAACAAAACTGACGAGTTTGCGGTTAAATTAGAGTTCGACGCCGATGACACACAGCCTGATCGTATCGGCAGAAAGAAAGACAAAGGCTGGTCGGAGACGTTGGAAGAAGCCATGCGTCTGAACTACATTGTCCAGGACAGCCAGAACGGCAAACGCGTCGTCGCCGTGCCGCTGCGTGTACGCGGGCAGGTGGTCGGCGCGATGGAGTTTGAACTGGACGACGATGGGCAGTTCTCCAGCGAGGAGTTAAATCTGGTGCAGGAAGTCGGCGAACGTTTTGGTCTCGCGGCGGAAAACAACCGTCTGCTGGAAGAAAGTCAGCGTTTAGCCCTGCGTGAAGCGTTAGTCAACGAAATCAGCAACCGTTTGCAGGCCAGCAACAACGTCGAAACAACCCTCACCGAAGCGGCCCGCAGCCTGCAAGACTCCCTCAAAGCAGCTAAAGTTGCTATCCGTCTTGGGCAGCCACCGAAGGAGACAGCGCGATGACCAGCACCGTCAATCGCTCGGAGTATGCACAGGACGCCCTGCTCCTGCTGCGTGTACGCTATATTCAGGTGATTGCATGGGGCGCGATCATCGTTGCCCCCTTTGGCTTTCTCTTTGAATTATTCAGCCAACTCAGCCGGGATGGCGAAGTTAAAATCACTACACTCGTATTTATCGCGAGTTTTGCCTTATTAGGGGCTGGCGTGCTGGTGCTGGTCACCAACAACCGCCGTGTGCTGGGGGCTTCGGGCATTCTCATTGTCACCCTGATTGCCGCGACCCTGGCACTGCGGATGCCGCCCTATCTGATCCTGGGCATCCTCGCGCTGGTATCCACCGCTGTGTTGGGCAATTCCTATTTCTTTGTCCTGTCGCTGCTTTTAGTGATTGGCAAAGGGGTCATTAACCTCTGGGAAGTCTACGAATCGGTGGGGCAGCAAATCAACAGCGACGTAAACACTGAAATCGTCGCCATCCTGGTGCTGCTCTTTGTCAGCCTCTCCATCCGCTATTTCATGTCAACCGCCGAGCGCACCGCCGTCACCGCGCGGCGCGGCGCAGAACTCCTGCGCACCACCGCCGAAGTAGGCCGTGTCACCGCTGGCCTTCTGAACGTCAGCGAACTGCTCACCCGTGCCTGTGATTTAATTCGCGATGGCTTCGCTTATTATCACGTACAGACTTTCCTGACCGATGATACAGGAGACGCGGTGCTGGTAGCCTCAACCGGGGAAATCGGCCAGAAGCTGCTTACGGAAAAGTATCGCGTGATGATGGGTTCGCGCACCGTCGTCGGCCAAACGATGCAGATCGGCGAACCAGTGTACACGCGCGGCACCCGTAATGAGACGCCCTATACGCAGCCCCCCGCGCTGGCCAGCACCCGTTCCGAACTGGCAATCCCCATTCTCGACGGTAATCGCATCCTTGGCATCCTCGATGTCCACAGCCTGCGTCGTTCGGCCTTCCATCCCAACGACATTCAGGCGCTGCAAATCATGAGCAACCAGCTAGGCACAGCGCTGCGCAACGCCCGCTTGTTTGAAGCGCAGAACAAATCGCTGCAAGAGAATAAGCGTCTGTTCCTCGAATCCGAAGCGCGCCTGCGTGAAATGCAGCGTTTAAATCAACAGCTCACGAAAGCCGCCTGGAGCGAATACCTTCAGGAACGGCATGAACTGACGGGCATCACCCTGCTGGAAAACGCCTTCCTGCCTGACACCCAGTGGACAGACAGCATGGTACAGGCTGCCCAGCGTCGCCAACCCATTACCCAGCAGAATGAGGGCAAACAAATCATTACCGTGCCCATCGTCCTGCGTGGTGAGGTGCTAGGGGCTATCGAAATCGAGCCGGATGATCCTATCCGTGAAGGCGATACGGTAGAAATGCTCAAAGCGGTGGCTGAACGTCTGGCCACCAGTCTGGAAAACACGCGCCTGCTTGAACAAACCCAGGCCGAAAACGCGCAAAAACAGCGCATCAATGAAATCGCCGAACGTTTCCAATCCATCACAACGGTGGACGAACTCCTCCGTGTGACCGTTAGTGAGCTAAGTCAGTCGCTGGGTGCGCTGCATGGCTCTATCCGCTTAGGCACGTTGAACATGGACGGAAAAGGCTAAGCCCCATGATACGCCTGCTGAAAAGTCTGTTTACCATCACCTACCCGTACACCAATCCCATCGACACCCAGCGGGCCAAAGCGCTGCTGGTGTTGATCTGGTTATTTGTTGGCTCTGCGCCGCTTGTGGCCTTCATTCCCAGCCTGCTTGCTCAGCAGGATTTGGGCCTGCTGAACAGCGTCTATTAGTTCATCATTCCGGCCATCACCGCCCTGATTTCGCTCATGGTGCTGCTGTTCGTCCAGACCGGCAACCTCAAGCTGGCCACGCGCACATTTGTGTTCTTCCACATCGCTGCGGTGTCGCCGCTGTTCGTCTTCGGCCTGTATTTGCCCGTCGTGATCGTCTACCTCATTCCGCTGACCGCCGCTGGTGTCCTGCTGAGTCGTCGTGGGATGCTGTTTACCGTCGTCTGCATCTTCGTCATGCTGGCCGCCGCTACCGCCGTCCAGTTCCAGTTGGACGAAGTGCTGACCATATTCCCCGCGCAGCAGGTAGGAACAGATGGTTTAGTCGTCAGCATTACCGTTTTTCTCGTCATGTTGTATCTCATCCTGTTCAACGGCAACATTAACGTCACCGTGCGCGACTCGCTCGGCGGGACGAATCAACTGTTGTGGGTTACCGAGTTCAGCGAACGGATCGCCAAAGCCGCCGACGAAACTGAACTGATGCAGACCACCATGAATTTGCTGCGTGAACGTTTCAAATACGACTTTGCCCAGATTTTCCTGCTCACCGAAGACAACGAGTTAGTGTCCCGCGCCAGCACGCTGTTAGGCGGTCAAAGTACATCCGACGATACTAACGTCTATACGCTCAACGAAGCTACCGCCATCAGCATCGCCGCGCGTACCAAAGAACATGTCATCATCTCCCAGCAGGATTATCCCAACCGCCGCAGTCACCTTCTGCCATCAACCCGCGCTGGCATCGTCATCCCTCTGCTCAGCAGTGACCGCGTGATGGGCGTGCTCGACATTCAGAACGACCAACCGCTCACCTTCTATCGCACCACCCTCACTATCCTCAAACTGCTGGGTGCCGAAGTTGGCAACGCCCTGTATCACATGCGCAGCACCAGCATCTTGCAGCGCAAACTTGATGAACAGGAAGAATTAACCTCGACACTGCGCGTCCAACTGCTGAAGCGTGAACGCCGCAGCTTGCAGGGGGTCAGCACCGTCTGGGATCGTTATCTCCAG
>JAXLWC010000094.1:0-17420 GCA_046328675.1 Anaerolineae bacterium
GGGGGTAGCAGCGGCGGCGCGTCACGCTTTGGTGGTGGGGCGGGCAGCCCTGCATCGACCTCAACGCCAGTGCGCCCATCGTCCCCTTCTAGCCCATTGAGCAGCGCTTCCGCAGGAGCAAAACAGTCTCCATTGGGCGGCGCGAAGGCGGGCGCGGCACAGCCCGCGAAAGCTGATGCAGGCAAAGGTGGCGCACCTGCCGCCAGTTTAGGCGCACGTTTCAGTGCTTTCACCCAAAGCCTGCCGCTGATTGGCAAAAGAGATGGCAAAGCTGCCGCAAAGAAACAGCGCGCCAGCAAAGTGCCTGAAGTCAAGAAAAGCGAGGGCATGAGCCTCGACACCAAGCTGGATATTCTCGGCGTGGTGCTGGTGTTCTCGTCGATGATTATTTTCTTCAGCGCGCTTTCGCCAAGTCAGGGAGAAGTTACCGGACAAATCAACCGCGTCGTCGGTGAATGGCTTGGCTGGGGAGCGTTAGCCTTTCCGGTTACGCTGCTGGCCAGCGGTGTATGGCTCATCCTGCGACATTTTGGCGACAAAGCGCCGGAGATTGACCCCTTACGCATCATTGGCGTTACCATGCTCTATCTCGGCCTGCTGGTCATTTTCCAGTTTGTCGAGTCGCTCAATTACACAGGAGACCGTGCGGTTTACTCGCTGATTGATCTTGAGAATCAGGTGCATGTATCCTATGGAGCCTATCGCGCTGGTGGTGGGTTGATCGGCGGTGAGCTTTACCTGTTCCTTGTCTCGAACATCACCGAGGTTGGCGCGTTCTTTACTGTATTAGGCTGGATGTTCGTCGGCTTCATGCTGTTCGCAGACCTGAGCGCGTCCGAGGTGGCGATTGTCATCATCAGCATCTGGCGCAGCTTCAGCGATTCGGTGAAACGCCAGCGCCAGCGCCGCGCGTCACGCATCGCCGAATTGCAGGCACAGCGCGCAGCGGCGGCAGCGACAGCAGCTTTGGCGGCACCACAGCAGCCTCAGATCGCAGTATCCAGGCCCGCGCCTAGTGAACTGCCTGCGGTGGCCACCTCCGGGGCACTCCCGGCACCTGCGGTTCCCACGCCTGTTGCAATTCCTGCGCCGCCTGTGCCACAGACGGAAGAACGCAGCATCCCGATGCGTTTGGGGGGCCGCAGCGAAATACTGAAGGTCGATGGCAGTGGCCGCCCGGCGGCTCCGGCTGCGGGACTCAGCACAGCGCCACAGCCTGAAACATTACCTGCTGCCGCTGAAAAGAAGGACGAAGCTGAGGCTAGCGGCTTAGGTTCACGCCTGCGCGGGGCGCTGCCCTTTGGGGGTAAGAGCGCAGCCGAGCCAACTGCCGAGAAGCCCGCCGCGCCTGCTGCGGATAAACCTGCTGCGGCGTCATCACTGGCCGGACGGTTGTTTGGTAACAAGAGTGCGGAGCCTGCCGCCGAGAAGCCGCTGCCTGCTGCCGCGACGCCGACACCAGCGGCGAACAAGCCCGCTGCCGCATCATCATTGGCGGGGAGACTGTTTGGCAACAAGGGTGCCGCCGACAAGCCGGAGACTCCGGCTGCGACGCCAACTTCTGCGCCCGCGCCATCCCGTACAGTCCCGATCAGCCCCACAGCGGCGGCTGGTCAACCGCCGTCGTCTCCCGCACCCTCTGCTGCGACACCCTCCACAGCGCCTGCCGCGCAAGCCAGCACTGAAATGCCCGCTGCGCGCCTGGGTGATTTGCTGCGTTCAGGGCCAGCGCCAACGTTTGATAAACCCGCTGCGCCGAGCACGCCCAGCACATCTCCGGCAGCCACCCCGCCGCCGAGTCCCTTCAGCCGACCCGCTGCGCCGCCGTCGTCTACGGTGCCGCTTTCGCGTCCTGTGGTCGATGATGAAGAAGATATGGACGAGGACGATGAATCGGTGCTGGATATGTCGCCTGCACGTCCGAAAGGCATGGGGCCAGTACCGCGTCCGCCCAGCGCGTTTGGTACAGGCGGCTTGCCTGGAACAAAGCCAACCGAGAGCGAAGCGCCCAAACCCGCTGGGGGCATTGCCGAGCGCATGGATCGTCTGAATGCGCTGCGTTCCGGGGCGACGGCACCTGTGCCCCCTATGCCTCGGCCAGGGGTTGATGATGACGAGGAAGATAAACCAGCGGCACCCGCTGCGAAGGTAGAACCTGCCGTCACGCCGAAGCCCACTGATGAGGCGGCAAAGCCTGCTGCCGAGGCGTCTGCCGCCGCACAGCAGGGTGGCCTGGGGACGCGCATTCGTCCGTTCAACTTTGGCGAGCAGGGCGACAAGCCTGCCGCGACGGTCAGCGCCAGTGTAGTCAGCGGCGCGCCTGCGACCCCGCCGAAGGAAGGCGAAGAAAAGAAGCCGCCTGTGTTTACGCCAGCAGGTACGCCTGCGGTGACTGCTGCGCCGAAGATCAGCCTGCCGATTGGGCATCCTGATACGCCGCCAGCGCCGACAACAGCGGCCCCCGCGCCGACTTTTGCTGGTGCGCAGCAGATCAAGCGTCCGAAGCGCGAATGGAAACTGCCCGACTATCGCACGCTGCTGGCGACAGGCTCCGATCAGGATTTTGACCGCGCCTTCCTGACACAGCGCGCGCGGGTGATCGAAGATACGCTGCAAAGCTTTGGCGCGCCCGGCAAAGTGGTGGAAATCAACACCGGGCCAGTGATTACGCAGTTCGGCGTTGAGCCGGATTACCTGATGTCGCGTTCTGGCAAAAAGAACCGCATCAAGGTCAGCGCGATTGCCGCCCTGGACAAGGACTTGCAGCTTGCGCTCGGCGCGAAATCCATCCGTATCGAAGCGCCAGTTCCCGGCAAGGGCTTCGTGGGCGTGGAAGTGCCGAACGATGAAGCCGCGCTGGTCAGCCTGCGTGATGTGATGGACTCGGATGAGTTCAAGAAGATCGACTCGCCGCTGACGATTGCGCTGGGCCAAAGCGTAGACGGTACGCCTGTCGCCGCCGATTTGTCGTCGATGCCGCACCTGCTGATCGCGGGTACGACGGGTTCCGGTAAATCTGTGTGCGTCAATGCGATTATCTCCAGCCTCGTGCTGCTGAACTCGCCGGAACGTGTCAAGTTCATCATGGTTGACCCCAAGCGCGTCGAACTCACGGGTTACAACGGTATCCCGCATCTGGTCGCGCCTGTCGTCGTGGAGCTTGAACGCATCGTCGGCGTGCTGAAGTGGGTGACGCGTGAAATGGACGAGCGCTACAAGAAATTCAGCGCCGCCGGAGCACGTAACATCGAAGACTACAACAAACATCTGCCTGCCGACGCCGAAATCATGCCCTACATCGTCGTGATTATCGACGAGTTGGCCGACCTGATGATGCTTGCGCCGGACGAAACGGAACGTGTGATTACGCGTATCGCAGCGCTGGCACGCGCTACGGGTATCCATCTGGTGATCGCGACGCAGCGTCCGTCGGTGGATGTCGTCACGGGTCTGATTAAAGCCAACTTCCCGGCACGTATCGCCTTCGCGGTAGCGGGCAGCGTGGACAGCCGCGTTATCCTTGACCAGCCCGGCGCTGAACGTCTGCTGGGACGCGGCGACATGCTCTACATGAGCGGCGATTCGCCTGCGCCTGTGCGTTTGCAGGGCGTGTACGTGTCTGACGTGGAAATCAACAACATCGTGCGCTACTGGAAGCAGCAGTCGGACGAAAGCGGCGGAATGCCTGTGCCGCAGCTTATCCTCGACAAGAGCATCGCCAGCGATTCTTCGTCGGGGCTGCGCATGGGCGGAACGACGCAGCAGCCGCCCAAGCCGGTGGTACAGCAGCAGGCGTTCTGGGATCGCAGCGGCGGTAACAGCGCGCGTGATGAGGATGAGGACGGCTACGACGACGAGGTTGAGGATGCCGACGGCGACGGTGAAGACGATATGTACGACGAAGCTGTCGAACTGATTCGCAAGCTCAACAAGGCGTCTGTGTCGCTGTTACAGCGGCGTCTGCGCATCGGTTATACGCGCGCCGCACGCCTGATTGACCTGATGGAAGAACGCGGCGTAGTTGGCCCGGCAGAAAGCGGCAGCAAACCGCGCGACGTACTGCCTGCGAAGGACTAGCGCCCGCAGACAGCGCAACAATCAACATGGATTTCTAAAGGTGACCCTTGCTGGTCACCTTTATGTTTTATTTACGTGGTTGATGACGTGATTTCTGGTATCGTGAAGGTATTGTATCTGCATTATTCCCCATCCTCACCATTTCACGATGAGTTGAGGAATAAATACCCCGAAACCTCGAGGAACATATGGATCTGCAAACACTTCTACCACTGCTTATCCCACTGATTATCATTCAACTCGCGCTGCAAATTTCCGCGCTGGTGGACATCTGGCGGCACAAAGGCGCGAAGTCCAACACCCCTGTCTGGGTCGTGGTCGTTATCCTGTTCCAGATATTCGGCGCTGTCGCCTATTTCTTGCTGGGGCGCAAGGAAAGTGAAGCATGAACGCCATCGAAATTCGCCAACTGGTCAAACAGTTTGGTGATAACACGGCTGTAGACAAACTCGACCTGACCGTGCCCTTTGGCACGACTTTCGCCTTTTTGGGGCCGAACGGCGCGGGCAAAACGACAACGCTGCGCATCATGACCGGGCTGGCAAAACCCACGTCCGGCAGCGTGATGATTGACGGCGTGGAAATCGGCAGCGGCAAATATCCGCCTATCGGGTACCTGCCGGACACGCCGAACTTCTATCACTGGATGACGCCGCGCCAGTTCCTTGCCTACATCGCCCAACTGCATCATCTGGAACGTCCGGCGATTGACGAAACGCTGGAACGCGTCGGGCTGCTGGAGGCCGCTAAAAAGCGCGTGGGCGGCTTTTCGCGCGGGATGAAACAGCGGCTGGGGCTGGCGCAGGCGCTGCTGGCAAAGCCGCGTGTGCTACTGCTCGATGAGCCTGTGTCGGCGCTTGACCCGGCAGGACGTAAGGACATTCTGGACATTCTGAGCGCCTTGCGCGGGCAGATGACGGTGTTCTTTTCGACGCATATTCTGAACGATGCTGAACGCATCTGTGATGAAGTCGCGATTCTGAACAAAGGGCGTCTGGTGTTACAGGCAGACCGTGAAGCCCTGCTGGCGCGCTACGTCCGTCCGGTGTTTGAGGTTGATACGCTGCCGGACGCCATAGCACGCTTAAACGCACTGGCGGAACATCTGAAGTCGCTGGAATGGGTAGAACGCGTCGAGACACATGGCGCGCAGCTTCGCGTGTTTGTGCGCGATGTGGCGCGGGCGCAGCATGAGCTTCTGCCCATGTTCGTGAGCATTCCGGTGACACGTTTTGAGATGCTGGGCGCGACGCTGGAAGATGTCTTCCTGACGTTGACGCGCAGTGGAGAGGAGCAGAGCCATGCGCCTGTTTTGGACGCAGCTACGCAAAGAACTCTATGAACAGTGGGCGACACGCAAGACGCTGATTCTGCTGGCGGTTATGCTGACGATTGGCTTCCTGTCGCCTCTCAGCGCCAAACTCCTGCCGCAGCTTGTGGCTTCCCTGGGCGAAGGCCAGAACGTGACCATCATCCTGCCTGACCCGACGGTGGGCGATGCGCTGGCGCAGTTTATCAAAAACACCAGCCAGATGGTGATGATCGTCGTGCTGCTCATCGCCGCCATCGCGGTGGTGAGCGAACGTGAACGCGGCCTGATGACGCTCATTTTCCCGCACGCGCTGCCCCGCAGTACCTTTGTGCTGGCGAAATTTGTGGCGCTGGCGCTGCTGCTGCTGATCGGCATCGTGGTTGAAGCGCTGGCAACCTATGTCTACAGCGCGCTGTTGTTCACCGCGCCTGACCCGGCGGCGTTTGCCGGCATCGTGCTGCTGCTGTACCTGTATCTGCTGGTGCTGACGGCGCTGGCGCTGCTGGCAAGCACACTGGGTCAAACGACCATTGCGGCGGGTTCCATCACCTTTCTGTTCGTGATATTGCTGATGATCTCTGGTATATTTGCCAACTTCGCGCCCGGTAAGCTGGTCGATTGGTCAGCGGCGCTGGCGATGGGCATGGCGGTGCAGCCGCGCTGGGACGCAGTGGTGGTCACGCTGCTGCTCACAGGGCTGGCGGTGGCGGCGGCCTGCGTGGTGCTGAATCGGCAGGAAATCACCTCAGCCAGCGGCACGTAACGACGGCGCGAAACATGGCAGGATTGGAGTGCTATAAACGATGCAGATTCATCAGCGCCACGACTGGAATCTCCAGCCGGACGACGCGATTGCCTTGCAGAAGGCAATGGCAAGCGAGGTCATCTATGACCGCCCGCTAGACCTGAGCAGTATCAAGCTGGTGGCGGGTGTGGATGTCAGCGTGAAGAACGATGGCACGCGCGATATGTCGCAGGCGGCGGTGGTCGTGCTGACTTATCCTGACTTACAACCTGTGGAGACGGTGCTGGCGAGCCTGCCGACACCGTTTCCTTATATACCGGGGCTGCTCACCTTCCGCGAAGGGCCAGTGCTGGAAGAAGCCTTTGCCAAGCTGAAGCATGAGCCGGATGTGTTCATCTTCGACGGCATGGGGCGCGCGCATCCACGCCGCATGGGTATCGCCACGCACATGGGCCTGTGGCTGCAAAAGCCGACGGTAGGCTGCGGCAAAACGCTGTTCGTCGGCAAGTACATCGAACCGCCCAACGAACGCGGCTCATACACCGATCTGGTTCACAAAGGCGAACTCATCGGCGTGACACTGCGCACGCGCGACGGCGTAAAGCCTGTGTTTATCTCCCCCGGTCACCTGATTGATTTGCAAAGCTCGATTACGCTGGTGATGAACTGCACGCCGAAGTACCGCCTGCCGGAGCCGATTCGCAGGGCGCACAACGCGGCGGGGCAGTTTATGAAGTAGAAGGGGCGGCATTGATCGACTGTATAACGATTGTCAGCGGCGGCATGGACAGCGTGACGCTGCTGCACCATCTGGTCAAGCGCGAACGGCGCACGCCTGCGGTGATTACGTTTCTGTACGGGCAGAAACACGCGCGCGAAGTGGAACTGGCGCAGTACAACGCTGACCTGCTGGCGTGCCAGCCGCATCGTATCCTTGACCTGTCGCCATTTAAGACCATTTTTGAGGCGTCGGCGCTGGTGTCCGAGCACATTGATATTCCACAGATGGCCAGCGTGCAGGGCGATCCCCAGCCCGCGACGTATGTGCCCAATCGCAACATGATTTTCCTGTCGCTGGCGGCGGCCTATGCCGAAACGCTGGGCGTTACCGAGGTGTTTTACGGGGCGCAGCGGCACGACATGTACGGTTACTGGGACACAACGCCGCAGTTTCTGGAACAGGTCAACGCGGTGTTCGCGCTCAATCGGCGGACGCCCGTGCGTATTCAAGCGCCGTTTGTGAATCACAGCAAAGCCGACATCCTGCGCACAGGATTGGAACTGGGTGTCGATTACAGCAAAACATGGTCATGTTATAAGGGGCAAGACGCGGCGTGCGGCGAATGCCCAACGTGCGCCGAACGGCTTGCCGCATTTGCCGAAGTGGGCATCGCTGACCCGCTGCCCTACAAAGAGAGGAACGTATGAGACTTGGTGCGCCTGTTGGTTCAACGGCCAGCCCGGAACAGTGGGCTGCCGAAGTGCAGCGCTTGGGCTATCGCGCGGCGTACTGCCCGATCAACTCGGACGCGGACGCGCAGACGATTGCGGCGTATGTGCGCGCGGCTCAGGAAGCAGACATCGTGATTGCTGAAGTGGGCGCGTGGCATAACAATCCCATCAGCCCGGATGACGCGGTGCGCGCGGCGGCCATCAAAAATTGTCAGGAGAAGCTGGCGTTTGCTGATGAAGTGGGGGCGCTGTGCTGCGTTAACGTGGCGGGTTCGCGCGGCGAACGCTGGGACGGCCCGCACGAAGACAACCTGACAGCGGAGACGTTTGACCTGATTGTCGAGACGACGCGCGCCATCATCGACGCGGTGAAACCCAAGCGCACGTATTACAGCCTGGAACCGATGCCCTGGGTGTTTCCCGATTCGCCGGACAGTTATCTCGAACTGATGAAGGCCATTGACCGCGAGGGCTTTGCGGTGCATCTTGACCCGGTGAACATGATCAGCAGCCCACGATTATTTTTTAACAACGCGGCATTTTTGAAGGAATGTTTTGATAAGCTCGGCGCGTACATCAAAAGCTGCCACGCGAAAGATACGGTCATCGGCGGCAAGCTGACCACACATCTGGACGAAGTGCGGCCCGGATTAGGCAAGCTGGACTATAAGGTGTTTTTGCAGCAGATGCAGCGGCTGGACAAGGATGCTCCGTTCATGCTGGAACATCTGCCCGCTGAGGAATATCTGCCTGCGGCGCAGTATGTCCGCGACACAGCGCAGTCTATCGGAATCACGTTATAACCCCTGAAAAATAGGGTTAAACCATCACTCGGCGGGATGCGCCATCGTCGTCATCAGGCTGATGTTGGCGGTGGTGGCATACATACGCGAATACTGCACCACAACGGGCACATTGGCACGAATGCGCGCGCCGTAGGGCGTGTCGAAGGGCAGTTGGAAGCCGCCAAGCTGTTGGGGGTCGTCGGTGCGGATGTGATAGCAGCGTTTGGCAGGCACGGTCACCGTAATGCCTTCGGCGGGGGCGCGATCCGCGAAGTAGATGTCAATCAGCAGGTGCGCGTCTTCGTCAGTGGCGTTGATAACACAGAAGGCTTCGTGGTTCTTGTAATTGGGGTCGGGGCCAACGGGGGCTGCCAGATAACCATCGGGAATAAACCACAGGGTTGAACCGTTGGGATTCATATTCAATGTCTCCAATGACTACTTTTGCACGAAGCGCGCGCGGCGATAAATCTCATCGGGGCGTTTGTAGATGTGGGCAATATCCGACTGGCTCATGAACACAGGCTCGCCCACCGAGCAGGCTCCCGCGAAAATGTGTGCCGCCTTGACACACATGGCCGTGACGTTGAGGATTTCCGCCGTAGACTGTCCCAGCACAATCAGCCCATGATTTGCCAGCAGAATCACTTTTGGCGCCTCGCCCACCTCATCCATGTAGGCGTGAACACGCTCACGAATGCCATGCGCCAGCGGCATACCGGGGTCAAGATAGGGCACAAACACGGAACGCGGCCCGCATAACACCACTTCGTCGGGGAACATGCGGTTGAACGCGAACTGTTCAGCGCGGGTGCTGCACAGGATGCGGTTAACGGCGATAGGATGCGTATGCCCGATGAACTTCACGTTGCAGTCTGAGAGCAGCATGGCGTGAAAGGTCACTTCGACGGATGGACGCTGCGGGGCAGTCGGGTCGACCTTCGCTTGCATCATGGCGTCCTGTATCAGCGCGCTGTCAGACGGGGGATGATCGAGGAGATCAAGGATGGGCGCAAACCGCACGGCAACAAAACCGTCGGGCGTTATATTGTTCATACCCTGCCCGCTGGCTTTAATCCAGAATGCGTCATCACTTTCGCGGAACGAGGTGTTGCCCTCGCCGATGATGACGTAGTCCATGTGCGGCTGTCCGAGCGCGCGTGTCATTTCGACCAAGGAGTCGAGCATACGCAATCCTATCGTTGAGATGGTGCAGGGGCGCAATATACTGCGCCCCTACAAAGAGATCATTTACTAGAAGTCGAAGTCGCCAATGTTTTCCGAATTGAAGACATAGGGCAGACCAAGCAGGATTTCGCTGCCGTTGACCACTTGCAGCGTACCCAGACGGCCAGCTTCAACTTCGGTGGATTCAGCGGTCAGGACGCCGTCAACGACTGCGCGCATGACGTGCCACCGCTGCGCAGCCCGATCAACCGGGTTCCACAGGACGACTGACTTGACGCAGCCATTGTCCACGAAGGGACGCATCTGCCGGGGGTCGTAGAAAGACCGACAACATGGACTGCCTCATCTTCGCTGGGGCCGCCGCTTCGGTGGAATCGACTGCGCACAGACCCGCCTGCTGCACTGCGTCGGCTGCGCCGGGGAATGCCACGCTGGACATACCGAACACGCCGTCGAGGTCAGGGCCGTAGCTGTTGATGAGGGCCTGTGTCTGCTGGAAGGCAAGGTTCTGGTCTTCCTGCGATTCGACAGTTTCCAGCCACTGCATTTCGGGGTAGCACTTGCCCATGTAGGCTTGCATTTCAGCAATCCAGCGCGCCTGATTGGGGGCGGTGAAGGAGCTGGTCACAATGGCGAAACGACCCTGCGCGCCGATTTCAGCATACATGCTGTCAGCCATCGCCTTGGCGATACCATTGAATTCAGCCTGATTGACGAACCATTCACGGGCGTCGGGTTCAGAGCCAGCGTCGTAACCAACAACGTGGACGCCGGATTCCAGCGCACGGCGCAGCACGGGCGAAATCGCAACCGGGTCATTGGCGGCGAACAGAATGCCGTTAACGCCCTGCGCCAGGTAGTTTTCGATAAACTGTACCTGCTGCACCACATCGCCTTCAGTCGGGCCATCGGTGGTCACGGTGACGTTGCCCAGTTCTTCGGCGGCCTGCTGCATACCGAGAGAGGTGGCGTTGAAGTAGCCGATACCAATCAGTTTCGGGACATCGACCAATGTAATCGGCTGACCCGCGAGGTCAGGCGCACCAACAGCCGCACCGCCGTTGTAGGGAACGGGGGTTGCTTCCGCCGCGCCTTCTTCGGGCGTGGCTTCGGGCATCATCGGTGTAATGCCTTCAGGGCAGTCCAGTGGGTTCGTGGGAGCATCATCCGCGCCGACCCAACGATCCTGAGCGCGCAGCGGCATCGCCAGGGTGAGCAGCAGAGCCAGTGACAGCAGTACCATTACCGCAAACAGTCTTTTAGCCATTTTGTTTGTTCTCCTAAGAAGCTATCGATTAAACATCGGACGATTACCAAAGGAACCACAATCCGCGCGATAACATCACCTCCTTTAGCTAGTTACGAAAGCGGCGCTGAATGTAGGAGTTCACTAAAATCGACAGGATGAGAATGGCACCGATGACCACGACGGTGGCATCGCCACGCATCCCCGCGAGAGATAGGCCATTCTTCAAGACCTGAATCAGCACCAGACCGATGAGGGTTCCCCAGATGCTCCCGGAACCGCCGAAGATGCTGGTACCGCCCAGCACCACAGCGGCGATCACATCCAGTTCCAGCCCTGTGCCCATATCCGAGCGTGTGGTACTGATGCGCGAGGTAAAAATCCAGGCCGCCAGGCCCGACATCAGCCCGGACAGCGTGTAAATTGTCAGCTTGACGCGTCCCACTGGAATACCGGCGAAGCGTGCGCCCGTCTCGTTGTTGCCAGCAGCGTACAGCCAGCGTCCGAAAACGGTGCGTGAGAGCACGATGCCGAAGATAATTGCGGCAACCACCAGTATCCACACCTGATTAGGGATGCCCAGCGTATCGCCCGCGCCAACCTGGTAAAACCAGTCGGGGAAACCGCGTGCAGAACGGGCTTCGCTGATGCCCAGCGCGAAGCCGCGATACAGCGCCAGCGTGGCCAGCGTCATAATCAGCGGCGGCACGCCGACAAAGACGATGAACGCGCCGTTGATAAAGCCCGCAATCGTGCCCGCAAGGATGCCGATCACGATGGCTAGTTCCAGCGGGACACCCGCATCCTGCCACAAGAAGCCGAGGATGATGGCGCTCATGCCGAAGATGGAACCGACGGAGAGGTCAATGCCGCATGTGATGATGATGTAGGTCATGGGCAGCGCCATTAAGGCGACTTCCATGAACAGGCGTGCTTGCCCAAGGATGTTATCAGCGCGCAGGAAACGGTCTGTGCGCAGC
Source organism: Anaerolineae bacterium (assembly GCA_046328675.1). GTDB lineage: Bacteria > Chloroflexota > Anaerolineae > Aggregatilineales > Phototrophicaceae > JACAER01. The sequence goes on from JAXLWC010000094.1 coordinate 11,786, forward strand.
GCGATGAAGACGATCACCAGCACCGTGATGAACAATAGAATGGCTTCCTGGCTGAGGAGCAGGTTACGCCAGCGTGAATTCATAGAGTTGTCAGTTTTGGTAGGTGCAGCGGCTGCCATGAGTTTAGCCTTTCCGCATCATCTGGCGGCGACGGAACAAGTCCACCAGCACAGTAATCAGAATAAGAACGCCTTGCACAGCCTGAATCCAGTAGTCGGAAATGCGCGTGAACTGCATCGCGGAACCAATCGACTGGATGAAAATGGCCGCCAGCGTCGAGCCAATGACGGTGCCGATACCGCCGAGAATGCTCACGCCGCCAACAACCGCCGCCGTGATGATTTGCAGTTCGATGCCCGGCGGGACGGTAGACTGAATGGCGTTGAACTTGGTCGCGAATAAAACGCTGGCAATCGCCACCATGAAGCCGTTGATAATGAAGACCATCATCAGCGTGCGGCGCTCCGAGATACCGGAGAGGCGCGCGGCTTCGGCGTTGCCCCCGACGGCGTAAATTGCGCGTCCGGTGGTGCTGTAGCGCATCCACAGCACAGCGATAATCGTCAGGAGCACCATGAAATAAATCGGCACTGGAATATCGAACCATTTTTCCTGCGCGATGCCGTAGCCATCCGGCAGGTTGTAAATCCATTCGCCGCCCGTCGCGATAATCAGCCCGCCTTGCAGGATGCTCATCATGCCGAGCGAGACGACAATCGCCGGAATGCGCAGATAGGCCACCAGAAAACCGATGAAGGCTCCCACCAGTGGGCCAACAATCAGCGGCACAACCCATGAGAACCACAGCGGATAGCCGCCTGCTTCGGAGTTCACGGCCAGCGTGCCGCTGATGGTCGCCAGCACGCCGATGAGCGAACCTACGGAGATGTCGATGTTGCCGCTGATAATCACCAGCGACATGCCGATGGCGGCAACGGCGATGATCGCGCTGTTGGTCAGGATATCGAGGACGTTACGCTGCGCCAGAAAGCGCGGGTTAATGGCGTTGACGACGATCCCCAGCACGATTAAACAGAGGAATAAGACAGTTTCCTGATTGAAAAATCGTCCCAGACGCTCGGTTAAGCTGGATTGGACAGCCATTTCTGTTTTGGGCTTTGCGATTGTTGCCATAGCTATACCTTTACTTTTTCTGCACTACGCTCGCCCATCATCGCGGAGGCGATATGTTCCTGAGTGGTGCCTTCGCGAGGATAATCCGCCACAAGCTGTCCCTCACGCATGACGAGGATGCGATCACTCATGCCCATGATTTCCGGTAGTTCGCTGGAAATCATCAGAATGGCGAGACCCTGCTGCGCCAGTTCGCTGATCAGATGATGGATTTCGGCCTTCGCGCCGACATCCACGCCGCGCGTCGGTTCGTCCATGATGAGCAGCTTGGGTTTGCTGGCCAGCCACTTGCTGACGACCACTTTCTGCTGGTTGCCGCCCGACAGTTTGTTGACGATTTGCTCGGCGCTGGGGGTACGAATGCTAAGCTGTTGAATGGAGCGTTCTGCCAGGCTTCGTTCTGCGCCGCCGTCGATCATGCCGCCTTTCACCAGCGAACGCAGCACCGCCAGCGAAACATTCTCGCGGATACGCATCTGCTTGATGAGGCCCTGATTGCCGCGATCTTCCGGCACGTAGGCGATGCCCAGCTTCATGGCGTGGCCGGGGTTGTTGATGTGAACAGGCTTGCCTTCCAGCGTAATCGTGCCGGACTGCGCCGGAGTGACGCCGAACAGCACATGTGCCAGTTCGGTGCGCCCAGAACCGACCAGCCCCGCCAGCCCGACGATTTCACCCGCGCGCAGCTCCAGACTCACGCCGCGCGTCATGGGCTTGCGCCACAGGTTGTCCACCTTCAGCACGGTATTGCCTACTGTGGCGGGTACCTTCGGGTAGAGGTTGTCGATGGTACGCCCGACCATCATGCTGATAAGTTCGCGCTCGTTGGTTTCCTTAACGGGTTTCGTGCCCACGTACTGCCCATCACGCAGGACGGTGACGCGGTCCGCGAGCATGAATACTTCTTCAAGGCGATGGCTGATGTAGATGATGCTGACGCCGCGTTCGCGCAGCAGGCGCACGATGCTGAACAGGCGCTGCACGTCGGCTTCAGTGAGCGCGGCAGTGGGTTCGTCCATAATCAGGATGCGCGCGTTCTGCGAGAGGGCTTTGGCGATTTCGACGCGCTGGCGCTTGCCGATGCTCATCGCGCCGACCTTGCTGTTGACATCCATATCGTAGATTTCCAGCGAGTGCAGCACTTCACGCGCACGGCGGCGCATTTCGCCCCAGTTGACGATGCCCAGCGGGCCGCGCGGCATGTGCCCCATGAAGATGTTTTCCGCCACCGTCAATTCAGGATACAGAATGAGTTCCTGATAGATGGTGGCGACACCTTTGGCCTGTGCTTCGCGCGGGTTGTTGAAGGTGATGCGCTGGCCGTCGATGGCGATGTCACCCGTGTCGGGTTTATAAACGCCGGAGACAATCTTAATCAGCGTGGATTTCCCGGCGCCGTTCTCTCCAAGCAGGGCGTGAACTTCGCCGGGGAGAACTTCAAAGTGTACACCATCAAGCGCCTGCACACCGGGGAATTTCTTACTTACATTCCTGAGTTCCAGTACAGGATTCATTAATCGAACCTATCTATAAAATCTATAGCTCTTGCACAAAATCGGTGTGAGTGCTGTGCGGACGTTCAATTGAACATCTCTACCACACACGCGTTTTGAACATGAGCGAAATCTATTAGTTAAACGTTCCTAACTTGCCCACAATCGACTTAAAGCGGTCATAGGCTTCATCCCATGCAGCAGTATTCTTTGGTTCATAAATAACGGTTTCTGCGGCCCGACTCAATATTTCGCGCGCCTGTGCGACACTGGCCAGTTCGCCTAGAGCGATCATCTGCACGATAGCGTTGCCCATTGCCGTTGCTTCCACTGGCCCTGCGACCACCGGACGGCCAATCGCATCGGCGGTCATCTGGCACAGCACGCGGTTTTGCGAGCCGCCGCCAATGATATGCATCCGATCCACCTTGCGATCCGTCAGGCTGATAAGGTGACCGAGGATGTGCCGATACTTGAGCGCGAGGCTTTCGTAAATCGTGCGCATGACCTGCGCGTGGCTTTCCGGCGCTTTCTGTCCGGTTTTCACACAGAACTCGCGGATACGCGCAGGCATATCACCCGGACGCAGGAACGACGGATCATCGGGGTCGATGAAGCTGACGAACGGCTGGGCGGTGGTGGCCATCTGCGCCAGTTCGTCGTAGCTGTACTTCGTGCCCTGGTCGCGCCACGTCGCGCGGGACTGCTGCGCCAGCCACAAGCCCATCTGATTCTTCAGCATACGGAACGTGCCGCCGACGCCGCCTTCGTTGGTGATGTTGGCTTCGTAGCTGGCATCGTTAATCACGGGCGCCGGAATTTCCAGGCCGATCAGACTCCAGGTGCCGCTGCTGATGTAGGCGAAGTTGTCGGTGGTGGTGGGCACGGCGACAACGGCGCTGCCCGTATCGTGGCAGGCGGTAGCCACCACAGGGATACCGTTGTATTCGCCGACGCGCGTACCTGTTGGAACAATCTGCGGGAATATCCCGGTAGGGATGCCAATCGCGGCAAGGGTTTCGTAGTCCCAGTTTTTGGCGATGGGGTTATAACACTGGGTCGTCGTCGCCAGCGTGAATTCGCTGGTACGTGAACCACTCAGCCAGTAGGTAAACAGGTCACCCATCGTCAGGGCTGTGCCGATGCTGTTGAGGATAGCGCTGTTATCACGCACCATGCTGGCAAACTGGAACAAGCCGTTGATGACCATGAACTGAATGCCTGTGCGTTCAAAAATGGTGCGGCGCGGCACACGCTCGAAGACCCATTCCATGCTGCCTTCTTTGCGCGCATCACGGTAATGCACAGGGTTACACAGCAGGTTGCCGTCGCGATCCAGCAGGGCGAAATCGACCCCCCACGTATCCACGCCAACGCTTGCCGCGTCCTGCTGTACGGCTTTGATGCCTTCTGTAATGTCGTTCCACAGCCGCAGCGCATCCCAGTACAGAACGCCGCGTACTGTCGCGGGCGCATTGACGAAGCGGTGTGCTTCCTTCAGCGAGAAGTCTTTCCCATCGAAGCCCACCTGAATCACGCGCCCGGACTCCGCGCCCAAGTCTACCGCAATAACATGCCGTTCACTCATCATCTCACCTCGTTGTGGTTAACGGGGAGTGCGTTGTTGGCGCTCCCCATGCCCTATGTGTCTATGAGTTTACCGCACGTAAGCGGCAGGAACACCACCATCAACGGTGAGCACTGCGCCTGTGGTTTTGGCGCTGCGTGGCCCGGCGAGAAATGCGATTGCTTCTGCTAAATCTTCCGGCAGGATTTCAACCTTGAGCGTGTTGCGCTGGCGATAGAAGTCGTTGAGGTCTTCGACGCCGACGCCGTACTGCTTGCTGCGCGCTTCCTTCCATTCGCTGTTCCAGATGCTGCTGCCGCGAATGACGGCATCCGGCAGCACGGAGTTGACGCGGATACCGAGCGAACCGCCTTCTTCAGCGAGGCAGCGTGCCAGATGGATTTCGGCGGCCTTGGCGGAACTGTAAGCCGCCGCGCCCTTGCCCGCAGCGATGCTGTTCTTGCTGCCGACGAAGACCATCGTGCCGCCGATGCCCTGCGCTTTCATAACCTTGAAGGCTTCGCGCGCCATCAGGAAGTACCCTGTGACGAGAATGTCGATATTGCGCTGGAACATTTCCAGCGTGGTATCTTCGATGGATGCGCCGCCCGCGATGCCCGCGTTGTTCACCAGCACATCAATGCCACCGAAGGCTAACACGCTCTGGCGCAGCGCGTTCTTTACCGCGTCTTCTTTGGTGACATCGCAGTGAACGAAGACTGCACGTCCCTTGCCGAACTTCTTGTTGAGGTCAGCGGCGGCAGCTTCGCCATCATTGCTGTTGATGTCAGCGATGACGACGTGCGCGCCTTCCTGCGCCAGCTTAAACGCGGCAGCACGCCCGATGCCGCTGGCCGCGCCTGTAATCAGCGCCACCTTGCCCGCGAAGTCTCTGTCCGGCGGGCGCAGCTTGAGCTTGTACAATTCCAGCGGCCAGTATTCGATGTCGTAGGATTCTTTGGCGGTCAGGCTGTTGAAACCGCCCAATGCTTCAGCGCCCCCCAGCACTTCCACCGCACGGTGATACAACTGGCGGCTGACATCGGCGTTGGTCACGTCGCGCCCGGTGTTGACCATGCCCACGCCGGGGATGAGAATGACGCGCGGCGCAGGGTCGCCGATTTCGTCACCGGGTTCCTTGCACTCGTCGAAATACTGCTGATAGCGCTGTTCGTATTCAGCGATGCCGTCTTTCAGGGCTGCCTTGAGCGCATCAACACCCTCTTCTGGCTTCCAGTTGACGAACAGCGGCTGACGCTTGACGTGTACCAGATGGTCGGGGCAGGCGGCGCCGCGCTGGCTGACTTCGCCCGTTTTGCTGCTGCCCGCCATATCCAGCACTGCCGCAGCGTCGTCATACTGCAATACAGCGTGTTTACGTTTGGAGACTGCACCGCGAATAATCGGCAGCACTTCGGCGGCGATTTCACGGCGCTTGTCG
>JAXLWC010000095.1:0-16850 GCA_046328675.1 Anaerolineae bacterium
TAAGGTTGGCTCGCTGGAAGTGATCGCCACGCCCGGCCATACGCCCGGTCATGTCGCTTACTTCGACCAGCGTGACCGCACGCTCATCGCCGGCGATGCCTACAGCACGCAGGCAGGGATTGTGACGGGCGGAAGCCTGCGCCTGCTGTTCCCGTTTCATGCGATAGCGACGTGGAGCAAGCCGCTGGCACTGCGCAGCGGGGAAGTCATGCGCGACCTGAAGCCTTCACGGCTGGCCGTGGGACATGGTGCTGTGATCGAAAACCCGCTGGCCGCGATGGACGGCGCTATCGCTGAGGCCAAACACAATCTGAGCCGGAATGACCATGTCACCCAGAAAGCACGTTGACCGCCAGCGGGTGCTGGATGTGAGTATCGCGCTGGCCGACGCCAACGGGCTGGAGGCCGTGACGTTAGCCAGCGTGGCGGAGCAGCTTGGCATCCGCATACCGTCGCTGTACAACCACATCTCCGGCCTGCCCGGTCTGCGATATGACATGGCGCTGTGGGGAGTGCGTCAGCTTAGTGAGCAGCTACGGCGCGCGGCGGTGGGCAAGGCAGGGGACGCCGCCATCATCAGCGTGGCGCACGCTTACCGCGCCTTTGCTCACGCGCATCCGGGGATTTACAGCTTAACGCTGCGCGCTGCCACGCCCGATGAGCCTGATCTGGCCGCCGCCGGACAGGAGGTGCTGGACGTGGTGCTGGCGGTGCTGGCACACTACGGCTTCGGCACGGAGGATACGCTGCATGTGGTGCGGGGCCTGCGCAGCCTGTTACACGGCTTTGTCGATCTGGAAACGCGGGGCGGCTTTGGCATGGCGCTGGATCGCGACGAAAGCTACCGCCAGCTTGTCGATGTGCTGATTCAGGGATTACATGCGCGGCAGGGCAGGGGGAATTGAGCATGGGCAAAGCCGCGTGTGCCCTTGTTGGCGTTTCCTGAAATACGGCGAACCGCCAAGGCGCCAAGGACGCCAAGAGATGTCGTTAGCTGTTAGTCTAAAGCAAAGACAGAAGGCGGGCAGGCGAGTAGGCGCGTTTAGCCCCACCCCCTTCACAAGCGTAGGTAATTAAGGGAGCGAGAAAGCGAGGTGTTGAGCGTGTGTCGACCTCACCCTAAATCCCTCTCCCCGCCAAAAGCGCGACTGTAGGGAAACTCTAATGGGCGGAGGAGAGGGACTTCCAAACGGGTTCGCAGGGACAATTGTTTGCCGTGAGAAGGCGTTGAGAGTACAGCGGTTTTGAGGCAAATTCAGACTACAGAAAGTGTGGGCGCACGCACAGGTGCGCCCCGACATGCACAGCGTATTTTTGGTTGGGGTTGGCCCTTAGTTGGTGTTGGCCAGCGCCATTTTGAGCGTTGCCAGCGAGGCGTTGCCGCCGGAACAGATGATGCCGACCTTTTTGCCTTGCAGTTCTTCGCGCAGCTTGTAGGCGGCGGCTAACGAGGCCGCGCCCGCGCCTTCGGCCAGCGTGTGCGCGTGTTCCAGCATCCACAACATGCCCTGCAAAATTTCGTCCTCGCTCAACAGCACGAAGTCGTCAAGCTGCTGCCACAGGATTTGCTGCGGCAGTTCAAAGCCGCGCCCGGTGGACAGCCCTTCAGCAAAGGTGGCGTTGGGGGCTTCGGCAACTTGCTTACGCTTCCATGATTCATAAGCGGCGGGGGCTTTTTCGGCCTGCACCGCGATCACACGAATGTCAGGGTTGATGCCGTGCGCGGCGATACAGGCTCCGGCCACGCCGCTGCCGCCACCGATGGGCACAATCACGACGTTGATGTCCGGCTGCGTTTCCAGCATTTCCAGCGTGTGCGTGGCGACTCCAGCGATGAGGAGCGGCTCGTTGCCGGAGTGGATGTAGCGATAGCCCTTTTTCACGCGCCAGATATTCGGCGTGCAGGCGCGCGTCATCAAACTTGTCGCCATGCACGATGATTTCCGCACCCATGCCGCGAATGGCATTAACCTTGCCGGGGGGTGCCTGCGTGGGCACCACGACGTAGGCCTTGACGCCGAACATGCGCGCGGCGTAGGCGATGGACTGGCCGTGATTGCCCGTCGAGGCCGTGACCACACCGAGCGCTTTTTCTTCGGCGCTCATCTGTGAGACGAGGTTGATGCCGCCGCGAATCTTAAACGCGCCAACGGGCTGCGCGTTCTCATGCTTAATGTAGACTTCGGTGCCGATCAGGTCATTGACTGCCGAATAGCTGAAGCAGGGCGTCGGCGCGAGATACGGGCGAATGCGCTGGCGTGCCATCAGCACATCGGTGAACGTGGGGGCTTGCATCGTCATAAGTTTTCCTTTAAAGCTGCGCGATATTTATGGCAAGGGTAGGGGGAAATCAGCGGCAAGTCTAGTACCTAGTGGGACAAGTAGACGTAAACGCGGGATTGCGCCGATTTTAACAGCCGTTGACACCGTGACTGGACGGCAGCGACGAGGGTGCTGCGCCCTGATCTGGCGGTTTAACGGTGTTCGTTACGGCAGCGCCTGGACTATTTCGATGGCATCGGTCAGCCAATCGACATACATCTGCTCCAACCGTAAGCCCATGTCGAGTGTGAGCTGCGCCAGGGTTTGCCGCCGTAACTGAATTGGATCAGCAGCAGACGGAATTTGAATTGTTCGTAAGGCAGCCAGTCGTTCGCGGTGCCCGACGAGCTGACCTTGCAGTAGATCGATAATCTGCTCATTGCTGAGCTGCGCCGCAAAAAACAATTGAATCAGAAATGCCTCTCGATGCTGCACGAGCGGCTGCTGCTGAGTGAGCCAGCCGGCCAATTCTGTGCGGCCCGCTTCCGTGATGTGATAGACCTTGCGTGAAGGCCGCTCCATCTGTACCTCGATCTCGAAATCAATCCATCCGCTTTCCGTCATCTTATCCAGTTCGCGATAGATTTGCTGCTGTACCGCGCTCCAGAAATGGGTCACCGTGCGATCAAACGCCTGTGTTTTAAGGTCATAGCCTGTCATGGGCATCACCTGTAAAAAGCCGAGGATTGCGTGTCCCAGTGACATGAATCACCTCTACATGATGACGAAAGACAGCATACGAGTATAACATACTCAGGGTATTATACAATAAGGTGTATATACAACAAAGTGTATAATGATCATGAGCTTGAACAGCAAACGGCAATTCAAATGGTTGATCTCCTTTTTTGACGCAAGACCATCAAAGTCATGACCGCAGATTATCGTCTGGAAAACACAATGGATAAACCAATATGCCTCGTCACGGGCGCCAATCGTGGTATCGGAAAGGAAGCTGCCCTCGGATTAGCCAAGCAGGGCGCTCATGTCATCATGGTCTGTCGCAATCTGGAGCAAGGAACAGCAGCCCAACAAGAGATTAAACGGCTAACCCACAATGAGCAGGTTGATCTGCTGCTGGCGGATTTGTCGGCACAGGCTTCGGTCAGGCAACTGGCGAGTACCATTTGCGCCCGCTATGCCCATCTGCATGTGCTCATCAATAACGCGGGCCTGGCCCTCAGCGAGCGTACCGTCAGTGTAGATGGATTGGAAATGACCCTGGCGGTAAATCATCTGGCGGGTTTCTTACTGACAAATTTGCTGCTGGACCTTATGAAACAAAGTACACCAGCGCGGATTATCAATGTGGCTTCGGTTGTCCATCGTTGGGGAGCCATGCACTTTGATGACTTACAGTTCCAACAAGGTTACAACATCGACAAAGCCTACAATCAGTCCAAACTGGCTAATGTGCTGTTTACCTATGAACTGAGACGACGGTTGGGTGATGTGGATATTACCGTCAACAGCTTTGATCCTCAGATGACCGCCACTGACTTTGCAAAGGATCGCCGGGGATTTGCCGGGTTCATGGCAAAAGTGTGGAAGCCTTTCATGAACAGTGCGGAAACCTCGGCATCAAACATCGTGCATCTGGCGACTTCCGCTGCATTTGAAGGCGTGACAGGTCAATACGTCGTGAAGCGCAAAGCCGTCAACTCATCTCACGCGAGCTATGACGAACAGGCTGCCCGCCGCCTTTGGAGTCTGAGCGCCGATCTTGTCAAGCTGACCTAAGGAGTCGTCCGAGCTGCGTGCTCCTCCATGCTGGCTAGCGCGCATGGGGTTTCACGCGATCCCCCCATCACTACTACCTTGGTGGTGCGGGTTCGCCTCGCTGGTCACTCCACACCTGAGGATGCGGCGATGTCCAGCAGGGCGAACACGTCATCCATGTCCAGCGAGTCGCTGGCGTAGAGGATGGTGACAATCGTGTCCAACTCCTCGGCGTAGAAGATCGCGCCCGTGAAGCCAAAGACCGCGCCTGTATGCCCGACGAGCAGCCCGTAATCGCTGTCGAACACTTCCAAGCCGATGCCGTATTCCGTTTCCTCGTCGGCGGCGTCGAGCATCGCGTCGAGCGAGTCATCGTCCAGCAGTTGGCCTTCGATGAACAAGCCCTGATAAAAACGCGTCAGGTCGGCGGTGGTGGAAACAATCGCGCCGTCGCCCAGCCCCGCGCCGTCGTTGAGCAAGGTCACGTCTTCGGGCGTGTCGTCGCCTTCGATGTCTTCGTAGCCGTGTACGAATTCACCGGGCAGCGTCTCGTGTATCTGACTGTAGGTGTCGTTCAGTTCCAGCGGGTCAAGGATGCGTTCGCGCACCGCTTCATGCAGGCGCGTGCCTGTGGCTTCCTGAACCACCAACTGGAGCAGGATGTAATTGGTGTTGACGTACTCAAAACCGTCGCCGGGTTCAAAGTAGGCGTCCTGATAGCGTGCGAAGTCCAGCACCTCGCCGGGCGACCATTCGTGGGTGGGGTCGTCGTAAATCGCATCGAAAAATTCATCGTCAAAATATTCGGGAATGCCAGCGGTCATCGTCAGCAGTTGGTAAAGCGTGACTTCGCCGGCGTTGGCCAAGTCATCGAGTATGGCAGCGTCTACCCAATCGCTGAGGTAGTCATCAAGGGAGAGCACACCTTCCTCGACCAACTGCATGATGGTCACCGCAACGAAGGTCTTGGAAATGCTGCCGATGCGGAAACGGTCATCAGGTGTGGCAGAGGTGTCGCCTGCGACATCGACCAGCCCGCCCGCCGCCGCCCAGGTTTCATCGCCGATGGTGATGCGCGCGGAGACAGCAGGGCCATCGGCAGGGGCAATGTCAGCGATGAGGGCGTCAAGCTGCGCGGCGACATCGTCCTGTGCGTGGACGACAAGACTGAACAGCAGGACGGGAAGCAGGAGTATCAGGCGCAGAATGGGTTTCATGGGAAATCCTCCTAAGGTGCGAAGTGAATAGCCTACATAACCAATGGTGCTAGTTTACCCCCTCATCCCCAGCCCTTCTCCCCCGACTTCGGGAGAGAAAGGAGAAAACACAGTGTATGCGAGGGCAACTGGTGCTGTCTTAATGCAGGAGGACGCTGCCGTTTTCGTAGTCCCAGAAGACGTAGACTTTCTGGCCGCGCGTAAGGTGGCGTCGGGCGCAGGCCGAAGTTCTGCATCCGTACCACGAGTTCGGTACGTTCACCAATGCGCACGTTGTAGCGCGTGTCGGTGCCGATGTAGACCGCTTCCAGCACTTCGCCGGGACGAGGTTGATGTCGGTGTCTTTCAGCAGGGCGGCTTTGTATTCCTCGGCGCGGTCACTGGTGCCATCGGGGAACTTGACCATGCTGTCCACCGCGAAGATGCTGAGCTTTTCGGGGCGAATGGCGATGGTCACTTCCTGCCCGACAGTGCCTTCGTGGGCGGCGATGTCGCTCATGCAGGCGGTGAAGGAAGTCGTGCTGTCGAGCTGGATGGCGGCGCGGGCACCGTCGCGCATGGTGAGTTTGCCCGTCATGAAGTTGGTTTCGCCGATGAAGTCCGCGACGAAGCGGGTGGCAGGGGATTCGTAAATTTCTTCGGGCGTGCCCAACTGGCGCACATGGCCGCTTTCCATGACGGCGATGCGATCCGCCATCGTCATGGCTTCTTCCTGATCGTGGGTGACGAAGATGAAGGTGATGCCCAACTGGCGCTGCATGGTCTTCAGTTCAAGCTGCATTTCCTTACGCAGCTTGAGGTCGAGCGCGCCCAACGGCTCATCCAGCAACAGCACGGCGGGACGCTTGACCAGCGCGCGGGCTAAGGCGACACGCTGCTGCTGCCCGCCGGAAAGCTGGCGCGGCTTACGGTCTGCGGCCTGCGGCAGGCGCACCAGTTCGAGCGCTTCCTGCGCGCGTTTTTTGGCCTCCTCCCCGCGTACGCCTTCCATTTCCAGCCCGAACATGACATTTTGCAGCACGGACATGTGCGGGAACAGCGCGTAGTCCTGAAACACCGTGTTTACCGGACGGTGGAACGGGGGGACGCCCTGCACCGCCTGCCCGCGAATCAGGATTTCGCCGGAGGTGGTTTCTTCAAAGCCCGCGATCATGCGCAGCGTGGTGGTTTTGCCGCAGCCGCTGGGGCCGAGCAGCGCGAAGAACTCGCCATCGGCAATTTGCAGCGAGATGTTATCGACGGCACGCACCAGATTCCCGCGCGCGACAAATTCCTTGGTGACATTCTTGAGTTCAACATCAATTGGTGGTTGCGCCATAAAGCCTCTTTTGAGCGGTTAGCGGTTAGCCCTTAGCGGTTAGCGAAAACAAACAGGAACAGTGCAGCTATAAATAATCTATTGAACCCCTGGTGCTCGTTTACCCCCTCATCCCCAGCCCTTCTCCCACTCGCTTCGCGGGAGAGAGGGAGCAGCACGCCGCTTTGCGTGTGTTCGTGGTCTGTGAAAATCAATTTGCGAAGCACTAGCACCATTAGTTATTGAGCAAAAAAGGGTAATTTTTGATGATGGTGTTGGGGTAAGGGCACAGCGGCGCTGTGCCCGCTACGGAAGCGGTGGTTAGCCGCCAATCATGATCTTGATCTGATCCCAGGCGTCGTTGTACAGCGCGGCGACATCGGCAGGCAGTTCGCTGATGTAGAACAGGTTCGCACGGGTCGCGTCGTCGGGATAGATGGCGGCGTTGCCCAGCAATTCAGCGTCAATCATCTGCTGATCGATAGAGGCCTGATTGGGCGACGCATAGGCCGTGTAGTTGCTGATGTCTGCGCCAACACGCGGGGCGAGGATGTAGTCGATAAAGGCTTCCGCCAGCGCCTTGTTGGGTGCGCCTACGGGAATGGCAAGGTTATCGACCCAGATGTTCGCGCCTTCCGAGGGGATGACGTAGTTGTAGGTGTCGCATTCGCAGCTATCCATCAACTGGAAGATGTCGCCGTTGTATTCGACGGTCATATCGACTTCACCGCGTTCCAGCAGGGCCTGCCCGTCATCGACGGCGATAGCGCGGACGTTGGTGCCGCGTGCGGCGAGGAAATCACGCGCCTGTTCGATTTCGGCGGCGTCGGTGGTGTTGGGGTCGAGGCCGAGCATGGTGAGGGCGATGCCCATCATACTGCGCGGGTCTTCCAGCCAGGCGACGTTGCCCTGGAACTCGAACATGTTGTTCCAGCTTGTGGGGGCTTCGGTGACGTTGGCGGTGTTATAGCCGATACCAATCGTGCCCCACTGGTAAGCGACGGAATAACGATTACCGGGGTCATAGGGTGGATTGCGCAGCCCTTCGCTGAGGTTGGAGAAGTTGGGAATGTTGGCCATATCCAGGGTCTGAATCAGTTCTTCGGTAATCATCACGGCCACCGTCCAGTCACTGGGGACGATCACGTCGTAGCCGGGGTTGCCCTGACGCAGCCGCGCCAGCAGCGATTCATTACCGTCGTAGATGTCATAGGTCACGGTAGCGTCGCACAGCACCTGGAAGTTGGAGATGGTGTCGGGCGCGACATAGGTGGACCAGTTGTAAACGTTGAGCGTGCCGCCGCGTACCGCTTCGGGGCAGGTCCAACCGGTATAGGCTTCCAGTTCTTCGCGAGTTCCGCGTGCTTCGGCGCGTTCTTCGCCTTCCGTCTCTTCGCCGCCCCCCTGTTCCGATAGTTCTTCAGGGGTGGGGGATGGTTCTGCGGCGACTTCCGTTCCCTCGGTGGCAGCGGGGACGCTTGTGGGGGAAGCGGCAGGCGCGCAGGCGGCGGCCAGCAGCATCACCATCAATACTAAAATCAGTTTCTTGAACATTCTCATTCTCCCCAAGATGGCAGGTCGGCAGGTGCAAGCCGAATGTACGTTTGATTACGGTACACGCTATTTTAACAAGTGCGCTGACGATTGCTAATTTCCATCAGGCACGGACGCCGCAATGGGTGTCGGGAGTTTGTCGAGGCTGCACGCATTCTTCTCCTGATGGTAGGCCAGTTTGCGCTCCTCACCGCGATTTTCCCAGTATTTGATGAGCGTGTCGCGGTCTTCCACGTAGTCATACAGCGGCACGGCGTAACCGCAGGAGGTTTGCAGCAGCGCGATGTCGGCGGTGATGATCTGGCGCACGCCTGTATAGAGGGTGAAACGCGGCAGCAGTTCGTCCCATTCGGCGCTGCCGGGCAGAATGGTGCGGCCCGTGCCATAGAGGCGCAGGATGTTGGGCGCGCCGTCGAAAGCGCAGAACATCAGAGTCAGCCTGCCGTTCTCCGCCAGATGCGCGGAGGTTTCGTTACCGCTGCCAGTCATGTCGAGGTAGGCGACACGATTGGGCGACAGCACGCGAAATACGTCGAGTCCTTTGGGCGACAGGTTGACGTGGCCGTCGGCGGCGAGTGGGGCAGTCGCCACGAAGAACATGTGCTGCTTCTCGATGAACTCACGCAGGTCATCGGTAATGCTGTCGTAGAATTTTGCCATCGGGTTGTTATCCTTTGATTGCTAACTGTGTATCCTGCCGGAGTGAGTCTATGCCTCGATTCGGTCTTCAATTTCCCAGGCGTGATCCAGTTCGTGCCAGGCAAGGCGGCGGACAAAATAGCGGGGCGTCCAGCGCAGCCCGCCGCGCGGCCCGACGGCTGGAATTTCGCCGTTTGCGGAGGCGGTGAGCGCCGCGAGAATGGCATCACGCATACGCTCAAAGGCCTGCTGCGGGCTGTCTTCGGGCACGGCTTTCAGCTTGGCGCCGAGGCTGCTGACATAAGCGGCGTTGACTTCCCGCACATGCTGGATGATTTTCGAGAGGTCGCGCCCACCGCCGCGCGGGCCTTTGCGCAGAGATTTTCCGTCGGCTGCCTGTAGCGCCTGATCGAAGGCTTGCCAGCAGGCACGGAGTATCACCTGCCAGCGCGCTAATTCCTCCGACGTAACAGGCACGGTATCGCCGGACAGCGAAGCATCAGGCGCACCAAAGTCAGTGGTGGCATTGCCGGGCAGACGCTCCACGACCACCAGTTCGGATACCGCTGAAGGACTCAAAAAGCCCATCGACGTGGACTCCAGAACGCGGGCATAGCGCTGCCCGTAATCGTAGAGCGCTCGCAGCGCCGCCTCCTCGCCGCGCCCGCTGCGGCTCCATCCCGGCCAGTGAAGCGCTGCCGCGAAGGTGCGGGTCTGGCCGCTTTCAACGTACACCTCGATAGGCGTTGTGCCGTGTGACATAGAAACTATTTCTGATCTCCATCCATCGTGTGCTGGTTAATTATAGGACACGGATTAGCGTCGCGGGAAAGGCAAGGGCCGACAGTGTGCCGCCCCTGCCTGTTGTTATTTAACCTTTGGTGCGGGTTTACCCCCTCATCCGCAGCCCTTGTCGCTTCGCTTACACCCGATTTCGAGGGAGAAGGGAGAAAATGCAGCACACGCTGAGAAAAGAGGTAAGATTTTACGGACACTGCACTAACGCCATTCGTTATCAGTCATTTAACGGCTGAGGGATGCTTTTACCGCGTCCCAGGCGTCGGCGTACAACATTTCGCTGTTGGGATTGGACTGGCTGAAGAACGTGCGCGCAATCACGTCGGTATCCGGGTAAATCGCGGGGTTCTCGCGCATCAGCGGGTCAATCAGGCCCATATCCAGCGCCGCCTGATTGGGCGTGGCGTAGGCGGTGTAGTTGCTCAGGTCTGCGGCCACCTGCGGCGACAGCAGGTAATCCATGAACGCCTGGGCCAGCAGTGGGTTGGGGGCGTCATGCGGGACGGCGACATTATCGACCCAGATGTTCGCGCCTTCTTCGGGGATGACGTACTGATAGTCCTCGCAGGCGCAGGCCGCCTGAAGCTGGAAGACGTTGCCGTTGTAATCAATCGCCGCGTCAATTTCGCCGCTGCTCAAAAGCTGCTGCGAGTTGCCCGTGTTGAAGGTGACCACATTATCGCTGTTGGCAATCAGGTAGTCGCGCGCTTCGGCGATTTCGTCGGCGCTCTCGGAATTCGGATCGTAGCCCAGCATCAGCAGCGCGATACTGAGCATGGCGCGCTGGTCTTCCAGCCAGGCGACAGGGCCATCATAAGCCCACAGGTCGTTCCAACTGGTCGGCGCGTCGGTCATGCGCGTGGCGTCGTAGGCGATGCCCACTGTCCCCCACTGATAGGGGATGGTGTACTGGTTGCCGGGGTCGTAGCTGGGGTCGAGCAGTTCCGGCGTGACGTTGGCGATATTGGGGATCAGTTCAAGGTCGATAGGGTTGAGCAGCCCTTCCTCAATCATCACCGAGACGATGAAATGGCTGGGAACGATGATGTCGTAGCCGGGGTTGCCCTGGCGCAAACGGGCGATCATGTCTTCGTTGCTGGCGTAAACATCAAAGTTGATGGTCACGTCGCACAGCGTTTCAAAGTCCGGCAGGGTAAACGGGCCGACGTAGCTGGCCCAGTTGTAGATGTTGAGCGTGCCGCCGCGTACATCTTCCGGGCACGTCCAGCCCAGATAGGCCTCCAGGGCTTCGCGGGTGCGTTCGCCGGGCGTGGGGGCAGGGGTAGGAGTCTCCGTCGCTTCCTGCTGAATTGGGTTTACGGGAGCAGCGGCGACCTGCGTATAAATCAGGGCAGCGGCAAACAGGGTCAAAAAGAATCTGCGCATATCAAGTGCTCCTTCAGAATTAAGGGTTTTAGTTGTGCTGTCAGGAACAGCGTGCTTGTTACTGGCCTGCGGCAGCCTGACGCTGAGCAATCGCGTCTAATACAGCTTGCCACGCTTCTGTGTACAGGGCTTCGCTTTCCGGGCTGCGCTGCACAAAAAACAGTTTACCTTCTGTGGCCGCGTCGGGATAGATAGCGCTGTTGGTCAGCAGGGTGTCGTCGATCAGGCCCATGTTGATGGCGGTCTGGTTAGGCGAGGCATAGGCCGTAAAATTGCTGACTGACGCGCCGACGGCTGGCTGCAAGATGTAGTCGATAAAGGCTTCGGCCAACGCCTGATTCTGTACCCCTGCTGTCACCGCCAGATTGTCTACCCAACGCATTGTGCCCTCACGCGGGATTGCATAGTGAAAAGTGTCGCAGGCACAATCGGCCATGATCTGGAAAATGTCGCCGCTGTACTCTACTACCATATCCACTGTGCCGTTTGCCAGCAAGTCCTGTCCATCGACATCGTCAGCGACGGTGGAAACGTTGAGGCTGCGGGCGATGAGGTAGTCACGGGCGTTGGCGATTTCCTGCGGGTTGGAGGTGCTGGGGTTGTAGCCGATGAGCGAGAGGGCTATCCCCATCATGGCGCTGTTTTCGTTCAGCCAGGCTACGGGGCCTTGGTAATCAAACAACTGGTGCCAGCTTACGATCTGCTGCCGCGTGCGTTCGATATTGTAGCCAACGCCGATGGTGCCCCATTGATAGGGTACCGAATAGCGGTTGCCTTCATCGTAGAGGGGGCTAAGCAGGGTTGCGGAGAGGTTGGCAAGGTTAGGGATGTTGGCAAGGTTGAGGGCACTGAGCAGGTTTTCCTGTGCCAGCAGGGGCAAGGTGGTGTTGGAGGGCACGATGATGTCATAGCCTGTGGGGTTGGCACGCACCTCGGCCAGCATGGCATCTTCGCTGTCAAACTCGGTGTAGGTGACGTTGACATTACACAAGGTCTCGAAGTGTTCGATGGTGTCGTCGGCGATGTAGGTTGACCAGTTGTAAACGCGCAGGGTTTGCCCGCTGAAGTCTGCCGGACAGTGCCAGCCAACGGCGCGCTCTACGGCGTCACGCAGACGGCTAGTGGGTTGTGGGGTGGTGGCTGAGGCTGGGGTGGCCGCAGCGACAGTGGGGGAGGGGGCGCTGATGGGAACGCCCGTAGAAGGAGTCAGAGTGGGTGCAGCCTGTGGCGAACATGCCGCCAGAAGAATCATCCATAACACGCAGAGTCGTCGCATGATTCCGCTCCTGTGGGAATTTACTTGATTATAGCGAATCCATGTTAAAATTGAGTTTTGTTAATTTGTTGTAACGAAAATACACCGAAAGCGATTTTTAGTTTGTTACGTTTATGAATGTTTTATGAATTTTTTCTGAAGAGTGAGGCAAATATCTACTGGGAATTGTAAAGATAGATTTATGTATAGTATACAATTAGCAATATGATATAGTATATTTTTCCATCAGGACATAGCACGCTTCCTTAAGCGACATTACATAGGAGGTTCTTTTGAACGGAAATCCACTTCGACGGACTGCCAGATTTACCCCTTTCTTTATTCTTTTGCTTATTACGCTGTTGGCAATCTTCTCCAACATGGCGGCGGCGCAAACAAATGAGCTTTTCCCCGTTGCGCTCTGCCTGGTTGATCATGGCGCGAATGCATCAGGGCTGCGCTATGAAGCACACTTTGCCTACAACAATACTTCAAGCAATACCTTTGACGTAAATGTTGGCCCGTTGAATATGGTGACCGGCGGTTCCCCATCGCCCTTCCAGCCAACGAGCTTCCTCCCCGGACAGCCGGATGCCTGGCCAAATGCAACGTTCTCGGTTGCTTTCGGCAGTGGATCCGTATCGTGGTCATTGGGTTCGCCTGAAGCGGCCAACCCGGCAACCGCGACTGTCAACACTTCAACGCCACCGTGCGCCTACTCGCTGACTTTTGAAAAGACCTGGACAAACGCACAGGGAATCATGGGCTACATTCCTCCGTTGAATTTGACCCCGGACTGGCGTTTGCTGTTCACTGCGTACACCATTGATAACGTAGCGGTTGGTTCTGGCAACTGTCTGTATCTGCTGCCAGATACTGATATACGCTGTATCTTTACCAACGCAAATTCTAACGAGACGAACGCCCTGCTGGTACCTTCCAACGGTTACTACAGCGTCGTTGAAACCCCCAGCCTCGCGCCGAACTGGATTCCAGCAGAACCCAGCGGTCTGGGCGACAACTTTGACCCCAACCCGAACGGCTACTGCCAAGAAAATTATCAGAGTAACGAGGCGAACTGCTATCACGAAGTCCACAACCGCGCGGGTCTGGAAGCAGGCGTCGGTTCGCTGCGCATCAACAAGTACCGCGATGTCGATGGCAACGGTACGATGGATGGTGCGGACACCTTCATCGACGGCTTCCAATTCTCGGTGGTGAAGGACGGCGTGGAAATCGACGGCAGCCCGTTCTCGACGCTTAACGGTACGGTGTTGATCGAAAACCTGCCTGTGGGTTCGTATGTTGTGGAAGAAATCAATCCCAACCAACAGTGCTGGATTCAGACTCAAGGGCCTACCAGCGCCATATCGGTAGTGGCAGACTCTACGGGCATTGCGACCTTCGGCAATTTCAATAACTGCACGACGCCGGAAGTGACGCAGACGCCGGAAAGCACCTCTACGCCGGAAAGCACCTCTACGCCGGAAAGCACCTCTACACCGGAAAGCACTTCGACGCCGGAAAGCACTTCGACACCGGAAAGCACCTCTACGCCGGAAGTGACGCAGACACCCGAAGTCACGTCTACACCGGAAGTCACCAACCCGCCTGATGTTCCGGCGGAATGCGGTCCCAACTTCGTGCTGACGGGTGAAATCATCACCGGCACCGAACGCTCGGACTACATCGAAGGTACTGCTGGCAACGACATTATCTTCGGCCTCGGCGGCCCGGATGAAATCTACGGCCTCACGGGCGATGACTGCATCTTCGGTGGTCGTGGTCTGGACAACCTGTACGGCAACGAAGGAAACGACCTGATCTTCGGTAACGAAGGTGACGACTACATCGAAGGTGGTTCAGGCGTGGACACCGTTCACGGTAACGAAGACGACGACCTGATCCTCGGCGGCGATGATAACGACTTGCTGTACGGCGATGCAGGCAGCGATTGTATCTTCGGCCAGAACGGCGATGACTACATCGAAGGCAACGACGGCAGCGATGCGCCGCTGGTCGGTGGTAACGGCAGCGATGTCATTCACGGCAATGCTGGCGACGACGAAATCTACGGCGACGGCTTTACCGGACGCGGACACGCGGACTTCCCGAACGACGTGATCGACAACCCCGGCAATGACCAGTTGTTCGGTGAAGACGGCGCAGACCTGATCTGGGGCGGCGGCGGTAACGACACCGTTGACGCTGGCACGGGTTCTGACCAGATGTATGGTCAGGAAGGCGACGACACGATGACCGGCGGCACGGGCAGCGACGCCTTCGACGGCGGCGACCATGCGCAAGGCGACACCGCGCTGGACTTCGTAGGCGCTGATCCAGACTGGGATACCTGTGTGCGTGTGGAATTCGGCTGCACGACACCGCTTCCGACAGAAACCCCGACGGAAGTGGTCACCGAGGTTCCCACGGAAACGCCCACTGAAGTTCCCACTGAAACCGTAACCCCGGCACCCGATGCTGATGGGGATGGCATCCCTGACGTAAGCGACAACTGCCCGGCCACCCCGAACGCGGATCAGACCGATACGGATGGCGACAGCCTGGGCGATGCCTGCGATCTGGGACAGGGTGTTGGCAACTTAACCTTCACGCTGCAATGGGACAACAGCAACGACATGGATCTGCATGTCACTGAACCCAACGGCACGGAGATTGCCTACTACGCCCTTGGCCCGACCTCCACAGGTGGTTTCCTTGACCACGACTCCAACGTGGGCTGCGTCGAAAACGGACGTTTGGAGAACATCTTCTGGAACGACGGCACGACACCTGATCTTGGCACCTACCATGTCTTCATCGACACGTATACGCTGTGCAGCGGTGAAGCCAACTGGTCGGTCACCATTCGTACCAACGGCGCGGTACAGACCGTCGTCAGCGGCACCGGACAGGCAGCATTTGATGTACAGGTCAACAATGACGGTACCGTGCTGACCTCGGCGGTGACCCCGGCTTCGGTCATGCCAAACCTGGGCGAACCCGCGAGCCTGCCCGTAAAGTAGTCTCGTAAGCAGACGCTCAAACGTATATCAGTACCACAACTGCCCGATCAAATTGGTCGGGCAGTTTTTTTATCCCTCAACCTTCGCGTTATAATCATGCGCTCAATACAATTTCTTTGAGGATATTTATGCCCACACTAGAGCAGGTTCAGCGGGTAATGGGTTACGCTTACCCCTCGATCACTTTTAGTTACAGCGAACGCGATGTCGCCCTGTACGCGCTGGGAATTGGCGCACCCGCCGACCCGCTCGACCAGAACGAACTGCGCTTCGTCTATGAGTTGAGTGGGGAAGGTTTCCTGGCGCTGCCCACCTACGCCGCCATTTTTTCATCGAACATGATTCACTACCTAATCAGCGGCAAACTCGCAGGCGAAATTGACTACAATCCGATGATGCTGGTACACGGCGAACAGTATCTTGAGTTCAGGAAAGCGCTGCCGACTAAGGGCACCGTCATGTGCTACCCGAAAATCTCCGCGATTTACGACAAGGGCAGCGGCATGGTGGTGGTGACGGATATGCCGTGCCGTGACGAGAACGGCGACGAGATTGTCTTCAACCAGTCGTCGGTGTTCATTCGCGGTATCGGCGGCTTTGGCGGTGACAGAGGGCCTTCCGGTGACATCAACGTGCCCCCTGACCGCGCCCCGGATGTCGTGCAGCACGAGCAGACCAGCGAAAAACAAGCACTGCTCTACCGTTTGTCGGGCGACATTAATCCGCTGCACGCCGACCCGATGATGGCAGCGATGGGCGGCTTTGAGAAACCGATTCTGCACGGGCTTTGCACGTTTGGGATTGCGGCGCGCGCAGTCCTGAAACACTTCTGCAACAACGACCCGCAGCGCTTCAAGAGCATCAAAGTGCGCTTCGCCAAACATGTGTTCCCCGGCAACACCCTGACGACGGAAATGTGGAAGGAAAGCAGCAGCAAAGTTATCTTCCGTACCAGAGTGGAAGAACGCGACGCCATCGTCCTGAGCAACGCCGCAGTTGAGTTGAACAGCTAAGCAGCCGCCGCCAGCAGGGGAGTACCCTTTTGTCCAATGAGGAGTCCTGATCATGTTTTTTAATCCCGCTGACCACCCACACCGCCGCCAGAACCCGCTGACTGGGGAGTGGGTACTGGTCTCGCCGCATCGCACCAAACGCCCCTGGCAAGGCAAGGTTGAACGCCCGCCGCAGGATGAACGGCCTGCTCACGATCCTTCATGTTACCTGTGCGCAGGCAACGTGCGTGCCAGCGGCGAACAAAATCCTGATTACACGAGCACCTTCGTCTTCACCAATGATTTCGCGGCGCTGCTGCCGGACACCCCGCCAGAACCAGAACCGCTGCACCCGCTGCTGTGGAACCAGAGCGTGCAAGGCACCTGCCGCGTCATCTGTTTCTCGCCGCGCCACGATTTGACGCTGCCGCAGATGAGCGTGCCTGACATCCGGCAGGTGGTGGATGTGTGGGCGCAGCAAACGGAGGAGCTTGGCGAGAGATACCCCTGGGTGCAGGTCTTTGAAAACAAAGGCGAAATCATGGGCTGCTCTAATCCACACCCTCACGGGCAAATCTGGGCGGGGAGCTGGCTGCCTAATGAAATCGTCAAGGAAGATGCCAATCAACTGAATTACTACGAAAC
>JAXLWC010000096.1:0-16339 GCA_046328675.1 Anaerolineae bacterium
TCACTATTATCTGCTTTATCGCGCTGATGCTGGCGGTGCCGCTGTTCTGGCAGTTGTAGCGGTTAGCGATTAGCGATTAGCCAAATACAAGAAATTGAACCGCCAAGTCGCCAAGAGCGCCAAGCGTAGAGACCAAGAATTCAAGCGCCAAGTGACGATGAGGGGGATCACACGCAAGAACGAAAATACAGTTGAACCGCCAAGTCGCCAAGAGCGCAAAGGAAATACAAGAGAGTATAGTAACAAAGAACCCCTGAACGGCCACGACTCCGTGTTGAGTATAACGAAAGTTGCCCAGAAAGAGGTGGCGTTCAACGGGGCGTCGCGCGCACCAAACCCCGCCGGATTTGCGTATACAGGATATATGTTACTACTGCGCTGACTGCCGCTGACGATAGAATGAGCGTCATGTCGTTCATCTATCGTTTGCAGTCGATTCACAGCAAAGGATACCCTCATGAAAGCAGTTGTTTACACCAAATACGGCCCGCCGGAGGTGCTGCACCTCGCGGACATCGCCAAACCAACGCCAAAGGACGACGAAGTCCTGATTAAAATCCACGCGACCACTGTCACCGCCGGAGACTGGCGGATGCGCAAGGCGGACCCGTTTGCGGCACGGCTGTACAACGGCCTGTTCAAGCCGATGAAAGTCACGGTGTTAGGGTTTGAACTGGCAGGCGAAATCGAGGCTGTCGGCAAGGATGTGCGGCGCTACAAGCCGGGCGATCAGGTATTCGCGTCGTGCGGGTTTGGTTTTGGCGCGTATGCCGAATACAAATGCCTGCCCGAAGACGGCGTGATGGCGCTGAAACCCGCCAATATGACCTATGAAGAAGCCGCGCCCGTTGCCAACGGCGCACTCGCGGCGCTTTATTATCTCAAGGACAAGGGCAATGTGCAGGGCGGACAGCGTGTGCTGATTATCGGCGCGTCGGGCAGCGTGGGCACATACGCCATACAGCTTGCCAAGTATTTCGGCGCGCAGGTGACGGGCGTCTGCGGCACGCGCAACGTCGAAATGGTCAAAGCGCTGGGTGCTGACAAGGTGATTGATTACAGCAAAGAGGATTTCACCACAGCCAGCGAACGCTATGACCTGATCTTTGACGCCGCTGGCAAAAGTTCGCTCGCCGCGTGCAGGAACGTACTGGCGCAGGGTGGCAGCTACCTGACGATTATGAAGGGCGGCTCCAGCCTGGAAGAACGCAAGCATGGCATGGGTTACCTCAAAGAGGTGATCGAAGCGGGCAAGCTGAAGACCGTCATCGACAGATGTTACAGGCTGGAACAGACGGTTGAGGCCCATCGTTACGTCGATACAGGACAAAAAATGGGGAACGTCATCATTGTGGTGACGCCCTGAGGATCTATCTGTAAAGCGGAAGATATGCGGGGGCAGCGCCAGAGGCTAAAGCCATCCGGCTGCCGTGTTGCGGCGGGAAGTCGGTTGAAACCGACTCGAACCCGCCGCGAAATACAGTACGTCCGGCAGTTGACGGACGCTCAAGCGTGGTTTACAGATAGATACTAAGCGATCATTTCAAGCGCATTGGAGTTTCTGAAATTTTCCCACGCAACAGTTAGGACAAAAGAAGATGATGACCCTCGTCGTTGGAGCAAGCGGCGCGACTGGTCGATTGCTCGTCAAGCAGCTATTGAATCGCGGTCTGAAGGTCAAGATCATTGTTCGCGCGCCGGAAAGACTGCCTGAAGACCTCAGAAATCACGAAAACCTTTCCCTGATTTGTGCCCATGTCCTGGATTTAAGTGACAGTGAACTCGCGCAGCTTGTCAACGGCTGTGGGGCGGTGGCGTCGTGCCTGGGGCATAACCTGACGCTTCAGGGCATGTACGGTCCGCCGCGCCGACTGGTGACCGATGCCACGCGCCGTTTGTGCGCCGCCATCCAGTCCAACAAGCCGCCGCAGCCTGTCAGGTTTGTGCTGATGAACACCGCTGGCAACAGCAATCGCGATATTCCTGAAAAGGTTTCGCTGGCGGAGCAGGCCGTCGTCGGGCTGATTCGGCTGCTGCTGCCGCCGCACGCGGACAATGAGCAGGCTGCGGATTATCTGCGCACGAAGATAGGCCAAGACCACGCGGTAATCGAATGGACTGCGGTTCGCCCCGACACCCTGATTGATGAAAACGAGGTGAGCGAGTACGTGCTGCACCCCTCACCGATTCGCAGTTCCATCTTTGATCCGGGCAAAACCAGCCGCATCAACGTCGCGCACTTTATGGCGGCGCTGATGACCGAAGATGACCTATGGGGCAGATGGAAGGGACAAATGCCCGTCATTTACAACAAGGCGTGGGCGTAACGCTGGCAGCCGCTATTTCCGCGTGAAGAAACGGTAGATGAAATCCTGCGCGAAGGTCGGCGCGCCCATGCCGTGCAGCATCGCCAGCATCTGCGCGCGGTGGTCTGCGCCGTGCAGCGCCACATGCTGAAGCACCGCCCACACGGGAATCTCGTTCATCATACCGTCCAACGTTTCGTCGCTGAGACGGCTGAGGTAGTCGGTCATGCGCGCTTCGACGAGGTCCCAGTAGGCACGAACAGCAGCGCGGGAGGGGAACTTCAGCGGGTCGAGGAAGTCCGGCAGCGGCTCACCACGCAGCCCACTGAACCAGCGCTCGTCGATACTCATCAGATGCACGCACTGGTGACGGATGGAACCTACCGAGTAATCCAGCGGCTGGGTGAACTGTTCGTCGCTGAGCGTCATGATGCTGCTGTCCCACAGGCGGCGGTTGGTGCTGATGTGATGGTCGTACAGGGTACGGATGTGTTCGGCGCGCATACGCTAATCCTTGAGTCGATGAATACAGCGCCCAACATTGTAGCATTTTGTAGAACAAATGTACAATACGATCCGGCTAGAACAGCAAATCCGCCAGAATCGTCACGGCAAACAGCAGGATGATGACGCCGGACAGGCGGTTGACCCACAGCATCCAGGTGGGGGTGAAGCGGCTGCGCAGCAGGCTCACGCCCATGCTCAGGGTCAGCCACCACGCCGCCGAGCCGAGGAACACGCCCGCCACCATCGTCGCGCCTGCTGCGGGATTGCCCACCACATCGGCCACGCCCAACCCGGCGAAGATGCCGACGAAGGCGATAATGGTCATCGGGTTAGTGATAGTCAGCACAAAAATCGAGAGGTACGCGCCGATGAGTCCGCTGCGCCTGCTGCTGGTTTCGGCGGCTTTTTCGGCGGGTTGCGCCAGCAGCGTGCGAATCCCCAGGTACAGCAGGAACGCGCCGCCGATGATGCGCAGCCAGATGGCATTGTCCACCAGCAGCGACGACACCGCCGTCAGGCCGAAAGCGGCGACGCTGCCATAAAAGGCGTCGGCGGTGGCCGCCCCCAAACCGGAGACAAAGCCGTACCAGCGGCCATCGGCCAGCGTGCGCCGGATGCAGAGCACGCCAATCGGGCCGACGGGCGCAGCAATCGAAAAACCAATCAGCACTGCGTTGAGCAGTAATGTGAACATGATGTTTACTCCTTTTTCTCTGCGATGAGCCGCGCGAAATGCGAAAATGAAAATACATTTGAAGCGCTAAGTGACAATGAATGGAATCACACGCAAGAACGAAAATACTTTTGAACCACCGAGACACTGAGAGCGCCGAGGTAAGATTTTCAGAGCAGATAGACACCTCATAATTTAACCTGCCCCTTCGTTTACCGAAATCCCACCTGTGCCCCACCCGTAGGTGGGTGACCGCCCACCTTTGCAAGCGCTATTGTGAAAACCAATGGATGTAGAGGGAGCAGGTCAGATGTCACGGTTGGTCACCCTAGGTTTCGAGCTAACGTTGATTTTATCTCTGATACAACTGTCTATCCTTTTCGGGGTAAAGGCGCAAAACAGCGAAGATCGGAGTGATCTGCTAACGTCCTACGGCGAGATTATGCCCGGTCAGACGATGGACGTTTTTACATTACCCTGGTGTGCCACTTATGAAGAAATCCCACAGGAAGGGATACGCATCTGTTCGATGGAACCCTCTCAGGGGGATTTTGTCTCTATTCGTATCTACATTCGTCATCATATCATCCAGAGCGTAATGTTTCAGAGCAAGAGTCTGGCCATCGGTGATTTGCCGTTGATTTGGGGGCGTCCAACGATTGTATACGATGGGGGGACGTATTACGCGCACTGGGAAAGAGGCCAATACGCCATCAATGTTCCGATTGGAACGACTAACCGATTTAGTTACTGGCTCTCGGTGAGTTTCCTTTCCATCGAAACAAACGAGTCGATAGAGGAGTCATGCCAGCAAACCGAATGCTCTGGCCTGGACAACGGCTTGAGTACGGGTGGTGACGTGCAGTTTGCTGAAGATTTCATTGATGTACCACTTTACGGTACTGATGGCTAAGATTTGCCGTTCAGCGATTTCACGGTTTGACAACCCCTCGGCAATCAGGCGCAGCACTTCAAGTTCCCGTTCGGTGAGGGGATTGGCGCTTGTTGTGTTAGACTGATGCAGGTTGGACGAAGATCGCACCGACTCGATTTCTCGAATCTGTTCGAGCGCCAGCGTAACATGCTTTTGATTACCCAATTCCTGAGCGAGTTTTAGGCCCGCTTGAAAATGCAGTTTGGCTTCATCGTAATTGCCGAAATGATAAGCAATTTCACCCAGCCCGTACTGATGCACTGCCATCGCATATTGATAACCTATCTTCTCAGCAACAGCAAAGCCTTGCTGCGACCATTTTTTCGCTTCACTCCAGTTCTGTTGGCAAGCAGCAAGATGTGAGAGGTGCATATATGTCCATGTTTCGCCAGAAAGATTATGATCGGTTCGACAAAGCATGACCGCATAATCAAGCCGCCGCTGCGCTTCATCATACTCGCCCAGCTCAGCCAATGCCCAGCTTAAAAGCTGACATATGCCGATATGTCCCCAGCGGAAATTAACCGCTTCTTCAGCGCATTTCAGTGCCGCTTCAGCGAAGCGTTTCATCTCCAGCGGGTTGTCGTAGCTCAACTGCGTGAGAAATTGGTAGGCATAAAAAATCTCACGCCCATTACCGAAAGGCAGCAGAAGGGCAAGGCTTTTTTCCACCAACTGCCGCGCTTCGTCATCCCGCTCAAGGAACGCAAAACCATGACTGCCAGGCAAGCGAAAGCCCTGAAGTCTGGTTTGCTGTTCGTCGCGTGGTTCGGGCAAAATGTCGACCACGAGGCGCAGCATCTCAAGTCCTTCGATACGTATCCTGTAAGTCAACAAAATGGGGAAGGTTTGCAGAAGTTTTTCTAATGCCGTCAGCTTGCGCTTCTTGACGGCCCATCGATACGCCACACGCACATTATCGATATCGCTCAAAATCCTGTCTAACGCTGGACGCTGATATAGCGCAACAATATTGTCTGTCCACTGCCCCATGAAGTCCATAATAACAGTGCGCTACAGACTTGTTCGCGCTCCCCAGGCCGTTCTGCTAACTCTTCTTCGGCATACTGACGCACGAGTTCCTGTAAATCGTAGCGTCCATTTTCGCTCAGGCGCAGCAGCGATTTATCCAACAGCGCCGTCAGTACCCGCAGAGATGTCCCTGCTACATACTCTGCTGCCTCACGGCTGAAACTACCGCGAAACACAGACAATCTCCTGCATGTGTCTCGTTCGGCGTGTGAGAGCAAATGCCACGATTGGTCGAGCACCGCCCGCATACTACGATGACGCGGCTCAATGTTGCGCGCGCCGGTCTCCAGAATATCCAGACTACGCTCGATTTCGTGTGCAATCTGCTCGCAGGACAGCACCTTTACCCAGGTCGCAGATAACTCGATGGCTAAGGGCATTCCTCCGATGAGACGACAGATGCGGATTACGGCTGGTTTTTGGGCGTCTGTCAGGGTGAAGTTCACGTTAGCGCGTCGTGTGTGTTGTAAGAACAGATGGATAGCGCTGTAAGGCTCAAGGTTGAGTTCTGCATCAGTAGGTGGAAATTGCAGCCCCTTGACCTCTAGCACCCATTCTTCGCGTAAGTTCAGACGTTCCCGCGAGGTCGCAAGGATGCGAATACGCGGGGCAGCCGCAAGCATGTCAGACAAGAGAGTCACCCCCTCTAGCAGGTGTTCTAAGTTATCGAGTACCAGCAGCAGCGATTTTTCGGACACGTAATGCAAAAGCTGTTGTTTAGGGTCAGCGCCTGAATAAAACTGAAAGCCTAACGCATCGGCAAGGGTAGAGAGCATGAACGCGGGTGAGGTGAGGGATTGCAGCGAGACAAAATAAACACCATGAGGAAAAGAGAATTGCCGCATCGCTTCGAGTGCCAGCCTCGTCTTGCCAATACCGCCGGGACCCACCAGTGTGAGTAAGCGGCAGGGAGAATTAGACAAGAGTTGGGCAATCTCTCTGTATTCGACATCTCTCCCGATAAATGATGTGTGAGTTGTTGGAAGGTGGTTCGTTTCCATGAGACCCATAGCAGATAATCATCTATCAGACTGTGCGCAACTACTAGATGACCACATCGATACTGGTGGGTAAGCCCCTCATCCCCAACCCTTCTCCCACTCGCTTCGCGGAGGAGAAGGGAGAAAAGCTATGTTAGGAACTGCTACCCATCGTCAACTGTGGTCGCCTACTACTTTTGCTTGTCATGTAACCCGATGCGTATTGTTGTTCAGCAGACATTTCATGCGAACTATGAGATAACCATAGCATACCGCAAATGGCGGCGCGCCAACATTAACGCGGCGCGGTGCTGTGGCGAATCACAAACTGCGGCTCGATGATGTGCTGGCGGATGGGGACCTCCGGGTCGTGGATGCGTTCCAGCAAGGCGTGGACGGCGCTGCTGCCAAGCTGGGCGAAGTCCTGGCGAATGGTCGTCAGGGGAGGGGAGAAGTAGGCGGCTTCGGGGATGTCGTCAAAGCCGACGACGGAGACATCCTGCGGCACGCGAAGCTGATGTTCACGCAGGGCGTGGATTGCGCCCAGCGCCATCTGGTCGTTGGCGACGACCAGCGCCGTGAAGCCCTGCGTCTGTGCCAGCAAGTGCTGCACCGCCTGATAGCCGCTGCCGGGCGTCCAGTCGCCTTCGACGTAGAGGTCCGCCGCACAGCCGGCTTCGCGCATGGTCTGCTGCCACTGTTGATGGCGGGCCTGCGCGCCGTACCAGTTCAGCGGGCCGCTGATTTCGACGATGCGGCGATGGCCCAACGTCAGCAGATGTTCCGTTACCATCTGGCTGCCGTGACGCTGGTTGACGATGACCGATGGTACGTCGGCGTTCATCTGCGTATCAATCAGCACCATCGGCGTGCCGTGGGTCATCTCGCCCATTTCAGCGTAGCTGACGCCTTCGACGGGCATGATGGCGACGATGCCATCGACCTGCCGCCCGCTGAGGCTTTCCAGCGCTTTGGTAATCTGCGCGGCGGATGGGGCGCTGACGTTGGAGAAAATCAGGTCGTAGCCGAGGTCTTTGGCGACGCGCTCAATGTTCAGCATCATCTGCGTCGGCCCGTACTGGTTGATGGCGAAGGTCATCAGCGCCAGCGTGTTCGACTTATTGCCTACGAGGCTCTTGGCCAGCTTGTTGGGCTTGTAACCGAGCGTGCGAATGGCGGCCTGCACCCGTGCGCGCGTGTCCGGCGAGACGCTGGGGTGGTTGTTGACCACTCGCGACACGGTCTGATAGGAAACGCCAGCGATTTCGGCAACGTCATGCAGAGTCTTGCCGCGCTGTTTTTGGGTCATTGTTAACGTCCTGAATGCGATACAGTCATTAGTCGTTAGCTGCTCGTCGTTAGCTGTCAGCTAATTTTGCCTGTGTTATTACTGCCTTCATTCAAAAGTCTTTTAGTTCAGCCTCAACGTTTCGCTTGAAGCGAAGTATGGCCCAGGCTTTAAGGGCCGATGATTAACGGCTGATTGTCATGGTTCACGAGTGACGACTTTTGTTGACAGCCTCAATAATCCATGTTATTCTGGATGTGAACGTTCACATTTATTATAGCAAAGTTTCGTGTTGTCGAGAAGAGAGGTATTCAGGTAAGTATAAGCCGTTCTTCAATGGTGGACTTGCAGGCAGCGCAGGTGAGCGTTCGTTTTTCTCGACAAACTAGAGTTATTAAAAAGAAGATATGTATACCATAGGCATAGATTACGGCACCGAATCCGGGCGCGCGGTATTGGTTGACGCGCGCAATGGGCGTGAAGTCGCCACCGCAGTACATCCTTACGGCGATGCCGTCATTGACGAGCATCTTCCGCACAGCAGCAAACCTCTCCCGCCCGATTGGGCACTGCAAAACCCATTTGATTACATCGAAGTTTTGAAAGTCACTGTTCCCGCCGTCCTCAAACAAAGCGGCGTGAAACCGCAGGAAATCGCTGGCGTGGCTATCGATTTCACCGCCTGCACGATGATGCCGACCAAACGTGACGGCACGCCGTTGTGCGGTCTGCCGGAATGGCGCGACAACCCGCACGCGTGGGTTAAGCTGTGGAAGCATCACGCCGCGCAGCCGCAGGCCGACAAAATCAATGCGACGGCGCGCAAGATGGGGGAGTCGTGGCTGGATCGCTACGGCGGCAAAATCTCGTCGGAGTGGTTCTTTAGCAAGGCGCTGCAAATTCTTGAAGAAGCGCCGGAGGTCTACCGCGCGGCGGATCGCCTGATCGAAGCCGCCGACTGGGTCATCTGGCAGATGACGGGCGTCGAAACGCGCAACACCTGCACCGCTGGTTACAAGGCGATGGTGCAGGAAGGGGAGTACCCGCGCCGTGAGTATTTCGCCGCGCTGCATCCTGATTTCGCTGATGTGGTCGATAGCAAGATGAGCCGCGAGTTCGCCACGTTGGGCGCGAAGGTTGGCGGCTTAACGGCGCAGGCGGCGGCATGGACGGGCCTGCGTGAAGGCACAGCCGTCGCTGTTGCGAACGTTGACGCGCATGTGACGTTCCCGGCAGTCAAGGCTACGCGCCCCGGCACGATGGTCATCATCATGGGCACGTCCAACTGTCACATGGTCATCGGCGACGGGCTGCAAAGCGTCGAAGGCATCTGCGGCGTCGTGCGTGATGGCATCATCCCCGGCTTCTACGGCTATGAAGCGGGACAAAGCGGCGTCGGTGACATTTTCGCGTGGTTCGTCAACAACGCTGTCCCGCCGGAATATCACGAGGCGGCGAAGGCAGCAAAGCTGGACTTGCACGCGTACCTCGAACGTGAAGCCGCCAAGCAGAAGGTCGGTGAGCATGGGTTGATCGCGCTCGACTGGTGGAACGGCAACCGTTCGACGCTGGTCGATGCCGGACTAACGGGCGTGCTGGTCGGCGGGACGCTGGGCACACGCGCGCCGGATATTTACCGCGCCCTGATTGAAGCGACGGCCTTTGGCACGCGCGTGATTATCGACGCATTCAGCGCGCGCGGCGTGGCGATTAACGAGCTGATCGTGGCGGGCGGCCTGCCGGAAAAGAACAAGCTGCTGCGCCAGATTTACGCCGATGTCACCGGGCGCACGCTGCGTCTGGCGGGTTCGGCGCAGGCTCCGGCGCTGGGTTCAGCGATGCACGCGGCTGTCGCGGCGGGTATCTATCCCGACATCGAAGCGGCGGCCAAGACGATGGGCAAACTGCGCGACGAAGTGGTCACGCCGATTGCCGCCAACAGCGCGGTGTATGACCAACTGTACGCCGACTATCAGACGCTTTATGACTACTTCGGGCGCGGCACCAACGACGTAATGAAACGCCTGAAGAAAATTCGTCGTGAGGCGCGCGGCAGCGAGGAATAGCTGTTAGCTGTTAGCTGTTAGCTGTTAGCTGTTAGCTGCAAGAACGATGCTCACGTTGGGGACGCCATCAGATTTGAACTGATGGCTGTTCACTGGAAACCCAGTGATGCAGGTTTATAAACTAAATCGGTAGGGGCGGATTCACCCCTAACCCCCAACCCCTTCCCCCGATTTCGAGGGAAGGGGAGCAATACAGGCTGCGTTTGGAGCCGTTACCGAATTTAAAAGTTAAGCTGCATCAGGGGTTGTGGTGTTCAACCTCTTGAGAGGTTTGACCAGATCGCTTATCGATTTGCGTGATAAGCGTCGGTGAGCAAAACCATTTTTAGTACCAGAGCGTGTTATTCAGGCAGGGTAAGTCCCTACCTACAGGTAGATGTTGATTTGGACAATCTGCAATGAAACTTGAACAACTGCGTCATGAAGTCTGGGCGATGAACATGGAACTGCCCAGAAACAACCTCGTCGCGTGGACCAGCGGCAATGTCAGCGCGCGCGACCCTGAAAGCAATCTCGTCGTCATCAAGCCCAGCGGCATCCGTTTCGATGATCTGACGCCGGAAAACATGGTCGTCGTGGACATCAACGGCAAGGTTGTGGAAGGCGATTACAAGCCGTCGTCGGACACGGCCTCGCACTGTTACGTTTACCGCGAGATGCCGCATGTTGGTGGGGTGGTGCATACGCACTCGCGCCATGCGACAGCCTTCGCGGTGCTGGGGCGCGGCATTCCCTGTGTGACAACGGCGATGGGTGACGAGTTCGGCGGCGATATTCCGTGTGCGGGCTTCGCGCTGATTGGCGGTGAGGAAATCGGCAAGCTGGTGGTGGATACGCTCAAAGACTCGCGCAGTCTGTCGTGCCTGCTGCAAAATCATGGTGTTTTTGCCATCGGCGCGACGGCCACCAAAGCGACACAGGCCGCGATTATGACCGAAGACAACGCGGCGATTGTGTACATTGCGATGCAGATGGGCACGCCGCTGACCATCGCGAAAGAAGACATTGCTAAACTGAACTATCGTTATAGCAACATTTACGGGCAGAAGTGAACGGCTGTCAGTGGGTGCTGTGCCCAGAGGATGATGCCGGCGGCGGGCTGTCGCGGGGGAAGAAGAAGGCTCCAGTCCGTCCCGGCACCTCCGATGCGTTCAGGGTGCAGCGCCCACAGCAGCTTTTAGCAGGCGTATTACACACTGAACATTCATAAGCATATGCAATTGCTGTCCATTACGCCAATGCTGTGCCTTCGGCTAAGTTGTAGAATTGCTCAGATTTTGTTGCATCAACATTAATGCAACTTTCATTTTGTTGATTTTCAGGAGAATGATTATGGTTATGTCAGCCCCCCAAACAGTTCCCGCTTCCCAGTTAAACAGCCGCCCGGTGACGCTGGCCGTCATCGTCGGCAATCGTGGTTTCTTCCCGCATTGGCTGGCAGGCGAGGGACGTAAGACGATCCTCGATGTGTTGGCGCAAGCTGGCATCAAGGTGATTATCACGCCGGAAAATGCCACCAACAACGGCGCGATTGAATCGCTGGCAGAGGCTCGCTTATGCGCGGAGTTGTTCCGCCAGCACCGCGACGAGATTGACGGCGTGCTGGTGACGCTGCCCAACTTCGGTGACGAGCGCGCGATTGCCAACACGCTGCGCTTCGCAGACCTCAACGTGCCTGTGTTGATTCACGCGTTCCCCGATGATGCTACCCGGATGGACATCAAGAACCGCCGTGACAGCTTCTGCGGCAAGATGAGCGCCTGCAACAACCTGCACCAGTACGGCATCAAGTATTCCATCACCAGCAATCACACGATGGACCCGACCAGCCCGGCCTTTATGGCCGACCTGAAGTGGTTCGAGAGTGTGTGCCGCGTTGTGCGTGGTATGCGAACCGCCCGCCTCGGCATGATGGGCGCGCGCCCGAAGGAATTCAAGACGGTGCGTTTCAGCGAGAAGATTCTCGACCACGCAGGCATCAGCGTCGAAACGCTTGACCTGTCCGAAGTCTACGGGCAGATCGAAGCGCTGGCCGACAACGATCCGGCGGTGCTGGCGAAGATCGAATCGATTCGCGGTTACGCCCAGACGCAGAAGGTGCCGCAGCTTTCGATGACGCGCATGGGCAAGTTCGGCGTCGTGCTGGATCGCTGGATGGAACAGAACGCGCTGGACGCCACTGCCATTCAGTGCTGGACGAGTATGGAAGAATATTTCGGCGTGGTGCCCTGCACGCTGATGAGCATGAGCAGCAACAAGCTCAACCCCTCGGCCTGCGAGACGGACATCGTTGGCACGCTGGCGATGCTGGCGCTGCAACTGGCCGGCGGTAAACCCTCGGCGCTGGTCGATTGGAACAACAACTACGGCGAAGACCCGGACAAAGCGGTGGTGTTCCACTGCTCCAACCTGCCGAAAGATGTGTTCATCGACGAAATCCCGGTGATGGATTATCAGGAAATCATCGCGGGCACCGTCGGCAGAGACAACACCTGGGGCACGATCTACGGCAAGATCAAGAAGAGTCCCTTCACCTATCTGCGCATCTCGACGGATGATTTCTCCGGCAAGATCGTGGCTTACACGGGCGAAGGCGAGTTTACCGATGACCCGATTGACACGTTCGGCGGCTACGGCGTCGTGCGGGTGCCGCGCTTCCAGGAACTGCTGGCGTACATCTGCGAACGCGGCTACGAACACCACGTCACCATCAATCAGACGCACGTCGCGCGCGTGATTGACGAAGCGTTCAACAAGTATCTCGGCTGGGAAACCAAGCTGCACAAATAAGCGGCGTTCAGCCATCACGAGCAGCGGAGGGGCAGACACACAGGTCTGCCCTTTGCCAGCCTTATCGAGCGATTTCACTAACCCACGTTGGACGTTGAATTCCACAGATGTTTGCTAGACCAAGCCCTTTAGTGGGCTTTTATAGTATTTCGCGGTAGCCTGTTGGCTTCACCACAGGCGGTAACATACAAGGAAATAATATCTTGAGCACACCACCCACTTTAACCAAAAAACCATTTGGCACCCTCCCCGATGGCCGCGCTGTCGAGGAATACACGCTGAGCAACAACGGCGTCGAAGTACAGATTATGACCTACGGCGGCGTGATTACTGCGCTGCGCGTGCCGGATCGTCACGGCGAGGTGCGCAACGTCGTGCTGGGCTTTGCCGACCTTGCCGGGTATCTGGGGCGTAATCCGTATCTCGGCTCGATTACCGGGCGCTTCGCCAACCGCATCGCCAACGGGCGCTTTATGCTGGACGGCGTGACCTACAACCTGGGCGTAAACGACAGCACCAATTCGCTGCACGGCGGCCTGAAGGGTTTCGACAAGCGGCTGTGGCAGGCGCAGGAAATCCGGCGCACGTCGGAAGTCGGTGTCGCGCTCAGCTACCTCAGCCCCGACGGTGAGGAAGGCTATCCCGGCAATCTTTCGGTCACGGTCACCTACACGCTCAATGCTGCCCACGAACTGCGCATGGACTACCAGGCCACCACCGATAAGGCTACTGTCGTTAATCTGACGAATCACGCCTACTTCAACCTGGAAGGCAACGGCGCAGGCACGATTTATGACCATGTGCTCACGCTCAACGCTGAGCGTTACACGCCCGTCAACGACGCCCTGATCCCAACGGGTGAGCTTGCACCCGTCGCGGGCACGCCGTTCGACTTCTGCGAGGCCAAACGCATCGGTGGCCGCGTCCGTTCGGCGCACCCGCAGATGGTGCTGGCACACGGCTATGACCACAACTTTGTACTCAAGCGCAGCGGCGACGGTTTATCGCTGGCGGCGCGGCTCTACGAACCCAAATCCGGGCGTGTGATGGAAGTGCTGACCACTGAACCCGCTATCCAGCTTTACACAGGCAACTTCGTCGATGGCACGCTGGTCGGCTCCAGCGGCGGCACCTACCGTCAGGGCGATGGGCTGTGCCTCGAAACGCAGCACTTCCCCGATGCGCCTAACCAGCCGACGTTCCCCTCGACTGTGCTGCGTCCCGGCGAAACCTACCAGACGAGCACGGTGCTGCGCTTCTCAACGGACTAAGGCCATAGAATACAAACGGGACACCCGCGCGGTGTCCCGTTTTTTATCGTGCAAGTTTACCGTTGTCAGCAGTCAGTTATCCGTAAAATGCGAGGCTGAATTGTCCGACATTGCCACACAGACTCGCTTGAAGATGCAATAGGTCGTGCAGGATAGTGGTTAATCGGCGAGAGGGTCTACGAAAACGTCGTGGACAGCCAGTTCAAATCCCGGCAGCACCTCGCCGCCGGAAATGGTCTCGTCTTCCAGCAGAATTTGCACATCGGCATCCACCGTGTAGACCTCAACGATGCGTTTTTCCGGGAACACCAACCACACCATCTGCGCGCCGTTCGCCAGATAATAGCTGGCCTTTTCTCGCATCTCGATATAGGTATCACTGGGCGATTTGACTTCTACTGCAAGCGTGGGCATGTGCAGCACCGCGCCCTGTTTGACGAGGGGTTGTTTATGGCTGTCAAAGGAGATGTCAGGCTGACGTGAATTGCGGCTGTCCTGTGGATTACGATGCCGCGCCTCTGTGCCCACCCGCCCGGATTTGGTCTTGTGAGCATATAAATTAAGCGGCGTGCCGATATTCATCACAATCTGGGCGTGTTCTTGTGTAGGCACTTTTTCCACAATCCTTCCGTCGATGAGTTCAAACAGCCGTTCTTTATTTTCCGGCTGTTCCAAAAACGCCTCAAAATCCTCGACGCTGTACAAGCGCTCCTGTACCGCCATGTCTCGTTCCTCTCACTGTGATCTGTTCTGAAAATAACCGTTCGCTGCTAAACCAATTGCGAATTGAACCGCAAAGGCGCAAAGGCGCAAAGGTAACAAGAGCGAGCAAACAGATTTTCATGTCTGTGTGTTGTCATGGCTTTGCATGGGCAACACTTCTAATTATAACTGATGTGCAGAACTGTGCAGCGCGGCGAAATGTGTGGAATGCAAAGGGCGAACACACAGGTTCGCCCCTACGAGATCATCGAGATTTTTGGACGAAGGGGCGAACATCACACGGCGTTCGCCCCTCGCAAGCTGTAGATTGTTGGCTGTATTACGACTTGCGACCTAACAGCTTCATCAGGCCGTCATGCAGCGGTGACAGCAGGCTGTAGGCCACAGGCACGACGATCAGCGTCAGCAGCGTACTGCTGAACAGACCGCCGATAACCACCGTGCCCAGTTCCGAGGCAATGATGGCGCCTTCCGACAGGCCAACGGCCAGCGGCAGCAGCGCGAAAATCGTGGCGAACGCCGTCATCAAAATCGGACGCAGACGCCGCCCACCCGCTTCAATCAGCGCGTCGTGGACGTTCATGTTACGTTCGTAGCGGTTGGTCATCACGCGGTCAATCAGCACGACGGCGTTGGTGACGACGATACCAATCAGCATCAGCAAGCCGATCAGCGCCGAAATTCCCAGCACGCGGTTGGTCAGCGTCAGCAGAATCGCCGCGCCCACCGGAGCCACTACGATGCTCAGGATGATGTCCAGCCAGTGAATCGGTGAACGGAAGGTGATAATCAGGATGACCACGACAATCACAATGGCAATGGCCATCGCCGTGAACAGGCTGGCAAAGCCTTCGGTCTGTGTGCGCGCGTCAAAGCCTTCGCTCACCGTGACGCTTGCAGGCAGGTTCGGGATGGCTTGCACCGCTGCTTTGGCATCACGGATGACGTTCAGCGTGCTTTCCGACTCGATTTCGCCGGAGTAGCTCACCGCCGATTGGCCGTCAATACGCAGATAGGTGACCGGAGCGTCCGCACCCGCCGCGCTGATGGCGCTCAACGTGCTGGAGACATTTGTCAGCCCTTCAACGCCGCTGAGCGTTTGGGTGATGGTTGCGTCCAGCGCTTGCAGTTCTTCCTGCGGGCCAGAGACCACCAGCGCGAACGAACCGAAGCCCTGCGAAGTCAGCGATGCCGCTGATACGGTGACGTTATCCACGCCAAGCAGTTCTTCTGCGCCGCTGCGAATTACGTCCGTATATTGGTCAAGCAGTTCCGGCGATTCAATGCCGATGGTCAACTGTGCCTGATTTTCCGCGACGCTGGCCCCGCCGCCAATGAGCGAGGCGAGGCTTAAGCCGCCGCCGCCGACAATCGTCTGCATGGCCTTTAGCTCTTCAGCCGGGACATTCTCGCGAATGTAGTTCTCCAGTTCCAGCACCTGTGCGTTGGTGTCCAGAATGGTTGTGCCCGCAGGCAGTTCAATTGACACGCTGATTTGCGGCTCACCGAAGTCCGGCAGGAAGGCGGCGGGGCGTCCGGCGAACAACACGACGCCAAACACCATGCTGGCGAAGGCTACCAGCAGCACGATGAGGCGGTTGCCGCTGCTGCCCAAGGCCCAGCGCAGCACAGGCAGGTAGGCGCGTTCCAGCGGGCCATGCGCTTCTTCTTCTTCGTGGGCATTAATCACCAGATAGGCCATCACCGGCACGACGGTAATCGCTACGATGAACGAGGCCATCAGTGAATAGGTCACCGCCAGACCGAAC
>JAXLWC010000097.1:0-15834 GCA_046328675.1 Anaerolineae bacterium
CTTCAAACTTAACACCGAAATCGGCGTGCGCAGTTCGTGCGAGACATCGGCCACAAATTTCGATTTGAGGCGATCCAGTTCCTTGAGACTCTCATTGGCGGCGGCCAATTCTGCGGTACGTTCATGGACGCGATGTTCCAGACGCAGATTAAGGTTGCGGGCGACTTCCTCGGCGCGTTTACGTTCGGCAATTTCACGCTGGGCCTGTTCGTAAAGCTGGGCGTTGGCTAAGGCGATAGCTGCCGCGTTGGTCAGCGGTTCGAGGCGGCGGGTATCTTCCAGCGAGAAACGTTTGGGTTCCGCGCTGTCAAGCTGAAGCAGACCCAATACGCGATCCTGGAAGGTTATGGGCACGCCTGCGTAAGAGCGCACCCATTCGGTTTCCAGCACGGTATGCCAGCCGGGTTCCGCACGCGTATCGTCGATGATTTTGGTCTTGCGGCTTTGCACCACTTCCATCACGACAGGGAACAACTCCAGCGAATAGGTTAGCGTGTCGACAAAGGTTCCCCCGCCGAAACGGCTGTAGCCCGACCAGCGCGCGATGTGCAGTTTTTCGCCTTCGACCAGGGCGATATTGGTGGCTTCGTGGTGAAACAGCCGCTCGGTCTGGCGCAGGATTTCATCGAGCACCGCGTCCAGTTCGATACTTGAGGTTAGGGAGAGGGTGATGTTCGCCAGCGTTTCCGAGTAAGTCCGCTGTTCTTCTTCGCGGGCCTGCGCCTGTTTCTGCGCGGTGACATCCGTGCAAAACCCGGCTAACCCGGCAAAGGTGTTATCGGGTTGAAACAAAGGGACAGCGTCATCCACCACCCAACAATACTGACCGTCAGCACGGCGTAAACGAAACTCCGCACGGAAACCCTGCTGCATCTGAATGGCGGTCTGGAAGGTGTGATCACAGGCCGGATAATCTTCCGGGTGAATGCGCTGTGCCCAGTGGGTTGCCAGTTCCTGTTCTAAAGTGCGCCCCGAAAACTGCAACCATGCTTTGTTGAAGAAAACAGTATTCCCCGCTGCGTCAGACATCCAGATCAGAATTGGCGCGAGGTCGGCAAGGTTGCGGAACATGAAATGCTGGTTGTACTCCACCGGTACCATCCCATAAATACTACCATACTACGACGAAGCCATACATTTCATCCCATCAGGTCTATTATGGCGCAAAATGAAAAATTATACTGCTATGAATCCGGCCCCCATGTAGACACACTGTCCCCCTACCCCAACGCGCGTGATGTCACCGCCCATCGACTCAATTTCAATGCGGATAATGCTGGGGCGTCCCATCTCGAAACCCTGCTCGCTGATGATCACCGCCGGGTTGGCGCTGATGATTTTGTGCTGCACCAGATAGCAGCCCAGGGGGCCGCTGGCCGCGCCTGTCGCCGGGTCTTCGGCAATCCCCAGGGCGGGGGCAAACATGCGCGAATGCACGGTGCCTTCTGCCGTTGCGGTTTCACGCGTGAAGACGAACACATGCGGCGTTTCAAAGTCGCGCAGCGCGCGTTCCCAGACATCGATACGCAGCCGGACTTTCTGAACGGCCTGCAAAGTCTTCAGCGGCACAAACAGAAACGGCACGCCGCAGGATACGACTTGCAGCGGATAGGCGGCGTCAAAATCCTCAAGGGTGATGGACAGCATATCGGCAATCGCCTGCCAGTTCTGGTAGATGCTGCCAAAAGTCGGCAGCGGCTGCTGCATGGCAATCAGCGTCGGCAAACCGTCGTTCAAGTCCAGCGCCACCGGGATGGTGCCGACTTTTTCTTCGAGACGAATGGTAACGTGACTGCCGGAGGTGTCGATCAGCTTTTCGCGCGCCAGCACAAAACTCGTGCCGACTGTCGGGTGTCCGGCCATCGGCATCTCGGTAGCCGGGGTAAAAATCCGCACGCGGTAATGATTGTTCGGGTCGTCCGGCGGCAGTACAAAAGTGATTTCCGACAGGTTCAACTCTTTGGCAAGCTGCTGCATGGTTTCGCTGGCGATGCCCCGGCCATCGGTAAAGACGGCCAGTTGGTTGCCACCAAAGGCGCGATCTGTGAACACATCGACAAGATGATAAGGCAGTTGGCGCATCGTATGGCCTCACTTGATGATTAAATATTGCGCTATTCTGAAAACCTAGATACTCAGCCAGCACAGATTCAAGGATTCTCAATTACTATATTTATAAACTATTATGCACACTGAGGATTCCTGTATGTCAAGTCTAGTGCTGCTCGGGCTTCATGTGTGGGCGTTAAGTGTACTTATTTTTACGCTGCATTACTACAGCCCGCGTTTTGGTTTTACGCCGCTGCTGATGATTCTTGGCGGCATCACCGTGTTTACACAGAGCCAACTGGGAATCTTCATTGAGCCAACATCTGATCTGGTGATGTTTATCAGTTCCAATGCACTGGTGCCTGTGATTCTGGTGGCCGTGCTGGTGATTTACGTGGCCAACGGGGCAGCGCCCGCGCGCATGACGGTGTTCGCCGTGATGGGCGTGAGTATCATGACCCTGCTGCTGCTTCAGCTCTACCGCGTGTATCTCTCACTGCCGAACGGTGGCACGATTCGCACCATATCCCCTGACCAACTTATAGCAGCGCTGGATTTACGGATTACCATCGGTTCGCTGAGTGCATTCCTGATTGATATGTTCGTGATTGCGGTGTTTTATCAGGGGGTGCGCAATTATGCTCCGCGCCTGCCTGAGGCAATGGTCATCGGCATCGCGCTGCTGGCGGCGCTGTGGACGGACGCGCTGGTGTTCCGCTTTGTGACTGATTTGGGGCGCATTGATTTCGTGCAGTTTCTGCCGGGCGATGTGGTGGGCAAAACGCTGTCGGTGCTGCTGCTGTGGCCGCCTGCCGCCTACTACCTAACGCGAATCGCGCCCAAACTGCCGGGGCATGTGGGGTCGGCCAACCGCCGCACGCTGGATGTGCTGTTCGGTTCGTTTGAAGCGATCAAACAGGAACTGCTGCGCACGGAGGAAGCGCTGGCGCAGTCTGAAGCGGAACGGCGCAAGGAAGCCGAGTACCTCGGCCTGATTTCTAATAACATCAACGAAGCGCTGTGGCTGGTGTCGCGGGGGCAGCAAGACCACGCCTTTTACGTCAACCACGCCTACGAACAAATCTGGGGGCGGACGGCACCCACGATTTACGCCGATGCGGACGCCTTCGCCGCATCGATTCACCCGGAAGACCGCGAACGGGTGCTGAGTGGT
Source organism: Anaerolineae bacterium (assembly GCA_046328675.1). Lineage (GTDB taxonomy): Bacteria > Chloroflexota > Anaerolineae > Aggregatilineales > Phototrophicaceae > JACAER01. The sequence continues at coordinate 3,224 of JAXLWC010000097.1, forward strand.
CTGGCAAAACAAGCGGAAGGCAATTACAACGTCGAATACCGCATCCTGCGGCCTGATGGCACGATTCGCTGGCTGCGTGACCGCACTTTCCCGGTGCGCAATGAACGGGGCGAATATGAGCGCATCGCAGGCATCACGGAGGATATTACCGAGCGTAAACAGCTTGAAAAACAGCAGTTGGAACTGGCGGTGGAACGCGAAAAGGTCAAACTGCTGCGCGATTTCATCGGGGAGGCCTCGCACGACCTGAAGAATCCGCTGACCTCCATTAACCTCAAAATCGAGCAGCTGCGGCGCACGGCAGACCCCGAACGCCAGGCCAAACACCTGCATGACATGGAGATGCTGAGCAGGCGCATGAGCCGCATGATTGACGACCTGATTACGCTGGCGCGCCTGGAAAACCTGAAGGAACTGAAGCTTATCCGGCTGAATCTCAACCAGATGATTGACGACATCTGCCAGTTGATGCGTCCGTTGATTGACGAGAAAAAGCTGGAGTTGGCGCTGGATTTAAAGAACGGCGAGTTTTCGATGTATGGCAGCCAGCGTGATCTGGAACGCGCGCTGGCGAACCTGATTGAAAACGCGGTGCATTATACGCCGCAGGGCGGACAGGTGAGCGTGCAGACTGAATCGCAGGAACGCGAGGTGCTGATTCGGGTTGCCGACACAGGCATGGGCATCCCGGAGGTGGAACAGGCCAACATCTTCAACCGTTTCTACCGCGCCAGCAACGCACGCAGTATCAGCGGCACCGGGCTGGGGCTGGCGATTGTGAAAAAGGTGATCGACCAGCACCAGGGACAGATCGAAGTCACCAGCGCGCTGGGCACAGGCACGACCTTCGTGCTGCGGCTGCCCAAAGCCGAGTGACAAATCACCCTATGCGAACCCTCGCGTTGGGGACACTGGCAGTTCAAAACTGCCAGCTATCCGCCGGAAAACCCACTGAAGGGGTTCATAGTCAGGTAGGGTGCGACGGGTAACGCCAACCAATACTGTTTGAGTCATTTGCATCCTGAATGCAGATAGACAAACGCGCAAGGTACGTGACAAATCGCGGGCATGAGAGGCTCATGCCCAACGTTCGCCTGCTTACTTCACGGGCTGCTGGCGCGCGGCACGCTTAAGGATGTACTGCGCTGCGTCCGGCGTCTTGCAGCTTGTATCGCCGTGATCGATGTGTACCTTGCCGATGGTTTTGGCGGCCAGCAGCGCGCGTTCCTGTAACCCGGCGCGTGCGCCAAAGGCAATCACGGCGTTGTTCATGGCCTCGCGCGTGCGGTTTTTGCGCTCGTGGATGTGCTGTTCGATGGTCGCCAGATGCGGCACAAAGTAGGTGTCGTCCAGCGCGGCATTGTCCAGCGACAGCCGGCTGAGGATGTGCCAGCCCGCGCGCGCCACGTATTCCTCGTCCGATTGTATCCACTGTTCGGCTTTCGCGCGGGCGATGGGGGCTTTCGCCATCAGGTTGGCAAACTCATCGCTCAGGCCATAATTGCTGACATCCATAATCCACAGGTCTGCCAGTGCATCATCAACCTGACGCGGGTCGGCAATCATCGCCGCCAGAATTTGCGCGTCGTAGTTGCCTGTGGCCCACAACTGTTGGGCAAGCCCATGATCCTGTTTGATCTTCTTGACCAGCAGCTTAAAGCTGGCGTAGCTGACGCCGAACAGGTTGTCCTGTGCGCCGTGCCGTCTATACGTTTTGCGCGTCTGCTCCGAACCCAACGACTCTAATTCAAGCATGATTTCCGCTAAATTCATCCCACTATGCTCCTGTGACTCCGCATTTCGCCTATTATACGATTAGAACCTATTTTCTGTGTAGCAGCGGCGGGAAAAGCGCAAGAATCGTCAAGTCGGCGGCAAATACGACAGCAGGGACGTTCAGTTGAACGCCCCTACCGATGTGCGTTCCCCTACTAAATGACCCATCGAGATTGCTGCATAAGCCCCTCATCCCCGGCCCTTCTCCCACTCGCTTCGCGGAGGGGGAGAAAAGCGGCGCTAAGAACCGTTACCCCTGCAAATCGGTTGGGTCGCCTACTATCCTTTGGCTACCGGGAACTGAATCTCGGTGATGGCGACGCCGTGTTCATCGGGCACGCCGAGGTACAGCTCATGTGGTTCGCCGACGATGTGATAGCCGTTCTCCGTAATCCACTGCCCCATCGCGGCATAGCTCTGGTCGAGGGTGTCATAGGTGCCGTTGTGGATGATGCTGGCGACCTGCGGCAGCGCGGGCATCTCACGCGCCACCAGCCAGCGCCCGCCGTCCAGGGCGACGTTGGCTGTAACGCTTTTGTCCACTGGCAGGACTATCTCAATATCCATGTCGGCGGGTTTGAATTCGTCGTCGTGGTAGACGGTGAACGGCGGCGCGATGGCCGCGATTCCCTTGCTCATGATGGCCTGCGCGGCTTCCGCCAGCAGCGCGCCAACATGCATCGGCGTGGGCACAATCTCGCGAATCGAAAGAATATGCTGCGGCTCGACAGCTTTCAGTACAACATCCTGTGCTGGCATAGTGCCCTCCATTTCAATCTGATGTAAACGGGCGGCGACACGGGCAAGCCGTGCCTGTTCCTCGTCAATAAGCTGCTGGATTTCGGCCTGCTTCAGGCGCAGCATCCCGCGCAGTTCTGCCGCCGAAACGTCTTCGGTCATCAGCAGCGTGATTTGTTCCAGCGACAGCCCCAAATCCCGCAGGGCGAGGATGCGGTTGAGGCGCGGAAGCTGCTCCAGCATGTAGTAGCGGTAGCCTGTGGCGGGGTCGATGAAACCCGGCTCGAACAGGCCGAGGTTGGCGTAATAACGCAGCGCCGAGGCAGGCACGCGGCAGATTTTGGAGAAGTCGCCGATTTTGAACATAGAAACTCCGCTTATTGAGTACGAATAGGCTGGCGAATGATGGTCTTCAGCTTTTCCGGCGGCACGCGGTTCGGGGCGTTGAGGTAGATTTCATGGTGTTTGCCGTTATGCGCGTAGCCGCAGCCTTCCATGAAGCGGTACATGGCCTCAATCGTCGGGAACTCGTCGGCATAGGCACCTGTGTACAGGATGTGCGCCGCCAGCCCTTCATCGTAACATTCAAAACGCAGGCGCTCAATCAGCGGCGGGTTCTTCTTGCGCTGTACCTCAACGATGGTCTGCTGCACCAGTTCCGCGCTGACACATTCCGGCTGCACGATCATCATCGTCCAGCGCCAGTTATCGCGGTTCGGGGCGTGAGGGTCGTAAAGGCCGTCGGCAGTCCACCACAGCCCTTCCAGCGGCATCACGGCGAAGTCGATGTCCTGCTGCTGCTTTACGGCGAACTTCAGGGTATAAGCGGCGGCGTACAGCGTCGAAACCGCGTCCCTGTACTCCTGCGCGCTGCGGGGGTCGCCTGCGCCGTCGATCATTAGGAAGTTCAGCGGCGGCACCGTCACCACGCTGTATTCCCTGCCGCTGGGATGGTAGAGCGTTTTGAGGCTGGTTCTCAGGTCGAGCTTGTTCATGGGACTTCCCTGTTGTGTCATTCATCATTATCCTGAGTCTAGACTTTCAAGCGGCTTCAAAGTCAAGAGGGGTAACGTTAGAAAATATTCTGTGTTATCGTGTTGTGAGGGACATGGACTATGATGCTTTACAACTACGCGGCGCTGCCTGACGACGACCTGCGCGCGCTTGAGACGCTGGTCAGCGGGCACAACACGCTGGACAAAATCGTCATGTGGAGCGCGACACACGGCTACCGAATCGCCGCGATGCTGGCGCAGGACGAGTTCTCGCATGATATTGTCGTGGCCTACGCGCGCGGCTTATACCTGGCCTACGACGCCACCTGACTGGGCGCGGTCACGGCAGTTGCCGTGTGGGATCATCAACCGCAGGCGCAGGAACTGCTGGAGGCACGGCTGGCGCGCGGCTGGAAACCTGTCGCCAGCAGCATACGCGGCGGGGATAAGATACTGGGGTACGCGGCCTGTCTGGTGCAGCGCTGAGTAGAACGCATGGTCTTGACAGGCGCGCAAAGCGTCTTACAATTGAAAATATGTTCTACCCTCGCTTTTCAGGAATAAGTTTATGATGCCTAAACCCAGCGCAGCCCATCAAACGATTCTGGATGATATGCTGCTGCGTATTCCCGGTGTTTCTGTGCGCAAGACTTTCGGCAGCCCTGGCTATTACGTCGAGGGCAAGATGTTCGCCTGCGTCTTTGGCGACAGCATCGCGCTGAAGCTGCCGGAAGCGACGATTGCCGAAGTCCTGAAGCGTGAGGACGCTGGCCCGTTCCAGCCGGGCGGACAGATGATGATGCGCGGGCTGGGTGCGCATTCACCGCGAAGACTCCAGCCGCTACCGCGAAGACGAAACGCCGCTGCTGCGCGCTGGAATATGTGACCGGACTGGCGCAAGCCGCCCCCTTAAAAAGAAAGCCAAAGGTAAATGACGATGGATTTTGCGACTGTACAGCACTGGCTTGACCGTTATGTTGAAGCGTGGATGACCTATGATGAGCAGCAGATTGGCGACCTGTTCAGCGAGGACGCTGAGTACTACTACAGCGCGTACAGCCAGCCGCTGAAAAGGCCGCGCGGCGATCCTCGCTGACTGGCTGAATAACCCCGACGCCCCCGGCACGTACAAAGCACACTATCACCCGCTGGCGGTAGAAGGCAACAGGGCTGTCACGAACGGACGCAGCACCTACTACGAAGCCGACGGCAAGACGCTGCGCACGGAATTTGACAACATCTTCGTGATACGTTTCGACGACGCCGGACGCTGCGTTGAGTTCACCGAATGGTTTATGGAGAAGCCGCGATGAGCGACCACGCCCAGACAGGCATCAGCTTCGACACGGCGCGCCAGATTGCGCTGTCGTTTCCCGGCGTGGAAGAAGGCGAAAGTTTCGGCGCGCCCGTCTTTCGCCTGCGCAAAGGGCTGATTCTAAGCCCTGCCGGACGTGAGAAAGGCAACATCCTCGCGCTCAAAGTGGGCAAGATGGAAGCCGAATTCATGATCGAAGCCGAGCCGGACGTGTACTACAACACCGAGCACTACCGCATCTGGTGCGGCGTGCTGATTCGCATGGACAACATCAGCGCGGCGGAGTTCCGTTACACCTTCGAGAAGGCATGGCGCAGACTGGCGACCAAGCGCGCCGTCGCGGCCTATGATGCCGCCAAATAACAACGTCACAAAAGTCATTTTTCCGCTGACGTTCTTTTTACACTCTGTCGATGATCCTCTGATGTTCCTCTGAAATTGCTCTGACATTTCGGTTTTATCTTATAGACAACATCAACTTAAACAACCGTTTGAGTAAGGAGTGTCTAAGATGTCAATCGTTCGTTGGAACCCCATTCGTGAAATGTTAGCCATGCAGACCGCCCTGGATCGCATGTTTGAAGACACCCGTCGCGGTGCAGTCGAAGGCGGCAATATGCTGGCACTCGATGTCCATGAAGACGACAAGGCCTTTACCGTCGTCACCGCGCTGCCGGGCGTCAAGCCGGAAAATATCAACGTGAGCATTCAGGACGATGTGCTGACGGTCACGGGCGAAATTCCTGCCCAGACGAAGGAAAACACGCGCACGCTGATGCAGGAGCGCGTCTACGGCAAGTTCACCCGCAGCATTCGCCTGCCGGTGTCGGTCAACAACAGCAAGGTCGAAGCGACCTTTGACAACGGCGTGCTGACGCTGACGCTGCCCAAGGCTGAGGAAGTGCAGCCCAAACAAATCCAGGTGAAAGTCACTAACGGCAAGCACTAAGCAGCAGCGGTGAAAGCTGCGTTCGCCCCGCCTAGCATGACCTTAAGCGACAGCAGGAGATTTTCGACCCCAATGGGCTGAGAATCTCCTGCTTTTTGTTTCAGCAGATGGGGAGATAACCCCTCTCCCTAACCCTCTGCCCGCCAGCGGAAAGAGGGAACCATGCACGCTGCGTTGGGCACTGTTACCCGATTTAAAAGATACGCTGCGTCAGTGAGCTTACGAACTGTGGAACCTTTGCAGCGATAGGGGCTAAACGGTGACCACGACGGAAAGCGCCGCCCCGGCCTGCGCCAGCGGCAGATAGTCGCCCGTCCACGCCTGACCGTTGACGCTGCATCCGGGCGTGGGGCCGCGCTGGATGCGAATGGTGTAGGTCGCGCCGCGATAGACGCGCCGCACCGTGTATTCGTCCCAGGCGTCGGGCAGCGCCGCGTTCACACGCAAGCCTTCCAGCCGCGCCTCGATGCCTAACACGCCTTCGACCAGCGCGCGCAGCATCCAACCCGACGAGCCTGTGTACCACGTCCAGCCCGCCTGACCGGAGACTTCGGCGTCCGGGCCGGAGATGTTGCCGGGCATGACATACGGTTCGCCTGACCAGCGGTCAATATCAGCGGCGGCGCGCACAGGCGGGCAAAAGCTGTGCCAGAGTTCATAGGCAGCGTTGACCCCGTTCTGCTTGCGCTCCGCCAGCACCGCCCAGCAGGAAGCGTGCGAGTACACGCCGCCGTTCTCGCGAATGCCAGCGGCGTAACGCGACAGGTAGCCGATTTCAGGGTCGGGTGTGCTGTAAGCGGGGGCAAACAGCAGCGCGCCGTAGCCCTTGTACAAATGCTGGCGCACCGAGTCCATCACCTGCTGCGCGCGGTCAGCATCCGCCGTGCCGCTGAGGATCGCCCAGGTGTTGGCGTTGAGGAAGATTTTGCCTTCTTCACACTGCTGCGAGCCGAGCAGCCTGCCGGAATCGGTAGACGCGCGCCAGTACCACGCGCCATCCCAGGCGTGTTCGTTGACCGCCTTGCGCAGCGCGTCCGCTTCATCGTTGAACAACTGCGCTGTGTCTTTGGCGGTGGACGGCAGCGCCGCCCAATCGCGCAGCAAGCCGTAGAGGAAATGCGCCAGCCACACCGACTCCCCTTTGCCGTCGCCGCCGACAGCGTTGAGGCCATCGTTCCAGTCGGCCTTCAGAATCAGCGGCAGCCCGCGCTTGCTGATGCGGCTGAGGGCGACGTTGAACGCGCGCATACAGTGTTCGCGCAGCGTCGCGGCACTGCCATCGAAGAACGGCACTTCGATGTCCAGCGCGGCGAAGTCGGCGGTTTCCCACAGGTAGCGGATTAACACGAACGGCAGCCACAGCAGGTCGTCGCTGTAGTCGGAACGGTGGCCGGTTTCGGCAAGGGGATGCCACCAGTGCAGCGCCACGCCGTCCTGATACTGGTGCGCGGCGTGCAGCTTAATCTGGTCGAGCGTTTTTTCCGGCATACCCAGCAGCAGCCAAGTCAGGCTGTCCTGAAGCTGGTCACGGAAGCCATACGCGCCGCCTGTCTGGTAGTACGCCGAACGCCCGTAAAGCCGCCCGCACACCGCCTGATACGCCAGCCAGTAGCTGCCCATCAGGTTTACGGCGGCGTCAGGGTCTTGACCTGCAAGCGCGTGACCAGCGAACTCCAGTAGCGCCACGTCTGTTCCAGCGGCTTGCCTGTGCTTTCCCACGAGCCGTTAAAACGCTGCACGATGGACAGCGCCTGTTCGCGATTGTCTGCCGCGCCCAGCGTGTAGGTCACCGACTGCTGCTGCTGTGGCGCAATCGTAAGCTGGACTTGCAGGCTGCCGATGGGGTCGCCCCAGCGTCCGGCGCGCCCCGCCGAGGTGCCTGTGCGCAGGGCTTTGGGGCTGCTCAGGCGTCCGTTGCGCCCGATGAAATCGCGCTTGTCGCAGTCGAAGCCGCTGGGTGTGACCGACGCGCTGTGAAAGGCGACGTATTCCCAATCCTGATTCCAGTGCGCTTTGCTGGCGACGGGAAGCTCCCACATGACTTTGGTCGCCAGAATCGCGCCGTGCTGGGCGTCATATTCGGTGTTGATGAACGTTTTGTGGAACTCGCGGTGCCAATCGGGGGCCGCCCCCAGCAGCCACTCAAAATAGGTGAACACTTGCAGACGGCGCGGCTGATCGCCGTGATTGCGCAGCGTCAGATGCCAGACTTCGCAGGGGGTGTCCTGCGGCACGAAATAGGTGATGGCGTGTTCGATTGTCCCGAAGCGAGAGGTAATTAACGTCGAGCCTAATTCGTGCGAAACCTGATAGTGCGTAAGCCCTGTGCCGCAGGGCTGGTAAGTCGGTGACCAGAACTCGCCCGTATCCATATCGCGAATGAAAATGTATTTGCCCCATTCGTCGCGCAGCAAATCCTGATCCCAGCGGGTGATGCGGTTGAGGCTGGCGTGCGTGCGCCACGAATAACCGCTGCCCGCCTGCGAGATGACCATGCCGTAATCGCCGTTGGACAGCACGTTCACCCAGGGCATCGGGGTGTTGGGGTCGGTGATGATGAAGGCGTTGCCGTCTGCGTTGAAGTGACCGTATTTGTTGTGGAGTTCCATCATACCCAATAATCCTGTAAATAAGTGCCGGACGCCCGCAGGCGTGCCCGCTGTGCGGCGGCGCGTTCGCTGTGCAAACGCCACTCGCCCAAAACATGCCGAAGGATAACAGAATATTAAAGCGAACGAAAGTGAACGGAAACCAGTACCGTTGATTGCTCTGTACGCTAACGCCTCAGCAGGGTTAGAATGCTTACTGTAGTTAGCTGGACAGGCGCGTAAGGTTCATTATCCGCCGTCCATGCGGGTGTGTACAACGTAACGCCTATATTCCCAACAAAATCCACGACACTGGAGGTCGTTTTATGCGAATACTGCGAAGTGTACTGTTTTTAACCCTTGTGTTGATGTTCAGCGTGACGCTGGTGGGGGCGCAGGATGACGGCGTGCCCTGGGCGGCATGGGACGCCAAAGATGTGACGACGATCAGCGACGATAACAGCGGCTCCAGCGTGGCGCTGAGTGCCGACTCCCCCACGCCGGGCGGTCTGCCATCGCTGATGATTACGCCGGGCGGCAGCAGCGACGAAACCAAAATCGCGGTGTCGTTCCCCGGCGCGGAACTGGCGGAGTGGGCGCAGGCGGCCAGCGTGACGCTGGAAGTCTATCTGCCGGAAGCTAACGCCCTGAACCCGAACAGCTTCTTCCTGGGCATGGCCGACACAACAAACGGCGGCTTCAACTGGATCGCGGGCGTGTTCGGCGAGGCGGCGGGCGAGTCCGGCTGGACGACGGTCAGCTATCCGGTTGACCCGGCGATGCGCAGCCTGAGCGACGATCAGCGCTACACCCTGTATCTGTCGTTCTTTTCCAGCAACGCGGCAGGCAGCAAAACGCCGCTGAGCGAAGCCTTCTACCTCGGACAAGTGTACATCATCGCGGCGGACACAGGCGCGAACAGCGCGGCGGATTCCCCGAATCAGCAGGAAGCGGAGGCGCTGCTGGCGCTGGATGACACGGCGTTTGTAGACGCGGTGGCGCGGCAGACGTTTGACTTCTTCTGGCAGGAGGCCAACCCCGACAACGGCCTGATTAAAGACCGCAGCACGCCGGACTCGGTAGCCAGTATTGCCGCTGTCGGCTTCGGGCTGGCGGCGATTCCGATAGGGATTGATCGCGGCTGGGTGGGCTATGATGAGGGTTATCAGCGCGTGCTGACGACGCTGCAAACATTTATCAATGGCGGCGTAGAGGGCGAACACGGCTTCTTCTACCACTTCATCAACATGCAAACAGGCGAACGGGAGTGGAACAGCGAACTCTCGTCCATCGACACGGCGCTGCTGCTGGCGGGCGCGGTGGTCGCCGGACAGTACTTCGCGGATACCGAAGTCCAGACGCTGGCCGACCAGTTGTATGCTAACGTCGAATGGGACTGGATGCAGAACGGCGGCGACATGGTGCGGATGGGCTGGACGCCGGAAGACGGCTTTATCGAGGCATCATGGGATCACTTCGACGAAAGCATGATTCTCTACGCGCTGGCGATTGGCTCCCCAACGCACCCGACGGCGGCAGGCGCGTGGGACTTGTGGCGGCGGCAGGTGAACTCCAGAGGCGGCTTCATCTACCTGCCCGGCGAACCGCTGTTCGTCTACCAGTACCCGCTGGCGTTCCTGAACCTGCGCGGTTTGGAAGACCACTACGCCAACTACTGGAACAATACCACTCTGGCGTGCCAGCGTAACCAGCAGTTCGCGGTGGAGTACAGCGTGCATTACGCGACCTACGAAAACGGCGTGTGGGGCTTGAGCGCGTCGGATGGGCCGTTCGGCTATCGGGCTTACGGCGCGTCAACCGTGAACCACGACGGCACGATTGCGCCGTATGCCTCGGCCTCGTGCCTGCCGTTTACGCCGGACATCGCCCTGAGTGGGATGCGCGCGATGCTGCGGGAATACGGCGCGCTGGCCTGGCGCGACTATGGTTTTGTCAGCGCCATCAACGAGGACGAAGACTGGTACTCGCGCGATCACATCGGCATTGACGAAGGCGACATCCTGCTGAACATCGCCAACGCGCAGGACGGCTTCGTGTGGAACCTGTTCATGGCAAACCCCAACATCCAGAACGCGCTGATGGCGATGGGCTTTGTGCCCAGCAGCGGCGACTATGCCGTGACGCCTGCGTATCTGGCAGAGGTCACCGGACGCTAGTAGATGACCCTATCGATACCAGAGAGTGTAGCGCCTCATCCCCAACCCTTCTCCCACTCGCTTCGCGGGAGGAGAAGGGAGAAATACCGCGTCAAGAACCGCTACCTCTCATCGTCTTTGTGGTAGCATACCAACGCAGCAGCAGTCCCCTTTCCCGCTTACGGCAGTGAGAGGATTGGGGACTGTACAAACGAACGTGGCTCGCAGTTTTTTGACGGGCGGCGGACATGGCTTTATAATCATGCAAGGTCACAATGGGTCACACAAGCCGTTGAAGGATAAGCATGGTTAAAGCTGAAGCGCGAAGGGTTTCTCGCGCCAGAAAATTTCTGTCGTATTACCGCCCCTACCTGGGGTTATTTTTTGTCGATGTCCTGTGCGCTTTCGTCGTCTCCGTCGTCACGCTGATGCTGCCGCTGTGCGCGCGCTATATCACGCAGAATGTGCTGGCGGCCCCGACGCCGGACGCGCTGACGCAGGTCTACGGCATGGGCGCGCTGATGCTCGTGCTGCTGCTGATCCTGATGGCCTGCAACACGTTTGTGGATTACCAGGGGCACATGATGGGCACGCTGATGGAACGCGACATGCGCAATGAACTGTTCGCGCATTTGCAGAAGCTGTCGTTCAGCTTCTACGATGAGCAGAAAACGGGACAGTTGATGAGCCGCATCAGCAGCGACACCTTCGCCATGTCGGAGCTGTACCACCACTGGCCGGAAGAATCGATTATCGCCCTGCTGAAGTTTGTTGGCACGTTTCTCATTCTGCTTAACCTCAACCTCAGCCTGACGCTTATCCTCTTTCTGGCGATGCCGCTTATGGCAGTCTATGCGCTGTACTTCAACCGGCGCATGAACGCCGCCCTGCTGCGCAGCCGTCAGGCCATCGGCGACATCAACGCCCAGGTGGAGGACACGCTGGCAGGCATCCGCGTGGTGAAATCCTTCGCCAACGAGGAGCTTGAAAAACAGAAGTTTGCCTACGAAAACAACCGCTTCGTGGACAGCAGGCGCGCGGGCTACCGCAGCGAAGCCTATTTTTACGGCGGCGTCACGGCGTTCACCCAGCTTCTGACGATTGGCGTGGTGGTGCTGGGCGGCGCGGCCATCGTCCATGCCTCGCTGGATTTGGCCGACCTGCTGACGTATCTGCTGTTCGTGGGCATCCTGATCGACCCGATTCAGAAGTTCGCCAACCTGGCGCGGCTGTATCAGGAAGGCATCACGGGCTTCGAGCGCTTCATGCAAATTCTGGAAATCACGCCGGAAATTCAGGACTCCGCCGACGCGCTGGAACTGACGGAGGTTCAGGGGCGCATCGAGTTCAGAGGCGTGTGCTTCCGCTATCACGAAGACCACGAGTATGTGCTGCGCAACATCTCGCTGGACATTGCCCCCGGCGAGTACGTGGCGCTGGTCGGCGCGTCGGGCGTGGGCAAAACAACGCTGTGTTCGCTCATCCCGCGTTTTTATGAAGTCGATGAGGGGCAAATCCTGCTCGACGGCAGGAACATTCGCGACATTCGCCTGCGTGCGCTGCGGCAGAACATCGGCGTCGTGCAGCAGGATGTCTATTTGTTTGCCGGAACGGTGATCGAGAACATCCGCTACGGCAAAGCCGACGCCAGCCGCGACGAGATCATCACGGCGGCGAAAAAAGCCAACGCGCATGAGTTCATCATGGCGCTGCCGCAGGGCTACGACACCGATATTGGGCAGCGCGGTGTCAAGCTGTCCGGCGGGCAGAAGCAGCGCTTGAGCATCGCGCGCGTGTTTTTGAAGAACCCGCCCGTGATTATTTTTGACGAAGCGACGAGCGCGCTGGATAACGAGAGCGAAAAAGCCGTGCGCGAATCGCTGGAAACGCTGGCGCACCACCGCACGACGCTGGTCATCGCGCACCGCCTGTCCACCGTGCGCAACGCACAGCGCATTGTCGTGCTGAGCGACGACGGCGTCCATGAGCAGGGCACGCACGATGAATTGATTGCGCGGAACGGCGTCTACGCCAGCCTGTACAACATCCAGTTGAGCCTGTGAGGAACTCATTGCCGAGCGAAAGCGATGAGAC
>JAXLWC010000098.1:0-14865 GCA_046328675.1 Anaerolineae bacterium
CTGCTGATGTTCAACTGGAAGGGCGATGTCGCGTGGATCAGCAACATTCCCAACTACCCGGAGATGGACAACCTGACGGGGTCGTTCTTCGTCATCGGCTTAGCGGCGTGGCTGGCGCGAATGCTGCGGCGGCGTGACCCGGTAGACTGGCTGATGCCTGCCGCCCTGTTCATCATGCTGCTGCCTTCTGCGCTGTCTATCGCCTACACCGTTGAAAACCCCAGCGCCACGCGTACCAGCGGCACGATCCCTACGTCGTATCTATTCGCGGCGCTGCCACTGGCGGTCATCGCCTCATCAGGCAAAAAGCTGCTGCCGGATAAACTGGCGCGCGGGATGCTGGTCATCATCCCAACTGCCGTGATTTTGCTGGCCTATTCTACCAATTACTTCAATTTCTTTGACTCCTATCGCGGCGCGTATCTGATTTCATCGCTGCCCTATTCCGACGTGGGGCGTGTGCTGCGCGGCTTTGCGGAAAGCGACGGCAGCTTTGGCAACGCCTTTATGGTTGGTTTTCCCTACTGGTGGGATCATCGGGCGATTGGTATCGAGGCCGGACGCACCGATTGGCCCAACGGCATTGATACCAATACTGTCAGCATCCCGGACTTCATTCGCGAGGCTGTTGATTGTCGCAGCGGTGATTATCAACTGAATCCTGACCGCGATTTGTTGTTCTTCGTCTCGCCGGACGATAGCGATACTCAGTCGCTGCTGCAAACGTGGTTTCCAAGTGGTTATGGCAGCTTCTATTCGACGTACCAGATCGGCGATAACTATTATCTGTACCGCGTGCCGCGCCTGGGGGCGGCGGCACTGCGCTCGTTTATCGATGCCTTCAGCACAGGGCCGCGCTGCTGACGCGTAAACTGGCACCTGGTTCGCTGCATCATTAAAATAGGGTAGGGCGTGTGAAGTTACGCCTTTACTATCGTGATTCTGAGCAATTCCAGCGTTAATTGTGTATAAATTCCTGCAATTGGATTGGTTTACAGGCGATTTATGAATTCTGTGCGTAGAAACCCTTTCACGCCAAGTCATGTGCTATGTGCCCTGCTGCTGGCCGTAGTGGTGTTAATCGGCGGTTATTTCCGTTACGTAGGGATGAATTGGGATGACTATTCACACTGGCATCCCGATGAACGTTTTATCACGCTGCAAGTGCTGCCTGCCATCGGCACGACGCTGGCGTTTACAGGTTCAGACCCGCTTTCCGAGCTGAATACCTGTGCCCAGCGTTACCCTGATACAGGCGGCGTAGGGGGCTACTTCGATACACAGTGCTCGGTCTGGAATCCCAACAACGTCGGTGTGCCGCGCTACGTGTACGGCACCATGCCGCTGTTCATGGCGAACATCGTTGACGATACCTGGCGCTGGCTGGCGTATGGTGACGATGGCATTCCTGACAGTCAGGCGGTTGCCAGTGGGCTTCCCGCAGACGATCCGATTCCCGGCTTACGCTACGACGGCGGCCATATTTCATGGCGCTGGATGTCGGCGCTGCTGGATACGGGCACGATTATCCTGACGTTTCTCATTGGGATGCGTTTGCACGGCAAATGGACAGGGCTGCTGGCGGCTTTGCTGTATGCTGCCGCGCCGCTGCCGATTCAAAAGGCGCACTTTGGAACGGTAAACGCGACGACTGGCTTCTTTACAGCGCTGGCGGTGTTGTTTGCCGTCACTATTCAGAAAAAAGGCGGCACCTGGAACTACATCCTGTTCGGGCTGTCGTTCGCGGCGGCGCTGGCCGGACGTATCAACATGGCCCCGCTGTTCGGGCTGGCGATTGCGGCTGCCGTCCTGCGTGTTGTCCCGGCGTTCGACAGCAAGGTTGACCCGGAGGAACGCAACGAAATCATCTCGCAGAATGTACTGGGGGTGATTCTCGCGGCGCTGGCGGCGGTGATTGGCTTCCGCGTCTTCAACCCCTATGCTTTCATGGGGCCAAGCTTTTTCGGCTTTGGCATCAACCCGCGCTGGGTGACTGACCTGCAATCGTCAAGCTTCGACGTAAGCGGCAATCAGGATTCGCCGCCCAACTGGCAGTGGGTGGGTCGTACTGCCTACCTGTTCCCACTGAGCCATATGGTGCTGTGGGGCATGGGCATCGCCTTCGGGCTGACGGCGTGGCTTAGCTGGCTGTGGGCGGGCTTTCAGGTGCTGCGCAGCCGTCTGCGCTCTACCGCGAATCTGCTGGTGTTCGGCTGGGTACTGGTCTACTTTGGTTGGCTCGGTGGCATCTGGGTCGTGCCGATGCGTTACTTCCTGCCGATTTATCCGGCGCTGGCGGTGCTGGCGGCGTGGGGTCTGGTGGAACTGGTACGGCGCGCCAGTTCCCGCGTGAAACGGGCGGTGCCTGAATGGCAGCAAGTCGCTGCGCCGCGCTTTGGTTTAATCCGGCGCGCTGCTGCTTACGGGCTGCTGATTGTTGTCGCAGGTTTTACGCTGCTGTGGGGGGCGATGTTTACCAACATCTACCGTCACCAGCTTACCCGCGTGCAGGGCGCGTACTGGGTGTGGGAACACATTTCCGGCGACTTCTCGATGCGGGTCGACGATGCGCCAGAAAATACGCCGCTGATTAACATCGCGCTGGCTAACCGCACGTTTAACCAGGAAAACAACGACGTTCAGACGGCAACCTATCTGGACATGCCAGACTACTTATTACGACTTCACTGCTCCGGCGACGGGCACGGTCAGCACCGTGTACGCGCCGCATCTGGAAGTGACCCGTTCGATGATTCCGGCACCGAGACGCTGCATATCATCATTTCGGACGCAGTGACAGGGCAGACCTACAGCGAAACCACTATCACCGATGACTTTACGCGGGATACAAATATTCTGGGTAACACCTATTCTTCCCGCTGGACACACCGTTTACCGTCGATCAGGAGCGTCAACTACCGTTTCACGGTGCAGGTGCTCGACGGCGGCCCGGTGTATATCGGCGGCTCTGTCGTTGCCAGTGAAGGCGAATGGGATGACCGGCTGGTGACGACGACCACCTGTGACCGTCCGGTGACGGTGACGGTGGAAAGTAACCCGCCGCCCGGTACGATTAGTGGGCGTGACTGTAACGGGCACATGTCATATTATGATCTCGTGCTGAATTACGACCTGTACATGTCGTTCCCTGAGGATGTCGCGCTCAAACACGACGCCATCCTGAACGGATTGAACTACAGCGATTACATCACTATCAGCAGCAATCGTTTCTACGACAGCGAGACGCGCAATCCCGAACGTTTCCCGATGACAACGCGCTATTATGACGCACTGTTCAGCGGGGAGTTGGGGTATGAACTCGTCGCCGTTTTCGATGAGACCTTCGAGTTCGGGCCGTTCCGCGTCTCTGACCAGTACTTACCGATTTACGACGCGCCGCGCTGGCTGAACGAATTTGAGTCTGACGAGTCATTCCACGTTTACGATCATCCGGCGGTTTTCATTTTCCGCAAGACGGCTGATTACTCGGCGGAAAATGCCGCCGCAATCCTGAACAGCGTGCCGCTGACGACGGTGAACGAAGCTTCGCCCATCTATAGCTGTCCCGAACGCAGCATCGAATACTATTGCAGCGGTACGATCATCGGCGTGGCCTCCATGCCATCAATTTTGTTCGATCAGGCCCCGACTTTCCTGCAAATGCCGCAGGATATTCATCAGGAAAACGTCAGCGGCGGCACCTGGAGCCTGCGTTTTGATTGGAACAGCATCGTCAATTCGCAGCCTGTAGTCACGGTCATTCTGTGGTGGCTGATGATTATCGGCTTCGGCTGGATTGCGTTCCCGTTGTTGTTCGCGCTGTTCCCACTGCTGGCAGATCGCGGCTACAGCTTTGCCAAGTTTGCCGGAATGCTGCTGACGGGCTGGCTGGCGTGGTATGTGTCCAGCGCGCGCGTGCCGATGTGGTCACAGGGAGGCATTGCGCTGGCGGCGCTGTGCGTTGCTGCGTTGAGTGGTGTGCTCCTGTGGCTGAAGCGCGCGGAATTCTTCACCTACCTGCGTGAAAACTGGCGTATGCTGCTGACGATTGAGGCCATTACGCTGGTGGCTTTCCTGTTCTTCGTCGGCGTGCGTCTGACGAACCCTGACTTGTGGCATCCGTTCTTCGGCGGTGAGAAGCCGATGGACTTCGCCTATTTTAACGGCGTGCTGCGGACAACGGTATTCCCGCCGATTGACCCCTGGTACGCAGGCGGCTACATCAATTACTACTACTTTGGGTATGTGATTGTCGGCGCGCCGACGCTGCTGCTGGGCGTTGTGCCTTCGATTGCCTACAACGTGATTGTGCCCACGCTGTTTGCCGTCACGGGTATCGGCGCGTTTTCAGTGGCGTTTAACGCGATGAGTGCGTGGCGTGACCGCCGCGTGACCATTGATGAGCCGCTGACCGAAGGCGAAGAACCGCGCGCATCCTTCAGCCTTGTCAGACCGGGTAACCCCTGGGCGGCGGGTATTATGGCGTTCCTGCTGGCGGTGGTGCTTGGGAATCTGGATACGCCGCGTGTGTTCGTCGCTGAGGGACTCACCGCCACGGGCAACTACAATAACCCCGGCGCACTGGCCGCGCAGTATATCGCGGATTACGCGGCGGAACATGGCGGTGCGCAGCCTGACGAAGCGGCGATAGGCGAAATCAACCAGCGTGCGGTGAATGATGCCAGCTCCGTATTTGGCAGCATCACGCGCGGCATGGCGGCGGTACTACGTGGGCAGCCTCTCAGCCTACCGACGAATCGCTGGTTCTGGGCACCGACGCGCGTCATCGACGATGCAACGCCAACAGTTGACAACGAAATTGCGGAAATGCCGTACTTCACGTTCCTCTACGGCGACCTTTGCACGCGCACATGATTGCCATGCCGCTGATGTTTATCGGTATGTCGTTCATCCTGAGCGAACTGCTGTTAGCGGGCAGCAGGGCTTCAGCATCACGCGCGTGCGGGGTTAGCGTTTGAGGCCTGGTCATCGGCATCATGCGCGCCACCAATACCTGGGATTGGGTGAGCATATATGGTGCTGGCGGCAGCAGGCATGGGCTTTGCCTGGTGGCTGCACTGGCGCGAACGCCTTGTAATGCGCTCACTGGTGTACCTCGCGGCAGTCGGCGGCTTTATGGTGATTATCGCGCTCATCCCGCTGATTACGGCCATGCTGCAAGTCCCCAGCGAAAACATCGCTGGCCCCACGCGCATTGTGCTGCTGGGACTGGGCGGGCTGGCGGGCGCGTGCTTCCTCGCGTGGCTGGGTGTCACGCGGCGCGCTGTGCTGTATCTCGCGTTTTATATCGGCGCGTTTGTGCTGTTCCAGTTTATCGCTTCGCTGCCCTACGCGACATGGTTCGCCTCAAACTACAACAGTGCTGCACTGTGGCAGGGCGGCAAGACGCCGCTGTGGGCCTATATTGACGTACATGGCTTGTTCCTATTCCTGATTTTCTGCCTGCTGGTGTGGGAATCGGCGCGCTGGATGCGCAGTGTGCGCGTCTCGGCGCTGCGCGGACAAAGTACATGGATACTCGCCGCGTTGGGCTTTGCGGGCATCGTCGTTCTCGGTTCGCTGTTCCTGGCGTTGATCGGCTATGCTGCTGCGGTGATTGCAGTTCCCATGCTGCTGTGGATCGGCATACTGTTCTTCCGTCCGGGCCAATCGCGGGTGATGCAGTTTATCCTCGCGCTGGCAGGACTGGCGCTGAGTCTGACGCTGGGCGTGGAATTCGTGGTGCTGACGGGCGACATCGGGCGGCAGAATACTATCTTCAAGTTCTACGTTCAGGCGTGGCTGTTGTTCAGCGTGGTGGGCGGCGTGGCTTTCGCCGTGCTGCTGCAAAGTTCGGACGACTGGTCGAATGCGGTGCGCTTGCCCTGGTTTACGGTCATGATGATCCTGGTCACGGTGGCGGCCATGTACCCGATTATGGCGACGCGCGCCAAGGCCATTGAACGCATGGCACCGGACATGCCCGTGACGCTGGATGGCATGGACTACATGCAGTTCTCAAATCGCACAGAAGTCGTCACACAGTACGACATTGAGACGTTCTCGGTAGCCGACGACTACGGCATCATTCGCTGGTTGCAGCAAAATGTACAGGGTTCACCTGTGGTCATGGAAGGCATCAGCGCCAGTGAATACCAGTGGGGCAACCGCATCGCCATGTATACCGGGCTGCCTTCGATCATCGGCTGGCGCTGGCATCAGACGCAGCAGCGCACCATTGACCCCATGCCGCGTCTGGTCGATCAACGGCAGTCCAATGTCAACGCGTTTTATCTGACTGGCGACGTTGGCGAGGCATGGCGTATCCTTCAGTATTACAACGTCGAGTATGTCATCGTCAGCGCCTTTGAACGCGCACGTTATACGGTACGTGACCAGTTTGGCAACGTCACCTTTGAGGGCGGCATCGCCAAGTTTGATCGCATGGTCGAAATGGGACTACTGGAAGTGGTGTACAGCGAGGGGCAGGGGACGATTTATCGCGTCAACCAGAACGCGCGATTGGATGTGCGTGTAGCAGGCGACGCAGGTTAACTTGAACTCATAACGGGAGCTTGTTTGTGGACTTAGTCTTTGATTGGTTAGTCCGTGAGGGTGGAATTGTCTTAAGCTGGTGGGCACTGGTGACGCTGGCAGGCGTGGCCGTGTTTCCGCTGTGCGCCCGTTTGCTCGGCGGCCTGCCTGATCGAGGCTATACGCTGGCACGCGCCGCTGGTTTGCTGGTGGTCGGGTTTGTGTTCTGGCTGCTGGCAAGCCTGGGATTTGTCCAGAATACATCGGGCAATATCGTGCTCGCCTGGGTGATCGTGCTGGTGGGCGGCATCGCCGTGTACGTGGCGTCGCCCGGAGGGCCGGTGGACTGGCGTGCGTGGTGGCGGCTGAATCGCGCGGCCATTATCACGGCGGAGCTTGTGTTCCTTGTGCTGCTGTTTGCCTGGGCGTTGGTACGTGCCTATAACCCTGATATGAACAGCACCGAGAAGCCGATGGAAATGATGATGCTCAACAGCGTCATCCGCAGCGAGACTTTCCCGCCGCACGACGCCTGGATGTCCGGCTACTCGATCAGCTACTACTATTTTGGCTACGTTATCGCTGCGATGCTGACGAAGATGAGCGGCGTCACGGGAACCATTGGCTTCAGCATGACTAATGCGCTGCTGTTCGCGCTGACGGCGCTGACGGCTTTTGGTGCCGCCTACAATCTGGTGCGTTCGCGCGCGGTGCGGGCAGATGAAAACAGGCAGCAAAAATCCTACTCGGCGGTGCTGGCTGGGCTGCTAGGAACGTTCTTTGTGGCCATCATGGGCAACTGGCAGGTGCCGATCATCGAGATTCCGTACCTGACCCAAACCAACATCAATGGTTACCTGGAGTTCTGGGATACACAGTCGCGTGATAACTCGGTGTTTTCGCCCACCAATTTTGACGCGATTGATTGGTTCCGCGCCAGCCGCGTGCTGGTAGACCGACAGCTTAACGGCGATCTGGAAGGCATCCAGCCGATTGATGAGTTCCCCCAGTTCAGCTTCCTGCTGGCGGATAATCATCCACATGTGCTGGCGCTGCCGTTCGCGGTGCTGGCGCTGGGGCTGGCGCTGAATGTGGTGCTGGCAGGACATGCTCCCAGACCCGTTGAAATCGTGTTTTACGGTTTGTGCCTCGGCGGGCTGGTATTCCTCAACGCGTGGGACGGGCCGATTTATATGGCGCTGCTGGTCGGTGCGGAACTGCTGCGCCGCCAGATTGAAAAGGGCCGCCTGACCTTCAGCGATTGGATGGAAGGATTCTTCCTCGGTGTGGCGCTGGTGGTGCTGACGCTGGGGCTGTATCTGCCGTTCTTCATTGGCTTCCGTTCGCAGGCATCCGGCATTCTACCCAACGTCATCTGGCCGACACGCTTCCAGCAGTATTTCATCATGTTCGGCCCCTTTGTGCTGCTGCTTACCCCCTTCCTGCTGCTGGAAACATGGCGCGCAGGCAGCAGGATGAACTGGCGTTTGGGGCTGACGCTGGCGGGCACGCTGCTGGGTGTGCTGGTCGCGGCGGTGATCCTGATGCTGGTGATCGGCTCATTTAATCCCACTTTTCAGGGCATCATTCAGGGCGTGCTGTCCAGCTTCAGCGATTCAGGACAAGCTGTTCTCGCGATTATCGCGCGACGCCTGGCTCCGCTGGCGCTGCTGACGACACTGCTGTTACTGGCGGCTGTGGTGCTGGTGCTGGGGCGTTTGTTCCCGCGTCGCTCTGTGGAAGAATACGAGACTTACGCTGCGCCGTACTCGCCCGCGACGGCTTTCGCGCTGCTGCTGGTGGGTGCCGCAGTGCTGCTCACGCTGCTGCCGGATTATGTTTATCTGCGTGATAACTTCGGCACGCGTATGAACACCGTCTTTAAGTTCTACTATCAGGCGTGGGTGGTGTTCAGCATCGCCAGTGCCTACGCGGTCTATACGTTTCTGAATGATTTCAGCCTTGTCCGGCCCAGCCTTGCCGCGCGTTATGTCTACAGCGTGGCGCTGGTGGCCGTGATTGTGCTGGGCCTGTTCTACCCCGTGCTGGGAAACAACCGCCGCACGATTGGCGAGGGCGCTGGCGTGCGTGCCGCTGATGGCAACCCTGCGCTGACGCTGGACGGCGGCACCAATATGCTGCAATCCTACGATGATTATATCGTGATGATGTGTTTGTCGCAGTTGGTGGGTAACGATGACAGCGTAGTCGCCGTTGAGGCTGTGCTGGGTTCCTACTGGGCATCAGCCGAAGCAGACACGGGACGTATCGGCGCACTGACAGGGATCAACACGGTATTGGGTTGGGAGAACCACGAAGGCCAGTGGCGCGGCGCGACCTACGGCGAAATCGTCGGTTCACGCGACCCGGACATCGCCACGCTGTATAATGAGCGCCGCTGGGATGTCGTGCAGTCGATTATTGAACGCTATGGCATTGAGTATATACTTTACGGATACGCGGAACGTGTCACTTTTGAGCCTGCTGGCGAGCAGAAGTTTATCGAAAACACCGATGTCGTGTGTGAGTCGGGCAACAGCCGTGTGTACCGTGTGCGCCAGTCAGACCTGGCCAGCGGTTAGGTTTTAGCTAAATACAAGCGCAATTATCAGATGCAAAAATGCATGTGAACCGCAAAGGCGCAAAGGTCACAAAGGAAATGCAGAGACGGTTTGCATTTGACCACGAGCCAATAGTGAATAACGATTAAGTGCTCAACCTGATCAGGGAGAGGCAAGGCATTGCAAGCAGTAGAGACAATTACAAACAACACAACACAAACGAGCAGTGGTGGCCGCATTATGGTGACGGGGGAATTCGTCGCGTATGCGCTGCTGCTTCTGCTGGTTTTAGGGCTGCGGCTGGCGGCGCTGGGAGATGTGCCGATTGGACATGATGAGGCACGGCAAGCGCTGGCGGCCTGGCGCGCGGTATCGCCTGAGGCTCCCGGCACGCCCATTATCGCTGATAGCCCGCTGATGTTTGACTTGCAGAGCATCGCCTTTTCCATCCTTGGCGCGTCAGAGCTTTCAGCGCGCATTATGGGGGCGCTGGTCGGCATCGCGCTTACACTGTCGCCGCTGCTGTTCCGGCCTCTGCTGGGCAGTGCGCGCACCTTTGCACTGTGTCTACTGCTGGCGTTTTCACCCGTGCGGATGCTAAACGCCCGCGCAAGCAGCGGCGTCGTGGTGTCGGCGCTGTTTGCGCTGCTGACGGTGTGGAGCGTCTGGCGTTACTGGCAGACGGCGCGCCCGATTTATGCGCAGACGGCGCTGCTTGTTTTCGCCGGATTAATTTTCCTGAGCGAACCTGCTGGCTTTGTGCTGGCGCTGGCGCTGTTGATTGCCTTTGGGGCGGCTACCTGGTGGAGCGCTGGCGACGTGGAACTCAGCACGGGCGAACGGCTCCCCATCCGCGAACGGCTGGCGGCGGTGCCCTGGCTTCCCGGCCTGGCGATGGCGGCGGCGTTTGTTATGCTGGTGGCGACGGGCTTCATGTTGTACCCCGCAGGCTTAGGCATGGTGGGGCAGGTGCTGGGAAATGGCCTGTCAGGGATTTTCACCAGCCAACCGGACAGCGCGCGCGCCTTTCCGCTGCTGGTCAGCCTGTATTATGAGCCTGTGTTATGGATATTCGGCATCGTCAGCCTCATTGGTCTGCTGCGGCGCGCCGAGTGGACGTTTATGGATCGCTTTCTGCTGGTGTGGCTGGGCGTGACGTTGCTGGCATCGCTGTTTTACGCGGGTGGCAGCGCGGAACACAGCCTCTGGTTCACGTTACCGTTGGCTGTGCTGTCGGCTTATATGTTGTTTGGACTGTTCACCGATGATCGCGAGTCGGTCATCTGGATCGGCAGTGAAATCGCCGATGATGTCCAGCGCGTGCGTTATGTGCGAATCGGGCGTCTGATTACTGCTGTCGGGATGCTGGCGCTGTTGTTCATGTTTGGAATGCACCTGCGCATTGTGTCCGGCGCGTTCCTGAGCATTGGCACCAGCGTTGACGGCAGCCCGTTTACGGCGATTTCCAGCCTGTTTGAGCGCGTGATGGCGGGTCAGCAGGTGCTGGTGCGCATCAGCGTCGTGTGGCTGATGATCAGCGCGCTGTTCATGCTGATTGGTTATTTCCTGTGCGCCAGCGTCTGGGGCAGCCCGACTACCCTGCAAGGCGGTGCCCTGGGGCTGCTGATCTTTGGGCTGTTTACGGGAGTCAGCAGCGGCTGGGGTGCGGCGGTTTCCGGCGCAAGCAATCCCGCCGAATTGTGGCACACCACCGCGACATCCAGTGACGTATTTTTGCTGCGACGCACACTGTTGGATATCGCTGAACGACAGACAGGCGGCTTCACCGAATTGACCGTAGTCGCACAGGTGGCGGATGATGGTGTCGTGGCCTGGGTGCTGCGCGATTTTGAAAACGCACGGTTTACCACCACCGTTGAGGACGCAGCAGGGGAGGGCATCGCTATCCTTCCCGGCACGATTGAGATTCCAGCATTGGGCAGCGGTTATCTGGGACAGACGTTCCTGATCGAGCAGACCTGGAGTCCGGCGTGGCTGCAAGGCATGGATGCGCTGGCATGGTGGGCACAGCGGCGCGTGCGCGATGGCACACAGGTTTCACAGACCTCCGTCCTGTGGCTGCGACAGGATGTGTTTAACGGCGGCCAGTAGAATGGTTATTGCCATCTACTCGAACGGCAATATACTGAGAATAAGTCGCGTTAGCGGCTCGTGATGAGGCTCACGTATTTACCTTAGCGGTTGATGGCTTCTACTCTTTCGGGGTAGGAGCCTTTTTTGTCATCAGTAGAGTCTATTATGTGGCAGCGAATACAACGTTGGTGGAATATCGCGCGGACAGACACGGCGGAAGGCTACATGGTTTGTCCGAACTGTGGGCAGCTTAGTCCGGTGGGGCGCTGTACCTCCTGTGATTTTGACGCGGCTGACCCTGCCGCCGTCGCACGCCTGCGGGTAGAACGCGCACGCCTGCGGGCAAGTCAGCGCGCGTGGGTGCAGCGCCATCTCGGTTGGGCTAACCCACTGCTGCGCATCGACTGGCATGAGCACGGCCTGTTCCTGCGGATGCTGCTGCGCTGGGTGCTGCTGGGCACGCTGGTCGGTATCCTTGCCGGAACGGCGTCGGCGGTGTTCCTCATCAGCCTGCAATGGGCCACGAACCTGCGCCTAGAGTTCCCCTCGCTGCTGTTCCTGCTGCCGTTCGGCGGCTTGCTCATCGGCTGGACGTATTACCGCTTCGCTGGAGAAGCCGCACGCGGCAACAATCTGGTCATCGAAGAAGTCAATCTCAATCGCGGACGTATTCCCCTGCGCATGGCCCCGATGATTCTCGCGGGAACGGTGTTAACGCATCTGTTTGGCGGCTCGGCAGGGCGCGAAGGCACAGCAATCCAGATGGGCACCAGTCTTGCCGATGGCTTGCGGCGGCTTTTGGGTCTGACCGGAGCAGACCGTCGAATGATGCTGATGGCGGGAATCAGCGGCGGTTTTGCCTCAGTGTTCGGCACGCCGCTGGCCGGATTTGTGTTTGGCATGGAAGTGCAGAGCATGGGACGTATCCGCTACGAAGGCGTCATCCCATGCCTGACGGCGGCGCTGGTCGGCGATCTGGTGACGCGGGCGTGGGGCGCGGCGCATTCCCATTATCCGGCGCTGCCAGAGGTGGCGATTGACCCGACGCTGCTGCTCAAGGTCACGCTGGCGGGAATCGGTTTCGGCCTGACGAGTCTGCTGTTCATTGAGTTGACGGACAGCATTCGCCATGTGATGCGTGAGCGTGTGCGCTGGATGCCGCTGCGTCCGCTGATTGGCGGCGCTGTCATCATTGCGCTGACGCTGCTGCTGGGCACGCGCGATTATCTCGGCCTGAGCCTGCCGTTGATTCAGAACAGTGTCAATGGCACAGGCGTAGAGACGTTCGCGTTTCTGCTGAAGCTGGTGTTCACCGCGATTACGCTGGGGACGGGCTTTCTCGGCGGTGAGGTGACGCCGCTGTTTGTCATCGGCCTGACGCTGTTTCACTGGGGCGCGCGCTGGGTGTTGAACCTGCGCTCATGGCCTCGGTGGGCTTCGTAGCGGTGTTCGCCGGAGCCAGCAACACGCCGCTGGCCTGCACGCTGATGGGGCTGGAACTGTTTGGCGGGGGCGCGGCGCTGTACGTGGCATTGGGATGTTTCGTCGCCTATCTGGCGTCCGGGCATCGCGGGATTTATGTC
Source organism: Anaerolineae bacterium (assembly GCA_046328675.1). Taxonomy (GTDB): domain Bacteria; phylum Chloroflexota; class Anaerolineae; order Aggregatilineales; family Phototrophicaceae; genus JACAER01. Next base: position 12,773 of record JAXLWC010000098.1, read on the forward strand.
ACGCAGCTTGTCGATGCGACCAAAGCGGCAGGCTTCCGCGTAGAGGCCGATGAGAGTCTGGCGTCGGTGGCGCGGCGGCGCGGCGGTTGGCTGCCGCTGCTCAATGCGCGGCTTGCTGACCTGCGTGTGTCGTCCATCATGTCGCCTCGTCCGGTCACGGTGAAACCTGACATGAGCATCGTAGAAATGGTGAACACGGCCAAACGCGGCGGCGTGCGCACGCTGCCTGTAGTGGATGCCGAGCAACGACTCGTGGGCATTGTGACAGATCGTGACTTGCAGCGTATCGGCGTTGATACTTCCCTGAGCAGGCTGAAGCAGATGGACGCCGCCGAGCTTGCCAATATCCTGCATGATGTGCTTGAATTAAGCGTTAAGGATGTGATGACGCCGGGTGTCGTGACGCTTGAACAGGATACCGCCGCAGACAGCGCCGTTGACCTGATGCTGAAGCGACAGCTTAAGCGCGTGCCTGTCGTGGATGTGGATAAACGTCTTGTCGGAATCATCACACGCTCTGATATTCTGCGCGAATATGTGTTCATGGAATCGGCGAATGGCGAAGAATCCCTGAAAGTGGGGCAGGTCAATCTGGCCGCCGCTGTCACGCTGACGCCTGATACACCAGCGGCGCAGCTTAAGGCAGTGATGCAGTCGCCAGAACATAAGCGTATTGTGGTTGTAGATAAAACAGGCAGCGTTGTTGGCATTGTCACCGACAGCGATTTACAGCGGAAGTCCAACACGGCGCAGACAGTAGGCGAGATGATGACACAGCCCGTTTACACGGTGACGCCTGCAACCCCGGTTAAAGACGCTTTGCGGCTGCTGATTGAACATCAAATCAAGCGCCTGCCTGTGCTGGGGGAAGACCAACATGTGTTGGGATTGGTGGGACGTGCTGAACTGATGCGGGTATTGCTGGAGACACAGATGCAGGCTGAAGGCGCTGCGTAAGGCATATTTAAGGAATTGCAGACAAAATCACTACAGAATCATCGTGTTCTGATTAAGGATAGTTTCCCGTCTGTGTGTATAATGACTTGTCAAATTGACCGCAGGCGGACACCATGAATATCGAACCCACCGTTGTCGATGCGCTTATTGCGCGCGCGCTAGAAGGCGACCAGAGCAGCTTTCAGGATTTGTATGAATACTTCGCGGCAGGTTTATACCGTCTGTGCTACGGCTTGCTGCTGAATCGCCAGGATGCTGAAGACGTGGCACAGGAAGCCTTCGTCTACGCCTTCAAGAACCTGAAACGCTTTGACCCAACGCGCGCGTCCTTCAAGACATGGCTGTACACCATCGCCGTCAGCCGCTGCCGTAACATGTATCGGCGTAAACGTCACCCACTGCTCGATCTGGCGCAGTTCTTCCACATCGCCGCGCCGCGTTCAGAGACGCCGGAGGCCGCCTTGGCCCACCGTGACGCGCGCGATGCTGTTGGCGGGGCACTGTCAACACTGTCGCCGCGCCTGCGTGAAGCGTTAGTGCTGCGCTACGGGCACAACCTGACATATCGCGAAATTGCTGATATGATGGGCTGCCCACAAAAGACTGCCGAAAGCCGCGTGCGCCTGGCGCATGAACGCCTGCGCGAGATGCTGCAACCGGGGCTGCTTGAGGAACTGTGGAGTGTCGAATTTTCGTAAATTGCCAGTGAATGCACTGCGCTTTTAAGTCAGAGTTTTGCTGAGGGTGCCAAAGATGTTAAGATGTCGTGCCGTGCAGGCGAAATTAACGGCATACATACATGGTGAACTTCCGTTGAAGGCGCGGCGGCGTGTTGCGGCGCATCTGGAACACTGCCCGCGCTGCCAATCGGCTTATCAACGTGAGCGTGAATTAGTCCATGAGCTTGAACGTGAACTGCCTCGCGTGGGGCAAGGTCACAAAACAGAGCTGGCGCGTGTTTGGTCTAAGGTACAGCGCGAAATTTATGCGCCGGAGACGCCGCGACCAACCCTGCACTATCGCGCTTCGTATGGCGTTGCCGCGTTGATGCTGATGCTGGCGATGGTGGTTCCGTATGCTCTAAGTCGCGGCGATAATGCTGTGGTTCCGTCGCGCACCTTACCTGCGCGCGTCGT
>JAXLWC010000099.1:0-14821 GCA_046328675.1 Anaerolineae bacterium
CAGCGATGACAAAGTACTCATCACCCAGCGTTCATGGCGCGTGGCCTACTATCCGTCGGCATGGCAATGCACGCTTTCCGAACAATTCGCGCTGGAAGACCTGGCGCACAGGCAGCCTGTCCTGCGCTGGGGACAGCGTATGCTGGAGGAAGAACTAAGCCTCTACGACGAATCCGCCTACGACAACGCCAATCTTCGTTTGCTGTCGGTGTTTCTGGAAGGTGAACTGCTGAACATTTCCGCCTGTGCCTATATCACGCTCAATCTGGATGCGGATACCCTGGATAAGCATCTTCGGGCTAATCCCCCTGATCCTGAATTTAATGGCAATTGGATCTTCCTGGAGCACAGACAGTTACTGGATGAATTGTTCACGCCCAGCCGCGAATATCACCCTTCAAGCCCTTATCTCATGTTTATGTCCCTGCTGCACCGCTATGGGCTGCCTATGAAGGAAACCATCAACCAGCGCCTGGCAACCGTCAGCAAGCCGACTTAAGGCTCACGACGGCTTCACCAGCAGCACGACCAGCCCGACGATGATGAGGCCCAAGCCCAGCAGCTTTTGCAGGCTGAAATCCTCGATGCGCAGCGCGACCCCGATGACAAAGGTCACGGCGGGATACGCGGCGGTGATGGCGGTGGCTACCGAAGGTGCGACGTTTTGCAGCGCGAACAGCATCAGCAAAAAGGCGATGGTGGCCGCCACGCCCGACGCCACCGCCCACCACAGCGCTGAGGCCGGGTTCTGGTTGGCAACCGGAGCAGCACGCGCCCCTAACCACAGGAACAGCGGAATCGACAGCGCAATCGGCAGGGCGTACATCCACTGCACCACGTAAGGGTGCGCGCGGTCAATCGCGTATTTGTTGGTAATGCCCCAGATGCCCCACAGAATCGTCGCGATAATCAGCAGCAGCGTATCTTTCACAAATTTTTCCTCACGAAATTTAAAAATCAGACGATATTTTATCGGAAAAGTGTGCTATAAAATTAAACCAATCGTTCAGTAAATCACAAAGCTGAGAACATGAAACGCATCTGTATCTTCTGTGGTTCCTCGAACAATGTGCGCGAGGTCTACAAGGAAGCAGCGTGGGAAATCGGGACGCTGATTGCCCATCGCGGCTATGAACTGATTTATGGCGGCGGGCGTGCCGGGTTGATGGGCACGGTGGCCGATGCGGCGCTCCACGCGGGCGGCACAGTCATCGGCGTCATTCCGACGGCGCTGGTACAAAAAGAAACCCAGCACAACGGGCTGACACAGCTTCATGTCGTCAACTCCATGCATGAGCGCAAAGCCATGATGGCCGACCTGACGGACTCGTTTATCGCGCTGCCGGGTGGTTTCGGCACGCTCGATGAATTCTGCGAGATTATCACCTGGGCACAGTTGGGCTATCACCGCAAGCCTGTGTCGATGCTCAACACCGACGGCTTTTACAACAAGTTCCTCGACTTTCTGGATTTTACCATCACGCAGGGCTTTATCCGTGCCGAACACCGCGCGCTGCTGCTGATTGATGAGCAGCCTGTGCGCCTGCTGGATCGACTGGCGGTGTATCAGCCGCCGCTGATGGATAAATGGCTCAAGCGTGAGAACCTCTAGCCTGCCTGCGGGCTATGTCCGTCACGGCGACCTGTTCCACGACCTGAAGGACACGCCGGGCTGGTATTGGATTGTCTGGGGCAATCTGCTGGCGCTGCTGCCGCTGGGTGCGGCGGTGCTGCTGCTGTGGCTGCCCTATCAGTTTTATGTGGCGCTGGGCACGCCGCTGGCGCTGTTCGCCGATCCCCCTGCCGGAGTGGCTCAGCAAGTGGGCCTCGGACCCTGATGATCGGCGCGTCGATGCTGTTGCATGAGGCGCTGCACGCGGCGGCGCTGCGCCTGCTGGGCTACCGCGCCCACCTCAACTACACCAGAGGCTACTTCTACGCGACGGTGGAAAGCGGGCAGTTCCTGACACGGCGCGATTATGCGCTGATGTCGCTGACGCCGCTGACGGTGATGACGCTCAGCGGCGGGCTTGTGCTGCTGCTTTTGCCACCCACGCCGGGACAAATCCTGCTGCTTGTGCTGCTGCTGAATGCCGCCGCCAGCGTGGGCGACTTGCTGGTGGCACGCCGCGCCTTCCGTTATCCCGCCGACGCGCTGTTCACCGACGAACACGGCATCAAAGTCTACTTGCGTCCACTGGAATGATACATGCCCCCCGCTGACGACAGATTCAATCAAGTCGTGCGCAGGTTTTACCCCCAAAGCCGCCTGCTGCGCGTCTGGCCGATGACCGGCGGCGTTTCGGCACAGGTCACCGCGCTGGAAATCGTCCACGCCGACGGGCAAACCCAGAAGCTGCTCATACGTCAGCACGGCGCGCTGGACTTGCAGCACAATCCGCACATCGCCGCCGACGAATTTAAGCTGCTGAACCTCCTGCAAACGCTGGGCATCCGCGCGCCAAAACCCTATCACGTTGATGAGTCCGGCACGCTGCTGCCAACGCCTTACATCGTGGTTGAATTCGTGGACGGCGTGACGGAGTTCGCCCCCGCCCATCTGGACGACTGCATCGCGCAGTTTGCCGCACAGCTCACGCGCATCCACCGCGCCGACTGCTCACGGTATGACTTATCGTTCCTGCCGCAGCAGAACATCCTCTATCGTCCGTTCCCGCCGCGCCCGCCGCAGCTTGATGCGTCGATTGACGAGGGGCGCATTCGCGCGGCGCTGGAAGCCGCCTGCCCGCTGCCGCAGCACAACGCCTCAACGCTGCTGCACGGCGATTACTGGCCCGGCAATATTTTGTGGCGTGAGGGCCAGCTTGTCGCGGTGATTGATTGGGAAGACTCGGCATTTGGCGACCCGTTGGCGGATGTCGGCAGCGCGCGCTTGGAAGTGCTGTGGGCCTTTGGCAGCGACGCGATGCACGCTTTCACGCAGCACTATCAAACGTTGAATCCCATCAGCGTCGCCAATCTGCCCTACTGGGATTTGCGCGCGTCGCTGCGTCCGGCCTTCAAAATCGCAGAATGGGCCAGCGACGCGGCAGCAGAAAAAGCCATGCGTGACACACACCGCGCCTTCGTCACGCAGGCCTTGAATCAACTTCCCTGAACGGGCTGCAGGCTCGCCAGAAACACCGACAGCGCGGCGTTGAACTCCTGCGGGCGTTCGAGGCTGGGCAGGTGCGCGGTGTTCTCGATCATCACCTTGCGCACATTCCTGATGTGCTTGTCCATGTGCTCGTTGGCGGCGATGATGTACGGCGTATCCAGCGTGCCCACGATCAGCAGCACAGGCAGCGCAAGTTCGCTGAGGCGTTCGGCGGCGCTGGGTTTCATGCCTGCTTTTTCCTTGCCCAGTTCTTTGGCGTAGTGGCTTAACCCTACGCGGCACATGTCGTAGGCTTTGGCGCGGATGGCCGCGTCGGGCTGGTTGGGACTGCGACTGACGCCATCAAACCAGATGTGTGTCTCGATTTCCGCCAGTTGGTCCCAATCCTTCGCTTTCCATGCCGTTTCCGCTTCTTCAAATTCTTTCAGCGCTGGTACATCCAAATCCAGCCCTTGAGGTCCCGAACACACCATCACCAATGCCGACACGCGCGACGGCTCACTCAATGCCACATTCATCGCCGCGCCGCCGCCCATCGAACAGCCGATCAGAATAGCTTTTTCGACGTTGAGATAATGCAGCAGTCCCAGCAGATCATCGGTATGTGAGTATTCGCCGTCTACAGGTTCGCTCTTGCCGTAGCCCCGCAGGTCGTAGCGAATCACGCGGTACTTTTCGGCAAACGTTTGGAAGGGATCATCCCACAGGCGGCGGTCAGCAACGCCAGCGTGAATGAACACCAGCGTGTCGCCGCTGCCAGCCGCTTCATAATATACCCGTGCGCCGTTGATGGGGGCATAACCGGTTACGATGGTCATCGAATCACCTCATCGCTGCCTGAACGATGGCTGAAGTATAACGCGCTGACAGGATTAGAACAAATATTCAGTTTTGGCGCGAGTGGGGAGTTTCGCGGATATTTTTGTGTAGGGACGTTCAAATGAACGTCCAAGTAACCGTGAATCTCACCACTCCCGTTTTGCCGCAGGAATGTGCGGTTTGCCTGCAATTAACGCTCGTAGAGGGTTCGTTCCAGGTACGAGGCTTCAAAGCGTTCGGCGCTGATGTCTTCTTCCATCACCGACCCCATGATTACAAAGTCGGCCCACAGCAGAAAGATTTCATCGTGGCGGTTGAGCAGCAGGCGCAGGTGCGGCGGCAGTCGCAGCCACAGGTAGCCGATGCGCCGCCGTTCGTAGCGTGAGGTATAGTCGCGCAGCGTGCGGTACCAGCGCGGGTAAATCGGGATTCGCTCAAACAAAGCCTGCGAGGTTTCCGGGTAATTACGAATCCACATGACCACGAACAGCAGCAGCATCCCGATCAGCAGCAGCGTCACGGGTGTACGTCGGGGGAACAGAATCGCGGTGAAGACTAAAACTGTCGTAACAAACCACAGGATGAGATGCGCCTGCGGATAATAACGCGGTTCATCGCCGTACTTGCGGAACTGTTTCAGGACAGGTTCTTTCCACCAGCCTGCCAGAATGACGAGGTTGCGTAGTGTAAAACCTATGCAGATCAGTAAAATCAATACGTTGAACCACATACTTCTATCATATTCGGAATCGTCTATCTCGCCAAGAAGGAAGTAAAAGGCTATGAGCAAAGCAAGCATCGCGTTTAATTTTACGGTTCACGCGTTGTTCTGGGGCGTGATTGCGGGCGCTGTTCTGGGCGGATTCGCGACCTATTCCCCCAACATCAACTGGTCGGCCATCACCGCCGGAGTCTTGAACGGTGTGGTCAGCGGCGGGATGGCGGGACTCATCAATGGCATAGTGTTGGGCCTCGTCACGGTGCGTTTCTTTCACCCGCTGCAAACGCGCAAGGGCTATCGCGCCAGAATCACGCTCTACGCCCTGCTGCTGAGCGTGAGCCTTGTCCTGTTGCTGATGTGGCTGATCTCGCGCCAGCCCAGCAGCGATCTACCGCTGGCACGTTCCAGTCTGCTGTTGTTCACCTTTGTGCCCGCCGCGCCCATTCTCGGATACTTTGCCGCTTCGTGGTACTTGAAAAGCCAGACGCCTATCGAATAAGCTGGATGAATCCTGAACGCATCGCCATCGCTCCACCTATTCCCTAACTTAAAGGACACCACATGTTAGAAAACATCATGACTCTGCTGGCTGGTTTGCTTGGCGGCATCGCCGTCGGGATTCAGTCGCCGCTGGTCAGCGGCATGAGCCGTCGTATCGGCAGCGCGGCCAGCACGTTCATCGTCCACATCGGCGGCACGCTGTTCTCCATTGTGCTGCTGATTTCACGCGGCGGCGAAAACATCAAGGATTGGGCCACCGTCCCCTGGTATATGCTGGCCTCTGGCGGCTTAGGAATTATCGTGCTGCTGGGCGTGAGCCTGGCCGTGCCGCGATTAGGCGCAGCGGCCACCACCGCGCTGATTATCATCGGGCAGTTGGGCATCGGCATGATTATCGATCATTTTGGCTGGTTTGAAACGCTGGCACGCCCGATTGACCCCACGCGCCTTGTGGCGGTTGTGCTGCTGCTGATCGGCGGCTACCTGATGGTGCGTTAGGGAGTGCGTTCGCTGGATAATGCTATAATGCAAGTGAACATGCTTGAGGAACGGCAAAATGGCAGAACAAACTATCCCTACGACGATTGACCTGCGAAAATACATTGATCGCTCGAAATTTGGGGGGCGTCCACATATTCGGGGGCGTCGTTTACCTGTATCGTATCTTGTGGCAGATTATCATACTCAGGGATGGAGTGTGAGCCGTCTGGCAGAGGAATACACCCTGTCTGAGGCAGAAGTGTTTGCCGCGCTGTTGTACTACGAAGAACACAAAACAGAGATAGACGCGCAGGATAAAGACGAAGCGCGACTGTTTGATGAGATGTCATCGCACTCTCATGACTGAGATTAAGTTCTACTTCGATGAACATCTTGCACGCTCAATAGGAAAAGGGTTGATTGAGCGTGGCCATACTGTCGTAATGGCAACCGATGCGGCAATGTCCGGTCAGGATGATGATACCGGGCATCTCCCTTATGCAACTGAAAATGAAATGGTGGTTGTGACCTGTGATCGCCCCTTTGCTGGACGTACTGAAAAGCGTTCAGATCATGGTGGATTAGTTTGTCTTTCTGAGCAATTGAGGAGGGATATTGGTGCCGCAATTCGCGCCCTTGATCAATTTGCCCAAGAAAAGACCCTCGAAGATGTACGAGGAAAAGTGTTCTGGCTCAAATAGAGTCGTGTGTTAATCTCCGACTGGACGCATGATGATGTACTGGAATCCGTTCATCTCCACGTATTCGCTGTGTCTGTAATGCTGGCCGATGGCGGCTAAAACGGCGGGCGGGTAAAACTGCGCGCGCAGCACCAGCAGCCCAAACTCCTGATTCTCAATCATCTGAATCAGCGCCGTATCATCGAACAGGCCGTTATTCGCCAGGTTTAGTAGCTGCGTCGGGTTGGTCACCACATCCTTGCCCGCCCACAGATTAAACGCCGCTTCCTCGCTTAGCACGGGCGTATCGACGGCGCGAATCAGGTCCACGATGCGCCAGCCCGCCTCAATGTCCGCCTGCGTCGTCAGGTGGCCGATGTCGGCGTAGCCCCCGGCGATGCGCCCCGCCGAGTCGTAGAAATTGCCGTGTGCGTTCGGCTCAATGTTAAGCACCTGCGCCAGCGTGCCGAAGACCGCGCCTTCAGTAGGCATGTGCAGCACCGCCCGCCCGTAACCGAGGTACAGCAGCGGTATCACGATCAGCGCCGCCGCCTGAAGCACGGGCATGACACGCGAAGCCCCCACGCCGCGAACTATTGGATTTAACAGGCGCGTGATGTAATTCTGCGGGAACGCCCACTCGCCGCGCAGACATTTGGACGCGAACAAGCCGCTGAGCAGGCACAGCGCCGCGATGGCTGTCGCGAAGTAGCTGTCCCCCGCGCCCCACTTGCCCGCCGACACGCTGTTGACGGTGGCGACGATGAACCACAGGCTGTAAACCGAAAGGCGGCTGAAGTACATCTCATAGCCGACGTACAGCACCGCCGGAATCAGCAGGAAGCCGTGTAAACTGAACCACAGCCGGAACAGGCCAATGGTCTGGTCAGGGATGTAATCATTGATGTTGGCTTTGATGGTTTGCAGCCACCATTGGCCGCCCGTCGCCCAATCCAGCCAGAGGAAGATAGCGACGCCAACCACTGCCGCGCCGATGCCCCAGAGGACGGCTCTGCGCGGCTGGCGAATGAGCATAAAGAAGCCGACGGCGATGGCTGTGGCGTAAGCAAGCTGCTTGGTATAGCCTGCGGCCAGCACCAGCGCGAAGGCCAGCGCCAGCGTGCGGCGGCGTTTGCCTGTATCAGGGATTTCGTTGGCGTGGGCGATAACCACCACCGCCAGCGTCTCGAACATCACCATCGTCATATGCTGCCGGAACAGCGGCCCGATGTGATACACCGTGTTCGACGCCAGAAACGCCAGCCCGGACAGCAGCGCCATCCATTTGTGGCGGCCATCGCGGTAAACGGCGTAAGCAATCGCAGCCGCGCCAATCAGCGTGCTCAGGAATCCCAGCAGCCGTCCGTACCAGTAGGCCGGGCCGAACACCCACACGAAGGGCGCGGCAATCACATGGAACAGCGGCGGGTAGTTGCTGGAATAGAACGGGTAGACGTTGGTATCGCGGTAAGGGAACTGCCCCTCACTGAACATCACCGTATCGACCAGTTCAAAGCCTTCGCCCTGATCGTAGTCAAACGGGAACTGCATCAGGTTCACCGCGTACACCACGTACACCACGAACGAGAACAGCAGCAGCAGCAGCGCCGCCGTCAGCAGCGCGCGGTTGAGGTACAGCAGGGTACGCGATGGGGCTGTGTCGATGGGAGTGGTGTGGGTCATAGGAAAACTAACGACTCTATGCGGGCCTATCGCCCAGCGGAATCAGCGTCAGGCCCAGCAGCGCCATGCCAGCCGAGGCCAGCAGCGCCATCTGCTGCGCCGGGCCGATGCCGCCTTCGCGCCCGACATCCAGAATGTCGATGCTAAGAATGCCAATAAAAGCCAGCACGCCGCCAATCAGCAGCAGCCAGCCAAGATGTCTTTTTGACAATGTAAAATCATTGCGTAACATGGTAGTCTTCACGCGCCAATCTCCTGCTGCCCAATGACAGCAAGTGCGGGATTATAACACAGCCGCGAAACTTCTTGATTGGCGTTTGCGTATAATAAGATACATGAACTCAAGTTTTAATGGAAATGGGATGATCCGACATGACGGATAAAATGAACCCGGAAGACAGCAGCGTACAGCGCATTTCACGCCTGGCCTCGTCGGCACAGCCGCAGCAGAGTATGCCCGAAGGCGATGAACTCGTGCGCGAATACGAGGATCGCTACAGCAAACCCAAGCGTGAATCCCTGCGTACCGCCCCGCGCAGCTACCGCAGCGTCTCCGTATCAGACAGCGAACGCAAGTGGACGGCGGTGGCCCACGCCAGCGCCTGGCTGACGCTGTTGGGCGGCTTCGCCACCTTTGGCGTGGCCGTGCCGTTTAGCATCTTTATCCCGCTGGCGATTTACCTGTACTATCGCAAGAAGTCCGATTACGTAGCCTTCCATGCATTGCAGGCCTTCGTGCTGCAACTGCTGGGCACAGTGGGCGCGCTGCTGCTGCTCAGCGTTGGCGGCACGGTGTGGCTGCTGGGGCTGGGCTTGGCCGTGCTGTCGCTGCTGCTGATTGTCGGCGTGGTGCTGCTGCCCGTGTGGGGCATTGTCGGCATTGCGCTGCTGCTGGCGGTGGCGCTCATGCCACTGGCCATGCTGCTCTACAGCACGATTGCCGCCATTGAAACGCTCAACGGACGCGACTACCGCCTGCCTGTGGTGGCGCGCTGGATTGACCGTCAGCTTGCTGGCGGCCTGCTGAGCGTCGGCTAACCTTCTGAACACTTCGGGGCGCAGATGATGCGCTCCTTTTATTTTGATCATGTCGCAAGTGGAGAGTTTCACGGATATTTTTCGTGTAGGGACGTTCAACTGAACGTCCACATCACTGAACGTCCACGTTCAACTGAACGTCCACATCACTGAACATCCACATCACTGAACATCCACGTCACTGAACATCCACATCACTGAACGTCCATGTCACTTTGAATCTCCACTCCCGTAATTTTGCCCTGTTTTCCGCAGATACGCTTTTCTGTTATAGTGGAGTGATGTATCGCCTGTTAAGGCTATGTACTGCAACCTGATCACTTTAACCTGACAACGCAACAAGGGGCTGGGTGTGACAAAGCGCGTCGAAATCATCAGCAAAAAGGAAATCTTCAAGAAGTTTATCTTCAAGATCGAAGAAACACAGCTGCGTTATGAGCGTTTCAACGGCACGATGACCAGCGACCTGACGCGGTTGAACCTCAATCGCGGCGACAGCACCGCCGCTGTGATTCACCACAAGCAGGATGATACGGTGGTGTTGGTCGAACAGTTCCGCTATTCCACCTACGACAAAGGCCCCGGCTGGACGCTGGAACTTCCGGCAGGCATGATCGACCCCGACCTCGACCCCGACCCCGCCGCTACCATGCGCCGCGAAATCGAGGAAGAAATCGGCTATGCTGTCGAATCGCTGCGTCTGGTGAACAAATTCTACCTCAGTCCCGGCGGCTCATCAGAACGCATCTTCCTGTACTACAGCAGTGTCACCCCCAGGCAAAAAAAGAGCGCGGGCGGCGGCTTGCCCGGCGAAGGCGAAGACATCAACATTGTGCGCATCAAGGTCGACAAAGCGCTGCAAAAGGTGGATTCCGGCGAAATCGTGGATGCCAAGACGATTATCGGCTTGCAGTGGCTGAAGATGAACCGCGCACAGTCGTAGCTGGTTATCTGCCAGCTTTCTCGCTTGCGCGAGCGCATGTCTGAAAATTCGGAACTGAATCACCAGGACGCCTTGAGTACAAAGCAGGTCATCAAGAGTCACAGAAATTAAACCACCGAGTCACAGAGAACACAGAGAAAAGGTCGTACAATGATGATTCCAAGCCATTATGCTAGATGATTTTGGGTGCGATTCATCCGCCCACAGCTAAAAGTGCGGGCTAGTCGGAAAAATCGTAGGTTCACTGAAGGAGCTATCTCTCCCACAAGCTGCGATAATCCAGCACCTTTAGTGTGCTTGCCGCCTCTATAGTTAGCCTCAACCTTTAGCTTGAGGCGAAAACCACACATATATGCCAGAACAAACCAGCATAACGCCCGATTCTAAACATCACATTGGGATAACTCCTACAACGCAAGTCTTCCGACGTGCCAGTCATTAGCCATCATCGCGCTCAATCACCTCCTGAGTGGCCGCGTCAAGCTGTTCCAGCGACATACCGCGCGCCTTCTGGATGCGTTCCAGCCGCTTGCTGTACTGCATCATGGCGTAGTTCACGAAGTCATCGACCACCAGCCCGAACGGTACCGGGTTATACATCGCGAAGATTTCGTTAATGATGCCCATCGTCGGCATTAGCAGCGTGTTCATCGTGTTCTCGGCGATGTTCCGGCAGGCCGCTATCTTCCGCAACGAGCTGCGAAATCAGGAACACGCCGTAAGCGATGTGCCGCGATCTGTCCTGTTTCAGCAGGCGAATGCCCTCGCAGGTGCCCGGCATCAGCCCATTGTTCTTGAGCATCGTGAAATAGGCATGATAGCCCGTTTCCGCCAGCACTCCTTCGACAATCATGTTGTACGTCACCGATGCCTGAATTTGCGCGGCAGGCGATGAGTCTTCGCTCAGCCGGGACAGCGCGGCGGGCAGCGCCTCATAAAACAGCGCGCGATAGGTATCGCTGTGGAAGCGGCTCAAATCGCCTGCCTCCTGCGCCACCTCATCGACAAAACGCCGGAAGAAATCGGTGTGCTTGGCTTCTTCCCACAGGAATGACGTGAGGAAAATCTCTTCCTCAATGCGTCCTTCTTTGGCGATAGTCATAATCAGCGGCAGTAAATCCAGCGTCACGGCTTCCTCACCTGCCTGAAACAGCGAGGTGAGGTGCAGAATCACTTCCCTTCTCGTCGTCCTTTCAGCGTGTGCCAGTCGGCTTGTCCTGCGTCAGGTCAATCTCGGCGATTCCAGATGCCGTAGCGCTTGGCTTTCTCGGAACAGACGCATCGGCGGGCTGTCGCGGCGTAATCCGCGTGTGGTGGTCGCAAACTTGCGCGTGTTTATTTAACATGACACTTCTCCCCTCAAATTAGGGAACAACAATTTCTATTTCTATTATACGATGAGCCTGACGACCTGTGATTTTCTCCACAAAAAAGGATTTATGAGCAACCCGTTACCCCTCACCACTTGCCCACACTGCCAGGCGCTGCTGGAATATTGTCCCATAAAGCCAGCGTGCGCGAAACCTACCGCGCCGAGGACAAACATCTGCGCGCGCTGTGGGGCGGCGTTCTCGCACCGCCTGACCTGCGGCAGTCCCATCGAAGCGTGGTCAGCACAGGAAACAGCCTCGCAGCGCCCGACGACAAAGAGTTCATCCGTTTCTGTCCGGCTCTGCGGCAAAAAATCTGGGACATCACCGATGAATGTCCACACCGCAAGGTCAACGTGCCCGCCTACATGGATCGCATCTACAGCCTGACGGTTGACCGCGTGAACCAGATTACGCTGGAAGAAGAAGCGCCTGCGCGCGGCGACGACAAAGACGCGTGGGCCAGCCAAACGCCAGCGTATCGCCAGCGCCAGAAAAGACACCTTACAGATATGGGCGTTGATTCGCCGTGCTGCTGATTATCGCTGTGGGCTTGATAGGAGCAGTGCTGTATGTTGTCGTGCTTCTTATTCCCCCAAAAACGCGTAAATACGGTAAGCTAATCGCCAAACAGCAAAGTACAATGAGCAGCAGCCGTGAACAACAGTAATGCAGTCGTCTTTCAGGTCAAACAGTACATGATTGTGTGGCGCAGTTGAAAAATATGGCAGATCGGCGTTACCACCTGGTCTCGCTTATGCGCGGCATCGTCCGCTGCATCGGCGATGAATACACGCTCGATGTCTACTTCTCGCCCCCGACAGCCCCTTCCCACAGCCTGCCTTCCTGCCTGCCGAAAAGAAGGGCTACATGTTCATGCCCATCAGCGACCTTCAGGCGTTCGTCGATACGGTGCGCGCAACGAGAAGCCAATCTTCGCCCATCTGCGCGGCGACAAGCCCGAATGGATGAGCGTCACCACCTCAAAAGAACCTGTCGGCGAAGGCAACGTCGATTTAGGCTAAAACAAAACAGGACGTTCGCCTGAACGTCCCTGTGAAATATCTGTTGTAGGGGCGAACCTGATGTAGCTCAACTTTTTAAATGCGGTAACAGCGCCCAACGCACCCGATTTCTCCCTTCTCCCCGCGAAGCGAGTGGGAGAAGGGTCGGGGATGAGGGGTTCAGATACCTATACCGACTTAATTTGTAAACCTGCGTTAGGTTCGCCTACTTCTTCTCGGCCTCTTTCAGCGCCAGCGCGATTTGCAACTCATCCAACTGCTTCTGCTCAGCGGGCGAAGGGCAGTGCGCCATCAGGTCGGAACCTGTCGCCGTCTTGGGGAAAGCAATCACCTCGCGGATGTTCGGTTCGCCAGCCAGCACCATCGTCAGGCGGTCAATGCCGGAGGCGATGCCACCATGCGGCGGCGTGCCGTACTCGAACGCTTCCAGCATGTGGCCGAACTGTTCCTTGGCGTGTTCCAGCGTCATGCCGATCAGCGGGAAAATCTTCTCCTGAATCGCGCGGTCATGGATACGGATGCTGCCGCCCGCCACTTCGTAGCCGTTGCACGCCAGGTCATATTGTGAGCCGCGCGCCTTGCCGGGGTCCGTATCCAGCAGCGGAATATCCTCCGGCATCGGCAGCGTAAACATGTGCTGCGACGGGTCCCAGCGCTTTTCTTCTTCGTTCCAGTAGAACATCGGAAAGTCAATCACCCAGCAGAAGGCGATCACCTCGGGGTCAATCAGCCCCAACTGCTGCGCCACGTTCTGCCGAATCACATCGGTGACAGCCCACACGATTTCGCGCTTGTCCGACATAAACAGCAGAATGTCGTTAGGCTGCGCGCCCACTTTCTCGAACAGTTCCAGCTTCTGCTCGACGGTAAACTTGTTGCCAATCGGGCCTTTGACTTCGCCGCTGTCGCTGTCGGGCAGCGCCATGTACGCCAGCCCCTTCGCGCCTGCGCCGCGTGCCAGCGTCTCAAACTCGGCCATCAGCTTCTTCAGCTTTTCGCCGCTTAAGCCCTTCGCCAGTCCCGGCGCGCGCAGCACCTTCACGGGCTTGCCTTCCGCGACGTTGTTGACGAACACCGGGAAGCCGCTTTTGCCTGCGATCTCGCTGACATCCACCGCTTTCAGGTCATAGCGCATATCCGGCTTGTCGCTGCCGTACAGTTCCATCGCGTCGTAGTATTTGATGCGCGGGAACGGCTTAAACATCGGTGTCTTGCCTGCGACCTTCTCCGCGATTTCGGTCATCAGCCCTTCGATCAGCGCCATGATGTCGTCGCGCTGCACGAAGCTCATCTCCAGGTCAAGCTGGGTGAATTCCGGCTGGCGATCACCGCGCAGGTCTTCATCACGGAAGCAGCGCGCCACCTGGAAGTAACGTTCGACGCCCGCCACCATCAGAAGCTGCTTCAACTGCTGTGGGCTTTGCGGCAGCGCATAGAAGGTCCCCGGCAGCAGGCGGCTCGGCACGAGGAAGTCACGCGCGCCTTCGGGCGTTGTCTTGAACAGGATCGGGGTTTCAACTTCGATAAAGCCGCGCGCATCCAGATAGTCGCGCATGAACTTGATGATGCGGTGGCGCAGCACGATGTTGTTCTGCATACGTGGGCGGCGCAGGTCGAGATAGCGGTAGCGCATCCGTGTCGTCTCATCGACCTTTTCATCGACGTTGATATAAAACGGCGGGGTCTTCGCTTCGTTGAGGATGCGGATTTCACTGGCGTGAACTTCAATCTCGCCCGTCGCCAGGTCAGGATTGGCAGTGCCTTCTGGGCGGTTCCTCACGATCCCCACCACTTGCAGCACGTACTCATTGCGTGCTTCGCTGGCGGTAGCGTGGGCGGGCGCGGCATTTTCCTGATTGATGACGACCTGGGTTATTCCCCAGCGGTCACGCAGGTCGATAAAGATCAAACCACCCTGATCGCGGCGGCGGTTAACCCAACCCGCCAGCGTGACCTGCTGACCGTCATGTTGTGGGCGTAGTTCACCGCAGTGATGTGTCTTGAGCATAAATACTCCGAAGTCCGTCGTGATTATAATTTTTTGTAAAGATTGGAAAGCAAAGCATAGCATGTTCGGCGTCAGAAACAAGACAAAATTAGCGCCGTCTTCGGAATGCATGTCGCCAAAACGAGGCGCAGTACCGGATGTTCGCCAACTCACCATTGACATGCCTGATGCAGCGATGATAAGATGACCCTCACATTGCGGGGTAGAGCAGAGGCAGCTCGTCGGGCTTGAGCCGCAAGAGAAGTTTAACAACTGATCTTGCAAAATAGGGCGGCATAAGGAGAAATCCTTATGTGTTTACCTGTCAAATTCGGGGAAACCTTTCACATGGCAATCCCGAGCCAAGCCTCAGACATCTGTTGGATGACTGAGGAAGGTGTAGAGACTTGACGGCAGGCACCTGACTGGCAGAAATGCTAAAAGGTGAAGAGAAAG